>NZ_QFYQ01000001.1:637000-1274000 GCF_003254475.1 Phenylobacterium soli
TCATGCAGGCGAAGTCGGGCGCCCAGGCGCTGAAGCTCTTCGAGAGCTGGGCCGAGAACCTGGCCGAGGACGTCTTCGAGCGCATCGTCGTCAAGCCGCACGCGGCGATCGTCGAGCGGGTCCGCGCCGCCGGCGTGACGACCCCGTTCATTGGTTTCCCGCGCGGCGCCGGCGCCCTGGTCGAGAACTATGCGCAGGGCTCTCCCGTCGAGTGCGTGGCGCTGGACACCCAGGCGAGCGCCGCCATGGGCCGCCGGCTGCAGGCCCAGGGCAAGACCATCCAGGGCGCCCTCGACAACCTGCTGCTGCTGGCCGGAGGCCCGGCCCTCGACGCTCGTGTGGAGCAGCTCGTCGAACAATGGGGCGGCGGGCCGTACATCTTCAACCTCGGCCATGGGATCATGCCGGCGACGCCGATCCCGCACATCGCCCGGGTGGTCTCTCAGGTGACCGGCAAGAGCGTAAAGGCCGCGGCGTGAAGCTCGCGGTCGTCCTCTTCAACCTCGGCGGGCCGGACGGGCCGGCCGCGGTGAAGCCGTTCCTCTACAACCTGTTCAAGGATCCGGCGATCATCGGCGCGCCGGCCCTCGTCCGCTATCCGCTGGCGCGCTTCATCTCCACCACCCGCGAGAAGACCGCCCAGGCCAACTACGCCATCATGGGTGGCGCCTCGCCCCTGCTGCCGGAAACCCAGGCCCAGGCGCGCGAGCTCGAGGCGGCGCTGAAGAGGCTCGCGCCCGGCGACGAGGCGAAGGTCTTCATCGCCATGCGCTACTGGAAGCCGTTCGCCGCCGAGACGGCCAAGGCGGTGGCCGCCTTCGCTCCCGACCAGATCGTGCTCCTGCCGCTCTATCCGCAGTATTCGACGACCACCTCCGCCTCCTCGCTGAAGGACTGGAAGCGGGCCTACAAGGGCCCCGGCCGCAGCCGCGAGATCTGCTGCTACCCGACAGCCGGGGGCCTCATCGAGGCCCACGCCGAGGCGATCCGCGACAAGTGGATAACAGCCGGAAAGCCTAGTAATATCAGGCTCTTGTTCTCTGCTCACGGGCTGCCGCAGAAGGTCGTCGACGCCGGCGATCCCTATCGCGCGCAGATCCAGGCGACGGCCGCCGCCATCGCCGCCCAGCTGCCGGAGCTGCCCGACTGGGAGGTCTGCTTCCAGAGCCGGGTGGGACCGCTCAAGTGGCTGGAGCCCTCCACAGACGCGGAGATCCGGCGGGCCGGCGCCGAGGGCAAGGGCGTCATCGTCGCCCCGGTGGCCTTCGTCTCCGAGCATGTGGAGACCCTGGTCGAGCTCGACCACGAATACGCCAGGCTCGCGGCCGAGGTCGGCTGCTCGCCCTACCTGCGCAGCCCGACGCCCGGCGTGCGCCAGGCCTTCGTCGACGGCCTCGCGGAGGCGGTGATCCTCAGCCTCGGCCGACTGGACGGCGCCCGGCCTTACGGTCCATGGCAATGCGGCGCGGGACTTGCGCGCTGCGCCTGCCGGCCCGAGTCGAGCTATGAGGAAGGGCTCGAGCAGGGCCACGACGTCTCGGGAGGGGGCTGATGAACTGGTACGATCTGCTGCGCGGCCTGCACATCATCTCGGTGATCGCCTGGATGGCCGGCATGCTCTACCTGCCGCGACTGTTCGCCTATCACACCGAGACCGCGCCCCCCGGCTCGGAGTTCGACGCCCACTTCAAGGTGTGGGAGCGCAAGCTCCTGCGGATCATCATCAATCCGGCGATGATCCTGACCTTCATCTTCGGCCTGGCGCTCATATATGTGGACGGGACGCAGCGGCTCGGCTGGGGTTTCCTCCTCAAGCCCTGGATGCTGACCAAGCTCGCCGGCATCGTCTTCCTCTCCGCCTGGCACGGCTATCTCGCCGGAGCGCGCAAGAAGATCGAACGCGGCGAGCGGCCGCGGACCGCCAAGTTCTGGCGCATGACCAACGAGCTGCCGTTCATCGCCGCCATCGTCATGGTCATCGCCGTGACGACGGAGTTCGGAAGCTAGCGGCTTCGCCGGCGGGGTGCGGGCGAAGCCTGCGACTGTCGCGGCGCTTGACCTCGCCGGGCCAACTGTGGTTCCGATGACCTTACGCGTGGCGTGATCCGCCGCGCGCCCCGCCTTTTCCCGGCTCCCGCCGCTGAGAGACAGCCGCGGACCCAGCCGGTTCCCCAAGAGACGTCCCAGGGACGACGAGACGAGACAACGGCGCGCAGCGCGCGCCTACAGCTTCAACAAGCCGGCGCCCGGAGACCGTTCTGTGGCGGCGGCGCGAAATATCTGAGTAAATTCAAATGCAAGACGACAACAACATCCCGAGCGACGCGCCCGACACTCCGGAGGTCGACGCCCCCGAGCTCGACACCCTCGAGCCGCAGATGGCCGAAGGCCAGGGCGACGACGGCGACGGCGGCCCGGAAGAGCCGACCGAAGCGGCCAAGGCGATCGCCGCCATGGGCCTGAAGCGCATGAGCCTGCAGGAGCTGAAGGACAAGTCGCCGGCCGACCTGCTGTCCTTCGCCGAGCAGCTGGAGATCGAGAACGCGAACTCCATGCGCAAGCAGGACATGATGTTCGCGATCCTCAAGACCCTCGCTGAGGAAGGGGTGGAGATCTCGGGCTCGGGCACCCTGGAAGTGGTGCAGGACGGCTTCGGCTTCCTGCGCTCGCCGGAAGCCAACTACCTGCCGGGCCCCGACGACATCTATGTCTCGCCCTCGCAGATCCGGAAGTTTGGCCTGCGCACCGGCGACAGCGTCGATGGCGCGGTCCGCGCCCCGCGCGAAGGCGAGCGCTACTTCGCCCTGGTCACCGTCCACCAGATCAACTTCGAAGCGCCGGAGAACGTCCGGCACAAGGTGCTGTTCGACAACCTGACGCCGCTCTATCCGGACGAGCGCCTGAAGATGGAGATCGACGATCCGACCCTGAAGGATCGCTCGGGCCGGGTGATCGACATCGTCGCGCCGCTCGGCAAGGGCCAGCGCTGCCTGATCGTCGCCCCGCCGCGGGTTGGCAAGACGGTGATGCTGCAGAACATCGCCAAGTCGATCGAGCAGAACCACCCCGAGTGCTATCTCATCGTCCTGCTGATCGACGAGCGGCCGGAAGAAGTCACCGACATGCAGCGCACGGTGAAGGGCGAGGTGATCTCCTCGACGTTCGACGAGCCGGCGACGCGCCACGTCCAGGTGGCCGAGATGGTCATCGAGAAGGCCAAGCGCCTGGTCGAGCACAAGCGCGACGTGGTCATCCTGCTGGACTCGGTGACGCGCCTCGGCCGCGCCTACAACACCGTCGTCCCGTCCTCGGGCAAGGTGCTGACCGGCGGTGTCGACGCCAACGCCCTGCAGCGGCCGAAGCGCTTCTTCGGCGCGGCGCGGAACATCGAGGAGGGCGGCTCGCTGACGATCATCGCCACGGCCCTGATCGACACCGGCAGCCGGATGGACGAAGTCATCTTCGAAGAGTTCAAGGGCACCGGTAACTCCGAGCTCGTGCTGGACCGCAAGGTCGCCGACAAGCGGATCTTCCCGGCCATCGACGTGCTCAAGTCCGGCACCCGGAAGGAAGAGCTCATCACCCCGAAGGAGCACCTGCAGAAGACCTACATCCTGCGGCGCATCCTCAACCCGATGGGCGCCCAAGACGCGATCGAGTTCCTGCTCGACAAGCTGCGCCAGTCGAAGAACAACGACGACTTCTTCCAGTCGATGAACACCTAGATCACCGACTAGAAAAGCTGAACGTTTTCAGGGGCTTCGGGAAACCGGAGCCCCTTCGTTTTGGAAAATTGGCTCTGTCGCGAAATTAGCGGCGAAAGGCGTGTCCCTTGCGGCTCGCTGCGCCACAGAGGCCGGTCGAAACCGGCCCCTGTTTCACGTGAAACGCCGGTCAGGGGATCAGCAGGCTGGCGCCGACCGTGCTCCGCGACTCGAGCGCTTCGTGGGCGCGCCGGGCCTCGGCCAGCGGGAAGGTCTGGCCGATGTCGATCTTCACCTGGCCAGAGCCGATGACCTCGAACAGCGCCGCGGCGCTGGCGTCGAGCTCGGCCGTGGTGGCGATGTAGTCGAAGAGGGTGGGGCGGGTGAACATCAGCGAGCCGCCGCGCATCAGCCGGATCGGGTCCACCGGCGGGGCCGGTCCGGACGCGTTGCCGAAGCTGACGAACAGGCCCCGCCGGGACAGGCTCGCCAGGGTGCCCTCGAAGGTGTCCTTGCCCACCGAGTCATAGGCCACCGGCACGCCCGCGCCGCCGGTGATGCGCTTCACCTCGGCGGCCACGTCCTGCTCGCGGTAGAGGATCACGTGGTCGGCGCCGAGGTCGTGGACCACCTGCGCCTTCTCCTCCGAGCCGACCGTGGCGATGACGACTGCCCCGAGCGCCTTCAGCCACTGTGTCATGATCTGGCCGACGCCGCCGGCCGCCGCATGGACTAGCACCACTTCGCCCGGCTCCACACGATGCAGCCGGCGGATGAAGGCCTCGACGGTCATGCCCTTGAGCAGGGCGGCCGCGGCGATGCGGGCGTCGATCCCCGCCGGCGGCTTCACGGCGCGATCGGTCGCCACGACGCCGTGCTCGGCGTAGGCGCCGAGGGCGCCGCCGGCGTAGGCGATCGCATCGCCCACCTTGAAGCGCGTAACCCCGTCGCCCACCGCCTCCACCACGCCCGCCGCCTCCGAGCCGAGGCCCGACGGCAGCTTCACCGGATAGAGGCCGGAGCGCTGGTAGGTGTCGATGAAGTTGATGCCGATGGCCTCGTGCCGGACCAGGACCTGGCCCGGACCGGGGGCGGGCGTGTCGACCTCGACGAGCTGGAGCACCTCCGGCCCGCCTGGCGCCTCGAAACGGATGGCGCGCATCAGCCGAGGGTCTTCTTGAAGAACTGCAGGGTGCGGCCGCCGGCCAGCCTGGCGTCGGCCTCGTTGTAGTGCTCGCCGCCGACCCGGGCGAAGGCGTGGTCGCGGCCCGGATAGGTGTGGATCTCGATGTTCGGGTGGTCCTTGAGCGCCTGAAGGATGACCTTCTGCGCCTCCTTGGGCACGAACTGGTCCTCTTCGGCAATGTGCAGCAGGAGCGGGCGGGCCAGCTTCTCCGCCTCGGCGACGCGGCCCTCGATGCCGACGCCATAGTAGGAGACCGCGGCGTCCGCATCGGTGCGGGTCGCCGTCAGGAACGCGAGCAGCCCGCCCAGGCAGAAGCCCACCGCCCCGACCTTGCCGCTGCAGCCGGGGTCCTTGCGGATCTCGGCGATGGTCGCGGCGATGTCCTTCACCCCGGCGTCGACGTCGAAGGCGTTGAACAGCTCGAAGGCGCGCTTCCACTCCGCCTCGGACTGGTCGGTGATGTCGATGCCCGGCTCGATCCGCCAGAAGAGGTCGGGGCAGATCGCCAGATAGCCCTGGGCCGCCAGGCCGTCGGTGATGTCGCGCATCACCTGGTTGACCCCGAAGATCTCCTGGATGACCACCACGGCCGGGGCAGAGGCCGCCTGGGGCCTCGCCACATAGGCCGAGAAGGACCCGTCCTTGGTGGTGATGGTGGTGCGCTCGCCCATGGGCCGTCTCCTCACTGGAATGCTCATCGCTACTAGCGCGGAGAGCGCGGCCCGGGCCATATCGAAAAGCTGAAAGCGGGCCGAGATCGCGGCCCTCGGGAGAGCCACATGAAGATGACCGTCGAGGTGGACTGCACGCCGGAGGAGGCGCGCCGGTTCCTGGGGCTGCCGGACGTCAGCGCCCTCAACGAGGCGCTCGTAAAGGAGATGCAGGCGCGGATGAGCGCCAACATGACCGCGCTGTCGCCCGACGAACTGATGAAGAGCTGGATGAGCTTCGGCGCCGGGGCGCAGGAGCAGTTCCGAAAGCTGATGGAGGTCGGCCTTTCCGCCGCCGCGGGCGCCAAGACCCCCGGCGCCTAGGATGAGCGACACGATCTTCGCCCCGGCCACCGCCGCCGGCCGCGCCGCCGTGGCGATCGTCCGGGTGTCCGGGCCGAAGAGCGCCATGGCCGTGGCGGCCGTGGCCGGTGACGTGCCGAAGGCCCGGACCGCGGCCGTGCGCCGCCTGTTCGGCCCCGACGGACGCGAGATCGACCAGGCGATGGTGCTCTTCTTCAAGGGGCCGCGCAGCTACACGGGCGAGGACGCCGCCGAGTTCCACCTGCATGGCGGCCCGGCCGTGGTCGAGGCCCTCGTCGGCGCCCTGGCGGGCCTGGGCCTTCGCCTGGCTGAGCCGGGGGAGTTCACCCGCCGCGCATTCGAGCACGGCAAGCTCGACCTCGCCCAGGCGGAGGGCGTGGCCGACCTCGTCGAGGCGGAGACCGAGGCCCAGCGCCGCCAGGCGCTTGAGCAGCTCGGCGGACGGCTCTCCGAGGTCCAGGCGCGCTGGCGGGGCGCCCTGGAGGAGGCCCTGGCCATGTTCGAGGCGGCGGTGGACTTTCCCGACGAGGAGGTGCCGACCGACGTGGCGGGGCGGGCCAGGCCGGTGCTGGAGGCCCTGGCCGGCGAGCTCGAGGCGGCTGCGGCCGATGTTTCACGTGGAACATCCATCCGCGAGGGCTATCGGATCGCGCTTCTGGGCGCGCCCAACGCCGGCAAGAGCACACTGCTCAACGCCCTCGCCGGCCGCGAGGCGGCCATCGTCACGGCGACGCCGGGCACGACGCGGGACATCATCGAGGTTCCGTTGGTGCTCGAGGGCTACAAGCTGCTGCTGGCCGACACCGCCGGCCTTCGCGACACCGCCGACGAGATCGAGGCCGAGGGCGTGCGGCGCGCCCGCGCCTGGGCCGAAGACGCCAACCTTCGTCTCTGGCTGGTCGACGGCGCCTCGGCCGAGCCGGTCGAGATCCCCCGCGAGCTGCAGCCGGGGGACGTGCTGGTCATCACCAAGCGCGACCTGCCGGAGAACGAGGCCGGCTGGAAGGCCGCCGACGCGGCCCAGGCGCGCGGCCTCGCCGTCGCCGCCGTGACCGCCAAAAGCCCGAACGACGTCGCCTGGCTGAAGTCCCTGCTCGCCGAGCGGGTCGTGGAGGCCCTGGCGGGGGCCGAGCCGCCGGCCGCCACACGGCTGCGTCACCAGGAACTGCTCGCCGAGGCCGCGGCCCGCCTGCGCCATGCCCTGGCCGAACACGACCGCCTGGAACTCGCCGCCGAGGACGTCCGTCTCGCGGCCCGCGCCCTCGACCGGATCACCGGCCGCATCGATCCGGAGGCCGTGCTCGGCCGCATCTTCTCGACGTTCTGTATCGGGAAATAGATGCTCCCCACAGGGGGAGCTGTCGCGAAGCGACTGAGGGGGTTGAGGGGCAGGGCGTTGGGGGCCTGTGGGCTGCAACCCCCTCCGGCCCTCTGGGCCACCTCCCCCTTGGGGGGAGGATTTAGGCCGGCCGCTGTTTCACGTGAAACACGCCCAAACAGAAAACCCGCGCGGCCTGGAGAGTGCGCCGCGCGGGTCGACCTAGGTCTGCTAGCTGCTGGCCGGCTCCGGGACCGCGGGAGTTTGGGGGGCTCGTTCCGACGGGGAGGGACGACCAGTTGCCCTTCAGGTGGTGCGCCAAGCGGCGCCTTCAAGAGGTGGGCGCGAATGTCGCATCCCCGACATAGCGGCGCGGCGGCGACGTTTCACGTGAAACAGGCCCGCCGATCGACTATATGCCGGCCTCCATGTGGGACGTGATCGTCATCGGCGGCGGACATGCCGGCTGCGAGGCTGCGGCGGCCGCGGCGCGCTTCGGCGCGCACACCCTGCTGCTCACCCACAAGGTCGAGACGATCGGCGAGATGAGCTGCAACCCGGCGATCGGCGGCCTGGGCAAGGGCCATCTCGTCCGCGAGATCGACGCCCTCGACGGGGTGATGGGCCGCCTGGCCGACCAGTCCGGCATCCAGTTCCGCCTGCTGAACCGCTCCAAGGGCGCGGCGGTCCGCGGCCCGCGCTCGCAGATCGACCGGCGCCTCTATCGTGAAGCCATGCAGGCCGAGATGCTGGCGACGCCGAACCTCACGGTGAAGGCGGAGGCCGTCGAGGACCTCATCCTCGAGGACGGCCGGGTGGCCGGCGTGCTCGGCGCCAGCGGCGAAGCCTATCGCGCGCCGCGCGTCGTCCTGACCACCGGCACCTTCCTGAAGGGCGTGATCCATCGGGGCGAGGAGCGCATCCCCGCCGGCCGGGTGGGCGATGCCCCGGCCATCGGCCTCTCCGACCGGCTCTACGCCCTCGATTTCCGCCTGGGCCGGCTGAAGACCGGCACCCCGGCGCGCCTCGACGGCAGGACCATCGCCTGGGACCGCCTGGAGATGCAGCAGGCGGACGAGGCGCCCGTGCCGTTCTCCTTCCTGACCTCTTCGATCACCACGCCGCAGATCGCCTGCGGGGTCACCTACACCACCGAGGAGACCCACCGGATCATCGCCGATCGGCTCAGCGAGTCGGCGGTGTACGGCGGCCGGGTGTCGGGCAAGGGCCCGCGCTACTGCCCGTCGATCGAGGACAAGGTCGTCCGCTTCCGCGACAAGACCAGCCACCAGATCTTCCTCGAGCCGGAAGGCCTCGACGACGACACGGTCTATCCGAACGGGATCTCGACCTCGGTCTCGGCCGAGACCCAGGACCTCTTCCTGCGCACCATCCCCGGCCTCGAGCAGGTGGCGGTGAAGCGGCACGGCTACGCCATCGAGTACGACTACGTCGATCCGCGCGAGCTCTATCCGACGCTGGAGACCAAGCGCCTGCCGGGTCTCTACCTCGCCGGCCAGATCAACGGCACCACCGGCTACGAGGAGGCGGGGGCCCAGGGCCTCGTCGCCGGCCTCAACGCCGCCCGCGCGGCCGGCGGATCGACGCCCGCCGAGTTCGCCCGCGACGAGGCCTACATCGGCGTGCTGATCGATGACCTCGTGACCCGCGGCGTCACCGAGCCCTACCGGATGTTCACCAGCCGGGCGGAGTTCCGCCTCAGCCTGCGCGCCGACAATGCCGACCAGCGCCTGACGGCCAAGGGCATTGCGCTCGGCGTCGTCGGCTCGGCGCGGGCCCGCGCGTTCGGGGAGAAGGCGCAGGCCCTGGCCGCCGCGCGCGCCCGCGCCGAGGCCCTGATCCTGACGCCGGCCGAGGCCGCCAAGGCCGGGCTGCCGGTGAAGGCCGACGGCCAGCGCCGCAACCTGACCCAGCTCCTGGCCTATCCCTCGATTGGCTTCGACGATCTCGCCCGCCTTTGGCCCGAGCTGTCGGACTGGAGTCCGGCGGTGCGCGAGCAGGTGGAGATCGACGCCTCCTACGCCGGCTACCTCGACCGCCAGGCGGCCGATGCCGCCGCCTTCCGCAAGGACGAGGACCTGCGCCTGCCGGCCGATCTCGACTACGGCGCCGTCGGCGGCCTCTCCAACGAGGTGCGCGAGAAGCTCGCCGCGGTGAAGCCGCTGACCCTTGGCCAGGCCGCCCGCATCGAAGGCGTCACCCCTGGCGCCCTGACCGCGCTTCTCGCCCATGTCCGTCGCCGCGCGGCCTGAGGTGGAGCCCGTCACCGACGCAGCGTCCTTCGCGCGGGCCAGCGGCGCGAGCCCGGCCCAGGTGGCCAACCTCGAGCGCTACCGCGATATGCTGGCCGCCGGGAACGAGGTGATGAACCTCGTCGGGCCGGCCACCATCCCCGATTTCTGGAACCGCCACGCCTGGGACAGCGCCCAGCTCCTGCCGCTGGCGCCCGACGCGCTCACCTGGGCCGACCTCGGCGCCGGCGCGGGCCTGCCCGGCATCGTGCTGGCGATCCTCGGCAAGGGCCGCGAGGGCTTTCACATCCACCTCGTCGAGAGCATGGCCAAGCGCTGCCGCTTCCTCTCCGAGGTGGTCGCCGCCCTCGACCTGCCGGCCAGCGTCCACAACGACAGGGCGGAAAACCTCGATCTGGCTGTGGACATCGTCACCGCACGCGCTTGCGCGCCGCTCTCGCGCCTGCTCGGGTATGCCCGGCCATACCTGCAGAAGGGCGCAACGGCCCTGTTCCTCAAGGGACAAGATGTTGCGTCTGAGCTGGAAGAGGCTACAAAATCTTGGGAGTTCGAGGCGGAGACCGTTCCGTCCCTGAGCGACCCGAGAGGCCGGATCGTCCGCGTGAGGAGGCTCAAGCGTGCCCGCAAAGTCTGACCAGTCTTTCCGGGGCCTACGCGTGCTGGTCGTCGCCAACCAGAAGGGCGGCGTCGGCAAGACCACCACGGCGATCAACCTCGGCACCGCCCTGGCCGCGGTGGGCGAGCGGGTGCTGCTGATCGACAGCGATCCCCAGGGCAACGCCTCCACCGGGCTCGGCGTCGGCCGCGCCCAGCGCAAGACCACCCTCTACGACGTGCTGATGGGCGAGAAGCCGCTCACCGACGCCATCGTCCACACGGCCGTGCCCGGTCTCGACCTGACGCCGTCCGACCCCGACCTCTCCGGCGTCGAGCTGGAGCTCGGCAACGCGCCGCGCCGCTCCTACAAACTGCGCGACGCCCTGCACGCCATCCGCGAGGCCGGCGAATACAGCTACGTCCTGATCGACTGCCCGCCGTCGCTGAACCTCCTCACCGTCAACGCCATGGCGGCGGCCGACGCGGTGCTGGTGCCGCTGCAGTGCGAGTTCTTCGCCCTCGAGGGCCTCACCCAGCTGATGCGCACGGTCGACTTGGTGCGCGGCTCGCTCAATCCGAAGCTCGAGATCCAGGGCGTGGTCCTGACCATGTACGACCGGCGCAACAGCCTGTCGGAGCAGGTGGCCAGCGACGTGCGCGCCCACTTCGGCGAGGCGGTCTATCAGACAGTGATCCCGCGCAACGTCCGGGTCTCCGAGGCGCCGTCGTTCGGCAAGCCGGCGCTCGTCTATGATCTCAAGTGCGCGGGGAGCCAGGCCTACCTGAAGCTCGCCCGCGAGGTGGTTCTGCGCGAGCGCGAGCGCAGGGCGGCGGCGTAGGGAAGACCGATGGCGGAAAACCGCAGAGGATTGGGCCGCGGGCTGTCGGCCCTGTTGGGCGAGGCCGAGGAAGGCCAGGAGGTCCAGGCCGGCCAGGCGCCGGCCGGGGAGGGCGCGCGCGAGATCCCGATCGAGCTGATCCACCGCAATCCCGAGCAGCCGCGCACCCACTTCGCCGAGGAGGAACTGGCCGAGCTGGCGGACTCGATCCGCGAGAAAGGCGTGCTGCAGCCGATCCTCGTCAGGCCCTCGCGCCAGCAGCCAGGCGAATATCAGATCGTCGCCGGCGAGCGCCGCTGGCGTGCGGCCCAGCGCGCGGGCCTGAAGGCGGTGCCGGCCCTGGTGCGCGAGCTCGGCGACAACCAGGCCTACGAGATCGCCATCGTCGAGAACGTCCAGCGCGCCGACCTCAACCCGCTGGAGGAGGCCAAGGCCTACGCGGCGCTGATGGGCCGCATGCAGTACAGCCAGGACGAGACGGCCAAGGTGGTCGGCAAGAGCCGCAGCCACGTGGCCAACACCCTGCGCCTGGCGACCCTGCCGCCGACCGTCCAGGAGCACCTGATGGCCGGCCGCCTGACCGCCGGCCACGCGCGCGCCATCCTCACCGCCGAGAACCCGGCGGCCCTGGCGGAAGTCGTTGTTTCAAAAGGCCTTTCGGTGCGCGAGACGGAAGCCCTGGCGCGCGCCAAGACCGATGCGCCGAAGAAGGCCTCCGGCCCCCGCGCCAAGCCCAAGGACGCAGACACCCACGCCCTCGAAGCCGACCTCGAGGAATCGCTCGGTATGGCCGTGGAGGTGATCGACCGCGGCGGCGCCGGCGAGCTGCGCATCCGCTACGCCACCCTCGAACAGCTCGACGAGCTCTGCCGCCGCCTGACGCGGCGGTGACGCGAAACCCCTCTCCCCGCATGCGGGGAGAGGAAGGGTGAAGCGCCGAAGGGGGTTGAAGCCTACGGGCGTCGGACGCCTGGCCGCTCAACCCCCTCAGTCCCTTTGCGACAGCTCCCCCTGTGGGGGAGCATCTTTCCTTACAACCCCAGCCGCCGCGCCCGGCCGGCGATGGTCAGGGCCAGCCGCTGGGCGATGAGCTGGTCGGGGGAGCCGGCGCTCTTGCAGGCCTTGTCGGCCGCCAGGATCTCGGGCTGCAGCCTGTCGAGTTCGTCGAGGCTCCAGGCCCGCGCTTGGCGCAGGAACTCGCGTTCCTGTTTCCAGAAGACGCCCGAGGCCTTGGCCGCCTCCTGCAGGCCCGCCCCTGCTTTGGCGAGGGTGAGGGTGCGGCGCAGGCGGCCGAGGTGCATGCCCAGCGCGCGGACCGCGGCCGGGCCGGCCTCGCCCTCCTGGGCGGCGCGGCGCAGGCCCGCCTGGGCGTCGGCGAGCTTGCCGCCGAAGGCGTCGGCCGCCGCGTCCGCCAGCGAGGCCTCGGGCTCGACGCCGAAGAAATCCTCGAGGTCGGCCGGCGTCGCCACCGCGCCCGAGCCCGGCCCCAGATAGAGCGCCAGCCGCTCGATCTCCTGGCGGGCGACGCCCCGCTCCTTGGGCAGGCGCGCGACGAGCAGGTTCAGGGCGTCCGAGGAAAGGCCGACGTCGTCCTTGGCCAGCAACTCGCGCACCAGGCGCGCGACATCGCCCGGCTCGTCCTCGTAGCAGGGGATGGCGGCCGCCCCGTCGGACTTCTCCGCCGCCTTGCGCAGCGCCGAGTCCCGCCCGAGGTTGCCGGCCTCGACGATCAGGAAGGCGTCCGGATTGAGCTCGCCGGCCGCGTGCCGGGTCAGCGCCTCGGCCGCGGTCTTATCCGGCCCGGCCTTGTCGCTCGTCAGGCGCAGGCGGATCAGCCGCCGCCCGCCCATCAGCGACTGGGCGGCGAGCTCGCCTTCCAGCCGGCCGGGGTCGGCGTCGAGATCACCGTCGGTGAGCTGGGCGACGTCGAAGGGATCGTCCGGATCCTTGGCGATCGTCCGGGCGAGGGCATGGCCCCGGTCGCGCACCACGCCCATGTCGCGGCCATAGATCACCGCCGCCCGGATCTTGCCGTCCGGCCCTTTCAGGAAGCGTTCGATGTCCGGGCGCTTGTTGAGGATCATGTCCCGAGGGCCCTGGCGCTCAGCCCGTTCAGCTCGGCTTGGCCCCGTTGGCCAGCCAGGCGGCGAGCTCGAGCTGGATGCGGCGGGCGGCCTCCTGGGCGGCGCGGTCCTGCGCGTCCTGCTGGGCGGCCACCGAGGCGTAGGGCTGGTCGGCCGAGTCGTAGGTCAGCTCGACGCGCACCGTGCCGCGCTTGGCCAGCGCACCCGCCGGCACCGTGGTCAGGGCGTAGGTGGCGGTGAGCACGTACTCGTAGCGCGTCGCCACGTTGTCGACCCGCACGCCGCGTGGATAGCGCGCTTCGGAGAGGGCGAGCTGCATGTGGTAGGCGGCGCGGGCCGAGCGGTCGCGGGCGAAGGCGTCGTCGAGGTGCTGGCGCATCAGGAAGCCGGTGCGGCCCTGCGGCGCCTCCACCTCGATGGCGGCGAGGTTCGAGGTCACCCCCGGCTGGCCGTAGAGCGGCGCGAACCCGCAGCCCCCGAGGGCGGTGGCGAGGGTCAGGGCGGCGGCGAGGGCGAGGCGCTTCATGCGTCAGGCCGCCACGATGTTGACGATGCGATCCTTCACCACGATCACCTTGCGAATGGTCAGGCCCTCAAGGCGCCGTGCGATCTCCGGATCGTCAAGCACGATCTTCTCCACGTCGGCTGGCTCGGCGCCCGCCGGCGCGGTGATCTCGCCACGCCGCTTGCCGTTCACCTGCACCGGCAGGACCTTCACCGCGTCCTCGGTGAGCGCCGGATCGAAGGCCGGCCACGGCGCGGCGACCACCATGCCCTGACCGCCGATCCGCGCCCAGGCCTCTTCGGCCAGGTGCGGCGTGAACGGCGCGACCAGGCGGGCGAAGGCCTCCAGAGCCTCCTGCCGCGCGGCCAGCACCGCCGGCGTGGCGTCCTTGGCCGGGTTCGCTTTCAGGGCGTTCAGGAACTCGTAGAGGCGGGCGATGCCGGAGTTGAAGCGGAAGGTCTCGATGGCCTCGGTGACCGCCTTGACCGTCTTGTGCGTCGCGACCCGCAGCGCCTGGGCGGCCGGATCGTCGGAACCCGCGGCGAGGCCCGAAGACGCCCCCTGCGGTTGGCTTTCGAACTCGTCCCAGACGCGGTTGACGAAGCGCCAGGCGCCCTCGATGCCGCCGGTGGTCCATTGCACGTCGCGGTCCGGCGGCGAGTCGGACATCACGAACAGGCGTGCGGCGTCGACGCCGTAGGCCTCGAAGATCTCGCCGGGCGCGACGGTGTTCTTCTTGGACTTCGACATCTTCTCGACGTCGCCGATCTCGACCACCTCGTCGGTGCCGCCGAGCGTCGCGCGCCGGGTCTTGCCCTCGACGACGATCTCGACCTCGCCGGGCTCCAGCCATTCGCCGTTCTGCCGGCGATAGGTCTCGTGGGTGACCATGCCCTGGGTGAACAGGCCCTCGAACGGCTCGCGCACGCTCAGCCGGCCGGCGTCGGCCAGGGCCTTGGTCATGAAGCGCGCGTAGAGCAGGTGCAGCACCGCGTGCTCGATGCCGCCGATGTACTGGTCGACGGGCATCCAGTAGTCCGCCGCCGCCCTGTCGATCGGCTCGGCCGCATGCGGATTGGCGAAGCGGGCGAAGTACCAGGACGAATCCACGAAGGTGTCGAGGGTGTCGGTCTCGCGGGTCGCCGGGCCGCCGCACTTGGGGCAGGTGGTGTGCTTCCAGGCCGGGTGGCGGCCGAGCGCGTTGCCCGGCTTGCCGAAGTCCAGGTCCTGCGGCAGGGCCACCGGGAGGGCCGATTTCGGCAGCGGCACGACGCCGTCCTTCTCGCAGTGGACCACCGGGATCGGGCAGCCCCAGCCGCGCTGGCGCGCCACGCCCCAGTCGCGCAGGCGATAGACCGTGGCGCCCTGGCCCAGGCCCTGGCCCTCGATGACGTCGATGGCCTTGGTCTTGGCGGTCTCGACGTCCAGGCCGTCGAGGAACTGCGAATTGTAGATCACGCCCGGCCCGACATAGGCCTCCGTCCCGACGTCGAACGCCTTGGGGTCCTCGCCCGGCGGCAGCACGACGGGGCGTACCGGCAGGTCGTACTTGCGGGCGAAGTCCAGGTCGCGCTGGTCATGCGCCGGGCAGGCGAAGATCGCGCCGGTGCCGTAGTCCATCAGGATGAAGTTGGCGATCCAGACCGGCAGCTCCCAGTTCGGATCGAACGGGTGCTTCACCTTCAGTCCGGTGTCGTAGCCTTCCTTCTCCTGGGTCTCGATCTCGGCTTCCGAGATCGCGCCCTTGCGGCACTTGTCGATGAACGCCGCCGCCTTGGGATCGGACCTGGCCGCCAGCTCGGCCAGCGGGTGATCGGGGGCGATGCCGACGAAGCTCGCGCCGAACAGGGTGTCGGGGCGGGTGGTGTAGACCTCCAGCCCGGCCTCGAAGCCGGCGGGCGCGCTCGCGGCGAACGGGAACCTGAAGCGCAGGCCGCGCGAGCGCCCGATCCAGTTCTCCTGCATGACGCGGACCTTCTCGGGCCAGCGGTCCAGGGTCTCCAGGTCGTCCACCAGCTGGTCGGCGTACTCAGTGATGCGCAGGAACCACTGGTTCAGCTTGCGCTTCTCGACCACCGCGCCGGAGCGCCAGCCGCGGCCGTCGACCACCTGCTCGTTGGCCAGCACCGTCTGGTCGACGGGATCCCAGTTCACCGTCGCCTCGCGGCGGTAGACCAGGCCGCGATCGTACAGCTCCAGGAACAGCGCCTGCTGCTGGCCGTAGTACTCCACGTCGCAGGTGGCGAACTCGCGGGACCAGTCGATCGACAGGCCCAGCTCCTTCAGCTCGTCCCGCATGCGGGCGATGTTGTCGTAGGTCCAGCCGCGCGGATCGACGCCGCGCTCCATGGCCGCGTTCTCGGCCG
The DNA here is from genome assembly GCF_003254475.1 of Phenylobacterium soli. Taxonomy (NCBI): domain Bacteria; kingdom Pseudomonadati; phylum Pseudomonadota; class Alphaproteobacteria; order Caulobacterales; family Caulobacteraceae; genus Phenylobacterium; species Phenylobacterium soli. The sequence continues at coordinate 652,907 of NZ_QFYQ01000001.1, forward strand.
GCAGGCCGAAGGCGTCCCAGCCCATCGGGTGCAGCACCGAGAAGCCCCGCGCGCGCTTGAAGCGGGCGATGACGTCGCCGAGGGCGTAGTTGCGCACATGGCCCATGTGCAGGCGCCCCGACGGATAGGGGAACATCTCCAGCACGTAGTACTTCGGGCGCGCCGGATCGATCGCCGCGCGGAACGCATCGACGTCGGCCCAGGCCTGACGCCATTTGGGCTCGGTTTCTTTGGGATTGTAGCGGGCCATGACAGGCGGCCTTTGGACTGGGTTAGTGCGTCCGGTCAACCGCCTGTGTCACGAGAGGCCGACCTTCGAACGGATCGGGGCTGGAATCAGCCCTTGATGTTCGAAAGTCGAAGCTGGCGCGCCCGGGTCAGGATCGCGTTCTCGATGTCGGTCTCGGTCTGGGTCGCGGCCGGGGCGTCCACCCAGTTCCCCGCGGCGTCCTTGGTCTGCTTGAAGACCGTGACGTTCAGGCCGTCGGCGCGCAGGCGCGAGTCCAGGATGTAGACGGTGCACTTGAAGCGCTCGTCGGGCTTCTCCGGGTTCACGTACCAGTCGGTGATGACCACGCCGCCGTAGGGGTCGGCCGAAGCCAGCGGCATGAACGACAGGGTGTCCAGCGTCGCGCGCCACAGGTAGCCGTTGACCGACACGGACGTGGCGCTCGCCGGGTTCGGCACATTGTTCGACTTCGAGCCGAACAGATGGGGGGTCGAGCAGGCGGAAAGGCCAAGAGTGGACAGGCCCAGGGCGGCGAACACCACCGCGCCGGTTGCGGCCTGCCGCATCGAAACGCCTCGCACAAACGCCATTCGCGTCCGTCTCCACATATGAATTTCCGCGGCGGCCTGCGCGTCGCAAGCGCTACGGCGCCCCCCGCGCCGCGCCCTCTATAACAACGCCATTGCGGACGCCAAACAGGAATCGCGTGACCCATCGGCCACAGCCTCCGGGCTTAGAGCGTTAACGGGGACCCCGCGGCGCTGGAGTCGGTTGACCCCGCAGTACGGCGGAATTTAATCGACCTCGACCGTGTGGCCGACCGATCCTTTCCGGTGGAGCTGCGATTACGGTCATGAGGACCTAAGTAAGTGAGCATGCGTGCCCGCCATATCGCTGTGCTGATCGGCGCCGCCGCCCTGATAGGCGGCGCGGCGACCGCCGCGCAGGCGGCCGACGCGGCCAAGGGCGTGGACTTCTCCGTCCGCGCCGAACCGGCGGCGAGCCCGGTGGTGAGCGGCAAGACCGTCAACCTCGACGCCCGCCGCGGCCGCTGGGGCGTGACGCTCAACATGCAGCAGCCCGACACCCGCCAGAGCACCCTCAACGACGTGGCGGCCGGCGCCTACTTCCGGATCACCCCGTCGCTGCGCGTCGGCGGCGCCGTGGCCCTCGGCGATCAGCAGCTGCAACCCGGCGCGCGGACGCCCACCCCGGACGAGGGCCTGCCCCGCGTCCGTCTCGAGACCAAGTTCAAGTTCTAGTTCAGGTCCGGAAGGCGTCCACCGCCGCCAGACCGACGAGGCCCGCGTCCTTCAGACGGCGGGCCGTTTTGTCGTTCACCCCACCGAGCGCATAGACCGGCAGGCCGGCCTGGCGCGCCAGCAGCGCCAGGCGCACCGGCCCCATCGGCGCGCCGGCCGAGGGGCTGCCGCTGGGAAAGATCGCCGAGACCACCACCGCGTCCGCCCCCGCCGCCTTGGCCCGGCGCGCCGCGGCCAGGGAGTGGGCGGCGCTGGTGACGATCCAGCCGGGCTGTCGCCAGGCGCGCGCCCGACCGCCGAGCCGCTCCGGCAGATGGAGCCCGTCCGCCCCGAGCGCCCGCGCCAGCTCCGGATCCGCCCCGACCAGCAGGCGCAGTCCCCTGGCGCGCGCGATGGCCCTCAGCCGCCGGCCCTGCGCCGCCGCATCCGCCGCCCCGAACGCCCGGAACACGATCGCCGCGCCGCGCGGCAGGGTCCGGGCGATCGGCTCCGCGTCGGGCGTCCGCTGCGGGTCGGTGAAGAACAGCAGGGCGGGCAGGGCGCGGGCTTGGCCCTTCCGTCGCGCCGCGGCTCCATTTAGGAACGCGGCCGTCCGCCTCATGGTCCAGAAGGTCGCGGGAATGGCTGAGCCCCTCTATAGCGCCGCCGGCTATCACGACGTGGTGGCCCGGATCGGGCGCGCCGCGCAAGCCGCCGGTCGCGATCCCAGGGACGTCACCCTGGTGGCGGTTTCAAAGACCCAGCCGTGGGAGGCCATCCAGCCGGTGCTCGACGCCGGCCAGACCGTGTTCGGCGAGAACCGCGTGCAGGAGGCCTACCAGCGCTGGGAGGGCAAGGCGCCCCAAGTCGTGGGGGCCCTGACCCTGCACCTGATCGGCCCCTTGCAGACCAACAAGGCCAAGGAGGCGGTCGCCTTCTTCGACGTCATCGAGACCCTCGACCGCGAGAAGCTCGCCCGGGTGCTGGCCGAGGAGATGCAGAAGCAGGGCCGCCGGCCGCGCCTCTACGTCCAGGTCAACACCGGCGAGGAGCCGCAGAAGGCCGGCGTCACGCCCCCCGAGGCCGACGCCTTCATCGCCGCCTGCCGCGGGACCTACGGCCTCGATCCCGAAGGGCTGATGTGCATCCCGCCGGTGGACGAGCCGGCCGGTCCGCACTTCGCCCTCCTCAAGGCGATCGCCCAGCGCAACGGGCTCGCGAAGCTCTCCATGGGCATGAGCGACGACTTCGAGACCGCCATCCGCTTCGGCGCCACCAGCGTGCGCGTCGGCTCGGCGATCTTCGGGGCGCGGCCGAAGCCCGCGGCCTGAGGCCGCCTCAGGGCTGGAAGGGCGCGAGGTCCGGCTCGACCCAGCCGCGCCGCGCCGCGACCGAGAACAGCACCGCCTTCGACCAGTGGGCGAGGAGCCAGTCCGGGCGGCCCATCGTCGTCGCCATCAGCTCGTCGAGGATCTCGTGCAGCGGCGCGCCGGGCCGGGCCGCCAGCAGGGCGTCGGCCGCCCTCAGCGAGGCCAGGGTGATGGTCTCGTGATAGCCGCTGTCGTCGGTGTTCGGCGTCGCCGTGGCTTCGTTGTAGGCGCGGATGATCGACGGCATGCGCCGGGTGGTCTCGCTGAGGCCATGAGCGCGGAGCAACCACAGCGCCGCGCCGAAATGGGCCGCGTGGGTCCATACGGACTTGGGCAGGCTGCGCTCGATCAGGCCGCGGGCCAGGCGCTCGATCGCGGCGTCGTCGGGATAGTGAGTGGTCATCTTGGCGGTCCTCGAAGGGAGCCCGGGCGCGCGGCATCAAAAAACCCCGCCGGCCGGGCGGGGTTGGCAGGGCTCGGATCGGGCGAGATCGCCTAGTCCGGATGGCCCGCGCGCGCCCGCGCCGTCGAAAGACGGTTCTGCTGCTGCTGCGCGGTGATCGCTTTGCGGACCATGGGCGCGAGGTAGCGAACGCTGTTCGCTCCTGTCAACGCCCTTGCCCGCGTCGAGCGCGGGCCGCTCAGTCGGCGGCGATTTCCACCGCATCGCCCGGCCTGGCGGCCGCCAGCACCGCCTCCAGATCCTCGCGCGCGAGGGCCACGCAGCCTTCGGTCGGCGAATAGCCCTCCTTCGCCAGGTGCATGAAGATGCAGCTGCCGTGATAGGGGCGGGGCGGGTCGTCGTTGTGCGCCAGCACGACCACCAGGTCGTAGAGATGATCGTCGCGCCACATCTTCTCGAAGCTGCCCGTGAACGGCAGCTTGATCGGGCGGTTATAGGCCTCGTGTTCGGGATCGTCGCACCAGCCGTCGTCGCGCGCGATAGGCTCGCAGGGCAGGGCCGTCTGCGGCGCGCGCCCGTCGGCCGTCTGGTCCGGCCGGTAGAGCACCTTGCGGATCGCCCAGACGCCGACGGGGGAGGCCCCGTCCCCCTCGCGCTTCTCCGCCGCCGGCGTCACGCCCGAGCGGCCCAGGGCGCAGCGCAGCGTCCGCTGGCCGAAATCGAAGCGCCCGTCCGGGTGAGCCACGAACTTCACCATGGAGCCTCAAATCCTTTTGCCCGTTGGGCGTCATACGGTGCATGTTCCTGACGATGGCTCAACGCAAGACCCTCCTCATCGTCGACGATGACGCGGACCTTCGCGGGGCCGTGGCCGAGCAGCTCCAGGCGGAAGACTTCGCGACCCATGAGGCCGCCACTGGCGGCGAAGGCGTCCGCGCCGCCCAGGCGATCCGGCCCGACCTCATCCTGCTCGACGTCGACCTGCCCGACATCGACGGCCGCGAGGCCTGCCGCCAGATGCGGGCCACTGGCGTCGCCGCGCCGATCATCATGCTCACCGCGGCCGCCGCCGACGAGGACACCGTCGCCGGCCTCGAAGCCGGGGCCAACGACTACGTCACCAAGCCCTACAAGTTCGCCGTGCTGCTCGCCCGCATCCGCGCCCAGCTGCGCAGCCACGAGCACTCCGAGGGCGCGGTCTTCCGCCTCGGCGCCTACGAGTTCCGCCCCGCCGCCAAGCTGCTGGTCGACGAGAACCAGAAGAAGATCCGGCTGACGGAGAAGGAGACCAACATCCTGAAGTACCTCTACCGCGCCGGAGAGAAGCCGGTGTCGCGCGAGGAGCTTCTGGCCGAGGTCTGGGGCTACAACGCCGGCGTGACGACGCACACGCTCGAGACCCACGTCTACCGCCTGCGCCAGAAGATCGAGCCCGATCCGGCCAACGCCAAGCTCCTGCTCACCGAAGCCGGCGGCTACAAGCTCGCGCCTTAGTCGCCTCGGATGCTCCCCCACAGGGGGAGCTGTCGCGAAGCGACTGAGGGGGTTGAAGGGCAAGGCGTCGGCTGTTTGTGGGCCGCAACCCCCTCCGGCCCTCCGGGCCACCTCCCCCTGTGGGGGAGGATTGGGCTCCCTACAGCACCAGGTCCGCGCTGACCGGCGCGTGGTCGCTGGGGCGCTCCCAGGCGCGGACGTCCTCGTGCACGCGGCTCGCCGCGCAACCGAGCCGGAAGGCGGCGTCCTTCAGGCCCGGCGTCACCAGGATGTGGTCGAGGCGCAGGCCTCGGGCCGACTTTCGGAAGTCCTGGGCCCGGTAGCTCCACCACGAGGCCATCTTTTCCGGCTCGGGCGTGGTCTCGCGCGGCAGGTCGATGAAGTTCAGCGAGGCCTTCATGGCGGCGAACGCCTCGATCTCCACCGGGGTGTGGCTGACGATCTTCGACATGTACCTGTGGTTCCAGACGTCGAACTCGCCCGGCGCCACGTTGAGGTCGCCGACGATCGCCAGCGGCGCCATCGGGTCGCGCTTCGAAAGCTCGGCAGTCAGCTTCTCGTAGAAATCGAGCTTGTGGTCGAACTTCGGGTTCTCGGCCCTGTCGGGCACGTCGCCGCCGGCGGGGATATAGAAGTTGTGCACCTCGATCCCGGCGATCCTGCCGCCCACGCAGCGGGCATGGCCTTCCCGGCAGACGTCCAGCGGCGCGACCTCCTCGATCGGCAGGCGCGAGGCGATGGCCACCCCGTGCCAGCCTTTCTGACCGGCGATCTTCAGGTGCGGCAGGCCCATCTCCACGAAGGCTTCCTTCGGGAACTCGCCCTCGCGGCACTTGATCTCCTGCATGCACAGGATATCGGGCGCCTGCTCGGCGACGAAGCGGGCGGCCTGTTCGGCGCGCAGGCGGACGGAATTGACGTTCCAGGTGCAGAGGCGGAGGCGCATCGCCCATCCATATGGCGCCGCCGCCCGGTTCTGGAAGGCGGCCCATTCGCGCAAGCCGGCCCATGCGCGCGAGGTCGCAAAGAAACGCCCGGATGGTGGGGCCATCCGGGCGATGAGGGTCTGTCTCTCATGCCGCCGCCGGGAGGGGATTGTTCCGGCACGGACTCGTCCGCGCAGAACTGCGCAGACGGCGTAGTGGCATTAAGGCCACAGAGGCGCTCCAAAGTCAATCGAAACCGCGCCCCACATCTTGCGTGTTGCGCAAATGTCACGTCGCAGATCTGGTGCCGGCCTCAGGAACTGGCGGGCCGGCTCCGGCGCGGATCGCGCGGCGTGAACAGCGCCTTGTCGAGCCCCGAAGCCCGCTCCAGCCCGATCAGCTTCACCCGGGTGGTGCGGCCCTGGGCGTCGGTCACCGACCAGGCGGTCAGCGCCATCGGGCTGTCCTGGAAGGTCAGGGCGAGCTGGCCCGGCGTCTTGCGCGCACCGTCCCGGGCGACGATCACGAAGCCGCCCGGAATGCGGTCGACGCCGGTGATCGCCACGCTGCGGTCGAGCCGGATGTTGCGCGCCAGGAACAGCGACAGGGGCGTCGAGCCGAGCGGGTAGCGGTTGAAGGTCATCAGCCGCGAGTCGGCCACGGTCACCGCGGCGCCGTCGGCCACCACCACCATGCCGGACGGGGCGTCGTACTCGAAGCGGGCCCGGCCCGGGCGCTTCAGATAGACCGTGCCCTGGGTGGACTTGCCCATGGCGTCGGTCTGCACGAACCGGCCGCGCGCCTCGGTGAGGCCCTGCAGGTAGGTCGCCGCCTTGTCGACCAGCGCCTGGTCGGCGGGGCTGAGGGCGCCCTGCGCCAGCGCCGGTCCGGCGAGGGCGGCGGCCGCGAGGCCGAGGGCGAGAGTCCGGCGGGTGAAGCTCATCTTGGCATCCATATGGGCGTTAGCCTGCCGCATGCGAGCGGCGACATTTGGGCCTGTTCGTGGAACAAGCGGCAACGCCCACGCTTAGCCGACCGTTCCTGTACGCACGATGATCGACGACCTCAAAGCCCGCATGGCGGCCGCGGCCGCGGAAGGCGACTTCGAGACCGCCGCCCTGCTGCGCGACGCGATCCGCCGCCTGGAGTCCGGCGAGAGCCGTATCCGCCAGCAGGTTCCCGGGAAGATGGGCCTCGGCTCGAGCCAGGAGCGCTACGCCAGCGAAGGCGGGACCTTGCCGAAGAAGCCGGATCCCATGACCAAGGGCCACAAGCCCGGCGGGCGGCGGCGCTAGTCGCCTCTCCCCGAGGCGAAGCCCGAGGGAGAGGGCAGGGCCTACCCTCTCCCGGCGGCGGGAGAGGCCAATTACGGCGGCGGGCCGGCCAGGATCTCGCGCTTGCCGGCGTGGTTGGCCGGGCCCACGACGCCTTCCTGCTCCATGCGCTCCATGATCGAGGCGGCGCGGTTGTAGCCGATCTGCAGCCGCCGCTGGATGTAGCTGGTCGAGGCCTTGCCGTCGCGGGTGACCACGGCCACGGCGCGGTCGTAGAGGTCGTTGGCGTCGCCGGTGTCGCCGCCGAAGCCGAGGTTCGGGCCCTCGTCCCCCTCCTCCTCGCCGCCGGCGGTGACCTCCTCGAGGTACTGCGGCTGACCCTGCTCGCGCAGGAACTTGGCCACGGCCTCCACCTCGCCGTCGGAGACGAACGGCCCGTGCAGGCGGGTGATCCGGCCGCCGCCGGCCATGTAGAGCATGTCGCCCTGGCCCAGCAGCTGCTCGGCGCCCTGTTCGCCGAGGATGGTGCGGCTATCGATCTTCGAGGTGACCTGGAAGGAGATCCGGGTCGGGAAGTTGGCCTTGATGGTGCCGGTGATGACGTCCACGGACGGGCGCTGGGTGGCCATGATCAGGTGGATGCCGGCGGCCCGCGCCATCTGCGCCAGGCGCTGCACCGCGCCCTCGATGTCCTTGCCGGCGACCATCATCAGGTCGGCCACCTCGTCGATGATCACCACGAGGTAGGGCATGGCCTCGGGAATGATCTTCTCGCTCTCGAAGATCGGCCGGCCGGCGTCGTCGAAGCCGGTCTGGACCGTGCGCTCGAAGTGCTCGCCCTTGGCCAGGGCCTCCTTGGCGCGCTCGTTGTAGGAGCCGATGTTGCGGACGCCGATCTTGGACATCCGCCGGTAGCGGTCCTCCATCTCGCGGACCGTCCACTTCAGCGCCACGATGGCCTTCTTGGGGTCGGTGACCACCGGGGCCAGCAGGTGCGGGATGCCGTCGTAGACCGACAGCTCCAGCATCTTGGGGTCGATCATGATCAGCCGGCACTGCTCGGGCGGCAGGCGGTAGAGGATCGACAGGATCATCGCGTTGACGCCCACCGACTTGCCCGAGCCGGTGGTGCCGGCGATCAGCAGGTGGGGCATCTTGGCGAGGTCGGCGATGTAGGGCTCGCCGCCGATCGTCTCGCCCAGGGCCACCGGCAGGTTCTGGCCGCCGCGCTCGTATTCGGCCGCCGCCAGCAGGTCGCGCAGATAGACGGTCTCGCGCTTCTGGTTGGGCAGCTCGATGCCGATGGCGTTGCGGCCCGGCACCACCGAGACGCGGCAGGCGGCGACGCTCATGGAGCGGGCGATGTCGTCGGCCAGGGCCACGACGCGGGCCGATTTCACGCCGGCCGCCGGCACCAGTTCGTAGAGGGTGACCACCGGGCCCGGGCGGATCTGGTCCACCTGGCCGCGGACGCCGAACTCGGCCAGCACGCTCTCCAGGAGCTGGGCGTTCTGGCGCAGGGCGCCCTCGTCGAACTGGGCGGCGCGGGGCTTGGGCTTGGCCAGCATCGAGAGCTCGGGCAGGCGGAAGCCACCCGGCCGCACGAATTCGAAGGTCGCCTGGGCTTCGCGCTCCTCGCGGGCCGAGGGCTTGGGCGGCGCCTTGGGCGGCTTCACCTTCAGCGGGGCGGCGTCGAGCGCGGGCTCGGAGTCATAGGCGGCGGCCTCGGGCGCCGGATCGAGGGCGCCCTCCGGAATGCCGGGCTCGCGCACCGCCCGGCGGGCGATCGGCGCCTTGCGCTCGGGCAGGGTGATCGGGGCCTTGGGCTTGACCGCCTCGCGCGCCCAGCCGGCGAAGCCCGCCACGTCCAGCCGCTGCAGGCCGAGCGCCCAGCCGAGGGCCCCGGCGCCGGCCAGCGCCAGCACCAGGGCGCCCACCGCGTGGGCCGCCGGGACGTGGGCGAGCCGCATCAGGCCTGAAAGGCCGCCCAGCAGCGCATCGCCCCACAGCCCGCCCAGGCCCTTGGCCAGCGGCCAGGCGGCGGGCGGCGGCGGGCCGGCCAGGGCGCCGGCCAGGGTCAGGACGCCCAGCGCGCCGACCAGCGCCCGCAGACGGATCTCGCTGCGGCTCAGGCCGGGGGAGGCGGCGGTGACGCGCGACAGGCCGAGCACGACCATCAGCAGGGCCACGAAGGCGCTGGCGATCCCCAGCGACTGCACCCCGAGGTCGGCCAGCATGGCGCCGGGCCCGCCGAGGATGTTGGTGGGCGCGCCGCCGCCGGCGGCGTTCAGGCTCGGGTCGGCGGGATTGTAGGTGGCGAAGGCGGCCGCCAGGGCGACGCCGGCCGCGGCCGTGAAGCCGCCGCGCATGCGGGCGGTGTGCGGATGGGCCCAGGCCAGGCCCGCGACCTCCATCGCCCACGCCGTTCCCGTCTTCCGCGCCACCCGCGCCATGCGCAAAGCCCCAATCTTGGATCTCGGCCCTGTTTGCCCGGCGAGGCGTTAACGGGCGTTTACCATGGCGCGGGCGGCAGGCCTCTTCCGCCGCCGGTTCCGCCGCATTAGGGTCCCCGCCCATGACTTGGACGCCCATGACTTGGACCATGCCCCGTCCCGTTCTGCAGGTGGTCGCCGGCGTGCTCGGGCTCTGCGCCCTGGCCGCCTTCGCCCTGGGGATCATCAATGCGCCGGAGCATGGCGGCCGCCTGCCGGGCGAGCGGCCCGCGGGCCAGGCCGGCGCGCCGGGCGCGGTGATCAACGCCGCCGAGGCCACCCCGCTCAGCCAGGAGCGCATCGAGGGCCCGGCGCCGACCGCCGAGAAGCCCGCGGCCAACAAGACTGACGACGAGGACCAGGACACGGCCGACCAGGCGACCAACACCCTGCCGGTGCCGCCGATCACCCCGCCCGCCAAGCCGGGCGGCGCGACCAACGCCACCCCGGCCCAGGACCGCGTCGGCGACCTCATCCAGCAGGCCACCCCGCCCCCCGAAGAGCCGCCGCACTGACGCCGGCGGCGAGCGACGGGCGCGCGGCTACCTGACCCCGTGCGCGGCGAAGAAGGCCAGCATCCGCTTCCAGGCGTCGGCGGAGGCCTTGGCGTCGTAGCTCGGCCGATAGTCGGCCAGGAAGCCGTGCTGGGCCTCGGGATAGACGATGATCTCGGCCGGCTTGTTCGCCGCCTTGATGGCCGCGCGCATGGCCTCGACGTCGGCGGCGGGAATGCCCTTGTCCTGGCCGCCGTAGAGCCCGAGCACCGGCGCCTTCAGGTCCTTCACCAGGTCGATCGGCGGAGTGCGCGGGTAGGGCCCGGCCTTCAGGGGGCCATACCAGGCGACGCCGGCCTTGAACTCGGCGAAGCGCTCGCAGTCGAGCCAGGTCTTGCCGCCGCCCCAGCAGAAGCCGGTGACGCCGGCCCGGCTCATGTCGGCGAACGGCTGGGCCTTGAGGAACTTCAGCGCCGCGGCGGTGTCGGAGGTGACCTGGGCCTCGGGCGTCGCCTTCACGATGTCCATGACCGCCTTCATGTCGACGGTCTTGGAGGGATCCCCGGCGCGGACGAAGAGGTCGGGGGCGAGCGCCACATAGCCCGCCTTGGCGAGCCGGCGGCAGACGTCCTTCACCCATTCGTGGACGCCGAAGATTTCCGAGTTCACCAGCACCACCGCATGGCGGCCCTTGCCGGACGGCCGGGCGAGGTAGCCGGGGATCTTCCGGTCGGCGGCGGGGATCTCGACCATGCCGGCGACGAGGCCCGCCTCGTCGGTGTGGATCGGCTCGGCCTCGGCCGAGAAGGCGGCCACCGCATAGCCGCCGGCCAGGGCCAGGGCGATGGATCGCCGGGTCAGGTCGAGGTCGCCGGCCCAGTTTCCGTCCGGACGGGTGAGGGTGACCATGGGCGCCTCCGCGATGGCTCTGTGCCGGGTATGACCGTGAAGGTGCGATCCTGCGCCGCAGCTCGTCGCGGAGTCAAAGGGCCAGCGGGTTCAAATGCCGCGTCCGGCCGAGGGAACCTTCAAGCTCTGCAAAGCGTCTCGTGATGGCCAGCTGAACCGTGCTAAGGGGGTATGTCCTTGTCAGGATTAGGGGCTTTCGCTCTTGCAGGCCCCGCAATTTCCCCCATATCGGCAGGCGACGTCGGTGTTGGCGAGTATGGCCAGCGCCGGCCGAGACTGATCGAACCGGGGACGAGGCACAGTCAGAAGCGCTTCACCTAGGAAGGCTTCCCCGCAGCGTCCGCCATCAAGGAGCGAGCAAGACTCTCAATGAGCAAGATCATCGGCATCGACCTTGGCACCACGAACTCGTGCGTCGCCATCATGGACGGCAAGCAGCCGAAGGTGATCGAGAACGCCGAGGGCGCGCGTACCACGCCCTCCGTCGTGGCCTTCATGGAAGACGGCGAACGCCTCGTCGGCCAGCCGGCCAAGCGCCAGGCGGTCACCAACCCGTCCAACACCTTCTTCGCCATCAAGCGCCTGATCGGGCGCCAGTGGAACGACCCGATGGTCGAGAAGGACAAGGGCATGGTGCCCTACGAGATCGTCAAGGGTCCGAGCGGCGACGCCTGGGTGCGCGCCCACGGCAAGGACTACTCCCCGCAGCAGATCTCGGCCTTCATCCTGCAGAAGATGAAGGAAGCCGCCGAGCAGCACCTCGGCGAGAAGGTCGAGAAGGCGGTCATCACCGTCCCGGCCTACTTCAACGACGCCCAGCGCCAGGCGACCAAGGACGCCGGCAAGATCGCCGGCCTGGAAGTCCTGCGCATCATCAACGAGCCGACCGCGGCGGCGCTGGCCTACGGCCTCGAGAAGAACGACGGCAAGAAGATCGCCGTCTACGACCTCGGCGGCGGCACCTTCGACGTGTCCATTCTCGAGATCGGGGATGGCGTGTTCGAGGTGAAGTCGACCAACGGCGACACCTTCCTCGGCGGTGAGGACTTCGACCTGCGCCTCGTCGACTACCTGGCCGACGAGTTCAAGAAGGAGCAGGGCGTCGACCTGCGCAAGGACAAGCTGGCCCTCCAGCGCCTGAAGGAAGAGGCCGAGAAGGCGAAGAAGGAGCTGTCGTCTGTTCCGCAGTACGACGTGAACCTGCCCTTCATCTCGATGAACGCCTCGGGCCCGCTGCACCTCAACATCAAGCTGACCCGCGCCAAGCTGGAAGCCCTGGTCGAGGACCTGATCGCCAAGACGATCGGCCCCTGCGAGCAGGCGCTGAAGGACGCCGGCCTCAAGAAGTCCGACATCGACGAAGTGATCCTGGTCGGCGGCATGACCCGCATGCCCAAGGTCGTCGAGGCGGTGAAGGAGTTCTTCGGCCGCGAGCCGCACAAGGGCGTGAACCCGGACGAGGTCGTGGCGCTGGGCGCCGCGGTCCAGGCCGGCGTGCTGCAGGGCGACGTCAAGGACGTGCTGCTGCTGGACGTCACCCCCCTGACCCTCGGCATCGAGACGCTCGGCGGCGTGTTCACCCCGCTGATCGAGCGCAACACCACCATCCCGACCAAGCGCTCCCAGGTCTTCTCCACGGCCGAGGACAACCAGTCGGCGGTGACGATCCGGGTCTTCCAGGGCGAGCGCCCGATGGCGGCCGACAACAAGATGCTGGGCCAGTTCGACCTGGTCGGCATCCCGCCGGCCCCGCGCGGCGTGCCGCAGGTCGAGGTGACCTTCGACATCGACGCCAACGGCATCGTCAACGTCCAGGCCCGCGACAAGGCGACCAACAAGGAACAGTCGATCCGCATCCAGGCCAACGGCGGCCTCTCGGATTCGGACATCGACGCCATGGTCAAGGAAGCCGAGTCCAACAAGGCCGAGGACGAAAAGCGCAAGGCGGTGGTCGAGGCCAAGAACCAGGCCGACGCCATCATCCACTCGACCGAGAAGGCCCTCGCCGAGCACGGCGACAAGGTCGGCGAGGCCGAGCGGACCGCGATCCAGACGGCGCTCGACGACCTGAAGGGCTCGCTGGAATCGGGTGACGCCGAGGCGATCTCGGCCAAGACCCAGACCCTCATCCAGGCTTCGATGAAGCTGGGCGAGGCCATGTACCAGGCCCAGCAGGGCCAGGCCGGCGGCGGCGAAGGCGCCGGCGCCTCGGCCGAGGCCTCCGCGGACTCCGACGTCGTCGACGCCGAGTTCGAGGAAGTCGACGGCGACGGCAAGAAGTCGGCGTGACAACGCGCCCCATGGCGACCGGCGTCATCACATGCGATCTGGTCGTCCTGGGGAACGTCGCCGCCGCTTCCACGGTGAAGGGATCCCCGCCCGCTCGGCGAAAAGCCTTGCAGCGCGGCGGGGATCATCCCACCTCAACCTTCAGTGACATTTTTGGGCGCCAGACGATCTGATGCGGGACTATTACGAGATCCTGGGCGTCGACCGCGGCTGCGATGAGGCCGCGCTCAAGTCCGCTTTCCGCAAGCTCGCCATGGAGCACCACCCCGACCGCAACGGCGGTTGCGAGGAGGCCGCCGGGCGCTTCAAGGAACTGAACGAGGCCTATTCGGTCCTCTCCGACCCGCAGAAGCGCGCCACCTATGACCGCTTCGGCCACGCCGGCGTCAACGGTATGGGCGGCGGCGGGGCCCAGTTCCACGACGCCCACGACATCTTCAACGAGGTGTTCGGCGACATCTTCGGCGACATGTTCGGCATGCGCGGCCGGCAGAACCGCGGCCCGGCCCGCGGCCAGGACCTGCGCTACGACCTGGAGATCACCCTCGAGCAGGCCTACGCCGGCGCCGAGGTGGAGATCACCGCCCCCACCACCCTCACCTGCGAGCCCTGCGACGGCTCGGGGGCCAAGCCGGGCACCAGCCCGACCACCTGCACCACCTGCGGCGGCGCCGGCCGCGTGCGGGCGACCCAGGGCTTCTTCTCCATCGAGCGCGCCTGCCCCCGCTGCGGCGGCTCGGGCCGCATGGTGCTCGACCCGTGCGAGCACTGCCGGGGCCTGGGCATGGTGCGCAAGGAGCGCACCCTCTCGGTCCGCATCCCGGCCGGCGTCGACGACGGCGCGCGCATCCGCCTGGCGGGCGAGGGCGACGCGGGCGACCGCGGCGGCCCGCGCGGCGACCTCTACATCTTCATCTCCGTCCGCCCGCACGAGCTTTTCGAGCGCGACGGCCTGGACCTGCTCTGCACCGTGCCGGTGCCCATGGCCACGGCGGCCCTCGGCGGCATGGTCGAGGCGCCCTGCCTGATGGGCGGCGAGAACTGCGACGGCAACTGCAAGATCGAGGTCAAGGTGCCCGAGGGCGCCCAGACCGGCCAGACCGTGCGCCTCAAGGGCCGCGGCATGCCCAGCTTGCGCAGCCGCGAGCGCGGCGACCTCGTGGTCGAGCTGTTCATCGAGACGCCGACCCGCCTCACCGCGCGCCAGAAGGAGCTGCTCACCGAATTCGCCGGCATCTGCGGCGAGCAGCAGCACCCCAAGTCCGCCAAGTTCCTCGGCAAGGCCAAACGCTTCTGGGACGAAGTCACCGGCGCGGCGTGAGTTCGCTTCGCATCCCGCGCCGAAAGCGGAGGGATCGATTTGCCGCCGCCCCGGCTTTCCGCTAGAGACACCGCTCCGCTGACCCGCACCCGTAGCTCAGCTGGATAGAGCGTTGCCCTCCGAAGGCAAAGGTCACACGTTCGAATCGTGTCGGGTGCGCCAGCGGCCTTCCTCTCCACTTGATCGGCGTCAAAGCGGCCACCCCCGCGGGGGCTAGGCTTGACCTCGGTGGCCCCGCCCCGGCGGGGCCGAGATTTGGATGAGGTCGCGATGCCCCACTTGAAGATGCTCTATGTGCTCGCCGACGGCGCCCATGCGCGCCTGGTGGAGCGCTCCCACGAGACCGGCGACTTCGTCACCTTCGCGGAGATCGACGGCTCCGGCCGCCTCAAGGGCCTGCGCCGCGAGCTGAAGGGCAACTCCGGCTTCGCCAGCCAGCAGTCGGGCACCAACCAGCGCCATGACGTGCACGGCGCCGACTACGAGCGTCAGGCCAAGGAGACCTTCGTCCACGAGGTCGCCGACCGCGCCGCCGAGATCGCCAAGGCCGACGGCTACCAGGGCGTCGTCGTCGCCGCCCCGGCCCGCCTGCTCGAGCCGCTGCGCACCCGTCTCGCCCAGCACAAGGCCAATGTCGCGGGCGCCCTCGACAAGGACCTCACCAAGGCGGCGGACGCCACCCTGTCCAAGTGGCTGGACCACGTCCTGCCCGCCTGAAGTCCACCTTCCTCCATCTGGAGCATTCGATGCAGATTCCGCTGCAGATCACCTTCGAAGGCGGCCTGGAACCCTCGGACGCGCTGCGCGCCCGGATCGAGCGCGAAGCCGCCAAGCTCGAGAAGTTCCACGACCGGATCACCTCCTGCCGCGTGGCCGTGATCGGCCGCAGCCACCGCCAGCGCCACGGCGATCTCTACGCCGTGCGCCTGCAGATCACCGGCCCCGACGTCGCCGACGTGGTGGTCGACCGCAACCCGCCCGCCGACCACGCCCACGAGGACGCCTTCGTCGCCGTCCGCGACGCCTTCGCCGCGGCGCGCCGGCGCCTGCAGGACCGCCGCCGCAAGGCGCAGGGCCAGGTGAAGCTCCACGAGGAGCCGCCCATGGGCCGCGTCGTCCAAGTGTACCCCGTCGACGGCTATGGCTTCCTGGAAAGCGGCGACGGGCGGGAGATCTACTTCCACCGCAACGCGCTCCTGAACGGCGACTTCGAGAAGCTCGCCGTCGGCTCGCACGTGCGCTTCCACGAGCGCGAGGGCGAGAAGGGTCCCCAGGCCTCCACCGTCCACCTGGTGAGGGCCAACGGGCGGGCCTGAGGCCTAGGCGGCGCCCTCGGGCGCTTCCGCCCGGGCCCCGGCCACGAAGGCCTCGACGAGCTCGTCGTAGAGGTCGAAGCGCTTGTAGGCGCGGAAGTCCGGCGTGGCGCTGCGCCAGGCCTGCGTGAAGGCCGCGAGCCGCTCCGGGCTCTGCGCCACGCTGGCCAGCGGCCCGACCCACACGCGGATCGTGAACAGCGCGCCGCCGGTGCGCGGCAGGCGGCGCAGGGTCTGGCGCTCCACCCGCAGGCTCAGCGCCCGGCCGGCCTCGGCCGCGTCGATCTCGCCGATGCGGGCGCGGATCGGCCCTGAGTCCGGGGTGTGCAGC
Source organism: Phenylobacterium soli (assembly GCF_003254475.1). NCBI lineage: Bacteria > Pseudomonadati > Pseudomonadota > Alphaproteobacteria > Caulobacterales > Caulobacteraceae > Phenylobacterium > Phenylobacterium soli. The sequence continues at coordinate 668,993 of NZ_QFYQ01000001.1, forward strand.
TCCGGGGTGTTCAGCACCGTCCAGTTGCGCCGCTCGAGGATCAGGTCGGGCCGCAGCCCCTCGAAGATCCGCTGCACGCGGGTCAGGAAGCGGCCGCCGAACCCGTTCACCGGCCCGTGCAGCTCGGCCAGGCTCCTGCCCACCACCTCGCCGGCCTTGAAGAAGCTTCCGGCCGACAGCGACAGGGCCGTCAGGCGCCACTCACCGTCGATCTTCTGCATCAGGCAAAGGTCGTCGGAGACCCGCCGGGCGGCGGCGTAGAGCGGCGGCCAGTCCTGTCCCGGTCCCTCCGCCTGCGGATCTGCGGGGCCGATGGCCGCCTCGACCAGCTCCAGCACCTCCTGCTGGGCTTCGCGCGATCCGGGCGCCTCGGCCCACACCAGCGCCGGGACGCTGGCGAACAGCGGGTCCTTGCGCCGCCAGGGCTCCGCCTCGCCGCCCTCCAGCCATTGGGCCTCGGTGATCGGCTTCAGCCCGATGGAGAAGTCGCCGCCGTCCTCCCAGGGGCGATGGGGCAGGCTCATGCGCGCCTCCGTCCGACGAGCGCGAAGCCGGCGCCGGCGACGGTGACGCCCACCGTGTCGGCCACCACGTCGCGCCAGTCGGAATCGCGGTGGATCGCCGGCGTGCCCTGCAGCACCTCCACCAGCACCCCGAGCGCCAGGGCGAAGCCCGCCACGCGCCAGGGGCGCGCCGGGAACAGCACCAGCCCGAGGCCGGCCAGCACGGCCCAGGCCGTGGCGTGCTCGGCCTTGTCCCAGAGGCTCACCTGCGGCAGCTCGCGGGCCGGCGCCAGGCACAGATAGAGCAGAACGGCGATCGCCAGGGCGTAGAGCCCCAGGCGCAGCACCACCGGCAGACGGTCGATACCCATGCGCGCCTTCTTGCACGTCCCGGTCGGCGTCTCTAGACCGCCTGGGGTTCAGGAGATGGAGCGGCAGATGGCGGTCGAGGCGGTGATCTGGGATTTCGGCGGGGTCTTCACCTCCTCGCCGTTCGAGGCCTTCAACCGCCTGGAGGCCGAGATCGGCGCGCCGAAGGATCACATCCGGCGGGTCAACGCCACGAACCACCACGAGAACGCCTGGGCGCTTTTCGAGCGGAACGAGATCGACGCCGCCCGCTTCGACGAGTTGTTCCTGGAGGAATCCACCGCGCTGGGCTTCCCGATCCGCGGCCGCGACGTGCTTCCGAGGCTCTCCGGCGAGCTGCGCCCGCGGATGGTCGAGGCGCTGAAGGCCTGCAAGCAGCACTTCAAGGTCGGCTGCATCACCAACAACGTGGTCTCGATGCACAGCCCCGGCCAGAACGAGGTCCAGCAGGCGGCAGGGGCCATGGGCCAGGTGATGCCGTTCTTCGACGCCATCATCGAGAGCTCCAAGGCGGGCGTCAGGAAGCCCGACCCCAAGATCTACCTGATGATGTGCGAGCTCCTGGGCGTGGCGCCGCAGAACTGCGTCTACCTCGACGACCTCGGCATCAACTGCAAGCCGGCCCACGAGCTCGGCATGAAGGCCATCAAGGTGGTGGACGTCGACCAGACCCTGGCCGAGCTCGCCGCCGCCACGGGCCTTTCCTTCGCATGAGCCGGCCGGTGAAGATCGGCGCCGCCGAGGCGCTCAAGGGCCTGCCGGCCTGGTCGGCGGTCGAGGGCGGCCGCGACGCCATCCGCCGGACCTTCGTCTTCGCCGACTTCAACGCGGCCTTCGGCTTCATGACCCGGGTGGCGCTGATGGCCGACAAGCTCGACCACCATCCGGAATGGTTCAACGTCTACAACCGGGTCGAGGTGACGCTGGCCACCCACGACGCCGACGGGGTCACCGAACTCGACGTGACCCTGGCGACGTTCATGGACCAGGCGGCCGGCGATCTCCGCGCAAAGTAGTCAGCCCTCACACCTCGGCGGGAGCGGCCACAAGAAGCGAAGGAGGAGACACCAAATGCCAGGACGGGTCGCGGGCAAGAAGGCCTTCATCACCGGCGGGGCCCAGGGTCTGGGCGCGGCCATGGCGCGCAAGCTGGCGGCCGAAGGCGCCAAGGTGAGCGTCGCCGACATCAACATCGAGGGCGCCAAGGCGGTGGCCGCGGAGATCAACGCCGCGCACGGCGAGGGCACGGCCTTCGCCTTCCCGCTCGACGTCACCAAGGAGGATCAGTGGATCTTCGCCCTGGAGGAGGCCGATGCGGCCATGGGCGGGATCAGCGTGCTGGTCAACAACGCCGGCATCTCCATCGGCGGCAACATCGAGCAGCTCTCCTTCGACGACTGGAAGAAGGTGATGAGCGTCAACGTCGACTCGGTCTTCCTCGGGACCAAGCACGCCCTGAAGTACATGCGTCAGAACCAGCCCGGCTCAATCATCAACATCTCCTCGATCGCCGGCCTGATCGCGGCCCACAACTCGCCGTCCTACAACGCCTCCAAGGCGGGGGTCTGGCTGCTGTCGAAGGGGATCGCCCTGCACTGCGCCAAGCAGAAGCTCGACATCCGCTCGAACTCGATCCACCCGACCTTCATCGACACGCCGATCCTCGACCCGCTGCGCCAGCAGTTCGGCAAGGAGGAGGCCGAGGCCAAGCTCGCGCGGCAGGTCCCCCTGGGCAAGATCGGCCAGCCGGACGACATCGCCAATGCGGTGCTCTACCTGGCCTCCGACGAGAGCAAGTTCATGACCGGCGCCGAGCTCAAGCTCGACGGCGGCATCAGCGCGATGTGAGGCGTCCCAGGCCCTCCCCCTCAGGGGGAGGTGTCGCGAAGCGACGGAGGGGGTTGAAGCCCCAGGCCCTCCCCCTCAGGGGGAGGTGTCGCGAAGCGACGGAGGGGGTCGAAGCCCCCGAGCCTTCGACGCCTCGCCTCTCAACCCCCCTCAGTCCGTTCCGGACAGCTCCCCCTGTGGGGGAGCATCCCGCTCAGCTCACCAGGATCGCGCCGAGCAGCAGGCGCGCGCCCGGGCGGCCCAGGGCGGCGTCGGCCTCGCGCTGCAGGGCGCGGCCGATGAAGTCGGCGTTGGGCGGCACGTTCGGCGGCAGGCCGGCGGCGTAGATCATCACCGTCTGCAGGAAGGCCGCGCGCAGCCGGGGCAGCGAGGCCTCGGCGCGGGCCCGCAGGCCGGCGTCGGGAATGTCGAGCCCGCATTCCACGGACAGCACGCCGCGGCGGCCGTTGGCCTTGGTGGTGGCCCCGGTCAGGGTGTCCATGGCCACGTAGGTGGCGCCGCCGACGCGCTTCTTCGGATCCTCCTTCTCGCCGGCCAGCGCCGACGCCGGCGCCAGGACGAGGCAGATCAGCGGCAGAAGATCACGCCGGCGCATCGGGTCAGGCGGCCAGGCCGGCCTGCTGGATCAGGCCGCGCATCTGCTCCACCTGTTCCGGCGCCTGGGAAAGCTCGATCCTGAGATCGTCGTGGCGGACCAGCTTCAGGGCCTCGGCCCGGGCGCGGTCGGCTGCGGGGCCGAGCGGCGCGGTCTCGCCGCAGGCGAGCTTGAGCAGCAGGGTCAGGCGATGCACCGCCGAGGCGCTGGCCTTGGCGAGCTGCAGGGTGAGGCGGGCGTCGGCCTCCACCAGGCCGCCGATGTCGCCGAGCTTCATCTGGATCGGCTCGCAATCCTCTGCCACCAGGCCGCAACGGCCGGCTGCGCGCTGCAGGCTGGCCAGCGAGGCGAGCCGCCCGGCCACCCCGTCGGGCGCGTTGCGGAATTCCTTCTCGAACTTCAGAGACGAGATCACCGCCTTCAGCCAGCGGCCGGCCTGGCGCTTGTTGGCCGGGCCGATGACGTTCTCGGTGAGCCAGATCAGCGCCTCGGCCTCCTCGCGCGCCGACTTGCCGGCGCCCAGGTAGGCCTCCACGAACTCGCCGGTGGTCAGCATTTTCGACCGCGCCGAGAAGGCCGACTGCACGTCCTCGAGGGGCAGCAGCTTGCCGGCGGCCGCGGTCAGCGACATGGCGAGCGCCCGCAGCACGTCGATCTCGGAGACGGCGTCGCCGGGCCGCAGGCGCCGGGGTCCGTTCAGCTCGCGCAGGATGCGCTGGCCGATGGCCGAGCGGACGTCGAGGAAGGCGTCGTCGGCCAGCCACTTGGCGAGGCGCGTCGCGGCCGGCGACAGCGGCGGCATCACCTTGGCCACCGAGGCCTCGATGCGGATCAGGGCGTCGACCGAATCGGCCGCCGCCAGGCGGGTCATGGCGGCGAGGTTGCCGCCGAGATCGAGCCCCTTGCCGAGGATGTCCTCGAGGCCGGGCTTGGAGCCGAGGATCTCGGCCAGCGGCTGGGCGATGGTCGCCAGGGCCAGCACCCGGGCCGGGCCCTTGGTCGGGGCGGCGTCGGCGAGGTCGAGCAGGCGCATGACCTTCTCGGTCCAGCCGCGGGCCGGGGAGATCGAGGCGGCGACGCCGGCGCCCAGCAGGTAGCCGCGTTCCGGCTCGTGCGCCACGCGCTCGGCGGCGGCGCAGAAGCCTTCCTTGTCCACGTCCGGCAGCTTGCCGGCCTTGCGGTCGCTGAGCAGCCGCTCGATCGAGCGCTCGATGAGGCTGTGGAAGGCGCGGATGATCTCGTGCACCGAGACGCCGCGGGCCTGGGCCTCGGGGATGGCGATCTTCTGGATCGCGTGCTGCAGGTCGGTGCCCGAGCTCTCGAGCTGTTCGACGAGGTCGGGGCGGTGCAGCAGTTCGAAGGGGGTGGCGTGGTTGCGCTCGAGCCAGCCTTCCAGCAGCCGGCCGATCCGCTCGCGGGCGTGGATGGTGTAGAGGTCCTGCGGCGTGACGCAGACGGGCTCGACGCTTTCGCGCACGACCGCCTTCTTGTGAACGATCGTCTGATCGCCCGCCTTGAAGACCGTCACCGTCATGAACCCGCGAGTTTCCTCGTCGAGGGTCTCCTTGGTGACCTTGGAAGCGACCACGCGGCCCTCGCGCCAGAGATCCTCGGCGCAGCTGATCGCCGCCGCCCTGTTCTCCGTCGCCATTTCCAGCGTCCAGGTCGAGCCCGGCGTCTTTCTGACGTAGACCTCGAAATGCACCCGTCCGTTACCCATCTTTAGGTCAGCTCCCCCCGGAGACGCCGCATAAGTTGATCGATCAACCTTAAAGCCGCGTTGATTGGACAGACTTGCATACGGCCTTTTCGAAAAAGGCCTCCGGAAGGCTTCGAAACGCCCCCTCGCGGCGCGCCCCATTGAGGCCACGGTGCAGGCCGACTAGCTTCGCGATTGTGTTCGAAGGAGACAGCGAACCCGAATGGCCAAGATCACCCTGGTGGACGACGACGAGAACATCGTCACGTCGGTGAGCCTCGCGCTGGAGAGCCATGGCCACGCCGTCAAAGCCTACTACGACGGGGCCGCGGGCCTGGCCGCGCTCGAGAACGAGCCGCCGGACCTGGCGATCCTGGACGTGAAGATGCCCCGCATGGACGGCATGGAGGTGCTGCGCCGGCTGCGCCGCTCCTCCGACCTGCCGGTGATCATCCTCACCTCGAAGGACGACGAGATCGACGAGATTCTCGGCTTCAACCTCGGGGCCGACGACTACATCCACAAGCCGTTCAGCCAGCGCCTGCTGATCGAGCGGGTGAAGGCGGTGCTGCGCCGCTCGGGCATCGACGGCGAGGAGCCGGCCGGCAGCGCCGCCGCGGCGGCCGAGGCCAGCGCCCGGGCCCTCAAGCGCGGCAAGCTCACCCTCGATCCCGCCCGTCACGACTGCCTGTGGGACGGCAAGCCGGTGAAGCTCACCGTCACCGAGTTCCTGCTGCTCCAGGCCCTCGCCCAGCGCCCCGGCTTCGTGAAGAGCCGCGACAACCTGATGGACGCGGCTTACGACGATCAGGTCTATGTGGACGACCGCACGATCGACAGCCACATCAAGCGCATGCGCAAGAAGTTCCGGGAAGTGGACCCTGAGTTCGACGCGATCGAAACCCTCTATGGCGTCGGATACCGCTACCGGGAAACCTGAGCGGGCGGCGAAGCCATCGCGCTTCCGTTGGCTGCCGGGCTCGCGCCTCGGGCGGCTGATCATCGTCCTCAACGTCCTGGGCCTGGCGATCCTCATCGCCGGGGCCCTGGTGCTGAACGAGCTGCGCCGCGGCCTCGTGAACGCGCGCATCGACAGCCTGACCACTCAGGGCGAGCTGATCGCCACGATCATGGACGAGTACGCCACGGCCGGCGATCCCGAGCCGATGATGAACTCGGCCCTCGGCAGCCAGATGCTGCAGATGCTGGCCAATCCCAAGACCCAGCGCGCCCGGCTGTTCGACGCCCAGGGCCACATCGTCGCCGACAGCGACTGGGTGGCCGACCGGGTGCAGTGGCGCGTCCTGCCGCCGGCCCGCAAGCGCGGCGAGACCGGCAATCGCTTCGAGCTGCGGCGGCTGCGCAGCCCGCCGTCGGAGAGACAGGCGCACCAGGAGCTGCAGGCCGAGGTCGCCCACGCCCTGAAGGGCCAGCGCTGGGCCGGGATGCGGGTCGGCGAGGACGGCAAGCGGGTGGTCTCGGTGTCGATCCCGATCCAGCGGGTCCAGGCGGTGCTCGGCGTCCTCACCCTGGAGGCCAACGACGTCGACGCGATCATCGCCCGCGAGCGCGCGGCGCTGATCCCGTTCATCCTCATCGCCATCGCGGTGACCCTGTCCTCCTCGCTGCTGCTCAACCGGCTGATCGCCCAGCCGGTGCGCCGCCTGGCGCGCGCCGCCGACAGCGTGCGCCTGTCCCGCGCCCGGGCGATCTCCCTGCCCGACCTCGCCACCCGCGACGACGAGCTCGGCGACCTCACCCGCAGCCTCGAGGACATGACGGATTCGCTGTCCGAGCGGATGGACGCCATCGAGCGCTTCGCCGCCGACGTGGCGCACGAGATCCGCAACCCGCTGACTTCCCTGCGCTCGGCGGTGGAGACCCTCGACCTGGTCAAGGACCCGGCTGCGCGCGAGCGCCTGCTGGCCATCCTCAAGAACGACGTCCAGCGCCTCGACCGCCTGGTCACCGACATCTCCAACGCCTCGCGCCTTGACGCCGAGCTGTCGCGCGACCAGCCGAAGTTCATCGACATGGAGCGGCTGATCTTCGACGTGGTCGCCCTCTACCAGGCGACCGCCAAGCCGGGCGACGTCAGTGTCCGCTTCGTGCCGCCCCAGGGACTGGAGCCGCCGGCGGTGATGGGTCGCGAGGGCCCCTTGAGCCAGATCTTCCGCAACCTGATCGACAACGCCCGCTCCTTCTCCCCGCCGGGCGGCGAGGTGGTGGTCGGCCTCGCCAAGGCCAAGAACCTGGTGGTCGCCACGGTCGCCGACTCCGGTCCGGGCATCCCGCCGGAGAACCTCGAGACGGTGTTCGAGCGGTTCTACACCTCGCGGCCCAAGGGCGCGGCGTTCGGCGGCAACTCCGGGCTCGGCCTCTCCATCGCCCGCCAGATCGCCCAGGCCCACGGCGGCGCCCTGCGCGCCGCCAACCGGATGAATCCCGACGGCACGGTGGGCGGGGCGAGCTTCATCCTCACCCTGCCCGAGGCGCGGGGATGAGCGTCCGTCACGCCGGCCTCGTCGCCCTGCGCCTTCGCGGCCGCTGGGCCGGCGCGCTCATCGAGGGCCCCTCGGGGTCCGGCAAGAGCGACCTCGCCCTGCGCTGCCTGGACGCCGGCTTCCGCCTGGTGGCCGACGACCGCACCCTCGTCTGGCGCTCCGAAGGCCGGCTGTTCGGCCGTGCGCCGGACAGCCTGGCCGGCCTCATCGAGGTTCGCGGCCTCGACGTGGTGGCCGAGCCGCACCTGCCGTTCTGCGAGATCCTGCTGGCCGCGCGCTGCGGCGAACCCGAGCGGATCCCGGGTCCGCAGACCCTGGACGTCCTCGGCCGCGAGCTGCCGCTGGTGGTGCTCGCCGCACGAGAATCCTCGGCCCCTGCGAAACTCAGTCGCGCGCTCGCGAGGTTTGACGGTGGCCCTGATCGTCGTATGTAGCACGGCTCGCGGAGAAGACGTCTCACGCCGCGGCGGGTGGGGATACCCTTGAGAGCAATGGCATGATCGGGCTCGTGATCGTCACGCACGGGCGACTGGCGGAGGAGTTCATCTTCGCCATGGAGCATGTGGTCGGCCCCCAGACGGCGGTCGAGGCGATCTGCATCGGTCCCGACGACGACATGGAAAAGCGCCGCCAGGACATCCTGGCCGCCTGCGGCCGCGTCGATTCCGGACAGGGCGTCATCCTGCTCACCGACATGTTCGGCGGCACGCCCTCGAACCTCGCCATCTCGGTGATGGAGCAGACCCGCGCCGAGGTGATCGCCGGCCTCAACCTGCCGATGCTCATCAAGCTGGCCAGCGTCCGCAACCGCCAGAACCTCGAGGACTGCGTCGCCTGCGCCCAGGAAGCCGGCCGCAAGTACATCTCGGTCGCCTCCTACGTCCTGGCGGGGGAGAAGTGAGCGAACCGCTCAGCCGCACCGTCGAGATCGTCAACAAGCGCGGCCTGCACGCCCGCGCCTCCGCCAAGTTCGTCAAGGTCGCCTCGGGGTTCGACGCCGAGGTGCGCGTCGCCAAGGACGGCCAGGCCGTCGACGCCCGCTCGATCATGGGCCTGATGATGCTCGCCGCCGGCCCCGGCTGCTGCATCGAGATCGAGGCCGAGGGCCCCGAGGCCCAGGCCGCCCTCGACGCCCTCTCCCACCTCGTCCAGTCCCGCTTCGACGAGGACGAGTAAGCCCGAGCCTCAGGTCTTCAGCCGCCAGCCGGTGCGGAAGATCCAGGTCACCGCCACGAGGCAGGCCGCGAGGAACGCCGAGGTGGCCACCAGGCTGACGCCGACGCCGACGTCCGAGACGCCGTAGAAGGCCCAGCGGAAGCCGCTGACCAGATAGACCACCGGGTTGAAGAGGGCGATCTCGCGCCAGACCCCGGGCAGCATGGCGATCGAATAGAAGCTGCCGCCGAGGAAGGTCAGGGGCGTCACCACCATCATCGGGATAATCGACAGCTTCTCCCAGCCGTCGGCCCAGATGCCGGTCAGGAAGCCGAACAGCGAGAAGGTGACGCTGGTCAGCACCAGGAAGGCCAGGGCCCACAAGGGGTGGACGATCTCGTAGGGCACGAAGAGCCGCGCCGTGATCGCGATGATCACCCCGAGGATCACCGACTTGGTCGCCGCCGCGCCGACGTAGCCGAGCACGATCTCCAGCGCCGAGATCGGCGCCGACAGCACCTCGTAGATGGTGCCGGCGAACTTGGGCATGTAGATGCCGAAGCTGCCGTTGGAGATGCTCTCGGTGAGGATCGACAGCATGATCAGGCCCGGCACGATGAAGGCGCCGTAGCTCACCCCGTCGACCGCCGGCATCCGCCGCCCGATCGCCGCCCCGAAGACGATGAAATAGAGGCTGGTGGTGATCACCGGCGCGGCCAGGCTCTGCACCACGGTGCGCACCCAGCGGTTCATCTCGAAGCGGTAGATGGCCTTGATGGCGTGCACGTTGAGCATCAGGCGCGCCCCTTCACCAGACTGACGAAGATCTCCTCCAGCGAGCTCTGCTCGGTCTGCAGGTCGCGGAAGTCGATGCCCTTCTTGGAGAGCTCGCGCAGCAGCTCGGCGATGCCGGTCGCCTCGGCCTGGGCGTCGAAGGTGTAGACGAGCTCGGCGCCGTCGGCGGCGAGGGCGAGCTGGTACTGGCCGAGCCCCTCCGGCACGGCCGTCAGCGGCTCCTGCAGGTGCAGGGTCAGCTGCTTCTTGCCGAGCTGGCGCATCAGGGCGTCCTTGTCCTCGACGAGGATCAGTTCGCCCTTGGAGATCACCCCCACCCGGTCGGCCATCTCCTCGGCCTCCTCGATGTAGTGGGTGGTCAGGATGATGGTGACGCCGTCTTCGCGCAGGCCGCGCACCATCTCCCACATCTCGCGGCGCAGCTCGACGTCGACGCCGGCCGTGGGCTCGTCCAGGAACAGGATCTTGGGCTCGTGGCTCAGCGCCTTGGCGATCATCACCCGGCGCTTCATGCCGCCGGACAGCGCCATGATCTTGGCGTCCTTCTTGTCCCAGAGGCTGAGGTCCTTCAGCACCTTCTCCAGATAGGCGTCGTTCGGCGGCTTGCCGAACAGGCCGCGGCTGAACTTCACCGTCGCCCAGACCGTCTCGAAGGCGTCGGTGGACAGCTCCTGCGGCACCAGGCCGATCTTGGCCCGCGCGGCGCGATAGTCGGCGCGGATATCGTGGCCGTCGGCCAGCACCTTGCCCGAGGTCGGATTGACGAGGCCGCAGGTGATCCCGATCAGCGTCGTCTTGCCCGCCCCGTTGGGGCCCAGCAGGGCGAAGATCTCGCCCTGGCCGATGTCGAGGCTGACGTTCTTGAGCGCCTGGAATCCGCCGGCGTAGGTCTTCGACAGACCCTGGATGGAGATGATCGGCTGCAAGTTGGAACCCCCAGGACCCACCAGATAGGGACCCGAGGACGGTTGAGCTAGGGCCAGGCCGACGCCCGTGTCTCCCGCTTACGGCGCGAGCCGGCTCAGGCCTTCACGTCGATCTGCTGCCCATCGCCTCTCCCCCGGACTTCGCATCGGGGAGAGGGTTGCTCAGGCGGTCCCCATCGGCCGCATCTTCAGGTCGGCCAGCAGGGCCTCGTCGCTGTTGCGGTCGGGGTTGTTGGTGGTCAGCAGCCGCCCGCCGACGAAGATCGAGTTGGCGCCGGCCAGGAAGCACAGGGCCTGCAGCTCCTTGCTCATGTGCTCGCGGCCCGCCGCGATGCGCACCACCGACTTGGGGCAGACCAGCCGGGCGACGGCGATCATCCGCACGAACTCCAGGGGATCCACCGCCTCCGACCCGCCCAGCGGCGTTCCGGGGATCGGCATCAGGTCGTTGATCGGCAGGCTCTCGGGGTGGGCGGGCAGCACCGCGAGCTGGCGCAGCAGCCCGGCCCGGTCGCGCCGCGTCTCGCCCATGCCGACGATGCCGCCGCAGCAGGTGGAGAGGCCCGCCTCGTGCACCGCCGAAAGGGTGTCGAGCCGGTCCTGGTAGGTGCGGGTGGTGACCACCTGGTCGTAGTAGTCGGGGCCGGTGTCGAGGTTGTGGTTGTAGAAGTCGAGGCCGGCCGCCTTCAGGGCCCGCGCCTGCTCGGGGCTCAGCATGCCAAGGGTCGCGCAAGTCTCCAGCCCCAGCGCCTTCACGCCCGAAATCATCGCCGCCACCTTGGGCAGGTCGCGGTCCTTCAGGTCACGCCAGGCCGCGCCCATGCAGAAGCGCTGCGCCCCGCCAGCCTTGGCCTCGGCGGCCGCGGCGATCACCGTCTCGGCGTCCATCAGCTTGGAGGCGCCGACGCCGGTCTTGAAGTGCTGGCTCTGGGCGCAGTAGCCGCAATCCTCCGGGCAGCCGCCGGTCTTCACCGACAACAGCTGGCTGATCTGCAGCTCGGTCGGGTCGAACCACCGGCGGTGGACCTCCGCCGCCCGGAACACCAGCTCGGTGAACGGCAGCTCGAACAGCGCCTCCACCTCGGCCTGGGTCCAGTCGTGACGGGGCAGGGCGGGATCCGCCGCGAGGGTCGATGCGGGACGGACGGGAGCGTTCATCGGCGGGATCCTCAACTTGCGGTGGGCGGTTAGAGCCCGCGTCGACGCGTGGGGCAAGCCGGCTTTCCCTTACGGCGCCTTCCCCGCGTCAGGCCGCCCCCCTGACCTGGATCAAGGCTGCGGGCGGCGTGGAGCGCCAATGAACTCTGTCATCAAACTGTCACGAGCTTCTTCGCCAACATTTGCTAGGAGTCCGCGTCCAACGCGGCCGGAGCCGACCGTGAGCGGGTCTCGGGAAATCGAGCTGAAATTCCTCTGCGCGCCCTCCGACCTGGGGGCGGTCCTGGCCGCGGCGCCGGACGGCGACGACGAGTCCCGCGAACTCATCAGCGTATATTTTGACACCCCCGACCTAGCCCTCCAGAAGGCCGGCGTCTCGCTGCGGGTGCGTGAGAGCAAGGGCCGCCGTGTCCTGACCATGAAGCGCGGCGTCGGACTCTCGCGAGAGGAGTACGAGGCGCCGCTCGAGGGCGACCAGGCCCCGACCGAGCTCGCGCCCCTGCGCGAGATCCTGACCGACGGCGACGCCGCGGCGCTGAAGCCCGCCTTCAATGTCCGGGTCAATCGCCGCCAGCGGCTGGTCCGCTATGGCGACTCCGAGATCGAGCTGGCGCTCGACCAGGGCGAGGTCACCGGCGGCCGCCGCGCCTCGCCGATCAGCGAGGTCGAGCTGGAGCTGAAGGCCGGCCGTCCCGAGGCGCTGTTCGAGCTCGCCCGCGAGCTCTCCAGGGCCGCGCCGCTCTATCTGTCGTTCGACACCAAGTCGACGCGTGGCCAGGCGCTCGTCGCCGACCAGCCGGTGGTCGCCCGTCGCAAGGAGAAGGTGGTGCTCGGCCACGACTGCAGCGTCGGCGAGGCCTTCCAGGCGAACGCCCGCAACGCCCTCGCCCACATCGCGGCCAACGCCCAGGTGCTGCGCGAGGCGCCGACGCCCGGGGCCGTGCACCAGCTGCGCGTCGCCGCCCGCCGCCTGCGCAGCGCGCTGGCCACCTTCCGTCCCGTGGTCGAGGACGCCGGCTACCAGTCCGTGAAAGACGAGCTGCGCTGGCTCGCCAAGGCGTTCGACCAGGCCCGCAATCTCGACGTCTTCGCCGCCGAGGTCCTCGAGCCGGCCCAAAGGATGGCCAACCCGCCCGCCGGCCTACCGGCCTTGGGCGAGGCCGTGGAAGCCGCCCGCGAAGAGGCGCGCAAGGCCGCCTGCGAGACCGCCGCCGGCGAGCGCTTCCGCGCCCTGATGATCGACGCCGTGGCCTGGGTGGAGACCGGCGACTGGACCCGCGGCGAGGCTGCCGCCGAACCGGCCCGCGACTACGCCGCCCGCGTCCTCGCCAAGCGGCTCAGGAAACTCGTCAAGCGCGGCAAGAGCCTGGAGGCCCGCGACGACGCCGCCCGTCACGAGGTGCGCATCGAGGCCAAGAAGCTGCGCTACGCCGCCGAGGGCTTCGCCAGTCTGTTCTCGGAGAAGAAAGCCGACCGCTTCGTCGGCCGCCTCAAGACCCTGCAGGATGACCTCGGCGTGCTCAACGACATCGCCACCGCCGAGACCCTGCTAGCCGGCCTCGACCTTACCCCCGAAGCCGCCTTCGCCGCCGGCGAACTCGAGGGCCTGCGCATGGCCGACAAGGCCAAGACGCTCGCCGCCGCCGCCAAGGCCCTCACCCGCCTCGCCGCCGACCGGCCGTTCTGGGCCTAAAGCCCTCTCCCGCCTGCGGGAGAGGAAGGGTGAGGGCCGGCGCGTGCGAACGGTTCCGCGCCGGATGACGGCCCAAGGGCCCTCGATCCTCCCCCAGCGCGCAGCGCGAAGAGGGGGAGGTGGTCCGGAGGACCGGAGGGGGTTGAACCCCACTCACCCCTCAGCCGCCCTGCCCCTCAACCCCCTCAGTCCCTCCGGGACAGCTCCCCCTCGGGGGGAGCATCTGCAGATTGGATTTGCCTTTCCGGGATTTTCATGTTCTACTTTTGTTCATGGCGACCGACGTCGATCTCCAGGCTGGCCTGAGCCGTCTCTTCCGTCTCGGGATGGAATTGGCCGAGCGCATCCAGCAGGACGCCATGGAGGCCGAGCAGCCGGAGACCCGCGCCAAGCTCGCTGCCGCCTTCCACCGCATCTCCCGCTCCGTCCGTCAGACCGCGGCCCTCAAGCTGCGCCTCGAACGCGAGGCCAAGCGCGCGGTCCGCGAGGACCAGGCGGCGGTGCGCGCCGACCGTGAGCGCCAGGTCGACCTGCGCAAGACCCGCATCAAAGCCCGGGTCGAACAGCTCATCTGGACCGAGTACGAAGGCGAGGACGCCGACAGGCGCGAAAGCATCCTCGAGGACCTCCTCGACGCCGACGCCCTCGAAGACGACTTCCTGGACCTGTCCCCCGAAGCCGAGATCGCCAGGCTCTGCATGGACCTGGGCCTGCCTTCTCCCCCTGCGGGAGAAGGTGGCGGGCGAAGCCCGACGGATGAGGGGTCGATGATCCCTTCCACCGCCGCTCAAGACCGCGACGCCTTCGACGCCGCCCCCCTTCTCCCGCAAGGGGAGAAGGAAGACCCCGGCTGACCCGAGCCGAAGGCGCCCAGCACTACGAAACCCACGAACCCCGCGCAGCCGATCGGTCCGCGCCGCAAATCCGCGCGCCCAGCCCGTTCGTGGGTTTCGTGCCTTGGCGGCTCCAGGAAACGGCCCCACCGCGCCACGGCAGAGACATAAAGCTTTCTTTATATCCTTGTTGCGACCTTGCGGACGCGCCGCTATAGGAGCCGGCACGGAAAACCGCCCCTCCCAAATCGCCCCAAGGACATCCCATGCCCGACTACATCGTCAGAGACATCGCGCTCGCCGACTGGGGCCGTAAGGAAATCGAGATCGCCGAGACCGAGATGCCGGGCCTGATGGCCGTGCGCGCCGAGTTCGGCAAGGACCAGCCGCTGAAGGGCGCCCGCGTGGCCGGCTCCCTGCACATGACCATCCAGACGGCGGTGCTGATCGAGACCCTGCAGGCCCTCGGCGCGGAGGTCCGCTGGGCCTCGTGCAACATCTTCTCCACCCAGGACCACGCCGCCGCGGCCATCGCCGTGAAGGGCACGCCGGTGTTCGCCGTGAAGGGCGAGACCCTGGTCGAGTACTGGGAGTACGCCCACAAGATCTTCGAGTGGCACGACGGCGGCTACCCGAACCTGATCCTCGACGACGGCGGCGACGCCACCCTGCTCTGCGTCCTCGGCCCGAAGGCGGAGAAGGATCCCTCGGTCCTCGACAAGCCGCAGAACGAGGAAGAGGAAGCCCTCTTCGCCGTGATGAAGCGCTACCTGAAGGAAAAGCCGGGCTTCTATTCGGCGATCCGCGACAGCGTGAAGGGCGTCTCGGAAGAGACCACCACGGGCGTCCACCGCCTGTACCAGATGGCCGAGCGCGGCGAGCTGCCGTTCCCCGCCATCAACGTCAACGACAGCGTCACCAAGTCGAAGTTCGACAACCTCTACGGCTGCCGCGAGAGCTTGGTGGACGCCATCCGCCGCGGCACCGACGTGATGCTGGCCGGCAAGACCGCCGTGGTCCTCGGCTACGGCGACGTCGGCAAGGGCTCGGCCGCCTCGCTGCGCAACGGCGGCGCCCGCGTCATGGTCACCGAAGTGGACCCGATCTGCGCCCTGCAGGCGGCGATGGAAGGCTATGAGGTGGTCACCGTCGACGACGTCGCCGACAAGGCCGACATCTTCATCACCGCGACGGGCAACAAGGACGTGCTCACCGTCGACCACATGCGGAAGATGAAGAACAACGCCATCGTCGCGAACATCGGCCACTTCGATTCCGAGATCCAGATCGCCGGCCTGCGCAACTTCAAGTGGGACGAGATCAAGCCGCAGGTCCACCACGTGGAATTCCCGGACGGCAAGAAGATCATCGTCCTTTCCGAAGGCCGTCTGGTGAACCTCGGCAACGCCACGGGCCACCCGAGCTTCGTGATGAGCGCCTCCTTCACCAACCAGACGCTCGCCCAGATCGAGCTGTGGCAGCACGGCAAGAAGTACGAGACCAAGGTCTACACCCTGCCCAAGCACCTCGACGAGAAGGTGGCCATGCTCCACCTCGAGAAGCTGGGCGCCAAGCTGACCAAGCTCTCGAAGGACCAGGCGGACTACATCGGCGTCACGCCCCAGGGCCCGTTCAAGCCCGACCACTACCGCTACTGAGACCAGCCGCCGCCGGGCCGATCGGTCCGGCGGCGCGCCTCCTGCGCGGAGCCCGGCGATGCGCCACGCCCGTCCTCGGCCCCCAGCTCCTCGCGCCCGTCGGCTGACGGGAATCGCCGCCTTTTGCGCCGCCGTGCTGCTGGCCGCGCCCGCCTGGGCCGACGACGACGATCCGCCGCCTGCGCCCCTCGCCCTCCACCTGCGCGAAACCCTCGACCTCTGGCGCAACACCCGCGGCGGTCTGCAGGTGGGCGACACTCAGCTCAACAAGCTCCAGCTCGTCGCCGACTTCAACGGGACGCACCTCGGCCTGCCGGGCTGGACTGCGCGCCTGCAGTATTTCCGCGCCAACGGCGAGCGCCTCAGCGGCGGCCGCATCGGCGACGTCCAGACCGCCAGCAACATCGAAGCCCTCAGCACCGACCGGCTGATGGAGGCCTGGGTCGCCCGCCGGTTCGGGCGCGGCGACCTGAAGGCGGGCCTGATCGACCTCAACGCCGAGTTCGACTCGATCGGCGCGGCCGGCCTGTTCCTCAACAGCTCGCACGGCATCGGGCCGGACCTGTCCAAGAGCGGGCTCGACGGCCCGTCGATCTTCCCGGTGAGCGCGCCGGGCGCCCAGGCGCGATGGCGGCCCTCGAAGCGCCTGTCGCTCGCCGCGGCGGCGTTCGGCGGCACGCCCGGCGACCTCGCCCACCCCAAGGCCTTCGCTGCTGCGCGCCTATCGGCCCGGGACGGCGCCCTGCTGATCGGCCAGGCCAACTGGAGCCTCGGCGAGGATGCGCGCGTCGCGCTCGGCGCCTGGCGCTACACCGCCAGCTTCGACCGCCTCGACCGGCCGGACCTGCGCCAGCATGGCTGGGCCGGGACCTATGCCTTCGTCGAGGGGCCGCTGCCGGTGGAGCATGTGAAGGGGTGGCTGCGCGCCGGCCTCACCGACCGCGGCGTCGCGACGGTGTCGGACTACCTGGGCGGCGGGCTCACCCGCGAGGCCCCGTTCGCCAGCCGGCCCGACGACGCCATCGGCCTCGCCGTCGGGCGGGCGGGCCTGGGCGGACCGGCGCGGCGGGCGGCGGGCCTGCCGGCGGCCGAGACCACCGTCGAACTCACCTATCGCTACCAGCTCAGCCACGCCTTGGCCGTGCAGCCGGACCTGCAGTACGTCCGCCATCCGGCCTCGCGCGCGGGCCTGCCGGACGCCCTGGCCGTGGGCCTGCGCCTCAGCTTCGGCCTCGACCGCACCTTCGGGGCGCCCGCTGACGCGCCCGGCCCGACGCGCTAGGAATAAGCTATGCCGGTGGCGCTCATCCTCTCGTCCTTCGTGGCGGCCAGCCGGATCGGCGGCGCGGCCCAGCAGTATGTGCTGGCCGCCCACCGCATCGATCCGGTGCTGGCGCCCACGGTCATGTTCGGCCGCAGCCCGGCCACGGGGGCGGCGGGCGAGGTGACCTCGCCGGCGGTGCTGCGCCGGATGCTCGCCGACATCGAGGCCGACGCCATGTTCGGCATGCTCGACCTCGTCATCACCGGCCATTTCTCCTCCGCCGCCCAGGTGGAGATCGCCGCCAACCTTCTGGAGCGGGTGCGGCTCGGCGCCGAGCGGCGGCCGATGCTCATCGTCGATCCGATCATGGGCGACGCGCCTAAGGGCCTCTATGTCAAGCCGGAGGTGGCCGAGGCCGTCGCCGACCGCCTCGTCCCGCTCGCCGACTGGATCACGCCGAACCTCTGGGAGCTCGGCCGGCTGGCCGGAACCGAGGTCGTGGGCGCCGAGGACGCCGTCGCCGTGACGCGCGGGCTCGGCCGCCCCGCCCTGATCACCTCGGTCCCTGCCCGCGACGGCGAGATCGGCATCCTGCTGGTCGACGCGGCGCAGGCGGTCCTGATCGCCCATCCCAGGCTCGACCAGGCGCCGAACGGCACGGGCGATCTCGTCACCGCCTGTTTCGGCGCGGCCCTCCTCGCCGGCGAGGCGCCGGCCGCCGCCGCCGAGCGGGCCGCCCGCGCCGCCGCCGAGGCGGTCGCGGCCTCCCGCGCCCGGCGCTCGGCCGACCTGCCGCTGGTGGCGATCGCCGACCGGCTGGTGAACCCCACCGCCGCGGTGCGGGTTGAACGGCTCTGATGCGCATCGCCGTCCGGCTGGAGATCGAGGGTCGCGTCCAGGGCGTCGGCTACCGTTGGTGGACGGTGCGCCAGGCCCGTGCGCTGGGTCTTGCCGGATGGGTCCGCAACCGCGCCGATGGCTCGGTCGAGGCGCTGGTGGTCGGCGCGCCTGAGGCCGTCGAGGCTCTTGTCGCGGCCTGCGCCACCGGGCCGGCCGCCGCCGAGGTGCGTGCGATCCGCCGCCATGCGGCGCAGGACGAAGGCCACGACGGCTTCGAGGAAAGGGCGACGCTCTAGATGGTCGAGATCGAGGGCTCCGCCGACCCACGCTTCGGCGGTGTCAAAGACGCCTTCGCGGCCAACTTCGCGGCCGGCGAGGAACTCGGCTGCCGCTTCACCCTTGTGGAGGCCGGCGAGACGGTGGTCGACCTGTGGGCCGGCCACGCCGACCGGGCGCGGACCATCGCCTTCGACCAGCGCACCCTGACGCCGGTGTTCTCGACCACCAAGGCCATCGCCGCCTTGCTGATCGCCCGCCTGGTCGACCAGGGAAAGCTCGCCTACGACCAGACCATCGCCTCGGTCTGGCCGGAGTTCGCGCAAGCCGGAAAGGGCGCGATCACCGTCGAGCAGGCGATGTCTCACCAGGAGGGCCTCTCGGGCTTTCCTGACAGGATGGACCCGGCCGACTGGTTCGACTGGGACCTGATCTGCGCCCGCCTGGCCGCCATGACGCCGCTCTGGCCGCCGGGCACGGCGAGCGGCTATCACCCGATCACCTTCGGCTACATCGCCGGCGAGATCTTCCGCCGCGTCGAGGGCCGGACGATGGGCGTGGCCCTGCGCGAGGACCTCGCCGAGCCGTTCGGGCTCGATCTCTGGATCGGCCTGCCGGACGCCGAGTTCGACCGCGTCGCCGAGCTCCAGCGGCCCAGCGCCCTGCCCGCCTTCGGCCAGCTCAATCCCGCCACCCGCGCCGCCTTCCTGACGCCATGGTCCTCGCCCGCGGGGCGCGGCCAGGCCGAGTGGCGGCGCATGGAGATCCCCTCCGCCAACGGCCACGCCACCGCCGAGGCGCTCGCTCGGCTGATGGGCGCGCTCGCCGACGACGGCTGGCTGGAGGGCGAGACCATCCTGTCGCCCGCCCTGATCGCCGAGGCTTCGCGCGAGCGGATCCGCGGCCAGGACCTCGTCCTGCCGTTCGAGATGAGCTGGGCCGCCGGCTTCATGCGCAACGCCGCCGTCCATCCCTGGGGCCCGGGCGATGAGACCTTCGGCCACTCCGGCTGGGGCGGCTCCTGCGCCTTCGCCGACCCGCAGCGCAAGCTCGGCGGCGCCTATGTGATGAACAAGCAGTCGACCCAGCTTCTGGGCGACGACCGGCCGCGCCGGCTGATCGAGGCGGTCTACGCCAGCCTCTAGAAACAGACACACCCGGGCCGGCGGATCCGCGCGTGCCCGGGTGTGCGCCCCTTGAAGGGGAAAGCGCGCTTACTTCTTCTTCGGCAGCATCGACTTCAGTTCGGCCTGGGTGGCGTTGATCGTCGCCGCGCCGTTGTCGACCGCGAGGGCGGAGGTGTCGACGGCGAAGGTGTCGGCGCCCATCTTGATCGTGGCCACCTGCTTGCCGCTGGCGTCGGCCTTGACCTCCGTCACCTGGCCGATGGAGGCGCCGGTCTTGTCCTTCACCGACATGCCGCTGGCGACGCTGGCCGTCGTCCCGGCCGAGGCGGCCGGCGCGCCGGCCGCGGCGTCGGCGGCCGGCGGGGTGGTTGAGGACGCGCCGCCCGTGGCCGGAGCGGGGGCCTGGGCCGCAGCGATGGCAGGCACGGCCAGCGCCAGGGCGCTGAGGATCGGTAGAAGCCGCATGGAGAACTCCCTGTGGGTCTGTCGTGTCCCCGACCCCGGCCACCGTTGTGGCGCTTTGGGGCCTGGGATTGACGCCAGTGCGGCTTCTTTCGGGCTAGGGCAGCGCTTGTTTCATACCGATCATTCGGCCGGCGTGGCCTCCGCGACCGCGATCCGCACCGAGCGCGCCCGGCGCCAGGCGCCCCACAGGAAGACCGCCGCCCCGCCCCAGATGAAGACGAAGGACAGCGCCCGGAGCGGGGTGAAGGCCTCGCCTTCCGCCAGGCCGATGAAGAAGCCGATGGTCGGGGAGAGGAACTGCAGGAAGCCCATGGCCGAGAGCGGGATCCGTCGCGCGGCCCAGGCGAACAGGACCAGGGGAATGGCGGTGATCGGTCCGGCCGCCACCAGCCACGCCGACACCGCCGCCCCGTGGCCGAAGTGCCCCGCGCCGCTGCGCTGCAGCCAGACGACGTAGGCGAGGGCCGGCAGGCCGACCACCAGGCACTCCACGAAGAAGCCGGTCTGGGCGTCGGCCGCCACCCGCTTTCGCACGATGCCATAGCCGCCGAAGCTGAACGCCAGCACCAGGGAGATCACCGGCAGGCCGCCCATGGCCACCGCCTGGATCGCCACGCCGACTGCCGCGAGGGCCATGGAGGCGTAGCCCAGCCGGTCGATGCGCTCGCGGAAGAGCAGGGCGCCGGCGGCCATGTTGACCAGCGGGGTGATGTAGTAGCCGAGGCTCGCCTCCAGCACGTGGCCGGTGTTCACCGCCCCGATGTAGATCACCCAGTTGGTGGCGATCAGCAGCGAGGAGAGCGCCAGCCAGGCGAAGACGCGCGGCGCCCTCAGCGCCTCGACGAGGTGGCGGCCCTGGCCGGCCAGCGCCACCAGCAGTCCCGCCGTGGGCAGGCTCCACAGCACCCGATGGCAGAGGATCTCCCACGGGCCCACGCCCATGTGGCCGATGGTCTGGAAGACCAGCGGCACGAAGCCCCAGATGAGGTAGCAGCCGATCCCCGCCGACAGCGCCAGGCGGGAGTCGCCGGACGCCGACGAGTTCGTCATGGCCTAGGCGAGCGCGGCTTGGCGGATGAGGCCGCGCTGGTGGAGAAGCTCGGCGATCTGCACCGCGTTGAGCGCCGCGCCCTTGCGCAGGTTGTCCGCCACCACCCAGAGGGACAGGCCGTGCTCGACCGTCGGGTCGTTGCGGATGCGCGAGACGAACACCGGGAACTCGCCCTGGGCTTCCTTGGGCGTGATGTAGCCGGTGGGCTCGTGCTTATCGATCACCACCAGGCCCGGCGCCTCGCGCAGGATCTCGCGGGCCTCGTCCTCGTCGAGCGGGCTTTCGAACTCGATGTTCACCGCCTCGGAGTGGCCGACCATCACCGGCACGCGCACGCAGGTGACGGTGAGCTTGATGTCGGGATCGATCATCTTGTGCGTCTCGTCCCACATCTTGGCTTCCTCGTCGGTGTAGCCGTCGTCGCGGAACGAGCCGATGAAGGGGATGACGTTGAAGGCGATCTGCTTGGGGAACTTCTTGGGCTCGGACGGGCCGAGGACGAAGACGCCCTTGGTCTGGTCCCACAGCTCGTCCATGCCTTCCTTGCCGGCCCCGGAGACCGACTGGTAGGTCGCCACCACCACGCGCTTGATCTTCGCCCGGTCGTGCAGCGGCTTCAGGGCCACGACGAGCTGGGCGGTCGAGCAGTTCGGGTTGGCGATGATGTTCTTGCGATCGGCCCACTCGACGTCGTCCGGATTCACCTCCGGCACGATCAGCGGCACGTCGGGGTCCATCCGCCAGGCCGAGGAATTGTCGATGACGATCGGGCCGGCGGCGCCGATCTTCGGCGACCATTCCTTGGAGAACGAGCCGGAGACGCTCATCAGCACGAGGTCGACGGTCGAGAAGTCGAACTGCTCGACGTCCTCGCAGGCGATGTTGTGCTCGCCGAAGGAGACCAGCTGCCCGATGGACTTGCGCGACGCGATCGCGTGAATCTTGTCCACGGGGAAGTTCACTTCCTCGAGGATGTTCAGCATCTCGCGGCCCACATTGCCCGTGGCGCCGACGACGGCCACCCGGTAGCCCATCGCAATTCTCCATTTCAGCGGGGAGCGACCCCGTACTCTCCGGGGGCTTCCGAGGCAAGGCAAACGCGCCTGGGGGTGAGATGGCCGCTGAGCTGGGCTTGCGCAACCTCCATGACCTCGGAGGTCATTGACGGGCGGGGCGGAAGCGGCTCGGCTGGAGCGAGCATCACAGGAGAGGCCCTTCATGCCGCAAGCCGCCATCGTCCAGGACGTCGGCATGCCCTTCGCCAATCTGATGGGCGTGGAGATCCTCGAGCGCGAGAAGAGCCGGATCGTCGGCCGTCTGACCGTGCGCGAAGACCTCTGCACGGCCGGCGGCATCCTGCACGGCGGCGCCTACATGGCGTTCGCCGATTCCCTCGGCGCCATCGGCGGCTTCCTCAACCTGCCGCCGGGGGCGCGCACCACCACGCTCGAGAGCAAGACCAACTTCCTGGGCTCGGCGAGGGTGGGGTCGCGGGTGATCGGCGAAACGACGCCGTTGCACATCGGTCGCCGCTCCAGCGTCTGGCAGACACGGATCACCGCCGAGGACGGCAAGCTGCTCGCGCTCGTCACCCAGACCCAGATGACCGTGGAAGGCTGAGACGGCCCTCTAGGCGGCGGCGTCGGCCGAGGCCTTGACCTCGGCTCCGTAGCGGCCGCTGACCTTGGTCAGGCCGTCGAGGATCTGGTCGGCGCCCGCCTTCGGCAGGTCGGACGTCATCAGCAGGCGCCAGGCCCGCACGTGCACGCCGACGGCGTCGTGGTCGTAGCGTTTCAGCGTCCGCAGGTGGTCCAGCAGGTCGCAGAAGCTGGTCAGGGCCGGGTCCACGGCGGGCACGCCGCACACCTCGCCCGCGCCGATGCCCTTCACCGCCAAGGTGTAGAGCTCGGTCACCGCGGGCTCGTCGTAGTCGTCCTTCAGGTTCCAGTAGGAGGCTTCGCACAGCTCCAGCAGCGCCATCAGCTCGGCCGCGCAGGTCGGCTTGATGCTCTCGAGGTTCGCCTGGGCGCGTTCGAGGGCCTCGGCCACGGGCAGGCCGCCCGGCGAGCGTAGGAGCTCGTTGAGCCTGGGCTTCGGAAAGACGAAACGGACCGAGGTCATGAGGCGGCGCTGCGCTCCGGCGGGGCTTCTTCGTCGGGTGGCGGGGCGCCGACGGCGTGGGCTTCCGCCTCCGCCGCCTTTTGCTGGTCCTCCCGCCGACGGCCGATCCCGTCGGGCGGGCCGTCGTCCCGGAACCGCCGGTCTGGTCCGACATAGGTCCCGGTGAACAGGAAGGGACGGCCGGCTTTCGCCACCCAGATGATCCTTTCGAGCATCACAATGGGGGCGATGGGTTTCTTGATGATGAAGTGCCCACCGCAATCGCGGGCGCGGACGATGTCGCTGGCCGGGGTGTGGGCGGTGGTGATCAGGGTGGGGGTGTAGCAGTTCGGCTCGGAGGCCTCGCGGCGCAGCCACTCGACGAAGTCGTAGCCCTTGCCCTCGGGCGCCATGGCGTCGACGATCGCCAGGTCGATCTCGGCGGTCATGGCGACGTCCTTGGCCGCCTCGACGCTGGTGCAACGGTAGAGGTGCTTGGCGCCCAGGCCGGTCACGATCTGCACCAGGATCGACATGCCCATCGGCGTGTCGTCCAAGAGCAGCACGGCCGCTCTCTCCAGGTTGAACCGAGCACGTGAAGCGACGTCCAGCGCCATGGGCGCCTGACCCTCCTGAACCGGAGCGCCGGACGTTCGCGGTTCCTTGGCTCGCGCCACCGAACAGCGAAGGTCGAGCGCCTACCCCCAGGAGTTGGGGAACGCAGTTAACATCGGATTGCCACCCCCAAGCTCCCCATTTTGGGGAGGCGAGCGACCGAACAGGGTAAGGCCTTGTCTGTACGGCGTATTTTTCCTGGGGCTGGCGGGCTGCGTCAGGACGCCGCAGGGCGCCTCAGAGTTGTGCGACCACCGCATCGCCCATCTGGGCGGTGGTGAGTCGGCCGCCGATGTCCGGTGTCCGGGCGCCCCCGTCGAGCGCCGCCACCACGGCGGCGAACAGACGGTCGGCCAGTTCCGCCCGGCCGAGCGACCAGCGCAGCGCCATCTCGAAAGACAGGATCGCGGCCAGCGGATTGGCGACGCCCTTGCCGGCGATGTCGGGCGCCGAGCCGTGGATCGGCTCGTAGAGGCCCGGCGTCCCGGCGACGCCGAGCGCCGCCGACGGCAGAAGGCCGAGGCCGCCGGTGAGCTGCGAGGCTTCGTCGGAGAGGATGTCGCCGAACAGGTTGTCGGTCAGGATCACGTCGAACTGGCGCGGGTTCTTGACCAGCTGCATGGCGGCGTTGTCGGCCAGCATGTGCTCCAGCTGCACGTCGGCGTAGTCGCGCTTGTGCAGCTCCGTGACCACCTCGCGCCAGAGCAGGCCCGAGTCCATCACGTTGGACTTCTCGCAGCTCGTCACTTTGTTGCGGCGGCCGCGCGCGAGCTCGAAGGCGATGCGGCTGACCCGCTCGATCTCGCCGGTGGTGTAGACCTGGGTATCGACCGCCCGCTTGCCGCCGGGGATCTCCTCGATGAAGCGCGGGCTGCCGAAGTAGATGCCGCCGGTCAGCTCGCGAACGATCATGATGTCGAGGCCCTCGACCACCTCCCGCTTCAGCGTCGAAGCGTCGGCCAATGGCTGGAAGCAGAGCGCGGGGCGGAGGTTCGCGAACACCCCCATGCCGGCGCGCAGGGCCAGGAGCCCGGCTTCCGGGCGCTTGTCGCGCGGCGCGCCGGCCCACTGTGGGCCGCCCACCGCGCCCATCAGCACCGCCTTGGCGGCCTTGGCCGCGGCCAGGGCGTCGTCGGTCAGGGGCGTGCCGTGCGCATCGAAGCTGCAGCCGCCGAACGGCTTCTCGTCGAGCGTCAGGTCCGGACAGAGCTTGGCCGCCACCTTCTTCACCTCGGCGATCACCTCGGGCCCGATCCCGTCGCCGGGCAGGAGAAGCAGGTCGGTCATACTGGGTCGTCCTCGGTGTGACTGGGTCTGACGGTGACGCGCGGAGCTAGAGCCGCCGCTCGGCGGCGACTTCGTAGAGCGAGAGCTGGCGGTCGGAAACCCCGAACTGGGGCCAGGCGGCGCGCCAGGCGGCTATGTGCGGCGTCTGGAAGTGGGCGTCGATCGCCGCCTGATCGCGCCAGGCCTCGAACACGCGGATCAGGCCGGGCTCGGCCACATCCTCGGCGTAGGAATAGACTAGGCAGCCGTCCTCCGCCCGGCTGGCCGCCAGCATCGCCTCCATGTGCGGCTTGAAGCGCGCAAGGTTCTCCGGCGGCACCCGCACCGTGCCGGCGATGATGATGCTCACGCGTCTTCCAGCCAGGGCTGCGCCAGGGCGCGCTTCATCTCGTAGACGTCGATGGCCTCGGCCGACTGAAGGGTCTCGCCGATGGCGTCGAGGCCCTTGAGCATCTTCTCCTTGCGCTGCGGATCGATGTCGAACCGGAAGGCCTTGCCGGACGGCGAGGTCACGGTCTGGGCCTCGAGGTCGACGGTCACCACGTGGTTGCCGCCCTTGGCCTCGTCCATCAGCTGGGCGACCTCGTCCGCCTTCAGCACCACGGGCAGAAGGCCGTTCTGGAAGCAGTTGTTGTAGAAGATGTCGGCAAAGCTGGTGGAGATCACGCAGCGGATGCCGAAGTCCATGAGCGCCCAGGGGGCATGCTCGCGCGAGGAGCCGCAGCCGAAGTTGTCGCCGGCCACCAGCACGCCCGCGCCCTTGTACTCCGGCCGGTTCAGCACGAAGTCGGCCCGCTCCTTGCCCTCGCCGTCGAAGCGCAGGTCGTAGAACAGGCCCTTGGCCAGACCCTCGCGCTCCACGGTCTTGAGGAACTGCTTGGGGATGATCTGGTCGGTGTCGATGTTGGCCAGCGGCAGGGGCGCGGCCTTGGCGTCGAGGCGGGTGAAGGCTTGCATCAGGCGGACTCGTGGGAAGCGGCGGGTTGGTGGCTCAGCATGATCGTCGGGATCCCGCCTGGGGCGTTGCGGACGGTGAAGACGTGGGTGCCGGGCTTGCGGCCGGTGCGGACCTCGGAGACGTCGAAGCCGGCGGCGGCGATGCGCGCCTGGGCGGCGAGCGGGTCGGCCACCCGCCAGGCGAGGCCGCCGAAGCGGTCCGGCTGATCGGAGACCGGCCCGCCGATGCGGGCGCCGATCTCGACCACCGCCTCGCCGCACCTGAAGAACATCTGGCGGGCGTTCCAGCCGGTGTTCTCGCGGTCGAGCCGCAGGTCGAGGCCGAGCTTGGCGCCATAGACGGCCAACGCCCGGTCGGGGTTGGCGGTGGTGACCACCACATGGTCGAGGGCTGCGATCGGGGCGGGCCCTTGCGGCTCCGGCGGATGGATCGGCTCGCCGCGGCCGATCAGCACCATCTCGAGGCCGCCGGTGGCGGCCGGGTCGAGGCGCACGGCGCGCAGGACATGGTCGCGGCCGCGCTCGTCCTTCAGATGGGAGACGGCAGGCTCGCCGGCGCCGAGGCCGCGGCGGGCCATCAGCTTGCCCGTGGCCTCCAGCTCCGGCGCATGAAAGGCGAGCGCGCAGACGCCTTCGCCCTTCTCCAGCCAGGCGCGCGCCCGATCGCCGGCCCGGCCCTCGCCGCCGGCGCCTTGCTCGGGCGCGATCAGCTCCAGCGCCATGTTGGGGAACTGGAACCAGGCCCGTCGGGCGCCGCCGCCGGTCAGGATCACGGGCGCGCGGCCGAACAGCTGGCGATAGCCCTCCGCCGAGGAGTCGAGGTCCCGGACCGCGACGACGACGTGGTCCAGGCCGTCGATCATTTCAGATAGTCCCTGACGTCGGCGATGTGGCCGGCGACCGCCGCCGCGGCCGCCATGGCCGGGCTCATCAGGTGGGTGCGGCCGCCGCGGCCCTGTCGGCCCTCGAAGTTGCGGTTCGAGGTGGCGGCGCAGCGCTCGCCGGGCTGCAGCTTGTCGGGGTTCATGGCCAGGCACATGGAGCAACCCGGCTCGCGCCATTCGAAGCCGGCGGCCTTGAACACCTCGTCGAGGCCCTCTTCCTCGGCCTGGGCGCGAACGAGGCCCGAGCCCGGCACCGCCATGGCGCGCACGCCCGGCGCCACCTTGCGGCCGTCGAGCACCTGGGCCGCGGCGCGCAGGTCCTCGATCCGGCTGTTCGTGCACGAGCCGATGAACACCACGTCGATCTTGGCTTCGGAGATCGGCTGGCCGGCCGCCAGGCCCATGTACTCCAGCGCCCGTTCGGCGGAGGCCCGCTTGTCGGGGTTGGCGTAGCTGTCCGGGTCGGGGGTCACCCCGGTCACCGGCACGACGTCCTCGGGGCTGGTGCCCCAGGTGACCAGCGGGGCGATCTGGGCGGCGTCGATGCGGATCTCGCGGTCGAACACCGCGTCGGGGTCGGAGAACAGGGTCTTCCAGTAGTTCAGCGCCATCTCCCATGCGCCGCCCTTGGGCGCCGCGGGGCGGCCCTTGATGTACTCGAACGTCGTCTCGTCGGGGGCCACCAGGCCGGCCCGCGCGCCGCCCTCGATGGTCAGGTTGCAGAGCGTCATTCGGCCTTCCATGGAGAGCGCCCGCACCGCCTCGCCGGCGTATTCGATGACGTAGCCGGTGCCGCCGGCCGTGCCGATCTCGCCGATCACCGCCAGGGCGAAGTCCTTGGCGCCGACGCCCGGCGCCGGCGCGCCGTCGATGACGACGCGCATGTTCTTCGACTTCTTCTGGCGCAGGGTCTGGGTGGCCAGGACGTGCTCGACCTCGGAGGTGCCGATGCCGTGCGCCAGGGCCCCGAAGGCGCCGTGGGTCGAGGTGTGGGAATCCCCGCAGACGATCGTCATGCCCGGCTGGGTGCGGCCCTGCTCGGGGCCGACCACGTGGACGATGCCGTTCCGGATGTCGCCCATCGGGAAGAACTCGATGCCGTTCTCGGCGACGTTGCGGCCCAGCATCTCGAGCTGCAGGCGCGCCTCCTCGTCGGCCACCGCCGCGACGCCCAGGCTCTGCCCCTCGGTCGGGATGTTGTGGTCGGCGACCGCGAGCGTCCGGTCGGGACGGCGCACCGGCCGGTGCGCGGCGCGAAGCCCGGCGAAGGCCTGCGGCGAGGTCACTTCGTGGATCAGGTGCAGGTCGATGTAGAGGATGGCCTCGCCGTCCTGCTGGTCGACGACGTGCGCGTCCCAAATCTTGTCGTACAGGGTCTTTCCGGGCATGGGCCGCATGTAGGTCCGCAAAGGCGCGCACGTCTAGTGCTGCAACGCCGCATTCTGAGTGCAGGCGCAGCAAATTCTTGCCGGAACCGACCTCGGGCGCCGCTCTTGACGCCCGGGATTACAGGCGTAGGCTCGGCTCGTTCTACAGGCGTAAGAAGATGGCCCGGCTCTCGGCAAGGATCTCGACCGGTATCTCTGGCGCGGAAAGCCAGATCATGGAGGCGCTCTGGGCCCGCGGCCCGCTGGGCGCGGAGGACCTGGTGCGCGAGGTCGGCGGGCCGCAGGGCTGGGGCGAGGCCACGGTCAAGACGCTCATCAACCGGCTGCTGAAGAAGAAGGCCATCGCCTCCGAGCGGGTCGGCGGCCGGGCGCGCTACCGCCCGCTCGTCAGCCGCGCCGACTACGTGACCGGCGAGAGCCAGGGCCTGCTGGACCGGCTGTTCGGCGGCGAGGTGGCGCCCCTGGTCGCCCATTACGCCAAACACCGGCCGCTGTCGGCCGAGGAGATCGACCGTCTCAAGGCGCTGATCGCCCAGATGGAGAAGGACGACGCGGAGAAGGGTGATGGCTGAGGTCGTCGACGCCCTCCTGCGGGCCAATCTGGTCGCGGCGGCCGTGATCCTGGCGGTCATGGCGCTGCGCGCGCCGGCCCGCCGCCGCTTCGGACCCGAGATGGCCTACCGGCTCTGGGCCGCCCCGCCGCTCGCCGCCCTGGCGACCCTGATCCCGCTACGCACCGGCAAGGCCGCGCTCGCGCCGCTCGACCACATCGCCCCGGCGAACCTGTCGCCGGTCCTGCTCGGCCTCTGGGGCGCGGGCGTGGTCCTGGCCATCGTCCTGATGGCGCGCGCCCAGGCCGCCTTCCTGCGCGCCGCCCGCCAGGGCCGCGCCGGGCCCGCGGTGGTCGGCGTGCTGGCGCCGCGCGTGGTCATGCCGCCGGACGATGGCCGCTTCAGCGAAGAGGAGCGGGCGCTGATCCGCGCTCACGAGCGCACGCACATCAGCCGCGACGATCCGCGCGCCGGCGCGGTCATGGCGCTCTTCCAGTGCCTCGCCTGGTTCAACCCGCTGGTCCACGTCGCCGCCCATCTGGCGCGCCTGGATCAGGAGCTGGCCTGCGACGCGGCGGTGATGCGCCGCC
This sequence comes from Phenylobacterium soli, assembly GCF_003254475.1. Lineage (NCBI taxonomy): Bacteria > Pseudomonadati > Pseudomonadota > Alphaproteobacteria > Caulobacterales > Caulobacteraceae > Phenylobacterium > Phenylobacterium soli. Next base: position 698,124 of record NZ_QFYQ01000001.1, read on the forward strand.
ATCCGACCTGCCGCGTCGCCTACGCCAAGACCCTCTTGAAGACCCAGCTGGCCGCCGCGCCCCTGCCGCTCGGCTGCTACTGGCCGGCGCGCAGCCGCCACCCGCTCGAGCTGCGGGTCGAGCAGCTCTGCCGGCCGGTGCGCGAGCGCGGGGTCGAGGGCGGACTGGTGGTGCTGACCGGCGTCCTCGTGGCGGCCCTCGCAGCCATCGCCGTCGAGCCGCCGATCCCGCCCCAGCCGCCGCGCGGCATCCTCGCCGCGTGGGACGATCAGGCCCAGCATCAGCAGGCCATGTCGGTGATGCTGATCTCCTGGCCCGCGCGGACCAGCGCCAAGCCCTAGGCCGCCCGCGCGGTCGCGGTCGGCGCCACGCAGCCGAGCTCCGTCAGGGTCGTCGTGACGGCCTCGTCGATCGGCGTGTGCGGCACGGTCCCGAGCACGGCCTTCAGCCGCGCCTCGTCCATGGTCACCGTTTCGCGCCACAGGTAGCGCATCTCGTAGAGCTCGCGGAACGTCTCGTTGAACGGGCCGACCGCGGCGAGCGCGAACCAGGGGAAGGGCATCACCGGCAGCTTGCGGCCGACGGCCCGCTCGAAGGCGGCACGCAGTTCGTGCCCGGTCAAGGCGTGGCCGGCGAACTGGAAGCCGGCGACGGCCGACAGCTCGTCCTCTTTCTCCAGCAGCCGCACGGCGGTGGCCGCGAGGTCGGGCAGATAGGCCCAGGCGTGGCGCACCGAAAGGTCGCCGGGATAGGTCAGGGAGCGGATCGGCTTGCCGGCCTGGAAGATGATCTGGCCCATCCAGCCCGTGCGATAGGCCGGCCCGAAGAAATCGCCGGCCCGCAGCACCAGCGACTTGGCTCCGCTCTGCGCGGCGTCTCGCAGCCGGCGCTCCATCTCGACGCGGATCTTGCCCTTGCGGGTGCGCGGCGTCTGGGCGGCGGCCTCGTCGATCGGGCGGCCGAACACGTCGGGGCCATAGTTGTAGACGTTCCCGGGCAGCAGGATGCGCGCGTTCTCCGCCTTCGCCGCGGCGATCGAATTGTCCAGCATCGGCGCGGCGAGCCCCCGCCAGTTCTTGTAGCCCGGCGGGTTGGCGGCGTGGACGATCACCCGGGCGCCCTCCGCGGCGCGGCGAACGTCGGACGCGCTCATCGCATCACCCTTCACCCAGTCCGCGGCGAGGCCGGTCTGGACGCGGGCCTGGTCGGGACGGCGGTGCAGGGCGCGGACGCGCCAGCCTCCGGCGACGAGCTGGCGGGCGGTCTCGCCGCCGAAGGCGCCGGTGGCGCCGATCACGAGGGCCAAGGGCTTCTGGCCGAGCGTGTGAGCAGTCATGGCTCAGGTCTCCTGTTCGGGCTGAACATGGAGCCCGGGCCACCTGAACGGAATTGCGTTTCTTTTCGGCCCGGCTCTACAATTACGCATGGCTGATTTGCCCGATTGGGACCTCTTCCAGAGCCTGCACGCGGTGCTCACCGCCGGCAGCCTGTCCGCCGCCGCCAAGCTGCGGGGCCTCACCCAGCCCACCGTTGGCCGCCACATCGACCAGCTGGAGAAGGAGCTCGGCGCGCCGCTCTTCCTGCGCAGTCCCCGGGGCCTGCAGGCCACCGAGCTGGCCCTGGCGCTGCGGCCGCACCTCGACGACATGGCCGCCGCCGCCCAGACGGCGATCCGGGACGCCGCCGGCGCGGCCGACGGAACGGCGGGCGTGGTGCGGGTGACGGCCAGCGAGATCGTCGGCGTCGAGGTCCTGCCGCCGATCCTCTCGGCGTTCCGCGAGAAGAACCCGCAGATCGACATCGAGGTCGTGCTCTCGAACCGCATCGAGGACCTCACGCGGCGCGACGCCGACATCGCCGTGCGCATGTCGCGGCCGACCCAGAACACCCTCCTGGCCAAGAAGGCGGGCTCGGTCGGCGTCGGCTTCTACGCCCGGCCCGACTATCTGAAGCGCCACGGCAGTCCGCAGACCTGGGACGACCTCGAGGACCACACGATCATCGGCTACGACACCCGCCCGCCGACCCTGCCCGAGGGCGCCGACTTCGGCCGGCCGGTGACGCGGGACATCTTCTCCTTCCGCACCGACAACGACCTGGCCCAGATCGCCGCCGTGCGCGCCGGCTTCGGCATCGGAGTGCTGCAGCACGGCATCGCCCGGCGCGCCGGCCTGACCCAGGTGCTGCCAGGCGCCCTGCCGTTCCGCATGGAGGTCTGGGTCTGCATGCACGAGAACCTGAAGACCAGCCGGCGCATGCGGCTGATGTTCGACCACCTGGCGGCGGGCCTCGCCGAGGTCATCCAGGACGGCAACTGAGGCCGATCCCGGAAACGAAAACGGCGGCCCCGTCGCCGGGGCCGCCGCTCGAATTCAGATGGCCGGAAGCGCTTAGTCTTCCGAGGCTGGGGTCTCGGTGGGCTCGTTCTTGGCGGCCGCCGTCATGGCGCGCTCGGCGATACGGGCCGACTTACCGCGACGGTCGCGCAGGTAGTAGAGCTTGGCGCGACGCACGACGCCGCGGCGCTTCACCTCGATGGAGTCGATCATCGGCGACATGATCGGGAACACCCGCTCAACGCCTTCGCCGAAGGAGATCTTGCGCACGGTGAAGTTCTCGTGGAGGCCGGCGCCCGAGCGGGCGATGCACACGCCCTCGTAGGCCTGAACGCGCTCGCGCTCGCCTTCCTTGATCTTCACGTTGACGCGGACGGTGTCGCCGGGACGGAACTCCGGGACCTTGCGGGCGGAAAGGCGCTGGGCCTCTTCCTGCTCGAGCTGTTCGATCACGTTCATCGGTTCATCCTTACTGGGCTTTACTTGCCCTTTGCCTGTTGATTGGCGAGGCGCTTCGCCCAGAGGTCCGGACGCCGCTCCCGCGTGGTCTCTTCCCGCTGCGCCTGCCGCCACTTGCCGATTTGGGCGTGATGGCCGGACAGCAGGACTTCGGGGATCTCGCGCCCTTCGAACGTCCGCGGCCTGGTGTACTGCGGATGCTCGAGGAGATGGTCCTCGAAGCTCTCTTCACTCAAACTCTCGGGCTGGCCCAACACACCGGGCACGAGCCTGACGCACGCTTCGATCGTCACGAGCGCGGCGGCCTCGCCTCCGGCCAGGACCGCATCGCCCACGGCGACCTCTTCGAACCCGCGGGCGTCGAGCACCCGCTGATCCACCCCTTCGAACCGACCGCACAGGACGATCAGCCCGGGTCCGCCGGACCAGCTACGCACGCGTTCCTGGGTCAGGGGCCGACCCCGCGCGCTCATGTACAAAAGCGGCCGTTCGCGACGCTCCACGCTGTCCAGCGCAGAGGCGATCACGTCCGCCCGCATCACCTGTCCAGGACCGCCACCCGCAGGGGTGTCGTCGAGGAAGCCGCGCTTATCCTTGGAAAAGTCGCGAATGTCCACTGTTTCAAGCCGCCACAGCCCCTGCTCGCGCCAGGCGGTCCCGATCAGGGAGACGCCCAGCGGGCCGGGGAAGGCCTCGGGGAACATGGTTAGGACGGTGACGTCGAACGACATGGCCCGCTCAAGGGGCCAGGACGCGCCCGACGTCAAGCTCGGAGCTTGCTTGGGCGGGGCCTCGCGCGTAAGCGGGGCGACTTCGCAGTTGCAACATGGAGCGGACCCTCCCCATGGCCGCCGCCCAATCCCAGAGCCAAAAGGCTCCGACGAAGACCCTCGTCGACACCCTCCGGCTCGAGCGCCTGGAGGTGAACCTCTTCCGCGGCACCACGCCCGAAGGCCGATCGGGCCGCATCTACGGCGGCCAGGTCATCGCCCAGTCGCTGCTCGCCGCCTACGAGACGGTCGAAGAGCGCGTCTGCCATTCCCTGCACTGCTACTTCATCCGCCCGGGCGACCCGCGCGTGCCGATCGTCTTCGAGGTCGACCGCTCCCGCGACGGCGGCAGCTTCACGACCCGCCGGGTGATCGCCGTCCAGCACGGCCAGCAGATCTTCAACCTGGCCGCCTCCTTCCAGGCGCCGGAGCAGGGGTTCGAGCATCAGGCGCAGATGCCGGACGCGCCCTCGCCGGAGGGGCTGCGCGACGAGTGGGCCGAGGAGCTGGAGCGGCTGAAGGCCGCCGGCGAGGCCGAGATCGACTGGATGGACAAGGTCCGGCCGATCGAGATCCGCAACATCGAGCCGCGCAACGACGGGGTCGCGCCGCCGAAGATGGATCCCTACCAGCGCCTCTGGTTCCGCTCGCGCACGCCGGTCGGTTCCGAGGAGCGCATGCACCAGGTGGTGATGGCCTACGCCTCGGACATGAGCCTCTTGGGCACGGCGGTGCGGCCGCACGGGGTCAGCTGGCGCACGCCGGGCTTCCAGTCGGCCAGCCTCGACCACGCCATGTGGTTCCACCATCCGACCAACTTCGAGGACTGGCACCTCTACGTGCAGGACAGCCCCTCGGCCTCGGGCGGCCGCGGTTTCAACCGCGGTGGCATCTATCGCCAGGACGGGGTGCTGGTGGCCTCCGTCGCCCAGGAAGGCCTGATGCGGATGCGCAAGCCCAAGGCCTGAGCTAGGCTGCCCGCCAACGAGAGCGGGAGGATGCGATGAAGCTGACGGGCGGCTGCTACTGCGGCGAGGTGCGCTACGAGTGCGAGGGCGAGCCCCTGATGCGCGGCGAATGCCATTGCCGCGAATGCCAGCACATCACCGGCGGGGCGGAGAACCTGTTCCTGGCCATGCCGGCGGCGGGGTTCCGCTACACCAAGGGCGAGCCCAAGCGCTTCACGCGCACCGACATCCCGAACGCCGTGACCCGTGAGTTCTGCGGAACCTGCGGCGCGCCGCTCACCACCCGGGCGCCGGCCCTGCCGCAGGGCGTCATCGTCAAGGTCGGCTCGATGGACGACACCTCGCTGTTCGAGGGGCCGCAGGTGGTCATGTGGACGTCCGACGCGCCGAAGTTCCACCAGTTCCCCGAAGGGGTGCCCGCCTTCCCGAAATTCCCGGGAGCGTGAACGGCGCCCTGACTGCGCCGGATCAGTCGGCGTCTTCGGCCTCTTCGGCCTCTCGGGGCGGGACGGCGAGGACCTTGCCTTCGGCGATCCGCACCTCCGGAACCGACTCGCGGGTGAACGGCAGATACCAGCTCGCGCCTTCCGGCGGCTGGATCTCGAGCAGGTCGCCGGCCCCGAAGTCGCGCACGTCCTTGACCCGGCCGAGCGGCTCGCCCGCCAAGGTCTCGACGGCGAGGCCGATCAGGTCGGTGACGTAGAACTCGTCCTCCTCCGGCTCGGGCAGGATGTCGCGCGGGATGTGCAGCTTCAGGCCGCGCAGGGCCTCGGCCTGTTCGCGCGTCTCCACCTCCTTGGTCCGCACGATGATCCCGCCCTTGGCGAGGCGCGCGGAGAGGATGGTCAGCGCCGGCTGCCCGTCCTGGCGTTTCAGGTCGCGATAGGTCGCGAGCGCCAGGGGATCGGCGGTGAAGGTCGTGATGCGGACCTCGCCGCGGACGCCGAAGGCGCCCGAGACGCGGCCCACCAGGATGAGCGGCTCGCCCACCCGGAACGCTTAGCCTTCGGCGGCTTCGTCGCCGGCCGGAGCTTCGGCGGCGGGAGCCTCTTCGGCGGCCGGGGCTTCTTCAGCCGGGGCGGCCTCGGCGGCGGGGGCCTCCTCGGCGGCGGCTTCCACCGGAGCGGCTTCCTCGGCCGGAGCCTCTTCCACGGCCGGAGCCTCTTCCACGGCCGGGGCGGCGGCGGCTTCAGCCGCGGCGGCGGCGCGGTCGGCCTCGCGCTGGGCGCGCTCTTCGGCGCGTTCCTTGGCCTTCGTGCCCGGCTCGCCCTTCTTCGGGTTGTTCCCGTGCTCCCACTTGGTGATGCCGAGCTTGGCCAGCTCGCGCGCCACGCGGTCGGTCGGCTGGGCGCCCTTGGACATCCACTCCTGGATGCGCTCGGCCTTCACGACCAGGCGGTCGGCGTGGTCCTTCGGCAGCAGCGGGTTGTAGGAGCCCACCTTCTCGATGAAGCGGCCGTCGCGGGCGGCGTGGCTGTCGGCGACGACGATCGAGTAGTAGGGGCGCTTCTTGGCGCCGCCACGGGCGAGACGGATCTTCAGCATCGGTAGGTCCTTTTAAGTCCGGTTATTTCTTGAAGGGGTTGAAGCCGGGCAGTCCGCCCAGGCCTGGAAGTTTCGGGCCGCCCGGGCCGCCGAGGCCCTGCAGCTGCTTCTGCATCTCTTCGAGCTGCTCGGGGGTCGGCTGGGGCATCTTGCCGCCGCCCAGCGCCTTGAGCTGGGCCATCGGGTTGCCGCCGCCGGCGCCCATCATGCGCGCCATCTGGGCGAAGCCCTTGCCGCCGTCGCGGCTCATCATCTTGAAGGCGTCGGCCATCTGGCGGTGCTGCTTCAGCAGCCGGTTCACCTCGGCCACCTCGACGCCCGCGCCGGCGGCGATGCGCCGCTTGCGCGAGGCCTGCAGGATGTCGGGCTTCTTCCGCTCGGCCTTGGTCATGGACGAGATGATCGCCTGCTGGCGGTCGAGCATCTTGTCGGAGATGCCGGCCTCGGAGATCTGCTTCTTGACCTTCTGGACGCCGGGCAAGAGGCCCATCAGGCCTTCCATGCCGCCCATCCTCTTCATCTGGCCGAGCTGCTCGGACATCATCTCGAGGTCGAACTGGCCCTTGGCCAGTTTCTTGGCCATGGCCTCGGCCTTGGCCGCGTCGATGTCCTGGGCGGCCTTCTCGACGAGGGCGACCACGTCGCCCTGGCCCAGGATGCGGCCGGCGACCCGGTGGGCGTCGAAGGCGTCGAGCCCGTCGATCTTCTCCGACACGCCGAGGAACTTGATCGGCAGGCCGGTGACCGCGCGCATCGAGAGCGCCGCGCCGCCGCGGCCATCGCCGTCGGCTCGCGTCAGCACCAGGCCGGTCAGGGGCAGGCGCTCGTGGAAGGCCTTGGCGGTGCGCACCGCGTCCTGGCCGGTCAGGCTGTCGGCGACCAGCAGGGTCTCGTGCGGGTTGGCGATGCGGGCGATCTCGGCCGCCTCGCTCATCATCGCCTCGTCGAGGGTCGTGCGGCCGGCGGTGTCGAGGATCAGGACGTCGTAGCCCTGGAGCTTGGCCGCCGTCATGGCCCGCTTGGCGATGTCCGGCGCGGCCTGGCCGGCGACGATCGGCAGGCTCTCGACGCCGGCCTGGGTGGCGAGGGTCGCCAGCTGCTCCATAGCCGCCGGGCGGCGGGTGTCGAGCGAGGCCAGCAGGACCTTCTTGCGCTCCTTCTGGAGCCGCAGGGCCAGCTTGCCGGCGGTCGTCGTCTTACCCGAGCCCTGCAGGCCGGCCATCATGATGATCGTCGGCGGGTTGAGGCTGAGGTTGAGGGCCTCGGGCTCCTTGTCCCCGCCCAGCATCTCGACGAGGCCGTCGTAGGTGATCTTGACCACCTGGTCGGCGGGCTTCACCGCCCGGATCACCGCCTCGCCGGTCGCCCGCTCCTTGGCCTTGGCGATGAACTCGCGCACCACGGGCAGGGCGACGTCGGCCTCGAGCAGGGCCACGCGCACCTCGCGCAGGGCCTCGTCGATGTCCTTGTCGGACAGCACACCGCGACCGGACAGCCGGTCGAAGACGGTGGACAGACGATCTGACAGCGCGTCGAACAAAACGAACTCCACCAGCAATTCGCGGATGCGAATTGCGTAGCTTTTCCAGTGCCCATTTTCGCTATTCGCGAAAATGGAGTGGCGCAAACGCGATCGACCCCCGTGCACGATTGCGTGGACGGGGGGCCTCGCCGCCCTCGTCCCATATGGTGATGGGGGTCGTGGCGGTGGAGGGCGCTGACCGAGGTTGCGCCGGAAGGGCGCGCTTATGCGCCTGTGGATGGTTTAGGTCAAGGAATCCCGCAGCCGGCCGATTTTCGTCGGGCTCCGCGCGGCTTGCGCCGCATCCGAGGTTCGGGTCCGAAAGCCGCCAGCGGTTCTCGGTCGTGCGGCCTATCTTTCGCGGCATGACCCGATACGCCCTGTTCGAGACCAAGATCGGCTGGGCTGGCCTCGCCTGGGGCGAGGCCGGCCTGGTCGGGGTGCACCTTCCGGAGCGCGAGGCCGAGGTCGCGCGCAAGAGCTTCCTGCGCCGCTTCCCGGAGATCGTCGAAGCCCCGCCGCCGGCCGACGTCGCCCAGGCCATCGAGGCGATCCGCGTCCTCCTGGCGGGCGAGCCGGCCGACCTCACGGGCGTCGCCCTCGACCTGTCGCGCACGCCGGAGTTCCACGCCCGGGTCTACGAGATCGCACGCGCCATTCCGCCGGGCGAGACCCTGACCTACGGCGAGGTGGCCGAGAAGCTCGGGGACAAGCTGCTGGCGCGGGACGTCGGCCAGGCGCTGGGCAAGAACCCCTGGCCGATCGTCGTGCCCTGCCACCGCGTGACGGCCGCGGGCGGGAAGCTCGGCGGCTTCTCGGCGCGCGGCGGGGTCAACACCAAGCTCAGGCTGCTGGCAATCGAGGGGGCCAAGGCGGCGGCGCAAGGCGACCTCTTCGCCTGAGCGGCGGATCACGGCATAGCTTACGGTCAAGCTTGTTCCTGGAGGAGACGCTGACCTTGCAGCCTTTGATTTCCGGCCTTCTGGCCGCAGCGCTCGTGCTGGCCCCGCAATTCGCCGCCGCCCCAAGCGTCGCGCTCGCCCAGCCGGCCAAACTGCAGTCGCCGGCCAAGCCGACGTCCACGGCCAAGGCCGCGGCGACGCGGAACATCGCCTGCCCGGCGACGATCGCGGCGACGGTGGGCATTCCCACGGGCTTCGCCCGCTACGACAACAACGGCCCCGGCCTGAAGCTGATCGGCATGCGCGTCGACGGAGGCCAGATGAGCTGCCAGTACGGCAGCGTCTACCTGACCATGCCGGCGGCGAAGAACTGCACCCGCGGCCCCGGGGCCTGGGACCAGCAGGGCAATTGCTACTTCCCGCCGCCCGGCACCTGGTTCGGCAGCGATCCCACCTGCTACGCCACCTGCGAGTGAGGCGGCCGGGCGTGGCGGATTGGCCGCTGGCGGTCCGCCGCGACGCCCGCTAACACCAGCTCATGGCCATTGGCGTCTTCGACTCCGGGGTGGGCGGGCTCTCCGTCCATCACAAGCTCGTGGAGCGGTTCCCGACCGCCGACTTCGTCTATCTCGCCGACCAGGCGAACAGCCCCTATGGCGGGCGGCCCGGCGAGGAGATCGTGGCGCTGACCCGCGCCGGCTGCGAGCGGCTGTTCGCCGAGGGCTGCAACCTCGTGGTCCTGGCCTGCAACACCGCCGCCGCGGTGGCGCTCCGCCGCCTGCAGCAGACCTGGCTGCCGGGCTACCGCAAGGCGCTCGGTCGGCCGGTGAACGTCATCGGCATCATCGTCCCGACCATCGAGGCGGCCACCGGTCTGCCCTGGGAGCACGAGGCCGAGCGGCGCGGCGACAAGGTCGAGAAGCTCGACATTCTCGGCGTCTTCTCGACCCCGGCGACGACCAGCAGCCGGGTCTATGAGATCGAGATCGACAAGCGCCGCCAGGACGTCGCGGTGTTCTCCGAGCCCTGCCCGGAACTGGCGCGGATGATCGAGCAGGGCGCCGGCCGCGAGGAGCTGAAGCGGGTGATCGAGCGTCACGTCGCCGCCCTCGCCAAGCGCATCGGCCGCGCCCCCGACCGGGCGATCCTCGGCTGCACCCACTACGAGATCGTCGCCGACCTGTTCCGCGCCGCCCTGCCCCCCGGCACGCCGCTGATCCACCAGCCGCAGGCGACCGCCGACGCCCTGACGCGCTATCTGGAGCGGCATCCGGAGTTCGACCCCGGCCACAGCGGCAAGCGCCTGTTCCTGACCACCGGCGCCCCCGGCGCCCAGAACGGCCTCGTGGAGACCTTCTGGGGCGGTCCGCTGCACTTCGAGAAGGCCTAGAGCGGGGCTAGAACGGAAACGCGCAGGGCGCCTCGGCTTCCAGGGCCACCCGCGGCGCGGCCCCGGCGGCCAGCCCCGCGGGTTTTGGCGCGCCAAGCCGCTGGTCCAGCGGGATCTCGCCCCACCAGGCCGGCCAGCCCTCGTCCGGCGCGTAGTCGATGGGGCCGCCCGCGCGCTGCTTGGCGGAGGCCTCCTCGATGGTCATTTCCGCGAGCGCGATCTGCTTCAGCTCCGCCTCCGTCGCCGGACGCAGGCTCGTCGTGCGGCCCGGATAGAGCCGCTCGATGAAGTCGTCCATGGCGAGGCGCTTGGCCTCCAGGTCCTCGACCAACCGCGCGCGGCCGAAGGCCAGCACGGAGCGGTAGTTGAGCGAGTGCCGGAAGCCCGAGCGGGCGAGCACGAAGCCGTCGAGGAAGCTGACGGTAAGGCACACCGGCTGGCCCTCGCCCACGGCCCGCAGCATCCGGCTCGCCGCGGCGCCGTGCCAGTAGAGCCGCCGGCCTTTGCGCCAGTAGGCGGTGGGCGTGACGAACGGCTGGCCGTCGAGGACATAGCCGACGTGGGCGAGGATGCCGGCGTCCAGCACCTTGTAGACCGTGGCCTCGTCATAGGCGGCCCGCTGCGGCCGCCGCCGCACCCGGGAGCGCTCGGTTGGGGTGAACTCAGGCATCGGCCAGCTCCCGCTCGAAAGCCGCCAGCCGGGCCTCAAGCCGCTCGCGCACTTCCGGCCACTCGTCCCTGAGGATGGAGAAGTAGACCGTGTCGCGGATCCGGCCGGTCCAGCACAGCCGGTCCTGGCGCAGGATGCCTTCCTGCACCGCGCCGAGCTTGGTCACCGCCGCGCGGCTGCGGGCGTTGATGGCGTCGACCTTGAACTGCACCCGCCGGGCGCCCGCGTCGAAGGCGTGGCCGAGCAGCAGGCGCTTGGCCGCTGGGTTCACCGCGCCGCCGCGCAGGTCGGGATGGTACCAGGTGCCGCCGATCTCCACCGTGGCGTTGGTGGCCTCGGGGGTCAGGTAGCCGCTGATCCCCCGGCAGCGGCCGTCGACCACCACCGCGAAGGGCAGGAAGGTCCCGGCCTCGCGGTCGCGCTGCACGCGCGCCCAGCTCGGGTCGAAATGCTCGCCGGCGTAGGAGAACGGATAGAGCGTCTGCCAGGTGACCTCGTCCTCGTTGCAGGCGGCGCGGAAATCCTCGCGGTGGGCCTCGCCCATCGGCTCGAGGCGCACGAAGCGGTTCTCCAGCGGAGCGTGGGCGAGCTGCATCTTCTGCGGGGTCATTCGGGCCTCCGTGTCTGTCGAGGTCCGGCTAAGCCTTGTGTGGTCTGGCCGAAAGGTCCAGTTTCCGATGATGCAGCAGACCAGTTGGGCCGACCTCTACGCCTGGCGCCCGCCGCAGGCCGGCGAGCCGGTGATCCGCCAGGTCTACGACCAGGTGCGCGAGGCGATCCATGCGGGCGCGCTCTTGCCGGGCGGGCGCCTGCCGTCGAGCCGCGGCCTGGCCGAGCACCTCGGCGTGGCGCGGGCCAGCGTGGTGGCAGCCTACGACCTCCTCCAGGCGGAGGGCTATATCGAGGGCCGCCGCGGCTCCGGCGCCTTCGTGGCCGGCGACCTGTCCGGCGTGCTGGAGGTCCGCAGGCCCGCCGCCGAGCCCGAGCCGGCCGCCACCCCCGAGCCGCCGCCGCGGGTCCGCGAGCTCGCCGAACTGACGCTCCCGGCGGGCGCGCGCGAGCCGCAGCTCTTCACCAACGGTCGCACCCTGATGGACGCCCGCGCCCAGGACGCCTGGTCGCGCGCTACCCGCAAGGCGCTCCGCTGCCTGGATCCGATCCACTTCGGCTACACCGAGCCGGCCGGGATGGCCGAGCTGCGCGCCGTGATCGCCGACTACCTGCGGGCCGCCCGTGGCGTCGTCTGCGAGCCCGACCAAGTGGTGCTGACCGCCGGCGCCCAGCACGCCGCCGACCTGGCGGCGCGCATCCTGCTCGAGCCCGGCGCGCCGGTGTGGGTCGAGGATCCCTGCTACGAGCCGACGTGGCGCGCCCTGACGGCCGTCGGCGCGCGGCTGCACCCGATCCCGGTGGACCGCGCCGGCCTGGACGTGGCGGCCGGCGTGGCGATCGCGCCGGACGCGCGGATGGCCTTCATCACGCCCTCCACCCAGTATCCGCTCGGGGTCACCCTCTCCATGGCCCGACGCCTTGAGCTCATCGCCTGGGCCAGGGCGGCCGGCGCCTGGATCGTCGAGGACGACTACGCCTCGGAGTTCCGCTACTCGGGCCCGCCGCTGGCCTCGCTCCAGGGCCTCGATGGCGGCGAGCGGGTGATCTACGTGGGCACCTTCAACAAGTCGCTCTTCCCGGGGCTGCGGCTGGGTTACCTCGTGGCGCCGAAGCCCCTCGCCGCCGCCTTCGCCACCGCCCGCGGCCTGGTCGACCGCCAGCCGCCGACCATCTCCCAGGCGATCGTGCTGGAGTTCATGCAAAGCGGCGACTTCGCCGCCCACGTGCGCCGCCGCCGCCTGGCCTACCGCGACCAGCGCGACGCGCTCGTGGCGGCCCTCGAGGGCGAGCTCGCCGATCTCCTCGAGGTCGACGTTCCCGACCAGGGCATGCACCTCATGGCCTTCCTGCAGGACGGGCGGTCGGACGTCGCCGTGCAGGCCGCGGCGGCCCAGCGAGGCCTCGTGGTGCGCCCGATCAGCCGGCTCTATCACGACGCGCCGCCCCGCTCGGGGCTGATGCTCGGCTTCACCGGCTTTCCGGCCCAGGCCATGCTCCCCGGCGTGGGTAGGCTGGCGCGCGTGTTGCGGGAGACGACCTGCTAGGGTTGAGCCCGGAAGGGGAACCCCATGCGCAAGATGCTGACGCTCGCCGCCGTGACGATGAGCCTCGTCGCCGGCGCCGCCCGGGCCGAGGTGACCGACCAGTCGCCGGCCGGCTTCGAGGTGACGGAGAAGGTCGGCATCCTCGCGCCGCGGGCCAAGGTGTGGGCGGCCCTGATGACGCCCGCCGCCTGGTGGAACAGCCAGCACAGCTGGTCGGGCGACGCCCGCAACCTGACCCTCGACCTCGCCAACGGCTGCTTCTGCGAGAAGCTGGCGGGCGGCTTCGTCCGCCACATGACGCTGACCTATGTGGACCAGGGTGCGCAGCTCAGGATGTTCGGCGGCCTCGGACCGCTGCAGTTCACCGGCGCGGCCGGGCACATGGGGATCGCCCTCAAGGACTCGCCCGGCGGCACGGACCTGACCCTCACCTACGATGTCGGCGGCTACGCCAAGGGCGGGCTGGCGGAGCACTGGGCCGCGCCGGTCGACACCGTGCTGGCCGAGCAGGTCGCCCGTCTGAAGCGGTATGTTGAGACCGGCCGGCCAGACGCCTCCGCCGCGCCGTGAGGCGGTGTGGCGAATGGGCTCCGGGGAACGTGGGGGCCCGTCCCCCGGAGCGTTTCAGGCGGCCCGCTTGGGCTGGGAGGGAGGCGAGCCGCGCTGGGACCTGAGATAGGCCGGCTCCGCCCACAAGCCCAATCGATAGTTCCTGGAATTCGCATAGATGGGCTCTATATTCGACCCATGCTGCCCACCCTTCGCCAACTCCAGTACCTGAAGCTGCTCGTCGAGAACGGCGCCTTCGGGCGGGCCGCCGAGGCGGCCCACGTCACCCAGCCCACCCTCTCGGCCGGAATCCAGGAGCTCGAGCGCTGCCTGGGCGCTCCGGTGGTCGAGCGCTCCCGCGCGGGCGTGATCCTGACCCCGGTGGGCGAGGAGGCCCTGCGCCGCGCCCGCACCATCCTCAACGAGGCGGAGGAGCTGGTCGAGGCGGCCAAGAGCGCCTCCCAGCCGCTCAGCGGCCGGTTCCGCCTGGGCGTCATCCCGACCATCGCGCCGTTCCTGCTGCCGCGCGCCCTGCCGCTGCTGCGCGAGCGCTTCCCCAAGCTGCGCCTGTTTCTGCGCGAGGACTTGACCCACCGGCTGATCGCGGCCCTGCGCGCCGGCCAGCTCGACGCCGCCCTGATCGCCCTGCCCTACGACCTCACCGGCCTCCACTACGCTCACGTGTCGGACGACGAGCTGATGGCCGCCGTGCCCGCGAACCACCCGCTGGCCGGCCAGCAGAGCGCCACGGTCGAAGCCCTGGAGAAGGAGGACATCATCCTCCTGGAGGACGGCCACTGCCTGCGCGAGCATGCCCTTGCCGCCTGCGGACTGAAGCCGCCGAAGGCAGCGCCGGGCGAGGAGGTGTTCGCCGCCACCTCACTGCCAACCCTCGTGCAGATGGTCGGTTCGGGCCTGGGCGTCACCTTCCTGCCGGCCATGGCCATCGAGGCGGGGCTGACCGACGCCGCGCCGGTCGCGGTTCGCCCGATCGCTGCCGATCATCCCAGCCGCGAGATCGTCGTGGCCTGGCGCGCCGGGTCCAGCCGCGCCGCCGAAGGCCGCCTCCTGGCCGACACCCTGCGCACCTAGATACATTTAGACTATATCGAAAGTGCTTGCGCTTCGATGCGATCTCGATATATCTGCAATATCGATATATCGCGATAGGAGCGAAAACGATGTGGCATCACCACAGACACGACCGTTATGAAGAGCGCATCCGCGACCCCCGGAGCTATGGGATGAGCCGTGACTGGACCCGACACGCAGAGCGCCATGGGCGCGGCCGCATGCGCGGCGGCCGTCGGCTGGGCCGGCTGCTGGAGCACGGCGACCTCCGCTTCGTGGTCCTGGCCCTGCTCGCCGAGCAGCCGCGCCACGGCTACGAGCTGATCAAGGAGCTGGAGGAGCGCACCGGCGGCGCCTACCGCCCCAGCGCCGGGGTCATCTATCCGACCCTAGCCATGCTGGAAGACGAGGGCCTCGTCCGCCAGGCCGGCGGCGAGACCGGCCGCAAGCTCTACGAGCCGACCGACGAGGGCAAGAAGCTCACCGAGGAGACCCGCACCCACGTGGAGGCGATCTTCGCCCGCATGGCCGAGGTGGCGGAGAGCTCGGAGTCCAGCCGCCCGCGCATCGGCCGCGCCATGGCCAATCTGGGCATGGCCCTGCAGGCGCGGCTGTCGCGCCGCCCGATCACGCCCGAGGAGATCGACCGCATCGTCAACATCCTCGACGACACCGCCGCGGCGATCGAGAAGAGCTGAGGCCTTCGGATCCTCCCCGAAGGAGGGGCGTCTCGGCTCAGTCCATCAGCTTCTGGGCCAGGTACACATAGTGCCGGGCCCAGCGCCGGGCGTTGAGCTCCGGGTCGGCGTCGTTGGCGTGACCGCCGAAGGTCTGCTCGTAATAGAGATAGGGGATCCCCATCGCCTCCAGCCGCGCGGCGAACTTGCGGGCGTGGCCCGGATGCACGCGGTCATCGCGGGTGTTGGTGGTGATGTAGGCCTCCGGATATTTCACTCCGGGCTTCAGGTTCTGGTAGGCCGAGTACTTCTCGATGAACGCCCGGTCCTCCGGCTTGTCGGGATCGCCGTACTCGCCGACCCAGGACGCGCCGGCCGACAGGTGGTTGTAGCGCAGCATGTCGATCAGCGGGCTCTCGATGACCGCGGCGTTGAACAGCTCGGGATGCTGGGTGATCGAGACGCTGGTCAGCACCCCGCCATTGGAGCGACCGTAGATGCCCAGGTGGTGCGGCGAGGTGATCCCACGCGCGATCAGGTCCTTGGCCACGGCCGCGAAGTCGTCGAAGGCGAGCTGGCGCTTCTCGCGCATCACCGACTGGTGCCAGGCCGGCCCGAACTCGCCGCCGCCGCGGATGTTGGCGATCACATAAGCCCCGCCGCGCTCCAGCCAGATCTTGCCCATCTCCGGCAGGTAGATCGGCGGCTTGGCGAGCTCGAAGCCGCCGTAGCCGTACACGATGGTGGGCGTGGAGCCGTCGGCCTTCATCGCCTTCGGCCGGACCAGGAAGTAGGGGATCTTGGTCCCGTCGGTGGAGGTCGCCCAGAACTGCTCGACCACGTCCTTCGACGCGTCGAAGCGAGCCGGCAGCTGCTTCAGCTTCGCGGCCCGGCCGGACGCGGTGTCGGCGAGCCACAGGGCCGTCGGCTCGAGGAAGCCCTCGACATTGGCGAACAGCTGGTCGCTGTCCCCGGCGGCGTCCACCAGCACGACGTTGGCGTCCTTCGGCAGCGGCAGCCGCTTCGCCGTCCAGCGACCGCCCGCATAGGCATAGACGTCCAGCGCCCCCTTCACGTCTTCCAGGAGGTCGACCGCCAGCCGGTCCCTGGTCGCGGCCACTGACTGGATCGCCTGGCGTGGGCCCGGCTGGAACACCAGCGTCGGCTGGGCGGCGGCCGGGTCGCGCTTCAGGGTCGCGAGGTCGTAGGCGATCAGGGCGCCGGCGCCGAAGCCATGCCAGGCCTCCTGCAGGGTGAAGACCGCCTGGCCGGCCACATAGTCCTGGTACTCGGCCTTCAGCGGCAGCGGGATGCGCGTCGGCGCCCCGATCGAAGGCTTGTCGCCGACGAGGTAGAACTCGTTTTCGAAGAAGGTGACGCCGCGGCGGATCATCACCGCGTCGGCCCTGCCGCCCGCGCCCCGCAGGACCACGCCCTGGGCCGAGACGTCGGTCTCGGTCCCGCGATAGACCTCCCGCGGCGCGCCCGCGCGGCCGACCAGCTTGACCACGTAGCCGTAGCCCGAGGCGGTGACCTCGCCGGGCGTCCACTCGCGGTCGGCCAGCAGGGTGTCGCGATCCACCCATTCGACGTTCTGCTTGCCGTCGGCGAACTGGAAGCCGCCGTCGACGAAGCGCTTCGCCACCGTGTCGAATTCGCGCACCTCGACCGCGTCCGAGCCCCCGTTGGAGAGGCTGACCAGGCAGAGCCGCTCATCCGGCTTCAGGCAGGTCGCGCCCTTCCAGATCCAGTTCTTGCCCTCGGTCTTGGAGAGGGCGTCGAGATCCAGCAGCGTCTCCCACTGCGGCGCCGCCGAGCGGTAGGAGGAAAGGCTCGCGTGCCGCCACAGCCCGTGCACGTGGGCGCCGTCCTGCCAGAAGTTGTCGACCCCGCCGGCCCGGAAGTGCGGGGTCGGGATACGGTCCTGTGCGGTGAAGATCGCCAGCGCCTCCTGGTGGAAGGCCGCGTAGCGCGGGTCCTTCTCGAGCCGCTCGGCGGTGCGGGCGTTCTGCTTCTCGACCCAGGCCATCGACTTCGGCGTGTCGATGTCTTCCAGCCATTGGAAGGGATCGGGGCTGATCTCCTGCGAACGGGCGGCGGGAGCGGCAAGGACGAGCGCGGCGAGCGCCAGGGCGAGCGATTTCATGCCCCGTTTCTAGCGTCACGAAACCGCGCCTGTCTCCCCCGCGCGTGCGCAAAGGGCGCATCTCGCCTATATGTCCGCGACCATGAGCCGTCCGTTCTTGAAGATGAACGGGCTCGGCAACGACTTCGTCGTCGTCGAGGCCCGCACCCAGCCGTTCCAGCCGACGGCCGCGGAGGTGCGCGCCATCGCCGATCGCACGAGCGGCGTCGGCTGCGACCAGCTCATCGCCATCGAGCCGGCGCCCGGCGTCGACGCGCGCGTGCGCTTCTGGAACGCCGACGGCGAGGAGGTCGGCGCCTGCGGCAACGGCACCCGCTGCGTCGGCTGGCTCCTGATGCAGTCCACCGGCAAGGACGAGGTGGTCGTCGAGACCCAGGCCGGCAAGCTCTACGCCAAAAAGGCGGGCGAGCGGCTGGTCAGCGTCGACATGGGCGAGCCGCGCCTCGCCTGGCGCGAGATCCCGCTCGCCGCCGAGCACGACACGCGCGCCCTCGACGTGGTGCTCTACGAACACCCCCAGCTCGGCGCGCCTCCCGGATGCGTGTCGATGGGCAATCCGCACGTCACCTTCTTCGTCACCGACATCGCCGAGGCGCCGATCCTTCAGGCCGGGCCGGCGATCGAGCGCCACCCGCTGTTCCCCGAGCACGTCAACGTCGGCTTCGCCCAGATGGTCGACCGCGGCCATATCCGCCTTCGGGTGTGGGAGCGCGGGGCGGGCCTGACCAGGGCCTGCGGCACCGGCGCCTGCGCGGCCCTGGTGGCCGCCGCGCGCCGCGATCTCGTCGACCGCGCCGCCACCCTCGAGCTGGACGGCGGCGAGCTGTTCATCGAGTGGCGCGACGACAACCACGTGATCATGACCGGCCCGGCGGCCGTCGACTTCGCGGGCGAGCTGCCGTGACCAAGGATGTCGACATCGTCACCTTCGGCTGCCGGCTGAACGCCTATGAGAGCGAGGTCATCCGCAAGCGGGCGGCCGAGGACGGCCTGGCCGACGCGGTGGTCTTCAACACCTGCGCGGTGACGAACGAGGCGGTTCGCCAGGCGCGCCAGGCGATCCGCAAGGCCCGCCGCGAGCGGCCCGGCGCCAAGCTGATCGTCACCGGCTGCGCGGCCCAGATCGACCCGACCGCCTTCGCCGCCATGCCCGAGGTCGACCTCGTGCTCGGCAACGCCGAAAAGAGCGAGGCGGGCGCCTATGCGCCGTCGGCCGAACCCATGCGGGTGCGGGTCAACGACATCATGAGCGTGCGCGAGACCGCCGGCCACCTGATCGACGGGCTGAAGGACCGCGCGCGCGCCTATGTCGAGGTCCAGAACGGCTGCGACCATCGCTGCACCTTCTGCATCATCCCCTACGGCCGCGGGAACTCGCGCTCGGCGGCGGCCGGCGAGATCGTCGAGCAGGTCCGTCGCCTGGCCGCCCAGGGCTACCAGGAGGTGGTGCTGACCGGCGTCGACGTGACGAGCTGGGGCGCCGACCTGCCCGGCCAGCCGAGCCTCGGCCAACTCGTCGCGCGGATCCTGAAGCTCGTGCCCGAGCTGCCGCGCCTGCGCCTCTCCTCCATCGACGCCGCCGAGATCGACCCCGATCTGCTGCGCTGCCTGGCCGAGGAGCCGCGGCTGATGCCCTACCTGCATCTCAGCCTGCAGGCCGGGGACGACATGATCCTCAAGCGCATGAAGCGCCGCCACCTGCGCGCCGACGCGCTGAAGCTGGTGGCCGAGGTGCGCGCCGTGCGTCCCGACGTCGCCTTTGGCGCCGACCTGATCGCCGGCTTCCCGACCGAGAGCGAGGCGATGTTCGAAAACACGCTGAGGCTGGTCGAGGAGGCGGGCCTGTCCTTCCTCCACGTCTTCCCCTTCAGTCCGCGGCCCGGCACGCCGGCGGCCCGCATGCCGCAGCTGCGGCGGGATGTGGTGAAGGCGCGGGCCGCCCGCCTGCGCGCCGCCGGCGAGGCCGCCCTCGTCCGCCACCTGGACGCCCAGGTCGGTCGCAGGCTTTCCGCCCTCGTGGAGCGGGCGGCCGTGGCCCGCGCTGAAGACTTCACCGAGATCGCGTTCGAAGGCGCCGGCCAGCCGGGCGCGATCGTGCGCCTGCGCGTCACCGGCCATGACGGCCAGCGGGCGATCGCCCATGTCGAGGCCTTGGAGGCGGCGGAATGAGCTTCAGCGGCGGGTGCCAGTGCGGCGCGGTGCGGTTCACGGCGGAACGTCTGGGGGCGGCCAGCATCTGCCATTGCCGGATGTGCCAGAAGGCGACGGGCAACTTCTTCGGCCCCTATGTCGACGCCTTCGAGCTCGTCTGGACCAACGGACCGCCGGCCCATTTCCAGAGCTCGGAGGCGGTGAAGCGCGGCTTCTGCGCCAGGTGCGGGACCCCGCTGACCTTCGAGTCCAAGGGCAATGTCGGGGTGATGATCGGCGCCCTCGACGATCCGGAGGCGGCGCCTCCGGTCACCCAGCTGCTGTTCCCGGAGAAGCTGTCCTACGTGGATCACCTCGGCGAGCTGCCGGCCTGGACGAACCTGAAGACCGGCCTCGGCGCGGCGGAGACCTTCGCCGGAGTGGTCTCGCGCCAGCAGCCGGACGAGGCCTAGGGCGGCGGCGCCCGCCCGGGGAACGCCGGCAGGCTCCAGTGGAAGAGGATGGCGCCGGCCCGGGTCGCGAACCCCAGGGCCACGGCCGCCAAGCCCGAGGCCATGAGGCCGACGCCGAGCATGTTGAGGCCGACGAAGGCGCTGGCGCCGACCAGGGCCGCGGTGACGTAGAGCTCGCGCTTCAGGAGCACCGACGGCTCCTCGCCCAGGACGTCGCGGATGATGCCGCCGAAGGTCGAGGTCAGCACCCCCATGACGATGGCCGAAAGCGGCGGCGCTCCGAGCGACAGCGCCTTCAGCGCGCCCACCACCGCGTAGGCGGCCATACCCACCGCATCGAGCCAGGTGAGGAACCGCTCGCGGCCCTGGCCCCAGCCGAATATCCAGACCGCCACCGCCGCGGCCAGGGTGACCGCCAGATAGGCTGGCCGGTGGACCCAGAACACCGGCGCCCCGATCAGCAGGTCGCGCAGCGTGCCGCCACCGACGCCGGTGATCGCCGCGAAGAAGGCGAAGGTGACGATGTCGTGCTTGCGGCGCGCGGCGGCCAGGGCGCCGGAGGCGCCGAACACCGCCACGGCCGCGTAGTCCAGGAGGATCAGAGCCTGCGCCAGCGCGTCCATGGTCGCCAACCTGCGGTGACGCGTGGACCGCGGCAAGCGGCGGTTTGGGCCTCCGCGCGCCGCCGGACGCAAAACTGGTGTCCACTTTTGCCGGCTGTCGCTTTAGAAGCCGGCACATGAGCGAACCGAAAAAGGGCTGGTTCCAGCGCCTCACGGCGGGTCTTTCCCGCACCTCCAAGGCGATGGGCGAGCAGATCACCCAGACCTTCGTCCAGAAGGCGCCGCTCGATCAGGCCCGGCTCGAGGAGCTCGAGGAGATGCTGATCGAGGCCGACCTCGGGCCCCACTCCGCGGCGCGCATCACCGAGCGCTTCGCCGCCGAGAAGTTCGGCAAGGACGTCGACGAGGCCGAGATCAAGGAGGCGCTGGCGGAGGCGATCGGCGACGAGCTGGCCGCCCGCGTCGGCGCGTTCGACCCGCTGTCGGGCCCGCGGCCCTACATCGTCCTCTTCATCGGCGTGAACGGCTCGGGCAAGACCACCACGCTTGGCAAGATCGCCGCCGACCTGACGAGCCGCGGAGCCAAGGTGATGATCGTCGCCGGCGACACCTTCCGCGCCGCCGCGGTCGAGCAGCTCAAGGTGTGGGCCGACCGCGCCAAGGCCGACTTCGAGAGCCGGCCCACGGGCTCTGACGCCGCGGCCCTCGCCTTCGACTCCGTCGAGAAGGCCAAGGCCCAGGGCTACGACGTCGTGCTGATCGACACCGCCGGCCGCCTGCAGAACAAGCAGGGCCTGATGGACGAGCTGCTGAAGATCATCCGGGTCATCAAGCGCCTCGATCCCGACGCCCCGCACGAGACCCTGCTCGTGCTCGACGCCACCGTCGGCCGCAACGCCCTCGCCCAGGAGAACATCTTCGGCAACCAGATCGGCGTCAGCGGCATCGTCATGACCAAGCTCGACGGCACCGCCCGCGGCGGGGTCCTGGTGCCGGTCGCCCAGGCCTCGGACAGCCCCATCAAGCTGATCGGCGTCGGCGAGGGGATCGACGACCTGCAGCCCTTCGACCCGCGCGCCTTCGCCCGCTCGGTCGTCGGCCTCTCGGAGGTCCCGCAATGAACCAGCGGACGCGGGACTGGATCCGCTACTTCGTCGACTACTCGGCCCTGGTCGTCTTCCTGGTCGCGTTCTTCGCCACCGGCCGCAACCTGCCCCAGGCGACCTGGTGGCTGGTGGGCGGCTCGGCCGTGGCTCTGCTGGTCGGCGCAATCGTCGAGCGCCGCGTCGCGCCGTTCCCGGCCATCGCCGGCGGCGCGGCCCTGGTGTTCGGCGGCCTGTCGCTGTTCTTCCACGACCCGCGGCTCCTGAAGATCAAGCCGACGGTGATGAACCTCGTCTTCGCGGTGGTGCTGTTCGCCGGCCTGGCCCTGCGCAAGCACCCGCTGAAGCTGCTGCTGGGCGAGACCTTCGACATGCCCGAGGACGCCTGGCGCAAGCTCACCCTGCGCTACGGCCTGTTCTTCCTGTTCCTGGCGATCGCCAACGAGGCGGTCTGGCGGACACAGAGCGACTCGACCTGGGTGCTGTTCCGCTTTCCCGGCCTGCTCATCCTGACGGTGATCTTCTCGGTCACCCAGGCGCCGTTCCTGGCCAAGTACATCCGCGCCGAGGACATGCCGCCCCCACCCACGGAGTAGGGCCTCAGGAGTTCAGGCCGCGGCCGCCATGGATCTGCGAGGACCGCAGCCACGGGGAGGTCATGCGCTCGTAGCCCTTCTCGGGCAGGGCCTTCATGACCACGTCGAGCAGGGTGGCGCCGTCTGCGCGGATCGGCGGCGGCTCGCCGAAGACCTCGCGCCACAGGGCGGCGGCCTCCTCATATACCTTCTGATCCCGTCCGGTCATGCAGGGGAAACACGTTCCCGCGCGGCCCGTTCCTGTTAGGAAAAGTTAATTTTCACCACAGCTTACGGTTGGTGTCAGACCCGAATGTCGAGGAGCGAGCCGGGCCGCAGGATCCTGGTCGGGGCCTCGGCGGTCGGATCGGGCGTCTTCTGAATCGGTTTCGGCGCGGCCGGTGCGCTCGCCGTCGGGGCCGCCGCGGGGGCCTGGGCGGGCGCGGTGGCCTTGCCCATGGCGATGTCGAAGAACGCCTTCTGGGCGGCGGTGCGGCCGGCCTCGGCGCGGGGCGCCTGCGCCGCCTGGCTGGGCGGGAAGATCGGCGGTCGGACGGGCGAGGTCACGGGCGGGGCTCAGGCGAGAACATGGTTAACGCGAGCTTGCCGGCGCGCGGCTCAACGAGAGGTTAACATCCGCGCGGCCAACGCCTTGGCGTCCGCCGCCTCGAGCGGACCGGTGTGCTTGTCGAGGATCACGCCGTCGGCGCCGACGAGATAGGTCTCCGGCACGCCGGTGACGCCGAACTCGATGCCGGCGGCGCCGTCGCGGTCGACGAGCCGCTGGGCGAAGGGGTCGCCCAGCCGGTTCAGGAAGCCCTGGGTGTTGGCCGGCGCGTCCTTGTAGGCGATCCCGACCATGCGGACGCCTTGGGCCTTCATCTGCATCAACACCGGCGCCTCGATCTCGCAGGGCGCGCACCAGGAGGCGAAGAAGTTGACGATGACCGGCTTGCCGCCGGCGATCTCGCGCAGCTTCACCGGCGTCCCGTCGTCCAGCGAGGGCAGGGCGAGGTCAGGGACCGGCTTGCCGACCATGGCCTTGGGCTGGACCTGCGGATTGTGGTGCAGGCCGAAGGTGGCGAAGAGGACGCCGAGGCCGAGGAGCACGACGAGCGGCAGGAACGTCAGCCAGCGGCTCATTTGACGCCCCGCTCCTGCGCCTTCTTCCGCCAGCGCCGTGCGTGGGCGAGCGAGGTCCAGATCAGGCCGGCGAACATCAGGATGGTCACGCCATAGGCCGGCCAGATGTAGGCGGAATAGTCTTTCATGGGCTCAAGCTCTCGCGGCGCGCAGGGCGGCCGCCTCGGCGCGCCGTCGCCAGACCTCGCCGCGGATTCTGACCAGCCACAGCGCGCCGAACGCCGACATGTAGGCCAGGCCCATCAGCAGCAGCGGCCAGAGGTAGACCGTGGCGAGCGTCGGGCCGCCGAGCCGGAACACGGATGCGCCCTGGTGAAGGGTGTTCCACCAGTTCACCGAGAAATGGATGATCGGCAGGTTGATCGCGCCGACCAGCGCCAGGATCGCCGCGGCCCGCCCGGCCTTGGCCTCGTCGTCGATGGAGGCGCGCAGGGCGATGTAGGCGACGTAGAGCAGGAACAGCACCAGCACGGAGGTGAGGCGCGCGTCCCACACCCACCAGGCGCCCCACATCGGCCGGCCCCACAGCGAGCCGGTGACGAGGGCCAGGAGGGTGAAGCCCGCGCCGAGGGGCGCCGCGGCCTGGGCGGCGGCGTCCGCCAGCACATGGCGGAACACCAGCGCCAGCAGGCTGGCGACGCCGAGGCAGAGATAGACGAACATGCTCATCCAGGCCGCCGGCACGTGGATGAACATGATCTGGACCGTCATGCCCTGCTGGTAGTCGGCGGGGGCGGTGAAGCCGAGCCACAGGCCGGCGGCCGCCAGCACGGCGGCGATGACGCCGAACATCGGCGCGGCCCAGCGCGAGAACGCCATGAACCGCTCCGGATTGGCCAGGAAGGCGGGGGCCGGGATCATGTCCGCCGATTAGCCCCCGCCGCGCCCTGCGGCAAGCGCGCCCGCGATCAGGCGCGGCGGGCCGGTGGGGCTGCAGGCGTCCGTTCGGTCACGGACGCCTTCGAGCCCTGGTCGCGTCAGTGGGCCAGCGGGGCGGGCGGAGCGCCGGGTGCGCCCGGCATGGCGCCGTGCATCCGGTGGCCCATTTCGTGGTCCTTCATGCCGTGGCCCTTCATGCCCTCACCCATCATGCCGTGGCCGCCCATCATGCCGTGACCCATCATCGGCATGGCGTCGAACGCCTTCTGCTGGGTCGGGCTGAGCTGGGCGTAGAAGCGCTTGATGGCGTCGGCGTGCTGGGCGAAGCGCGACTGGTGCTCGGCCATCATCGCCTGCATGCGGTCGAGGCGCTGGGGCGTGGTGAGCTTGCCCATGGCCTCGTGTTCGCCGCGCATCCTGTCCATGGCGCCGGGCGGCGGCTGCATGGCGGCGATCAGGGCCTTGAGCGCCGGCTCCTGGTCGGGCCGCAGCTGCAGGGCGTCGCGCAGATGCTGGGCGTGGCGCTCGGCCATCTGGGCCGGGTCCATGTGCTCGCGCATCATCATGTGCTGGTGGGCGCCCGGAGCCGGCGCCGGGGCCGGCTGGGCGAGGCTCGCGCCGGCGGTCAGGCTGAGCGCGGCGGCGAGAGCGATGCTGGTCAGTTTCATGGGCAGTCCTTCTTACACCCCTGCCCTTACACGCGCCCCAATCGGGGTTCCGTCGTTGATCTGCGACAACTCAGGAGAGGGCGTTGCGGCAGGCCCCGGCCATGGCCAGGGGGCCCACGGCCACGGCGGCGGCGGCATAGGCCCCCAGCAGCGCCATGCCGCCCTGCCAGGGCAGGCCGCCCGCATAGGCGGCGAGCGCCCCGCCGCCGAAGATCACCGGCGGCACGAACAGCGGCAGGACGATCACCGCGGTCAGCAGCC
The DNA here is from genome assembly GCF_003254475.1 of Phenylobacterium soli. Classification (NCBI taxonomy): domain Bacteria; kingdom Pseudomonadati; phylum Pseudomonadota; class Alphaproteobacteria; order Caulobacterales; family Caulobacteraceae; genus Phenylobacterium; species Phenylobacterium soli. The sequence goes on from NZ_QFYQ01000001.1 coordinate 723,080, forward strand.
CGCCGCGCCGGGCGCCGAGGCTCAGGGCCGCCCCGATGCCGCCGAGGAAGGCGAAAGCGAGGCCGCCGGCCAGGGCGCAGAGGAAGATCATCGGCGCCAGGCGGACGTCGGCCCCGAGGCTGATCGCCGCGATCGGCGCGGCCAGCGCCAGGGGCGCGCCGGTGGCCAGCCACTGGCCCAGGCATTTGACCGCGCAGGTCAGCTCCAGGGGCGTCGTCGACAGGGTCAGGAGGTCCAGCGCCCCGTCCTCGTAGTCGCGCTCGAAGAGGCGCTCGAGCGACAGCAGCGAGGCGAGCGCCAGAGCCACCCAGGCCGCACCGGTGGCGACGGCGGCGAGCTTCTGGCTGTCCGGGCCGATGGCCAGCGGCAGCAGGGTGGCGACCCCGGCGTAGAAGCCCACCGTGACCAGCGGTCCGCCGCCGCGGCCCCAGGCCAGCGCCGTCTCGCGCCGCAGCAGGGTCCCCAGCGAACTCACGACGGGATCTCCAGGGTCTTGGTGGCGCCGGGCAGGGGATCGTGCACGGCGGCCAGGATAAGGCCGCCGCGGCCCAGGTGATCGGCCATGATCTCGCCGAAGCGGCCGCGCCAGCGCGCGTCGAGCGGGCTGAGCGGCTCGTCCAGCAGCCACAGCGGCCGGGGCGCGGCCAGCAGGCGGGCGAGCGCGAGGCGCCGCCGCTGGCCGGCGGACAGGCGGCGGACCTCGAGGTCGAGCAGGGGAACGAGCTCCAGCGCCTCGGCCGCGGCCCGGGCGTGGGCCTCGTCGGCGCCGCACCAGGCGCTCCAGAAGCGCAGCTCCTCCCAGGCGGTGCGGGCGGGCTTGAGCCCGTCCTGGTGGCTGATGAAGTGCAGGCCCTCGCCGCGGGCGGTGTCGGCCTCGGCGCCGTCGAAGACGATCTCGCCGGCCTCCGGACGCACCAGGCCCGCCACCGCGCGCAGCAGGCTGGTCTTGCCCGATCCGTTCGGTCCGATGAGCGCGCACGCCTCGCCGGGCCCGAGCTCCAGGGCCAGGTTTTCGAACAGCAGACGGCCGCCCCGGCGCACCGCGAGGGCTTCGATCCTGAGCGCGTGAATCAATGGGGACCCCGCGCATGGACCTTGGCGCCGGTCTGGCCTATGAAGCGCCCGGCCGCCGTCGCCTTGGGGGACGTACGCCGCGCGGAGACGGAACCTGTGCGTCCGCCTCTAAAAGCGCGCGATCCCTGAAGCGAATTCGGAGCGGCCGGGAACAGGAGAAGGATCCCTCACATGGCGTCAGTGGACAGCCTGAAAACCCGCCGCGAACTCGTGGTGGGTGACAAGACCTATGCTTACTACAGCCTTCGCGCGGCCGAGGAAGCCGGACTTTCGGGCGTCTCGCGCCTTCCGAACTCGATGAAGGTCCTTCTGGAGAACCTGCTCCGCAACGAGGACGGCGACTCCGTGAGCGCCGACGACCTCAAGGCGGTCGCCGCCTGGCTCGAGAACAGGGGCTCGGTCGAGCACGAGATCAGCTTCCGCCCGGCGCGCGTGCTGATGCAGGACTTCACCGGCGTCCCGGCCGTCGTCGACCTCGCCGCCATGCGCGACGCCATGGTCAACCTCGGCGCCAATCCGGAGAAGATCAACCCGCTGAACCCGGTGGACCTGGTCATCGACCACTCGGTGATGGTCGACTACTTCGGCACCGCCAAGGCCTTCGGCGAGAACGTCGAGCGCGAGTACGAGCGCAACATGGAGCGCTACCGCTTCCTGCGCTGGGGCTCCTCGGCCTTCAACAACTTCCGCGTCGTGCCGCCCGGCACCGGCATCTGCCACCAGGTTAACCTCGAGTACCTGGCCCAGACTGTCTGGACGAACTCGGACGAGGGCCAGGAAGTGGCCTATCCGGACACCGTCGTCGGCACCGACAGCCACACCACCATGATCAACGGCCTGTCGGTCCTCGGCTGGGGCGTCGGCGGCATCGAGGCCGAGGCCGCCATGCTCGGCCAGCCGATCCCGATGCTGATCCCGGAAGTCATCGGCTTCCGCCTCGACGGCAAGCTGCCCGACGGCGCCACGGCCACCGACCTGGTGCTGACCGTCACCCAGATGCTCCGCAAGAAGGGTGTGGTCGGCAAGTTCGTGGAGTTCTACGGCCCGGGCCTCGCCAACCTGACCCTGGAAGACCAGGCGACCATCGCCAACATGGCCCCGGAATACGGCGCCACCTGCGGCTTCTTCCCGGTCAGCCACGCGACCATCGACTACCTCAAGGCCACCAACCGCGACCCGGCCCGCGTCGAGCTCGTCGAGGCCTACGCCAAGGCCCAGGGCCTGTGGCACGACCCGTCCGATCCGGACCCCATCTTCACCGACACCCTCGAGCTCGACCTCGCCTCGGTGCTGCCGTCCATGGCCGGCCCGAAGCGTCCGCAGGACCGGGTGCTGCTCTCCGACGCGTCCAGCGAATTCAAGGCCGCCATGGCCGGTGAGTTCAACAAGGCCGACGAGATCAACAAGCGCGTCGGCGTCGACGGCGAGAACTTCGACATCGGCAACGGCGACGTGGTGATCGCCGCCATCACCTCCTGCACCAACACCTCCAACCCTTCGGTGCTGATCGCCGCCGGCCTCGTGGCCAAGAAGGCGGTCGAGAAGGGCCTGAAGGTGAAGCCGTGGGTGAAGACCTCGCTGGCGCCCGGCTCGCAGGTGGTCACCGACTACCTGAAGGCCGCCGGCCTGACGAAGTCGCTCGACGCGCTCGGCTTCAACCTGGTGGGCTACGGCTGCACCACCTGCATCGGCAATTCCGGCCCGCTGCCGGAGCCGATCTCCGAGGCGATCAACAAGAACGACCTGGTGGCCGTCTCGGTGCTCTCGGGCAACCGCAACTTCGAAGGCCGCGTGAACCCGGACGTGCGCGCCAACTACCTGGCCTCGCCGCCGCTGGTGGTGGCCTACGCGCTCGCCGGCTCCATGCTGGTCGACCTCGACAAGGATCCGATCGGCGAGGGCAAGGACGGCAAGCCGGTCTATCTGAAGGACATCTGGCCGACGACCGAGGAGGTCACCGCCCTTCAGCGCAAGCACGTCACCGGCAAGATGTTCGCCAGCCGCTACGGCGACGTCTTCAAGGGCGACAAGAACTGGCAAGGCATCAAGGTCGCCGGCGGCCAGACCTATTCCTGGGACATGGGCTCCACCTACGTGCAGAACCCGCCCTACTTCCAGGGCATGGGCATGGAGCCGGAGGCGGTGAAGGACGTCATCGAGGCGCGCGTTCTGGGCGTCTTCGGCGACTCGATCACCACCGACCACATCTCGCCCGCCGGCTCGATCAAGGCGACCTCGCCGGCCGGGGTCTACCTGCGTGAGCGCCAGGTGCCGCAGTCGGAGTTCAACTCCTACGGCGCGCGTCGCGGCAACCACGAGATCATGATGCGCGGCACCTTCGCCAACATCCGGATCCGCAACCGCATCACCCCCGACATCGAGGGCGGGGTGACCAAGCACTTCCCCTCGGGCGAGGTCATGTCGATCTACGACGCGGCCATGCGCTACCAGGGCGAGGGCCGTCCGCTGGTGGTGTTCGCCGGCAAGGAATACGGCACCGGGTCGTCGCGCGACTGGGCGGCCAAGGGCACCAAGCTGCTGGGCGTCCGCGCGGTCATCGCCGAGAGCTTCGAGCGCATCCACCGCTCGAACCTCGTCGGCATGGGCGTGCTGCCGCTGCAGTTCATCCAGGAAGGCTGGCACAAGCTCGGCCTGACCGGCGAGGAGATCGTCTCTATCCGCGGCCTCACCGACCTGTCGCCGCGCAAGCAGCTGATCGTCGAGCTCTACCGGGCCACCGACGGCCGCATCGCCCGCTTCCCGGTGCGCTGCCGCATCGATACGCCCACCGAGCTCGAATACTTCAAGAACGGCGGCGTCCTGAACTACGTGCTGCGCAACCTCGCGCGGCAGGGCTAAGCCTGACCTCAGGGGCGGGCGGCTTGCGAATCCGCAGGCCGCCCGCTTCTACTCACGCCTTGTTGACATCCTCGGGGCCGGAACTCCGGTTAAGTGCGCCGCAATGCGGAAAGCCGCGCTTCTTGGTCTGATCCTGCTCGCCCTTCCTGCGGCCGCCGCCGCGAAGACGCCGGTGGTGGTCGAGCTCTACACCGCCCAGGGCTGCGGCGCCTGCGGCGATGCGAACGCCTATGCGGCCAAGCTGGCCGAGCAGAAGGGCGTCCTCGTCCTCACCTTCCCGGTGGACTACTGGGACTACCTCGGCTGGGCCGACACCTTCGCCAAGCCCGAGTTCGCCGAGCGCCAGAAGGCCTATGTGGCCAAGCTCTCCCTGCACGAGCCCTATACGCCCCAGGTCGTGGTCGACGGCCGGGTCCAGGCCTCGGGCGCCAAGACCGAGAAGGTCGAGCGCCTGGTGAAGGAGGCCGCCAAGGCCGGCCACAATCCGCCCGACATCCGCTTCATCGCCGCCGGCCGGCGCGTCGACGTGGGATCCGGTCGTCCGCCCAAGGGCGGCGCCGAGGTCTGGCTCGTCCGCTACGACCCGCGCGAGCAGGACGTCGCCGTCAAGAGCGGCGACAACAAGGGCCAGACCATCGTCCAGAAGAACGTCGTGCGCGAGGTGAAACGCCTCGGCGCCTGGAAGGGGCGCCCGGTCGCCTTCCGCCTGCCCAAGCGCACCGACGAGGGCCTCAAGACCGTGGTCATCGTCCAGGCCGCCAAGGGCGGCCGCATCCTCGGCGTCGCCCAGGCCAAGAACTGACCCTCATCCCGGTTTCGCGGAACGCGAAGACCGCGACCCCTTTGCGCCTCTCCGCTGCGCGCCATCACGGCTCTCTCGCGACGGGCGGAAAAGAGAAAGCCCGCGCGGCCTGGAGAGGGACCGCGCGGGCTCGCGCTGGGGGAGGAGAAATCTAGCGTCGGTCGACCGGCCTACCGATCCAGGGGGGCTGGGGGGGCTGTTCAGGATCCAGGACCGACAGCACCGATCAACCGACGAGTACAATCTGGTGGGCGCATCAGGCGCGGGCTGGACCGAAATAAGGTCATTTCGCGGCGTGGCGGGGCTGTGCGTCTCAGACCGGCAACTCTCCGCCAGGTGGCGCGTAGGCCCTCTGGCGCCGCCCTCTGGCGTCGGTGACAGATTCGAGTCAGGCTCTTTCCAGATGGCATTCGATCCGCCTCAGCAGTCCACGCCGCGTCCCGGCCCCTCGTCCGGCCCGACGCGGGTGTTCTTCGACCGCCGAGAGCTCAACCGGCTCCTCAACCTCTATGGCCGCATGGTCGCCGCCGGCGAGTGGCGCGACTACGGTATCGACGGGCTCTCTGAGGCCGCCGTCTTCTCCGTGTTCGAGCGCGCCTCCGAGGCGCCGCTCTACCGCATCGAGAAGCGCCCGGCGCTCGCCAAGCGCCAGGGCGCCTGGGCGGTGGTCGGGCGCGGCGGCCTGATCCTGCGCCGCGGCCACGAGCTCGAACAGGTGCTGCGGTTCTTCGACAAGGGCCGCTTCAAGGTGGTCGACTAGCCCTCCGATCCAGATCAATGCCAGGCCCGCCCCCGCGGGCGTCCCTGGAGCTGCGATGAACCTCGAGCTTCTCGACTTCACCCGACGCGCCCTCGAACAGGGCCTGCCGCGCGAGCGGATCTCGGGGGCGCTGCATGACGCAGGCTGGAGCCCGGCGGACGTCAACGCCGCGCTCGCCGCCTTCGCCGAGACCGACTTTCCCCTGCCGGTGCCGCGGCCCAGGCCCTATCTCTCGGCGCAGGAGGTGTTCGTCTACGCCCTGATGTTCACCGCGCTCTACGCCAGCGCCTGGAACCTCGGCGCGCTGGTCTTCCGCTTCATCGACCTCGCGGTCCCTGACCCCGCGCGGCGGGTCTTCCACGCCGTGCTGATGGACGGCGTGCGGCGCAACATCGCGGCCCTGGTGGTCGCCTTCCCGCTGTTCGCCTTCCTCCTGCGTCACGTCCACGCGGCCATCGACCGCGACCCCACCAAGCGCGAGAGCCGGCCGCGCAAGTGGCTGACCTGGCTCACCCTGTTCATCGCCGCCGCGGCTCTGATCGGCGACGTCTCGGCCCTGGTCTACAACGTGCTCGGCGGCGAGCTCGGCGCGCGCTTCCTGCTGAAGGTGGCCACCGTGGCGGTCATCGCCGGCGGGACCTTCGGCTACTTCCTCGCCGACATCCGCAAGGACGAAGCCGCGTGAGGGCGCACGTCGTCTTTCTCGCCGCCTCCGGCGCCCTGGTGGCCGCGGCCATCGCCGCCGGCGTCATGGTCATGGGCGGACCGGGCCAGGAGCGCTCGCGACGCCTCGACGCCGATCGCGCGGAGGCGCTGAGCCGCATCGCCGGAGCCGTCGACGCCTACCACCGCCGGCATCGCGCCCTGCCGCCGAGCCTGGACGTCCTTGCCGCCCAGTCGGGCGACTTCCCCGCCGCCACCCTGCGCGACCCGGAAACCGGCCAGCCCTACCGCTACCAGACCACCGGTGCGGCCACCTATCGGCTGTGCGCCGTCTTCGCCGCGTCCTCGCGCGACGACGTGGAGATCCGCTGGGCCCATGCGCCGGGCCTGGTCTGTTTCGACGAGACCGCAGGCGCGCCCTCGCCCTAGAAACGCGGTCGCCGGCCCACTTCCGGCCTGCGCAAATCCTGCGATCCCTGCCCCGCGCATACCCTATCTGGGGGAAGCGGCCCCTGAAATCACTGTGTTAGCCGAAAGGGTGGAGCACGCGCGGCCGCGGCCGGGCGTCTGGGGAAAGCTCCTCATTGGGGTTGTGGGGGAAGTTGAGATGAAGAAGGCCTATCTGCCGGCGCTCGTCGCCGGCGCGCTGATGCTCTGCGCCTGGGGCGCGCCCAAGATGCCGGATCCGGCCAAGATGGCCGCGCCGGCGCCGATCGAAGGCACCGGCGGCAAGTACATGAGCCCGTTCACCTCCGACGGGGTGACCGCGGCCTGGGTGACCAAGTCGATGCAGGTCCGCGCCTCCACCGCCATCGGCGGCATGGCCGGCAACTACGCCGGCCAGAAGGCCATGGAGCAGGTGCCGTTCATCGGCGGCTTCCTCGGCAAGAAGGCGGGCGAGTCCATGGGCCGGTCGATCGCGCTGAAGGCGATCGGCGGCGAGGAGTTCCTGAAGTCGAGCTCCGACCTGTCGTTCAACTCGCTCGAGGACATGAGCCGGTTCATGTACGCCAAGTACTCGACCGCGCCCGAGTACCCGAAGATCCTCGAGGCCACCGAGTCCATCTACCCGGAAATGAAGGACGTCTATCTCACGGCCGTCGTCTCGGCGCCGGTGAAGTAGGTCGCCCGGCCTCTGTGGCCGCACCAGGGCCCGCCGACGCGCGGGCCCTTCTCCCGCTCAGGGCCATCGCCTGAAGGACATCGCTCGTGTGTAAAGCCGTGAACCTGGCCGCCGTCGTGCTGGCCGCCGCCGCCCTCGCCGGAACCGCCGAGGCGCGCGAGAAGCTGAAGCCCGGCGCCTCGGCCACCGTCTACAAGGACACGGCCTCGCCCGACGCGGTGAAGGGCATCGGCACGGAATCTCAGGACATCGTCTCCATGGCCGACGCCATGATGCGCGACCTGCTGACCGTCCCGCAGCTGATGAACGCGGCCAAGCCGCCGCGGGTGATCATCGATTCCAAGTACTTCCGGAACGAGAGCTCCGAGATCATCGACAAGTCGCTGATCACCGACCGCATCCGGGTGAACCTCAACCGCGCCGCCGGCGGCCGCGTCATGTTCATCGGCCGCGAGTACGCCGAGATGGTCGAGCTCGAGCGCGACCTGAAGGACAGCGGCAAGGTCGATGTCGGTACGACGGGACGCACCCGCGCCCAGGCCGGCGCCGACTACCGGCTGGTCGGCCGCATCGGCACGCGCGACGCCCTCGATCCGCGGACGGGCACGGCCTCGCGCTTCTCGCAGTACACCTTCGAACTCATCGACCTGGAATACGGCGCCATCGTCTGGTCGAACCTCTACGAGTTCAAGAAGGAGAACCGCGACGACGTCGTCTACCGGTGAGGCCAGGCCGGTGCGCCGCCTCGCCTGCCTGATCGCCGCGGCGGTCCTCGCGCCGGCGGCGGCGCGCGCGGCCGCCCCGCCGCCGCCCGCGCCCGTGCCCTACGACGCCGGTCCGGAGGCTTTCGAGCAGCGGTTGCCGGTGGAGGGCGAGCGCAATCGGGTCCTCAACGAGATGGAGATCGGCGCCCGGGCCCTGTGGCGCTCGGACTATCCGAAGGCCAAGGTCGCCCTGGACGACGCCCTCGCCCGCATCGGCTCGGTGTTCGCCGACGATCCCAACGCCGCCAAGGCGCGCAAGCTCTGGTACGACGAGGGCTCGAAGGACTTCAAAGGCGAGCCCTACGAGCGCGCCATGGCGTTCCTCTACCGGGGCCTGCTCTATCTCCACGACGGGGACTACGAGAACGCCCGGGCGGCCTTCCGCCAGGGCCAGATGCAGGACGCCTTCGCCGAGGAGCAGCAGTACCGCACCGACTTCGCCCTGCTCGTCTTCCTCGAGGCCTGGGCCTCGCACCTCAACCACGACGAGGACCTTCGCGACCAGGCGCTGGCGATCCTCGCCAAGCTGCGGCCGGACTTCCCGGGCATCGCGCCCAAGGACGACACCCTGGTGTTGGTCGAGACCGGCTTCGCGCCGCGCAAGCTCGGCGACGGCGCCGACCACGCCTACTTCGTCTACCGGCGCGGCAAGAACATCGCCGAGAACCAGGCCGAGGTGGTGCGCCCCTCGGGCGCCCAGCGCGCCTATCCGATGGAAGACATCTTCTTCCAGGCCTCGACCCGGGGCGGGCGCCAGATCGACCGCATCCTGCAGGGCAAGGCGCAGATGAAGCAGAACACCGGCCAGGTCGGCTCCTTCATCGCCGACGGCAGCGTGGTGGTCTCCAACTTCACCGGAGCCAACGACGCGGTGGCTATCGCCGGAGGCGTCGCCGGGGTGCTGCTGCTCGTCTCCTCCAGCGCCAAGCCGCAGGCCGACACCCGCACCTGGTCGTCGCTGCCCGACACCGTCCACGTCCTCACTCTGGCGACGGGCGGCAAGCCGCCGCCGCAGATGAGCGTCCGCTTCCTCAAGGACGGCGTCCCGGTCGCGGGCGAGGACCAGCCCATCCAATGCGACACGCAGGGCAGGTCCAGCCTCTGCCTCGTGCGCGCCCACCAGCCACCGAAAGCGAGCCCCCCATGACCAAGACCCGCCTCTTCCGAGCCGCCGCCGCAGGCGCCGTCCTCCTCTCGCTCGCCGCCTGCGCCACCCCCGAGGCCCCCGAGGGCGGAGTGCGCATCGACCAGCAGAACGACATCCACCCGGCGCTCAACTCGGTGCGCGTGATCGACGCCGGCCTCGCCCGCTACGCCGGCGCCCGCCACGAGGTGAAGAGCGTGTTGGACGTGGAGGGGGTCTACCTGTCCACGACGCCGACCGGGTTCCGGAAGGTCACGGTGCAGATCCGCAACAAGACCGACGTGGCGATCCCGATCGAGGCGCGCGCCTCCTGGTTCGACGCCGCCGGCGTGCCCACCGACGCGGCGCAGTCCTGGACCCGCCTCTTCGTCCAGCCGCAGGCCATGGTCACCTTCGAGCAGGTCTCCGCGCGCCTGCCGTCCACCCAGTACTACGTCGAGATCCGCGGCGCCCAATAGGCCGCCGCAACGGGAGCCGTCTCATGTCCCTGAAGTCCCGCCTCCTGGCCGCCGTGGCGCTCGCGGCCTGCGCGGCTCCGGCCGCCGCCCAGTACCGGGAGGAGACGCCCGCCGTGGCCGGCTATCGCCCGGACATGCCGGCGGTGAACGCCGCCCCGGCCGTGGCCGACCCGGACGCCGGCAACCACGCGGTGGCGGCGGCCTTCTCGGCCTGGAGCCGGCGGGCCGGCCGGCCAAGCATCCTCGTCTTCTTCAATCGCCAGCTGATCGAGGATTCGGCCAGCCAGTACGACACGGTGACCGCCTCGGCCGCCGCCGGCGTCGCCGAGCGCGGCGCGGTGGTCGCCGGCGGCCATCGCCTGGCGGTGGCCGGCGAGGCCTCCCGCGCGGCCGTGGTGGCGGAGACCCGCACCTATCAGCAGCGCGCCAACGACGGCCGCTACGGCTTCCGCGACGGGCTCTTCACAAAGGCGGTGGAAAGCTCGGTGATGAACGCCTTCATCGGCGCCGACGCGCGGGTGATGAGCCGCGAGGCGCTGATCCGAAGCGTCTCGGCCGCGCGCGGCAAGGACGACCGGCTCGACATCCAGCACCTGGAGACCCTCGCCCTGCAGAAGGGCGTGCAATATCTGGTCGAGATCCTGCCCGACGACGACGCGTCCTCGCCGACCGGCGTGCGCTTCACCGTTCGGGTCACCCACCTGCCGACCTCGACCCTGAAGGCGAGCTTCGCCACCACCGGCGATCCGCCGCGCGGCGCCTCGCGCCTGGTGGCCGGGCGGGACGGCTTCGAGCGGCGCGCCGCATCGAGCCGCGCGACCCCTGAACTGATCGGCGCCCAGGTCGCCTACGACGTCATGGGCCGCCTGCGCTGAGCCCAACGAAAAGGCCCCGGCGGTCGCCCGCCGGGGCCCTCGATCTCGTCTCTTCGGCTGCGGTCAGCGGCGGTTGCCCATGAACTGCAGCAGGAATTGGAAGAGGTTGATGAAGTTCAGGTAGAGGTTCAGCGCGCCGTAGCTGGTGGCCACGCCGAGGCCGGCGGTGTCCCCGCCGAGGGCGTAGTAGGTCATCTTCAGGCGCTGGGTGTCGTAGGCGACGAGGCCCGAGAAGATCAGCACGCCCAGCAGGCTGATGATGAAGCTGAAGCCCGCCGGGTGCCAGAACATGCCGACCAGCGAGGCGATCACCAGGCCCCACAGGCCCATGATCAGGAAGCTGCCGAAGCCGGTCAGGTCCTTCTTGGTGGTGTAGCCGAACAGGCTCAGCGCACCGAAGGCCGAGGCGGTGATCAGGAAGGTCAGCGCCACCGACGAGCCGGTGTAGGCCAGCAGCCAGACGCCGAGTCCGGCGCCGATCGCGGAGACCACCGACCAGTAGACGATGCTGGCCGAGCGCGGGCTCGGGTTGCGCATGAACATGGCCCCGATCAGCACCGCCAGCGGCAGGAAGCGGATGATCGTGCCCAGGCCCGTGAAGCCGACCAGGCGGCCTTCGGGGCTGACCACGTAGAGCAGTTGCTGGACCGGCGCGAAGTCGGCGGTCAGCCAGGCCAGGACTGCGGAGAGCAGGAGGCCCAGCGCCATCTTGTTGTAGACGCCGAGCATGAAGCTGCGGAGACCCGCGTCAACCGACATGTCGGCGCGATCCGCCGGGATCGTGCGCGCGTAGCCGCGGTTGAAGTCGCTCATTTGAGGCTTAGCCCTTGATTCAAACGCCCAAGACCGGACGCGACCGAAATATCGGGTCCCACCAAGGCGGAAGCAAGGCCCTATAAAGTAAAGGGTTGTTAACCTTCTGCCGAGGACGGAAGGGGGTTAGACAAGGGCCATGATCCGCCTGTTCGCAGCCCTTCCCCTGCCGCCGGAGATCGCCGCGGGCCTCGCCCGCCGCCAGACCGGCGTCGACGCCGCGCGCTGGCGTCCGGCCGAGAGCCTGCACATCACCCTGCGGTTCTTCGGCGACATGCCCGAGAACCTCGCCCGCGACCTCGACGCCGAGCTGTCGCAGCTCAGCGCCGAGCCCTTCGACATCGAGCTCAGCGGCGCCGGCGCCTTCGGCGAGGGCCGCGACATCCACGTGATCTGGGCGGGTGTCGCCGAGAACCCGGCGCTCAACCGGCTCGCCAAGGCCTGCGAGACCGCCGCCCGCCGCGCCGGCCTCAAGCCCGAGAGCCGCCGCTACCACCCGCACGTGACCCTCGCCTACCTGCGCCAGCCCGACCCCGGCGAGGTCGCCCAGTGGGTCCAGGCCAACAACCTCCTGAAGTCGCCGCCGATCCGTGTGGACAGCTTCGCCCTGTTCTCCAGCCACCAGACCAAGGAGGGCGCGGTCTACCGGCTGGAGGCGGAATACGGGCTGTAGCGCGCTGCGGGGAGCGGCTTCACGCCTCGACGGCGTGGTCCTTCAGAACGCCCAGCGGGACGATGGCCAGGGTCTCCTCGTGCGTCGCCGCCAGGACCACCTTTGGCGCGGCGCCGGCGTCGAGCGCCTCCTTCCAGCGCGGCGCGCACAGGCACCAGCGGTCGCCGGGCTTCAGGCCGGCGAAGCCGTACTCGGGCATGGGTGTCGAGAGGTCGTTGCCCACCGCCTTGGAGAAGGCCAGGAACTCGGCCGTCATCACCGCGCAGACGGTGTGCATGCCGGTGTCCTCGTGGCTCGTCTCGCAACAGCCGTTGCGGAAGAAGCCGGTCACCGGATCGAGCGAGCAGGCCTCGAGTTCGCCGCCGAGAACGTTCCTGGCCGAAGGGTCGTAGCGCTCGGTGACGGGGCGTGTGGTCATGGGCGCACTCTAGCGGCTAACCTGCGTCCGCTCCATGCGCCACCTGGCGCCGCCAGGCTCAGTCTCAAGGCTTGCGATGACCCCGATCCGCCCGCGCCGCAGCGCGCTCTACCTTCCCGCCGCCAACGCCCGCGCGATCGAGAAGGCGCGCACCCTGGCCGCCGACGTGATCATCCTCGACCTCGAGGACTCCGTCGCTCCGGACATGAAGGACGAGGCGCGCAGGATGGCGGTCGAGGCCGTGGCGGCCGGCGGCTTCGGCCCACGCGAGGTGGTGATCCGGGTGAACGGCCTCGATACCCCCTGGGCCGGGTCGGACCTGGCGGCGGTCGCGGAAGCGGGACCGGACGGGATCCTGCTGCCGAAGGTCGCCTCCGCCGACGACATCGAGTCCTGCGCCGAGCAGGTCGCCGGCCGGGCGCGCCTGTGGGGGATGATAGAGACCTGCCAGGCGGTCTTCCGCCTCGACGCCCTGGCCGGCGCCAGCCGGGCCTGCGGGCTCGACGTCTGGGTGATCGGCGCGAACGATCTCGTGAAGGAGATGCGCTGCCGCCTGGACGAGGCGCGCACCCCGCTGCTGCCGGCCCTGTCGCTGGCGATCATGGCGGCCCGCGCTCACGGCCTGGTCGTGCTCGACGGGGTCTACAACGACATCACCAACCTCGAGGGCCTGGCCCGCGAATGCGCGCAAGGGGCCGCCCTCGGCTTCGACGGCAAGAGCCTGATCCATCCGAGCCATCTGGAGACGGCCAACCGCCTCTACGCCCCGCCCGGCGACGAGGTCGCCTGGGCCCGCACCATCGTCGCCGCCTACGCGGCGCCGGAGAACGCCGGCCGGGGCGTCATCAAGGTCGAGGGCAAGATGGTCGAGCGGCTGCACCTGGCTCAGGCCGAGCGGCTGATCGCGGTGGCCGACGCCATCGGCGCCCGGGAGGCCTGAGGCCTTGGCCCGCGCCCTGCCGGTGCTGGCGGCGCTCGCCCTGGCCGCCCCCGCCTGGGGGCAGACCGAGCCCGACTACGATGCGCGCGTGCGCCAGTCCTTCGCCGCGGCCGAGAGCTTCCAGGGCGCGCTCGACGGCGGCTGGACGCTCGCCGCCGGGGGCGAGGGCCCGCTGTTCGCCATCCGCTTCGCCGACCACGACGGCGAGGTCGAGGCGGCCTGGCGCGACCTCCGCCGCCCGGGCGCCCTCGGCGCGTCCGGCTTCGTCGACGCCGTGGAACGCGACGGCCCGCGGCTCATCCTGCGCTTCGCCCCCGCGCCGGGCGTTCAGGCGATCGCCACCCTGACCGCCACCGGCTCCGGAGGCTGGTCCGGCGAGCTGGCCGAGAACGGCCGCCGCCGGCCGGCGACCCTCACCAAGACCGCGCCCTAGGCCGGCTCCGCGATGCCGAGCGCCTGCCGCGCGGCCCTCATCGCGGTCGCCAGCGCCTCGGGCTCGTAGGGCTCGGCCACGCCCGCGCCCCACACTGGCCCCGGCCAGGCTGCATCGTCGGCGCGCCGGCCGACCACATGGATGTGCAGCTGCGGGGTCACGTTGCCGAGCTGGCCGACATTGAGCTTGGTCACCTGCCGCCCGAGTGCGTCCCCGGTGCGCCGTACGGCCGCGCCCGCCGCCAGCACCTCCTCCATCAGCGCCTGCCGCTGGCCCGGATCGAGATCCTCGAGCTCACGGGCGCCCTCGACGCGGGGGATCAGCACGATCCAGGGGAAGCGGGCGTCGGCCTGCAGCCGTGCGTGGCAGAGCGGCAGCTCACCCAGCGCCTCGGAGGTCGCCAGGAAGGCGGGATCGATGCGAACCATGCCCCCGCTTGAACACCAAGCCCACCCCATCGCCAAGTGCCCAGGCCCGGGCCAGCTGCGTTGCGGCATTGCAGCAAGACTGAGGGTGGGCTAGGGACCCCGCCGACGTTGCGGCCTTCGGCCGTCCCCAAGACAACAATCGGAGCAGCACCCATGGCGACGAAGCCCCCGATCCGCGTGGCGGTTACCGGCGCGGCCGGCAACATCGGCTACGCCCTTCTCTTCCGGATCGCGTCGGGCGAGATGCTCGGCAAGGACCAGCCGGTCATCCTCCAGCTGCTCGAGATCCCGACCGAGGGCGCGCAGAAGGCCCTGAAGGGCGTGGCCATGGAGCTCGAGGACTGCGCCTTCCCGCTGCTGCAGGACATGGTGCTGACCGACGACGCCAACGTCGCGTTCAAGGACGTGAACTGGGCCCTGCTCGTCGGCTCCAAGCCGCGCGGCCCGGGCATGGAGCGCGCCGACCTCTTGAAGGACAATGGCAAGATCTTCATCGCCCAGGGCAAGGCGATCGACGCCGTGGCCGCCGACAACGCCCGCATCGCGGTGGTCGGCAATCCCTGCAACACCAACGTGATGATCGCCGCGAACCAGGCCAAGCGCCTGCCGCGCAACCGCTTCACCGCCATGGTGCGCCTCGACGAGAACCGCGGCCGCGCCCAGCTCGCCAAGAAGGCCGGCGTCTCGATCAACGAGGTCAGCGAGCTGTTCATCTACGGCAACCACTCGCCGACGATGTTCGCCGACTTCACCCACGCCAAGATCGGCGGCAAGGCGGTCACCGACGTGATCACCGACCGCGCCTGGCTCGAGAACGAGTACCTGCCGACCGTCGGCAAGCGCGGCGCCGCCATCATCGACGCGCGCGGCCAGTCCTCGGCCGCCTCGGCCGCCAACGCCCTGATCGACCACGTGCGCGACCTGGCCACGCCGGGCGCGGTGCACTCCGTGGCCGTCGATTCCGAAGGCCGCTACGGCTTCGCCGAAGGCGTCTGGGCCGGCATGCCGGTCCGCTCGACGGCGGACGGCTACGAGGTGATCACCTCCTACGAGATGGACGACTTCGCCAAGTCGAAGATCAAGATCACCAACGACGAGCTCGTCGGCGAGCGCGAGACCGTCAAGGACATGCTCGGCTAAGCCCGAGCCTCCTAGAACTCCGGAGCTTCCTGAGCGCCGTCGCGGTCCTCCGCGGCGGCGTTCAGTTCATCTATGCGCTGCTGATAGACCTGGGCGAGGGCGCGGCGCGAGTGGTGCGCGGCGTCTTCGCGGATCGCCAGCCAGTCCCGCTGGTCGGCGCGCAGCGCGCCCGGCCGCGCGACCGCCTGCAGCGCGCGGCGATAGGCGCGGTTCATTTCCCGGTCGGCGGCGGCGACCTCCGGATCGCCGCAGATCATCTGATCGGCGAGGCCCGCGGCGCTCGCGCAGTCAGCGCCGGCTCGGCTTCGGGCGGCGACCGGCGGCGGGCCGGACGGAATTCCGCGGATGACCGTCGGGCCGTTCTGGACCTCGGCCGGCGCCGGCGGCGGCGGGGCGAGGCTCGGCATCACCGGGGCGGCGACGGCCGCGGATGCGAAGCTTCCACTGGCCGCCGGCATGCGCGCCGCGGCGGCCATGTCGGGCGACAGCACCTCCAGCTTGCCGTCGGAGCGCAAGGGCGCGGGCGGCGGCGGCCGGTTGACCTCCACGGGCACGGCCGGGGCGGCGCGTTCGGCCGCGTCGGTGTCATGGGTGGTGGCGAGGTTCGGTCGCAGCAGGAAGCCGAACGCGAGGCCCAGGGCCACCGCGGCTCCGGCCCCGATCATCAACTCGCGGCGGCCGATGCGCGGCAGGCGCATCCGGCGCGGCGGGGGCGGCTCGGCCCCGGCGAAGCCGCGATAGGTCGTGTCCGACCAGGGCTCGCCCATGGGGTCGCTGGTCATGATGGTCTCCTGCTCATCTCGCCCGGCTAAACCCCGCCCGCGCCGCGCCGTTGCAATCGCAGAGCTAACAAAGGCGAATTCGGTTCGCCCCTGCCGTAGGCGGCGGCTCAGTTCGCCTTGGCTTCGCGGGCCAGGTCCTGCAACTCGGCGATGCGGGCCTGGTAGACGTCGCGGACCGCCCACGGCGCCTCTCGCGCCGCCGCGGCCCGGGCCGCACGCCAGCGCTGCTGCTGGCGTTCCAGGGTGGCGGCCGGCACGCCCGCCGCCTCCGCGTCGCGATAGGCGCGGTTCATTCGCCGCTCGGCGGCCCCGAGGTTCGGATCGCCGCAGGCCAGCGCTTCGCCCGGATCGGCGGAGGTGCAACGCTGGGACGCGCTCGCGACCTTGACCGGCGCGGCGCGCGCGGGCCGCGGCTTCGCCTTGGCCAGCCGGCTCTCTGGCTCGGGCTTACGCTTGCGAGCCGGCTTCGCCTCGGCGGGCGCCGGTTCGACCGCCGGGGCGTGGTGCGGCGCGAGCTTGGCCAGGGCGTGGGTCAGGACCGACAAGCCATGGCGAGGTTTGGGCGCCGGCGCCACGTCCGCGACCTCGGCCTCGCGCGGCGGCCGTGACTTGTGGCTGGCCGCGTGGTTGGCGGCCAGGCGCTGGGGCTTCAGCTTCGGCTTCGGCGCCTCCGCCTGCGCCACGCGCGTCGCCGGTTTCGGGACCGCCTTCGGCTCCGCCGGCCTGGGCGCGGCGGCGATGGCAGGCTTGGCGACGGGCAGCGGCGCGGGCGGCTTCTGAAGCGCCGGCGCCAGCGGACCGGGCACGGGGGCGGCGACGCGCACCAGTCCGCTGGGCGGGGCTTTCGGCGCCATCGGCTCGGGGGCGGCCGGCGGCGCGGCGGGAACGGACAGTGGCGGGAGAGGCGTCGGCGGGACGACGGTGGGGCGGCTCAGCACGTCCAGCGGCTTGCCCACCGGCGCGGGGGTGTCGTCGACCACGATGGCCAGGCGCCGGTCGGCCGGCTTCGTAGCCATGGCCGTGGGCTGGGCCTTCGACGCGCCGGGACGTTCCAGCTCGCTCGGCCGCGCCCACAGGCCCACGCCCGCGCCGAGCAGGCAGGCCGCCGCGACCCCGCCCAGCAGCAGCGCCCGGCTGACGCGCGGCGCGTGCGCCGTCGGCTCGCCGCGAGGCGGCTCAGAAGATGATGGATCGGCAGACTCGTCTTGGACCATGGGTGCCCCCCGAACGCTGGTCCCTCGACGTCAGGAGGCCTTGCCCGCGGCCATGCGGCCGCGCGGGCGCCAGCCCCCGAACTCTCCCCGCCGCCAGTTAGACCGAAAAAGCGCCGCTGCGCCAGAACCTGCGCCGCAGCCGGCGCGAGACGGATCGTCTCAGGTGAGCGGTCTCAGGCGATGGAGCGAGCCGCCACCGGCGATCAGATCCAGCGCATCTCGCGCAGCGCCTTGGCGTAGGTGCGGCTCACCGGCACCTCGGCGCCGTCCTTGAGGGTCAAGGTCGCGCGGCCGTCGCCGCGGCGCGCATCCGACACGGCGGCGCGCGCCACCCACCAGGAACGGTGCACCTGGGCGCCCTCGATCCCGTCCAGCTCGGCCACGGCGTCGGCGAGCCGCATCAGGATCAGGTCCTGGCCCTTGGAGGTGTGGAGCCGGAGGTAATGGTCCTCGGCCTGGACCGCCCAAAGCTCGCCGCCGCGCAGCTTCAGCGGGATGCGGTCGAGGAACTTGACCGGCCGGGGCGGCGCCGGCTGGGCCGGCATCCGCCGCGCCGCCAGCATGGCGACCAACGAGGCGCCGACGCAGATCAGGACCGTGTCCCACAGGATCTCCGGCAGGTAGCGGTTGGCCGGCGGATGGCCGTTGGACAGCGTCACCCCGAGCCAGACGACGGCGCACATCGGCGGCGCCATGAGGATGCCGGTGGCGAGCCCCGCCGCCCAGGTCCCGCGTGACCACAGACCGAGCCGCCAGCTCAGGCGTGCGCTCGCCAGCCCCAGGAGCGAACCGATCCAGCTGTAGGCGAAGTTCAGAGCCGCGTGCGCCGCCCAGACCTTCAGGTTCCCGAACGGGCCGAGGAGGCTGAGGAACAGGCCGATCGCCGTGCCCACCGCCAGCACCCGGCCGACGAGCCGCCAGCTGACGGGGTTGGGGCGCTCCATGGCGGGCGCAGCCTCGCCGGGTGCGGCCCTCTCCTCGACCAGGCGCTGGTTCACGTCCACGGCGGCGTCGCCATCCCCGTTCGGCGCAACCCTCGCGGCCGCCGTCTCCACGGGAGGAAAGGCGCCTGTCCGAATCGTGTCAACCGCGGCGCTGACCGAGCCCCGGGACCCTGCGCGAAGCGACAGGATGTCGCGCGTCTCTCGCTGCCTGACCTGGCCCGGGCGCTCACGGCGTGACTAGCTTCCGACACGTTTGCGGCCCATATGGCGCGCACGACCACCCGGGGCGTCCTGCCGAACTGCCATGGCCGAGCTGATATTCCACGATCCGACGGGACGTCGCGCGCGCCTGGTCCGGCTGGTGGGCGGCCTGCTCCTGGCGCTGGCCGCCCTGACCGTCGCGGCCTTCTTCGGCACCCTGGCCTTCGCCCCCCGCCTGCCCAGCCTGACGCTGAAGGACCCGCGCGTCCTCCAGGCCCTGCACCAGGAGAACACCCACCGACTGAAGGGTCGGCGGGAGTGGACCAAGATCCCGCATCCGCGCAGCCCGGCGGCCGGCGGCGGCCTCGCCCGGCCCCTGGCCGTCGGCTTTTACGTCTCCTGGGACGAGAACAGCCGCGAGTCGCTCGCCGACCACGTCGACCAGCTGGACGTGGTCTCGCCGCAGTGGGTGGCGCTCTCGGGCGCCAAGGGCGAGGTGGAGATCACCTCCGACGCCCAGGCCCGCGCCATCATCGCTCAGGCCAAGAAGCCGCCGTCGATCCTGCCTGGCGTGCACAACGCCAAGGACGGCATCTTCAACGGCCCGGCCGCCGACGCGGTGATCCTCAATCCCGCGGCCCGCAAGCGGCTGATCCAGAATCTCGTCGAACAGGCTCCCAAGCGCGGCTACGCGGGCTACGTCTTCGACTTCGAGAACCTCTCGCCCCAGGCGGCCCAGGCCTATCCCGGCCTCGTCGCCGCCGCCCGCGCGGCGCTGAAGCCTTCGGGCCGCGAGGTCTGGGTCACCGCGCCCTTCACCGACGACAGCTTCCCCCTGAAGCGTCTCGCCGCCTCGGCGGACACGGTCGTGCTCATGGCCTACGACCAGCACTGGGGCACCGGGCATCCGGGCTCCACCGCCGGCCAGGAGTGGTTCGAGCAGGCGCTCGAGCAGCGCATGGCCGAACTCGATCCGGCCCATACCGTGCTGGCGCTGGGCGCCTACGGCTATGACTGGACCATGCCGAAGGGCAAGGATCCGGGGAAGGCGGAGGCCGTCACCTTCAACGAGGCGACCCAGCGGGCGCACGATTCCGGCGCCCGCCCGATCATGGACGACGTCGAACTCAACCCGCACTTCGACTACAGCGAGAACGGCCGCGACCACACCGTCTGGTTCCTCGACGCCTCGACCCTGTTCAACCAGATGAAGGTCGCCGACGGCTTCCGGCCGATGGGCTACGCCCTTTGGCGGATGGGCGGCGAGGACCAGCTCTCCTGGAAGCTGCTGCGCCACAACTACGGCCAGCTCAGCGCCGAGGGCCTCGACATCCTCAAGCCCGGCCAGGACGTGAACTTCGACGGCCAGGGCGAGGTGCTGCACGTCTCCGACACCCCGCACCCCGGCCACCGGGCCCTGGAATTCGATCCCGACACCGGTCTGATCTCGGGCGAGACCTACGACGACCTGCCGACGTCCTATGTGATCCAGCGCTACGGCTTCCATCCGGGGCTGGTGGCGCTGACCTTCGACGACGGGCCGGACGGACGCTGGACCCCGCAGATCCTCGACATCCTGAAGAAGAAGCACGCGCCCGCGACCTTCTTCGTCATCGGCAAGAACATGCAGCGCTTCCCCGACCTGGTGGAGCGCGAGGTCAACGAAGGCCACGACGTCGGCGGTCACTCCTGGACCCACCCCAACATCGCCGAGATCCCCGCCGCCCAGACGACGGTGGAGCTGACGGCCACCCAGCGGCTGTTCGAGACCATCACCGGCCACTCGACGCGGCTCTTCCGCCCGCCGTTCTTCGGCGACGCCGAGCCCTCGACCCCGCGCGAGGTGGCGCCGATCCTGGCGGCCCAGAACCAGGGCTACCTCTCCGTCGGCCTGCGCATCGACCCGGACGATTGGAAGAAGCCCGACCCGCAGCACATCGTCGACACCACCATCGCCCGCCTGCAGGACACCGTGCGCCCCGGCCAGGTGGTGCTGCTGCACGACAGCGGCGGCGACCGCAGCCGCACGGTGGCGGCGCTGCCGATGCTGATCGACGAGATCCGCGCCCACGGCTACCGCCTGGTGACCGTCGCCGAACTCGCCGGGATGAGCCCCGAGCAGGCGATGCCGCTCACCAGCCGCTCGTCCGTGGAACTGACGCTCGATCGCCTGGGCTTCGGCTTCTTCCACGACGTGGAGATGGTGCTCTCCTGGCTGTTCATCGGCGCGATCGCCCTCGGCGTCGCGCGGCTGCTGTTCCTGGCCCCGCTCGCCCTGCTGCACCGCCTCCTTGCGCCGGGCCGCACGCCGGCGGACCTCGACCCGGCCACCGGGCCGCTGGTCAGCGTCCTGATCCCCTGCTTCAACGAGGAGAAGGTGATCGTCGCCTCGGTGCGCCGGATCCTCGCCTCGGAGTGGCGCAACCTCGAGGTCCTGGTCCTCGACGACGGCAGCAAGGACCGCACCTCCGACGTGGTCCGCGAGGCCTTCGCCGGCGAGCCGCGGGTCAAGCTCCTGACCTTCGAGAACGGCGGCAAAGCGCGGGCGCTCAACCGCGGCATGGAGTCGGTGAACGGCGACATCGTCGTGGCGCTCGACGCCGACACGCTCTTCCCGGCCGACACGATCGGCAAGCTCGCCCGCTGGTTCGTCGACCCGCGGGTCGGGGCGGTGGCCGGCAACGCCCTCGTGGGCAACCGCAACAACCTGATCACCCGCTGGCAGGCCCTGGAATACGTCACCGCCCAGAATCTGGAGCGCCGCGCCCTGGCCGCCCTCGGGGCGGTCACCGTCGTGCCGGGCGCGGTCGGCGCCTGGCGCCGCCGCACCCTGGAGGAACTCGGCGGCTATCCGGCCGACACCCTCGCCGAGGACCAGGATCTGACGCTCGCCTGTCAGCGCGCCGGCTGGCGCGTGGAGTTCGACCCCGACGCGCGGGCCTACACCGAGGCGCCGGAGACCGTCGCCGGCCTCCTCAAGCAGCGCTTCCGCTGGTCGTTCGGCACCCTGCAATGCATCTGGAAGCACCGCGCCGGCCTGTTCAGCCTCAAGCACCCGGTGCTCGGCTTCGTGGCCCTGCCGCAGATCTGGCTGTTCCAGATCGTGCTGACCGCCATCGCCCCGCTGGTCGACCTGGCCATCGTCTGGAGTCTGCTGGCCTCGGCCTATTCCTGGATCTGGCACCCGCAGGAATGGTCGGCCGACGACCTCGTCCGCCCGCTCGCCTACTGGGCCGCCTTCATCTTCCTGGACCTGTCGGCCGGCGCGCTCGGCATGGCGCTCGAGCGCCGCGCGCCGTGGGGCGACATCATGTGGATGCCGGTCCAGCGCTTCGGCTACCGCCAGTTGATGTACTCGGTGGTGGTGCGCTCCCTGGATGCGGCGCTGAACGGCGCGCGGGTCGGCTGGGGCAAGCTCGAGCGACGGGCCACGGCGGCCCTGGAACACGCCGGCTAGCAGGCCAGCCAAGTCCTTGCTCCCTCAGGGGGAACAGGCGCGTCGAGCCACCGGATGCCCCTGCGTCAGAGACCGTCGTTTTAAGCGCCTCACGCGGTTGTCATCGCCAAAGGGGGCGCCTATAACCCCGGCCACCCGCTCGAAGCCCGGCAACGAGGTCGGACTTGCGCGCGGCATTCCCGCAAAGCGCCTCAAGGCCTCATGAACATCCACGAACACCAAGCCAAAGCCGTCCTCTCCGAGTTCGGCGTGGCGGTCCCGCGCGGCTATGCCGCCTTCTCCGTCGATGAAGCGGCCGAGGCCGCCAAGAAGCTCGGCGGTCCCGTTTTCGTCGTGAAGTCCCAGATCCACGCCGGCGGGCGCGGCAAGGGCCGCTTCGAGGGCCTGGGTCCGGACGCCAAGGGCGGCGTCCGCGTCGTCAAGTCCGCCGATGAGGTCCGCACCAACGCCCAGGAGATGCTGGGCCGGGTGCTGGTGACCCACCAGACGGGCCCCGCGGGCAAGCAGGTGAACCGCCTCTACATCGAGGAAGGCGCCGCGATCGCCAAGGAATTCTACCTGTCGCTGCTGGTGGACCGCGAGACGAGCCGAGTCTCGGTCGTGGCCTCCACCGAGGGCGGCATGGACATCGAGGACGTGGCCCACGCCACGCCCGAGAAGATCGTCACCTTCTCCATCGACCCGGCGACGGGCGTGTTCCCGCATCACGGCCGTCGCCTCGCCAAGGCGCTGGGCCTGACCGGTGGTCTGGCGAAGGAAGCGGCGACGCTGCTCGGCCAGCTCTACACGGCGTTCCTGGCCAAGGACATGTCGATGCTGGAGATCAACCCGCTGATCGTCACCGCCGACGATCATCTTCGGGTGCTCGACGCCAAGGTGTCCTTCGACTCCAACGCCCTCTTCCGCCATCCCGAGATTGTGCAGCTGCGCGACGAGAGCGAAGAGGATCCCAAGGAGATCGAGGCCTCCAAGTACGACCTGTCCTACATCGCCCTCGACGGCGACATCGGCTGCATGGTCAACGGCGCGGGCCTGGCCATGGCGACCATGGACATCATCAAGTACTTCGGCGCCGAGCCCGCCAACTTCCTCGACGTGGGCGGCGGCGCCACCCAGGAGAAGGTGACGGCGGCCTTCAAGATCATCATGGCCGACCCGAACGTGAAGGGCATCCTGGTGAACATCTTCGGCGGCATCGCCCGCTGCGACCTGCTGGCCAACGGCGTCGTCGCCGCGGTCAAGGAGGTGGGTCTGAAGGTGCCGCTGGTGGTTCGCCTGGAAGGCACCAATGCCGAGCTCGGCAAGCAGATCATCCGCGACAGCGGCCTCAACGTCATCCCGGCCAACGACCTGGCCGATGGCGCCGAAAAGATCGTCAAGGCCGTGCGGGGGGCCGCTTAAGTCATGTCCGTCCTGATCAACAAGAACACCCGCGTCCTCTGCCAGGGCATCACCGGCGCCCAGGGCACCTTCCACACCGAGCAGGCCATCGCCTACGGCACCAAGATGGTCGGCGGCGTGACGCCCGGCAAAGGCGGAACCAAGCACCTCGACCTGCCGGTGTTCGACACCGTCGGCGAGGCGGTGAAGGAGACCGGGGCCGAGGCCACCGTGATCTACGTCCCGCCGCCCTTCGCGGCCGACTCGATCCTCGAGGCCATCGACGCCGAGATCCCGCTGATCGTCTGCATCACCGAAGGCATCCCGGTGGCGGACATGGTCAAGGTGAAGCGCTCGCTGAGCGGCTCGAAGTCCCGGCTGATCGGCCCGAACTGCCCGGGCGTGCTCACCCCCGGCGAGTGCAAGATCGGCATCATGCCCGGAAACATCTTCAAGCGCGGCTCGGTGGGTGTTGTCTCCCGCTCGGGCACGCTTACCTACGAAGCCGTGTTCCAGACCTCTCAGGTGGGCCTCGGCCAGACGACGGCCGTGGGCATCGGCGGCGACCCGGTGAAGGGCACCGAGTTCATCGACGTGCTCGACATGTTCCTGAAGGACCCCGAGACCGAGTCGATCATCATGATCGGCGAGATCGGCGGTTCGGCCGAAGAAGACGCGGCTGAATTCATTAAAAATTCAGCAACCAAGAAGCCTATGGTCGGCTTCATTGCGGGACGCACCGCGCCGCCCGGGCGGCGCATGGGTCACGCGGGCGCGATCATCTCCGGCGGCAAGGGCGGGGCTGAGGACAAGATCGCTGCGATGGAGGCTGCGGGCATCCGCATCGCCCCCACCCCGGCGGCGCTCGGCTCGACCATGCTCGAGGTGCTGAAGGGCGCCTGAGACTGAACTGTTAGCGTAAGGGCGGTCCGCGCTCGGCTCCTTCGTCAGAAGCTCCGCGGGCCCCGCCCGGGAAGAAGAAGAGATGGCGGACGACGCAGGTCTGATCAACGAGGTGCTCGCCGAGACCTCCTTCCTCTACGGGGGCAACGCGGCCTTCGTGGAGGACCTCTACGCGCGCTGGGCCGAGAACCCGGCGTCCGTCGAGCCGTCCTGGCAGGCGTTCTTCGCCACCCTGCACGACCGGGCCGAGGACGCCCGCCGCCAGGCCCAGAAGCCAGCGTGGACGGCTCCTTCGGCGCCGGCCGCCCGGCCCGACTGGCTGTCGGCCCTCGACGGCCTGTGGCCGGCGGTCCAGGCCAAGACCGAGACCAAGATCGCCGAGCGCCAGCCGGCGGCCACCACCGACCAGGTGCGCGCCGCCACCCTGGACTCGCTGCGCGCCATCATGATGATCCGGGCCTACCGGATGCGCGGCCACCTGAAGGCCAATCTCGACCCGCTGGGCATCGCCACCACGCCGGGGGACGCCTCCGAACTCGATCCGGCGACCTACGGCTTCTCGGAAGCCGACTTCGACCGCCCCATCTTCCTCGACTACGTGCTCGGCCTCGAGACGGCGACGGTGCGCGAGATCCTCGAGATCCTGCGCCGCACCTACTGCTGGAACGTCGGCGTCCAGTACATGCACATCTCCGATCCGAAGGAGAAGGCATGGCTCCAGGAGCGCATCGAGGGGCGTGACAAGGAGATCACCTTCACCAAGGAGGGCAAGGTCGCCATCCTCAAGAAGCTGATCGAGACCGAGGGCTTCGAGCGCTTCCTGCACCGCCGCTTCCCCGGCACCAAGCGCTTCGGCCTCGACGGCGGCGAAGCCATGGTCCCGGCCATGGAGCAGGTCATCAAGCGCGGCGGCGCGCTGGGCGTGAAGGACATCATCATCGGCATGCCGCACCGCGGCCGCCTGAACGTCCTGGCCGCGGTGATGGGCAAGCCCTACCACGTCATCTTCCACGAGTTCCAAGGCGGCTCGTCCCTGCCCTCCGACGTCGAGGGCTCGGGCGACGTGAAGTACCACCTCGGCGCCTCGTCGGACCGCGCCTTCGACGGCAACAACGTCCACCTGTCGCTGACCGCCAACCCCTCGCACCTCGAGATCGTCAATCCGGTGGTGATCGGCAAGGCGCGGGCCAAGCAGGCCTTCACCCTGCGCGAGACGCCGACCGCCGGCCGCAGCCACGTGCTGCCGATCCTGCTGCACGGCGACGCCGCCTTCGCCGGCCAGGGCGTGGTGGCCGAGTGCTTCGCCCTCTCCGGCCTCAAGGGCTACGGCGTCGGCGGCACCATCCACTTCATCGTCAACAACCAGATCGGCTTCACGACGAGCCCCAAGAACTCGCGCTCGTCGCCCTATCCCTCCGACGTGGCCCTGATGGTGGAAGCCCCGATCTTCCACTGCAACGGCGACGATCCCGAGGCCGTCACCTTCGCCACCAAGGTCGCCACCGAGTACCGCCAGCTGTTCGGCAAGGACGTGGTGGTCGACATGTTCTGCTACCGCCGGTTCGGCCACAACGAGGGCGACGATCCGACGATGACGCAGCCCTTGATGTACCAAAAGATCAAGGACCACCCGTCGGTGCGCCAGCTCTACACCAATCGCCTGATCGGCGAGGGCGTGGTCAGCCAGGGCGATGTGGACGGCTGGATCAAGGCGTTCGACGACTTCCTCGACGCCGAGTTCGACGCCGGCAAGAACTACAAGGCCAACAAGGCTGACTGGCTGGACGGCAAGTGGTCGGGCCTGGCCCTGCCGGGCGGCGAGGAGCGCCACGTCACCGGCGTCTCCAAGCAGAAGCTGCTCGACCTCGGCCGCAAGATCACCACCATCCCGGAGCGGGTCAGCGTCCACAAGACGGTGGACCGCGTCATCGCCGGCCGCCGCGAGGCGATCGAGACCGGAGCCGGGCTGGACTGGGCCACGGGCGAGCATCTCGCCTTCGCCACCCTGCTCGACCAGGGCTACCCGGTCCGCCTGTCGGGCCAGGACAGCGTGCGCGGCACCTTCACCCAGCGCCACTCCGGCCTCGTCGACCAGAAGACGGAGGAAGTGTACTTCCCGCTCCGCAACCTCGGTCCGAACCAGGCCCACTTCGAGGTGCTGGATTCGGCGCTCTCCGAAGAGGCGGTGCTCGGCTTCGAGTACGGCTTCTCGCTGACCGACCCCAACACCCTGACCCTCTGGGAGGCCCAGTTCGGCGACTTCGCCAACGGCGCCCAGGTGGTGGTCGACCAGTTCATCTCCTCCGGCGAGCGCAAGTGGCTGCGGATGAGCGGCCTCGTGATGCTGCTGCCGCATGGCTACGAAGGGCAGGGCCCGGAGCACTCGTCCGCCCGCCTCGAGCGCTACCTGCAGCTCTGCGCCGAGGACAACATGCAGGTCGTCTATCCGACGACGCCGGCCAACTACTTCCACGCTCTGCGCCGGCAGCTGCTGCGCGAATACCGCAAGCCGCTGATCGTCATGACGCCCAAGAGCCTGCTGCGCCATAAGCGGGCGGTGTCGAACCTCTCGGACATGGCCGAGGGCACCAGCTTCCACCGCGTGATGGTCGACGGCGCCGAGGCCGGCTGCGACGTGGGCGGCGTGACGCTCAAGCCGGACGCCAAGATCAGCCGGGTCATCCTCTGCTCGGGCAAGGTCTACTACGACCTCATCGAGCAGCGGGCCAAGACCGGCCGCGACGACGTCTACATCCTGCGCCTGGAGCAGTTCTATCCCTGGCCGCTGAAGTCGCTGTCCAACGAGCTGAAGCGGTTCAAGAACGCCGAGCTGGTCTGGGTCCAGGAAGAGCCCAAGAACATGGGCGGCTGGACCTTCGTCGACCCCTGGCTGGAGCTGACGCTCGAGCGCCTGGACGTGAACGCCAAGCGCGCCCGCTACGTCGGCCGCCCGGCCTCCGCCTCCACCGCGGCGGGCCTGATGAGCCGGCATCTGAGGGAGCTGGAGGCTTTCCTTACGGAAGCCTTCGCGTAAAGAGACCGTCCGTAGCTACTGGCGACTTGGCCAAGCCGACTTTGCCAACCAACTGTGTTTGTGTGTTGAAGATCTGAGGAGCGCATCGAAATGGCCGACATCATGACGCCGGCGCTGGGCGAATCCGTCACCGAGGCGACGGTCGCCAAGTGGACCAAGAAGGCCGGCGACACGGTGCGCAAGGACGAGATCCTCGTCGAGCTGGAGACCGACAAGGTCAGCCTCGAGGTCGCCGCCCCCGCCGACGGCGTGCTCGCCGAGATCTCGGCCGAGGAAGGCGCCACGGTCGAGCCCGGCGCGGTGCTCGGCAAGATCACCGAAGGCGCCGCCGCGGCGGCCGCCCCCAAGGCGGCCGCACCGACGTCGAAGCCGACCCCGGTCCCGGCCGGCGAGCTGCAGCCGGAGCCGCAGCCCGGCAAGGCGGCCCCGACCTCGGCCCCGGTGCCCGACACGTCCGCGCCCCAAGCCGCCTCCGGGAAGCGCGCGGCCGAACCAGTCCTGGCGCCGTCGGCCCAGCGCATCGTCGCCGAGAACAAGCTCCAGCCGGCGGCCATCCAGGGCACCGGCAAGGACGGCCGGATCACCAAGGGCGACGCCCTGGCCGCGCTCGAGTCCCGCGCCAACGCCCCGGCCGCGCCGGCCGCCGCCGCCGCGCCGCGCCCGATCCACGAGCGCGAGGAGCGGGTGCGCATGACCCGCCTGCGCCAGACGATTGCGCGCCGGCTGAAGGAGGCGCAGAACGCCGCCGCCATGCTGACCACCTTCAACGAGGTGGACATGACGGCCGTCATGGCCCTGCGCAACCAGTACAAGGACGTCTTCGAGAAGAAGCACGGGGTGAAGCTCGGCTTCATGAGCTTCTTCGTCCGCGCCGTGATCCACGCCCTCAAGCAGGTGCCCGAGGTCAACGCCGAGATCGACGGCCAGGACCTGATCTACAAGAACCACTACGACATCTCGGTGGCCGTCGGCACCGAGCGCGGCCTCGTCACCCCGGTGGTCCGCGACGCCGACCAGATGAGCCTCGCCGAGATCGAGAAGACCATCGGCGCCCTCGGCAAGAAGGCCCGCGACGGCCAGCTCGCCCTGGAAGATCTGCAGGGCGGCACCTTCACCATCTCGAATGGCGGCGTCTACGGCTCGCTGATGTCGACGCCGATCCTGAACGCGCCGCAGTCGGGCATCCTCGGCATGCACAAGATCCAGGAGCGGCCGATGGTGGTCGGCGGCCAGATCGTCGCCCGGCCGATGATGTACCTGGCGCTCAGCTACGATCACCGCATCGTCGACGGCCAGGGCGCCGTCACCTTCCTGGTGCACGTGAAGGAAGCGATCGAGGAGCCGCAGCGCCTGCTGCTCGACCTCTAAGCGCCCCTTCCGCTTTCCGTATTATGTTCAGGGGCGCGCTCTAGGGTGCGCCCCGACTTGCTTTGAGAAGAAGCGACATGGCCGAGACCACTTACGACGTCGTCATCATCGGAGGCGGGCCCGGCGGCTACAACGCCGCCATCCGCGCCGGCCAGCTCGGCCTCAAGGCCGCCTGCGTCGAGAAGCGCGGCACGCTCGGCGGCACCTGCCTCAACGTCGGCTGCATGCCGTCCAAGGCCCTGCTGCACGCCTCGGAGCTGTTCGCGGCGGCGAACGGCGAGTTCGCCAAGCTCGGCATCGAGGTCTCGCCCAAGCTCAACCTCGGCCAGATGATGGCCCAGAAGGACGAGTCGGTGACCGCCCTGACCAAGGGCATCGAGTTCCTGTTCAAGAAGAACAAGGTCGACTGGGTGAAGGGCGCCGGCAAGATCGCCGGCCCGGGCAAGGTCGAGGTCACCGGCGAGGACGGCAAGGTCACGACCCTGGCCGCCAAGAACATCGTCATCGCCACCGGCTCGGAGCCCTCGAGGCTGCCGGGCGTCGAGGTCGATCAGCAGCGTATCGTCGATTCCACCGGCGCGCTGGCCCTCCCGGAAGTGCCGAAGAAGCTGGTGGTCATCGGCGCCGGCATCATCGGCCTGGAGCTCGGCTCCGTGTGGCGCCGCCTCGGCGCCGAGGTCACCGTCGTGGAGTTCCTCGACCGCATCACCCCCGGCATGGACGCCGAGACGGCCAAGACCTTCCAGCGCGCCCTGACCAAGCAGGGCATGGTGTTCAAGCTCGGCGCCAAGGTCACCGGCGCCAAGACCTCGAAGAAGGGCGTCACCCTGACCGTCGAGCCCGTCGCCGGCGGCGCCGCGGAGACGCTGGAAGCCGACTACGTGCTGCTGGCCATCGGCCGCCGGCCCTACACCGAGGGCCTGGGCCTGGAGAGCGTCGGCGTCACGCCGAACGCCCGCGGCGTCATCGAGACCGACCACTTCAAGACCTCGGCGCCCGGCGTCTGGGCGATCGGCGACGTGATCCCTGGCCCGATGCTCGCCCACAAGGCCGAGGAAGACGGCGTCGCCTGCATCGAGATGATCGCCGGCAAGTGGGGTCACGTGGACTACGACCTGGTGCCGAGCGTGGTCTACACCAGCCCCGAGGTCGCCTGGGTCGGCAAGACGGAGGAGGAGCTCAAGGCCGCGGGCCGCGCCTACAAGACCGGCAAGTTCCCGTTCACCGCCAACAGCCGGGCCAAGATCAACCACGAGACCGAGGGTTTCGTGAAGGTGCTGGCCGACGCCGCCACTGACGAGGTCCTGGGCGTTCACATGATCGGTCCGTCGGTGTCCGAGATGATCGGCGAGTACTGCGTGGCCATGGCCTTCCGCGCCGCATCCGAGGACGTGGCGCGCACCTGCCACCCGCACCCCACCCGCTCCGAGGCGCTGCGCCAGGCCGCCATGGGCGTCGAGGGGTGGACGATGCAGGCGTAAGGCCGCTTGGCGGCGGGTCTGCAGGTCCGCCGGGCGAGGCCGGACGAGCTTCCGGCCTGCGCCGACCTCTATGTCCGCGTCCTGCGCGAGACCTTCACCTGGTTGCCGCCCGAGCGGCACCGCCGCGAGGAGTTCCTGCGCGCGGCCCGCGAGGAGGAAGTCTATGTCGCCGTCGCGGGCGAGCGCATCCTCGGCCTCGCCGCCTTCTACCGGCCGCAGAACTTCCTCCACTCCCTCTATGTTGACGAGCGCGGCGACGGGATCGGCAAGGCGCTCCTCGATCACGTGAGCGCCGTCGCGGACGGCCCGGTCTCGCTGAAGGTCCAGCTCCCCAACCGTCACGCCCAGCGCTTCTACGCCCGCGAGGGCTTCGCCTGCGTCGAGCGCGGCCAGGATCCCGGCTCGGACGTGGAATGGCTGAGGCTGGTCAAGGAGAAGCGCTGAACTCGCTTCTCCCGCTTGCGGGAGACGTCTTGCTCCTCGCGGCCATCCGGCGGCATCCTCCCGGGAGACGCGAACGGAGGCTCCCATGCTCGTCGCTATCCTCGCCGCCGGCCTGGTCCAGGGCGCCCAGCCCGCGCCCGGCGTCCGGGTCATCCAGGGCTTTGGCCCGACCCTCGCCAAGCCGGCCTGCCAGGCCGCGACGATCCAGACCGCCGCGCCGGTCGATCCGGCCCTGCTGTTGCGTCCGCAGGACCGCGCCCGGGTGAAGTATCGTCGCCTGGGCGAGCTGCCCAAGGCCAACCACGAGATCGCCGTCCTGCGGCAGGTCGAGGGCTGCACGGCTCCGGTGGTGGTGTCCTACGAGGTCGAGCTCGACGGCCGCGCGGCGGGCGGGCAGTAGGCTCAGGCGTGCGGGTGGGCGCTGTTGTAGGCGCTCAGCAGCGCCGCCGCGTCGACCTCGGTGTAGCGCTGGGTGGTCGACAGCGACGCATGGCCCAGCAGCTCCTGGATCGAGCGCAGGTCCGCACCGGCGCCCAGGAGGTGGGTGGCGAACGAGTGGCGCAGGGCGTGCGGCGTGGCGCTGGCCGGCAGGCCGAGCCGGCTCCTGAGGTTCTGCACCGTCGCCTGCACGTGGCGGGGTGACAGGGCGCCGCCGCGCTTGGCGACGAACAGCGGCCCATCCTTGTCCAGCACGTGCGGCACGGCCTTGAGATAGTCGTCGATGGCGTCGCGCACGGCCGGCAGCACCGGCACGATCCGGGTCTTGGAGCCCTTGCCGGTGATCCGCAGGCTTTCCGGAAGCGGCGCGTCCGAGCGCCTGAGCGACAGGGCCTCGGAGATCCGCAGGCCGCAGCCGTAGAGCAGGGTCAGCACCGCCTGGTCGCGCGCGGCTTCCCAGTCCTCGCGATCGGGGTCGAGCGCCGGCTCGGCGATCAGGCCCGCCGCCTGGTCCTCGCTGATCGGGCGGGGCGCGCCGGGCTTCACCTTCGGTCCCCGCACCAGGGCGATGGCCGGATTGGATGTGTCGAGCCGGCGGTCGAGGAAGCGGTGGAAGGTGCGGATCGCCGACAGCGCCTGGGCCAGGGAGCGTGGGCTCAGGGGATGCTCGCCCTGGCGTAGGTGGGCGAGCCAGGCGCGCACCTCGCCGGCGGTGATCCCGCCGAGGTCCTTGAGCGAGATCGTCTCGCCGCGGTGCGCCTGCAGGAAGGCCAGATAGCGCCGCCCCGCGAAGCCGTAGGCCTCCAGGGTGCGGGGCGAGGCGCGTCTTTCGTTGGCCAGGTGCTCCAGCCAGGCCGAAAGCGCCTCGTCGGACCTCACAGGATCGGCCAGCGCTCGGCGGTGCGCTCCACCACCCGGGCGAGGAACGCCACGAGCTCGGCGCCCATGTCCTCGGTGAAGCCTTCCGGATCGGCCGAGCCGAACGCCAGCAGGCCCTGGCAGGCGGGCTCCCAGATCGACATCCGCACCATGGCCATGGACTGCACCTGCGGCGCGCGCTCGCCGAACAGGCCGAGCGCGGTGGGCGCAAAGCCCATGCGCGCCAGGCGGCTCGGGCTGCCGAGGATCATGTCCACCTGGCCCTCGACCAGCAGCTTCCAGCCGGCCGGCACCCGCTCCGGGTGCTCCAGCGCGATCACCGCGGCGGCGAGGCCGAAGCGGGTCTGCGACAACTCGTCGAGCCGCCAGGCGAGTTCGGAATGGTTGCGCGCGTCGAGGAGGTCGATGACCGCGCCGTGGGTCTGGGCCTGGGCCGAGAAGTTGGCGCGGGCGGTTTCTTCCAGCTGCTGGCGCTGGGTGGCCTCGCGCTGGTGGGCGGCGTGCACGCGGGCGAGCGCGGCCGGGCCGAACTCGACCACATTGCCCTCGGCCGCGACGCGCAGGCCGAGCTCGTCCAGGAGGCCGAGGTCCTCGCGCAGGAACTGCGGATTGTCGGCGAGGAAGCGGCGGACCGCCGACGGTTCGAGAGCGACGCCTTCGATCTCGCCCTGCGATCCGTCCATGTCCGCCCCCTTCAGGTCAAAGGATCGACTGGCCTGTCTTCTTCCAGTCACTCAGGAAAGTTTGAAGCCCCAACTCGGTTAACGGGTGCTTGAAGAGGGTCTTGAAAACCGGCGGCGGGATGGTCGCGCAGTCGGCCCCGGCGATGGCCGCGGCGGTCACGTGGGCCGGGTTGCGGATCGAGGCGGCGAGGATCTCGGTGTCGAAGTCGTAGTTGTCGTAGATCGCCCGGATCTCGCTGATCAGCTCCGAGCCGACCGCGCCGTAGTCGTCCAGCCGGCCGATGAACGGCGAGACGTAGGTGGCGCCGGCCTTGGCCGCGAGCAGGGCCTGGGGCGCGGAGAAGCAGAGGGTGACGTTGGTCTGGATGCCTTCGCGGGCGAAGGCGTGGGTGGCGATCAGCCCCTCGCGCGTCAGCGGCACCTTGACCACCACGTTCGAGGCGACCGCGGCCAGCTTGCGGCCCTCGGCCAGCATGCCCTGCGACTCCGTGGCGGCGACTTCGGCGCTCACCGGGCCCTCGACGATCTCGCAAATCTCGGCGATGACCTCCAGCATGGGGCGACCGGCTTTGGCGATCAGCGTGGGATTGGTGGTGACGCCGTCCACCAGGCCGGTGGCGGCGAGGTCCTTGAGCATCGTCACGTCGGCGGAATCGAGGAAAAGCTGCATCGCTGAGACCTTGAATGGGAATGGAAGCCTTGTAGCGGGCGAGCACGGGCGCGCGAAGGGCCAGGATCGCCCATGAGCCGCATCGCCTCCGTCCTCCTGCCGCTGCCGCTGCCCGAAGCCTTCGACTACGCCGAGCCGGAGGGCATGGAACTGCAGGTGGGCGACCAGGTGGCCGCCCCGCTCGGCCCCAACCTGATGCGCGGCGTGGTCACCGGCCTGCGGGACGGCGCCGGCCACAACCGCCCGCTCAAGGCTGTGCAGGCGCGGCTCGAGGAGCCCGCCCTGCCCGAAAAGACGCTCGAGTTCGTCCAGTGGGCCGCCCGCTATGCGGTGGATGCGCCGGGCCAGCCGCTCGCCATCGCCCTGCGCGGCGCCCGCGCGCCCAAGGCCAAGCCGCAGAAGCTGATCGAGCCCACCGGCGTCCTGCCGGGTCGGCCGACCGAGGCGCGGCTCAAGGTCCTGGCGGCGGCCAAGGCCGGTGCGGCCAGCGCCGCCGACCTCGCGCGCGCCGCCGGCGTCTCGGCGGGCGTGGTCAAGGGGCTCCTGGAGGAGGGCGCGCTCGCCGTCCGCACCCTCGAGCCCGCCGTCCGCTTCGAGGCACCGGACCCGCTGCGGGCGGGCTCGAAGCTCAACGACAGCCAGGCGGCCGCCGCCGAGGTCCTGCGCGGCCTCGTCCGCGACGGCGGCTTCCAGGTGGCCCTGATCGACGGGGTCACCGGCTCGGGCAAGACCGAGGTCTATCTGGAGGCGGCCGCCGAGGCGCTCGCCGCCGATCCTACGGCCCAGGTGCTGATCCTGCTGCCGGAGATCGCCCTGACCCAGGCGGTCATCGCCCGGGTCGCCGCCCGGTTCGGGGCCCAGCCGGGCGAATGGCATTCCGACGTCGCCCCGCCGGCCCGCCGCCGGGTCTGGGAAGGCGTGCTCTCCGGCGCCTGCCGCATCGTGGTCGGGGCGCGCTCGGCCCTGTTCCTGCCGTTCCGGAACCTGAGGCTCGTCGTCGTGGACGAGGAGCACGACAGCTCGTTTAAGCAGGAGGAGGGCTTCATCTATCACGCCCGCGACCTCGCCGTGGCGCGCGGCAAGATCGAGGCGTCGGCGGTGATCCTGGCCTCCGCTACGCCCAGCCTGGAAACCCTGCGCAACGCCGAGACCGGCCGCTACCACTGGCTCAAGCTCTCCGCGCGCCACGGCGTCGCGCGCTTGCCCGACATCGACCTGATCGACCTGCGCGACACCCCGCCCGAGAGTGGCCGCTGGCTCTCCCCGCCGCTGGTCGCGGTCATGGGCGAGACCCTCTCACGCGGCGAGCAGGTGCTCCTGTTCCTCAACAGGCGGGGCTATGCGCCCCTGGTCCTCTGCCGCGCCTGCGGCGAGCGGATGACCGCCCCGGACACCGACTCCTGGCTCGTCGAGCACCGCTACTCCGGCCGCCTCGTCTGCCACCTCACCGGCTTCTCCATGGCCAAGCCCGAGGCCTGCCCGCACTGCGGCGCCAGGGACAGCCTGGTGTCCATCGGTCCCGGCGTGGAGCGGGTGGAGGAGGAGGCGAGGAGCCTGTTCCCCGAGGCCCGCGTCGCCGTCTTCTCCTCCGACACCGTATTCGACGCCCGCGAGGCCAAGCGCCTGATCGAGGCCATGGCGGCCGGCGAGATCGACATCCTGGTGGCCACCCAGGCCGCCGCCAAGGGCCACAACTTCCCGAACCTCACCCTCGTCGGCGTGGTCGACGCCGACCTCGGCCTGCGCGGCGGCGACCTGCGGGCCGCCGAGCGCACCTATCAGCTGCTCGCCCAGGCGACCGGGCGCGCCGGGCGCAAGGACCGCCCGGGCCGCGCCCTGCTGCAGACCTACGCCCCCGACCACCCGGTCATGCAGGCCCTCGCCGCCCAGGATCGCGAAGCTTTCGTCGCCGCCGAGATGGGGGAGCGCGAGCTGGCCGGCCTGCCGCCCTTCGGCCGCCTCGCCGCGGTGGTCGCCTCCGACGTCGACGCCGCGCGGCTCGACGCCTTCTGCCGCGAGATGGCCGAGGCCGCCCCCAACACGCCCGGCGTCGAGGTCTACGGGCCGGCCGACGCCCCGCTCAGCCTGATCCGCGGCCGCCGCCGCAAGCGCTTCCTGGTGCGGGCCGACCGCACCGTCGACCTGTCCGCCTATATGGCCGCCTGGCGGGCCCGCGTGCGGCCGAAGGGGCAGACCCGCGTGGCCATCGACATCGACCCCTACAGCTTCCTCTAAGCCGGCAGGTTCTGGACCTGGGTGACGCTCAGCGCATTGAGCTGCGCCGGGGTCATGGCGGCGAGCTGGGTGGTGGTGAACTGCTGCAGCTGGGCGATCGTCAGCGCCGGGATCTGGGTCAGGGTCAGGGCCTGAATCTGGGTGGTGGAAAGGGTCGGCATCAGGCTGGCCGCCAGGGCGGCGGTCTGCATCGCCGTCAGCGCCGCGAACTGGGCGAGCGTCAACCGCGCGAAGCCGGTGGTGTCGAGGCTGGCCACCTGGGTGGTCGAGAAGGCCCGCACCTGGGTCGTGGTCAGCGCCGCGAACTGGGTCGCCGACAGGGCCTTGAAGGTGGTGGTCGACAGCGCCGCGAGCTGCGAGCTCGCCATCGCCCCTACCTGGGTCGAGGTCAGGGTCCCGAGATCGGTGGCCGTGATCTGGCCGAGCAGGGCGGTGGAGAAGCCCTGGGTCTGTGTGGTGGAGAGCTGGCCGATCTGGGTGCTGGTCAGGGCGCGCAGGCCGGTCAGGGTCAGCCCGCCCATCTGGCTGGAGGTTAGGGCCTTGAGCTGGGTGGTCGAGAACGCCCCCATGGCGGTCGCCGAGAGCACGCCGATCTGGCCGGAGGTGAAGGCCGCCACCTGATAGGCGGTGAGTTCGCCCACCTGGGTGCTGCTGAGGTTGTGGGTCAGGAAGGCCGACAGGCCGCGGATCTGGGTCGAGGTGAAGCTCGACACCTCGGTCGGCGTCAGGACGTCGAACTCGCTTACCGACAGCGCGCCCATCTGGGTGGCGGTGAAGGCGCCGACCTGGGTCGCCGCCAGCCGCAGGAAGTCGGTGACGCTGAGGGTGGCGATCTGGGTGAAGGTGAGGCCCTGCACGTGGGTCGCGTCGAGGGCCGCGATCTGGGTGTCGGTGAAGGCCGAGAGCACGCTGGTGGAGAGCGCCCCGATCTGGCTGGGCGTCAGGGCCGCCACCTGGGTCGCGCT
Organism: Phenylobacterium soli; assembly: GCF_003254475.1. NCBI lineage: Bacteria > Pseudomonadati > Pseudomonadota > Alphaproteobacteria > Caulobacterales > Caulobacteraceae > Phenylobacterium > Phenylobacterium soli. Next base: position 759,525 of record NZ_QFYQ01000001.1, read on the forward strand.
CAGTTTCGGGAAGTCGGCCACCGCCAGGCCGGCGAACTGGGTGGTGGTGAGGGCCGCCGCCTGGCTGGCGGTCAACGCCCCGAGCGTTGTGGCGTCGAGCGACCACAGGCTGGTGGGGCTGAGGGCGGCGAGCTGGCTCGGCGCGAAGCCGCTCACCTGGGTCGCCGACAGCTCGGCGAAGTCGGTGTCGCTGAGGCTGCCGATCTGGGTGGCGGTGAGCCCGCCGATCTGGGGAGCCGAGAGGGCGCCGATCTGGGTGGCGTCGAGGGCGGCGAGCGCGCTGGTCGTCAGGCTGGCGAGCTGGCTCGCCGAGAGCGCCGCGAGCTGGGTCGGGCTGAGCGCCGCCGCCTGGGTGTCGGCGAGGCCGGCCACCTGGGCCGCGGTCAGGGCACCGATCTGGGTGGCGGAGAACTCGCCGATGTCGGTGGTGCTGAGCGCCGCGATCTGGGTCTTGGTCAGCCCCTTCACCTGGGTTGCCGAAATGCCGCTCACCTGGGTCGCGTCGAGCCCCGCCACGCGGGTCGTGGTCAGCGCCCCGAGCTGCGCCGCCGTCAGGGCCGCCAGATGGGTGGCGTCGAGGGCCGCGAACTGGCTGTCGGTGAAGGCGTTGAGCTGCGTCCCGTTCAGCGCCAGGAGCTGGGTGGTGTCGAAGACGATCGCGTCGTTGATCAGCGGCGTCTGGGTGGCCGTCAGCCCCTTGAGCTGGCTGGCGGTGAGCGCATGCACTTGGCTGGCCGACAGCGCCCCGAGCTCGGTGCCGGTCAGCGCCCCGACCTGGCTCGAGGTCATCTGCGAGACCTGGGTGGTCGTCAGCGCCTGTAGCGTGGTGACGCTCAGGTTGGCGATCTGGGCCAGCGACAGATAGCTGATGGGCATTGGGCCGCCCGAACCCCCGGCGTCGTCCCAGGCGTGATTCGCCTCAAGGCCGAAGGCTAGGGCGAGCGGCCCCCGCCCTCAATGACCGGTCTTCTTGTCCGCGTTCTTGCGGGCGGCGATGTTCAGCCCTTCGACCAGGCCCGAGAAGGCCATGGCGGCGTAGATGTAGCCCTTCGGCACGTGCACCCCGAAGGCGTCGGCGATCAGGGTGGCGCCGATCATCAGCAGGAAGCCGAGCGCCAGCATCACCACCGTCGGGTTGTTCTGGATGAACCGCGCCAGGGGACCGGAGGCGACCATCATCAGGCCCACGGCGATCACCACCGCCGCCATCATGATCGGCAGGTGCTCGGTCATGCCCACCGCCGTCAGGATCGAGTCGATCGAGAAGACGATGTCGAGGGCCAAGATCTGGACGATGGCCGCGGTGAAGCCCAGCCGCACCGGCGCCCGCTTGTCGAGGAGGTCGTCGCTCGGCGTCGGGTCGACCGAGTGGTGGATCTCGGTGGTCGCCTTCCAGACCAGGAACAGCCCGCCGGCCAGCAGGATCAGGTCGCGCCAGGAGAAGGCGAGGTCGATCACCGGATGTCCGTCCGCCCCCGCCGGGGCGGTGAACGGCAGCGCGAACACCGGCTTGGTCAGGCCGACGATGAAGGCCAGGGTCGAGAGCAGCACCAGGCGTAGGATCATCGCCAGGCCGATGCCGATCCGGCGCGCCCGCCCGCGGGTTTCCGGCGGCAGCTTGTTCGACAGTATCGAGACGAAGACCAGGTTGTCGACGCCCAGCACCACTTCCATGACTACCAGGGTCACCAGCGCCGCCCAGGCCTCCGGGCTCGTGACCAGCGCCGCCAGATTGTCCATTCGCGTCCCGACCTCGTTGGATACCCAGCCCGCTCTTCTACCCGATCCGTGGGCGCCGCCTAGGCCCCGATGCGCCCAGCGCAGGGTCGGCGCCTGCCCAAATCTCGGACAAATCGCAGGCGCGGCCGCCCTCGCATTTTTGTGAAGTCACCGCCGCGGCGCAGCGCAGGCGGCGCGAAAACAGGCGCTAGCCTCGCCGATGCGCTTGTTTCACCACGTTACAATCTTGTGAGGTGAGAATATCGGGCGTCGCCTCACTGTAGATCTGAGAAGAACGTCTTGGTTTATAGAGCTTAACGACAGTCGGTCCGCGCCCGCTTCGGGCATAGTTGTCTGTGAGCGGGGTCGCGCGTTAGGGATTTGTGCTTCTAAGCTCTTTTGTCTCGCAACTATTGGGCGGCGAGGCGATCCGCGTTCGCGGAATGACCGGCCGTGAGTCGCGGCCGAATCGATTTAAACCCTCTTTTCACTCATTGGGAGATAGGGTTATCCCTTAGCCCGTAGTGTCGGGGAGTGCCCAAAACATGTCGAAACGACCGAGAACCCTGCTGGGTTCCCTGGCCGTCGCGGCCGTTCTGATCCTCGCGCCCACGTCCGGCGCTGTCGCGGACACCTATTGGCAGTGCGCGACCTTCGCGCGCCTGGCTTCCGGCATTCAGATCTTCGGCGACGCCTATACCTGGTGGACCCAGGCCATCGGCCGCTATGAGCGCGGCATCCAGCCCAAGGCCGGCGCCGTCCTCTGCTTCAAGCCCACCGAGCGGATGAAGCTCGGCCACGTGGCCGTGGTCAGCCAGGTGCTCACCGACCGCGTCATCCAGATCACCCACGCCAACTGGTCGCCCATCGACGGTTCGCGCGGCAAGATCGAGAAGGACGTCACCCTGATCGACGTCTCCCAGGGCGGCGACTGGTCGATGGTCAAGGTTTGGTACGGCCCGAACCGCGACATGGGCGGCTCGACCTATCCGACCTATGGCTTCATCTACCAGGACACCCAGGCCCGCGTGATGGCCGCCTCGGGCTTCGCCAAGGCCGAGAACACCGCCATCGCCATGGCCCAGCAGGCCGCGAGCCAGGTGGCCGCCGCCGTCCGTCCGGGCGTCGGGCCGCTGCAGGTCCTGAGCCAGGCGGCCGACTCCACCGACCGCATCGCGGCCCTGATCGCCGCCGCCACGCGCGGCGACGGCGCCGGCAACTGACCAGGTTTCGGGGGCGCCGCCCGAGCGGGCGGCCTCCCTGCCTCGGCCCGGGTTGCATACCGGATCGACTAAACCTGAAATCGTCTTTTTCGGCGCCCGTGCAACCGTTTCTTAAGCGCGGGCGGGCCAAGGTCGCGGACCTGTAAGGTCCGCATGTCGTCCCAAGCCCAACCCTATCATCTGGCGCTCGACGCCCAGAGCCTGCGCGACGCCGTCGACGCTCACCAGAAGTATCTGGCGGGCCGCTCGGGCGGGCGGCGGCTGTCGCTGACCTATGCGGACCTGTCAAACTGCTCGCTTGATGGGCTGGACCTGCGCGAGGCCGACCTCGCCGGCGCCAAGCTGACGGGCGCCAGCCTGATCAAGACCAATCTCACTCGCGCCATCCTGTTCGGCTCGGACCTGCGCGAGGCCGACCTGCGGCGGGCGAACCTCAAGCGCGCCGACCTGCGCGGCGCCTGCCTGCGCGGCGCCAACCTCGCCGGCGCCGACCTCTCCGGCTGCGACCTGCGCGAGGGCCGCATCGCGCTGCAGGACAAGCTCGACGGCTTCCGCATCCTGCGCCACGAGCACCGCCCGGGCGAGCTCAACTATGCGGTCCTCACCGGCGCCAACCTTTCCGGCGCCCAGATGACCTCGACCGTGGCCATGGCCTCCGACTTCACCGACGCCAACCTCTCCGGCGCGCACCTCTCCGGCGCGCGGCTGACGCGGGCCGTGCTCGACGGCGCGGACCTGTCGGGCGCCGACCTCGGCGGGGCCGACCTCTCCGGCGCCTCGATGAAGCGCACGGTGGTGGCCGGCGCCAACCTCGACAACGCCAACCTCGACAACGTCGATCTCACCGAGGTGCTGAAAGGCCCGCCGCCCATCGTCTACGTCGACGACCGCGCCCTCGACGAGGTGCTGGTCGACCACGAGACCTATTGCGACTCCGGCGGCCGCAAGGGCGCGATCCTCAGCCTGCCGGCCATCGACTTCCGGCCGCTCAAGGCGCTGCGCGGCCGCCGCCTGACCGGCCTCAGCGCCCCGGGCTCGATCTTCTTCGGGCTCGACATGCAGAAGGTCCAGCTCCAGGGCGCGGACCTCACCGGCTGCGACTTCCGCGGCGCCGACCTGCGCGAGGCCGACCTTCGCGGCGCCAAGCTCGTCGACGCTCAGATGACCCGCTGCGATCTTCGGGGCGCCAAGCTCGGCCCGCTGATGATCTCCGAGGGTCGCTTCGTGCGCACCGACCTGACCCGCGCCACCCTGCGCGCCGCCGACCTGCGCGGCGCCTCGGCCAAGCGCGCCCGCCTCCTGGAGGCCGACCTCACCCAGGCCAAGGTCGCCGGCTGCGACCTCACCGGCGCGGAGATGGAGACCTAGCGGCTCCTCAGAGGTCCTCGACCTTGCAGCCCGTCGCGTCGTGGATGCGGTCGGCGACGATGCGGCGGTGGCAGCCGGCGGCGTCGGCCTCGTAGCAGAGCAGGGCGGCCTTGCGCTCGCGGGCGATCTCCGTCGCCTTGGCGAGCTGCAGCTGCGCGGCGGGCTCTGCCAGGTGCGCCTTGTAGATCTTGTGCATCTCGGCCACGTGACCCTTGTGCGCGGCGTCGCGGCCCGGCTTGGGCGTGCCGAGGTCGCGGAAATGGACGTAGTCGATGCCGGCCTCGGCCAGGCTCGCCGCCAGCAGGGTCTTGGAGAAGCCGGCCCGGCGCGAGGCGGCCACGGCGCGCACGTCGATCACCACCTCGACGCCGGCCGCCCTCAGCTTGCTGATCACCGCATCCTGGGTCTCGTGCTCGTAGCCGATGGTCGCAAGCGGCTTCATCGCCGGTCTCTCCCCTTGGTCTCCCTAGCGTGAAGTCTATATGGGGACCTCGTCGGGAGGTTCCATGGACGCGAAGCTCAGTCACGAACCCGTCGCGCGGCGCGTGCCGCTGCCGAGCCGGGACGGCGAGATGGCCTATCTCGACTTCGGCCCGCCCGAGCGGGCGGTCGACCTCGTCTTCTCCCACGCCAACGGTTTCAACGCTCGCACCTACCGCACGATCCTCGGCCCGCTGGCCGGGGAGATGCGCATCCTCGCCATCGACCTGCGCGGCCATGGCGCGACAACCCTGCCGACGGTGATCGAGGGGCGCGAAGGCTGGATCGAGATGCGCGACGACCTCCTGGCCTTCCTCGAGGCGGCGACGGATCGCCCCGTGGCGCTCTCCGGCCATTCGATGGGCGGCACCACCAGCCTGCTCGCGGCCGCGGCGCAGCCCGACCGGGTGCGGCGCCTGGCGCTTCTGGATCCGGTGATCTTCGAGTCTGCGAAGGTCGCCGATGCGGAGGAATCCCCGCTCGCCCAGGGCGCGGCGCGCCGCCGGGCGGTGTTCCCCTCCAAGGCGGCGGTCCGCGAGGCCTACCAGGGCCGCGGCGCCTTCAAGACCTGGACCGCCGAACAGGTCGCCGACTATGTCGAGGCCGGGTTCCGCGACACCGCCGACGGTCAGGTGACGCTCACCTGCGCGCCGGCGTGGGAGGCTTCGAACTTCCGCACCCACAACTACGACCCGTTCGCGGCCTTCGCGCAGAGCCGCTGTCCGATCGACATCCGCCAGGCGGAGATCGCCTCCACCTGCCGCCTCGAGGGCCATCAGGCCGGCCTGACCCGCGACGGGCGCATCACCGTCCAGGTGGTCCCCGGCACGAGCCATTTCCTGCCCATGGAGCGGCCCGACGTCGTCGCCGAGGCGCTGCGCCGGGCGGTCGCTCCCTAGGGCGCGAGCGCCCTAGCGCTTGCCTTCGCTGGGGTCGCCCTGCGGCCCCTCGAACCCCTCCTGCTTGGCCGCCTCGGGGGAGGTGTCGCCAGCGCCCTGGCGCGGCTGCGGATTGGCGCTCGGCTGGAAGCTGCGGCTCTCACCGGTCACCTGCTCGGTCCGCCCGGTGCGCTCCACCGCATCGTCCTGGCGCACCGAGGGGTAGCGCTCGGGTCCGCCCTCGTTGTCCGAGGCGTTGAGCGGCTGGGCGTCGTTCTCCTTGCGGCCGGAGGTCTGGATCCGATCCTCGTTCGCCGCGCGCTTGGTGTCGTGGGACTGGCCTTCGCGTTCGTCCGCCATCACGTGCCTCCATCGGGTTTGCTCGCGGAGGGAAGCGCCGGGGCGGGGCCCGCGTTCCCGTCCTTCGCGCGGCGGGCGCTGTAACCTTCCCCGGCTCGCCGCCGAACTCACCCTGTGGCAGACTTCGACGGACGGGGGAGAGACGCCATGGCGAACGCGCGCGGGACACGGCCCGCCAAGCTCCTCATCCGCCGCCACTCGCTGGCGACGCGGCTGACCCACTGGCTCAATGTGCTGGCGCTCACCCTGCTGCTGATGAGCGGGCTGCAGATCTTCAACGCCCACCCGGCGCTCTACTGGGGCGCCAAGTCGGTGTTCGCCCATCCCTGGCTCGCCATGCTGCCGGGCGAGCGGGGCGGCCAGCCGGTGGGCGTCACCTTGCTCGGCGGGCACATGTTCGACACCACCGGCCTGTTCGGCTGGTCGGGGCGGCCGGGCATGGGCGAGCCGCGCGGCTTCCCCGCCTGGGCGACGATCCCCAGCTACCGCGACCTGGCCGACGGCCGGCGCTGGCACTTCTTCTTCGCCTGGGTCTTCGTCCTGAACGGCCTCGCCTACCTGGCGCTGGGCTTCCTCACGCGGCACATCCAGCGCGACCTCTGGCCCCGGGCCTGGCAGCTGAGGCCCGCCCACGTCTGGCACGAGATCGTCACCCACGCCCAGCTCCGGTTCCCGAAGGGCGAGGCCGCCCGGACCTACAACATCCTGCAGAAGGCGACCTACCTGGCCGTGATCTTCGTCCTCCTGCCGGCCATGGTCGCCACCGGCCTGACCATGTCGCCAGGCGTCGACGCCGGCGCGCCCTGGCTGCTGGACCTCTTTGGCGGCCGCCAGTCGGCGCGCTCGATCCACTTCGTGACGGCCACGCTGGTCGTCCTCTTCGTGCTGGTGCACCTCCTGATGGTCGTCGCCTCCGGGCTCTGGAACAACCTGCGCTCCATGATCACCGGCCGTTACGCCATCGACGCCGACAAACCTGAGGGAGGGGCGGCATGAGCCTCGATCGACGCGGCTGGCTGAAGGCCGCCGGCGCGGGCCTCGGCGGGCTGTGGCTCGCCGCCTGCAACAAGCTCACCGAGAACCCGACCTCGGCCGGGATGTTGAAGAGCGCCGAGGGCCTGACCCGTCGGGTCCAGCGCCTGGTGGTCGACCGCAAGGCTCTGGCGCGCGAGTTCACCGCCGCCGACATCTCGCCCGACTTCAAGCCCAACGGCTCCATCGATCCGCGCGACGCCGACTACGTGGCCCACAGCGCGAACGGCTTCGCCGACTGGAAGCTGGTGATCGACGGCCTCGTCGAGCGGCCGCTGCAGCTCAGCCTCGCCGAGCTCCGCGCGCTGCCGGCCAGGACCCAGATCACCCGCCACGACTGCGTCGAGGGCTGGTCCTCGATCGCCAAGTGGCAGGGGGCGCGGCTCGGTCCGCTGCTCGACCGGGCGGGGCTGAAGCCCGACGCCCGCTACATCGTCTTCCACTGCGCCGACAGCCTCGGCGAGGAGCCTGGCGCGGCGGGCAAGTACTACGAGAGCATCGACCTCATCGACGCCTATCACCCGCAGACCATCCTCGCCTACGCGATGAACGACGCCGCCCTGCCGGTCGCGCACGGCGCCCCGGTGCGCCTGCGGGTCGAACGGCAGCTCGGCTACAAGCAGGCCAAGTACATCATGCGCCTGGAGGCGGTGGCCGACTTCGCCCATCTCGGGCGCGGCAAGGGCGGCTTCTGGGAGGACCGCGGCTACGAGTGGTACGCCGGCATCTAGCCGGACCCGTCATCCTGCCAGCGGTCGGGCCTCGTCCCAGACCTTCAGCACCCCGAGCTGCGACAGCGCGGCGAACAGCCGGTGCAGGTTGGACGCGTTGTCGATCAGCGCCGGGCGCAGCCTCGGCCCGGCGAGGGTGCGGGCCGGCACGATCAGTCCGCCCTTCACCCGCTCGCAGAAGCCGGCCTCCATCAGGGCGGTGACGCGCCGGCGGGCGGTCTCGTAGGGCACGCCCAGCCGGACGGCGAGGGACTGGGCCGCCATGGGAAGGCGCCGGTCGTCCGGGATCGGGGCCGAATGGGCGAGGTCGGCCGGCCAGTCGGCGACGTTGGAGCGGAAGATCTCCAGCAGGATGAGGGCGTCCAGCAGGTCGCCGATCTTGGCCAGGTCCTCGACGACCCGGAGCATGTAGGCGCCTACCAGGCGCGCCGCGGCGCGGATCGGGAAGACGGCGCCGGGCTCGGCGGCCGACGCCGGCAGGTCGCGCAACAGCCCGAGGTCGGCCAGCTGGTAATAGAAGGTCTGCAGCCGCTGGAAGCCGCGGAAGGCGTCGGCGTAGTAGTGGGGCCGCTGCAGCACCTCCGCCGGCACGATGACCCCGCCGCCGACCGTGCGGCACATCCCCTCGGCCACCAGGCCCTTCACCCGACGCCGGGCGGTCTCGAACGGGATCTGCAGGGAGCTGGAGAGGGCGTTGATGCTAATCGGCACGCGCAGATCGTCGGGCGGGATCTCGTCGCTCTCGGCGTAGGCGCGGTGCAGGTCAGGCCGGCGGCTGATCTCCTGAACGTTGGCCTGGATGATGGCGCTGACCAGAAGGGTGTCGAGCACGTGCCCGTCGCCGCGGGCGATGGCGACGGCGTCGAGCACATAGGCCACCGTCAGCCGGCTCATGAGCCGCAGCCGGCCTTCGTCGTCGCCGAGCGGCGCGAGCGGCGCGGCCGTTGCGGGTGCGGTCATGGCCTGCTCCCCCAGACCTAACATCGGTATCTAGGATGAGGGGCGCGAGGCGTTCGGACAAGGCGCCTATGGTGGAGTTCAGTACGGGTTCTTGGCGATCAGCGCGGCTTCCTGGGCGCAGGCGGCGGCGTCGGGCGCGGGTCCGGCCGCGCGGGCGGCGGCCACCTCGGCCCGCGCCGCGTCCATGTCCGACCGGAACTGGGCGACGCCGTGCAGCGCCGCCACCAGGATCGCCCCGTTGTCGCGGCCCGCGTCGACCGCGCTCAGCGAGTGCACGCCGCAGACCAGCCGGTTCTCGCCGAATGCGCGCGCGCGGGTGAGGATCGGGGCCGCCCGGTCGGGGGCGAGCTCGGCGAGGATCAGGCCCACCGTCCAGCTCCAAGTGTTGTGGCCGGAGGGATAGTCGGGGCTGGCGGCCAGGGAGGCGTCGCGCGGCACGCAGATCGCGCCCTTGTCGCGCAGGTAGGGGCGGGGCCGCTGGTAGATGTCCTTCGGCCGGTTCGTCGCCCGGCTCGCATCAGGCGCCACCTTGGCGAGCAGGGCCAGGGTGCGCGGCGCGTTCTTCGGCGTCAGCTCGACCCCGAGCGCGCAGGCCAGGTCCTTGACGATGCCGGCGGAGTTGGCGTCGTTCTGCGCCATGGCCCAGCGTGGGTCGTGCTCGTAGCGCCGGGTGGCGCGATAGATCTCCCGGTCGGCGCGATCGCGCGGATCGCCGGGCCTGGGCGCCGGCGGCAGGACGGCGTAGGTGTCCGGCGCGCTCTCGCCGAGATAGCCGGAGGCCCGCGGCGCCGGCGTCATCGCCGCCTGGGGAGCCGCCTGCTGGGCGATCGCTGCGCCCGCCACCAGGATCAGGGCGTTCGCGACCGCCGCCGCGCCAAGCTTCATCCCCATGACCTGCTCCCGAACCCCTGAGGCGGCAGGTGTCGCAGAGCCGCGGCCGGGGTTCAACCGATCGCAGGCCGTGTGGCGGCCGGACGCGAAAAAGCCCGCCGCGGCGACCGCGGCGGGCTTCCTCGTTCCGTCGGCCGTCGAACGGCCTACTTGGCTTCGAACAGCTTGGCCCAGCGGCGCTTCTCGCGGGTCTTCCAGGAGCCCTGATGCCACGCGTTGGAGGCGATCAGCGGGACCACGGTGGTGGCCTCGGCGAACACCATCTGCTCCCAGGTGACGTCGACCTTGCCCCAGGAGCAGGCCTCCTTGAGCGTCGAGGACGAGCAGGCGCCGTCGCGCACGTCGGCCACGGTGATCTGGACCGCGTACTTGTGCATCTCCGCCTCGTGGCCGAGGATCTCCGCGCAGACCACGGTGTCCTGCGCGAAGTTCTTCGGCACGCCGCCGCCGACCATGAACAGGCCCGTGGTGCCCGCCTTGATCTTGATGTCGGTGAGCTCGCGGAAGTCGGCGACGCTGTCGATGGTCAGGTAGGGCTTGCCTTCCTTCATCCGCTCCACCTGATGCTTCACCAGGCCGAAGCCGGCGGAGCTGTCGGTGAAGGCCGGGCAGAAGATCGGCACGCCTTCCTCATAGGCCGTCTGCACCAGGCTGCCGGGCTTCTTGGCGTTGCCCGCCGCCAGCCACTTGCCCATCTCGTGGATGAACTCGCGCGAGGAATAGGGGCGCGGCTCCAGCGCGTTGCACAGATCGTAGATCGTGCCGTCGCAGTTCTGCAGCTCTTCTTCGTCGATGTAGGTGTCGTAGATCCGGTCGATGTAGAGGTCGCGCAGGTCGCGATCGTCGACGCCGCCCTGGGCCTGGTAGTGCCGGAAGCCCAGCGCCTCGAAGAAGTCCATGTCGACGATCGAGGCGCCGGTGGCCACAATCACGTCGATCATCCCGTACTTCACCATGTCGCGGTAGATGTGCATGCAGCCGGCCGCCGAGGTGGAGCCCGCCAGCGTCAGCCAGGTCGAGCAGTCCTTGTCCTCAAGCGACATCGACCAGATGTCGGCCGCGCGCGCGGTGTCGCGGCTGGTGAAGCTCATCTTGCGCATGGCGTCGATCACCGGGCGGGCGTCGTACTGGTCGATCGCCACGTGCTCGACGGTCTTCGAAAGCAGCTCGGCCTTCTTGTTGGTGTTCTTGGAAGGAGCGTTCATGACCCTTCGTTCCCTTGAGGTTTGAGCGCCCGTCCAAATAGCGAGGCGCGGCCGGGACGGAGCGACCGGCCGCGCCTATAACACTTCCCGTAAGACGGTTGTTACCGCTTGCGGCGCTTCTTGCCGGCCGCGCCCTTTGGCCGCGACAGGCGGACGACCTTGCGCTCCTCCTCCTGGCGCTCGCGCGGCAGGGGGATGGTGCGGCCGGCCAGGCCGAACATGGACGCCATCGGCGCATCGCCCACGACCACGGTCTCGGCGTCGCCGTAACCGTTGAAGCGCGTGTTCATGGCCACGCCGTAGGCGCCCAGCATGCCGATCTCCACATAGTCGCCCTCGCGGACGTCCTCGGGGAGCCAGAACGGGCCCGGCATGTGGTCGAGGCTGTCGCAGGTCGGTCCGTAGAAACGAAAGGGCTTCAGGGGGCCCTCCACTTCCTGAGCCTCGGCGCCGCCGCGATAGAGCTTCACCGGGAACGGCCACTTGGCGTGCGCGGCGTCGAACAGGCTGCCGTAGCTGCCGTCGTTCAGATAGAGCGCCTCGCCCTTGCGCAGCTCGACCTTGGTGAGGATCGACTGGGCCTCGGCGACCAGCGCCCGGCCCGGCTCGCACCACAGCTCGGTGTCCTCGTGGACCATCATGTCGGCGAAGCCGCGCTGGATGGAGTCCACGTAGTCCGACATCTGCGGCGGGACCATGCCCGGGTAGACCGACGGGAAGCCGCCGCCCACGTCCACCACGTCGACCATGACGCCGGCGCGCACGATGGCGCGGCTCGCCTGGGCCATGGCGGCCTGGAAGGCCGTCGGCCGCATGCATTGGCTGCCCACGTGGAACGAGACGCCCATGCGGTCCTGGGTCGCGCGGCGCGCGGCCAGCAGCAGGGACGGGGCCTCGTGGAGGTCGACGCCGAACTTGCCCGACAGCGAGTAGGCCGCCCCGTCCGCCGAGACCGCCAGGCGGACGATCAGCGACAGGTCGTCGGCGCCGCCGGTGGCCTCGAGGATCTTGGCGAGCTCCTCGTGCGTGTCGAACGAGAAGGTCTTCACCCCGTAGTCGAAGTAGGCCTTGGCGATGGCCGCCCGGCTCTTCACCGGGTGCATGAAGGCCATGCGCGCGCCCGGCGCGTGCTCGGCCACCAGCTCGACTTCAGGGATGGAGGCGACGTCGAAGGCGTTCACGCCGTTGCCGGCGAGGGTCTCGACCACCCACGGCGAAGGGTTCGCCTTCACCGCGTAGAAAACGTCACCTTTGAAATTGTCCTGGAACCAGCGCGCCGCTGTGGCCACCACGTCCGGTCGCGCTAGGGCGACGGGACGCTCCGGGGACCGCTCGCGGACCAGGTCCAGGGGCGTATGGTACGTGTGCACCTCACGCAACCCCCAAGGAATTGTTGAACCCAGACCGGCGTTAGCAGCGCTTGTTAGGACATCGGGTCCGCCGGAAGACGCGCAAATAGGGGTATCAGTCGGGGATGTAAAGAGTCTTACCGCGCGTCAGACTGTCATACTTCGAGAACATGGTTATCGCGCCGTGTTGAGCTCCTGTTTCTTCTGGGCGATCAGAGGCTTGAATCGCCTGATACCGCGGGTGGCTGGACCGAACCGGCGCCGGCGTGTCATGAAGCCGTCGCAAGGCTCGGCGATCCAGGGGGGTGGCTCGCTTTGCGCGTGCTGATTTCGGGGAAGCCCTGCCGTCCATGTCCGACGCCGTTCTGTCGATACGGAACGCCTCCAAGACCTTCGGCGCGCGACGGGCGCTCGATCAGGTGTCCCTGGAGGTTGGGAAGGGCGAGATGATCGCCCTCATCGGGCCGTCGGGCTCGGGCAAGTCGACCCTGCTGCGCTCGATCAGCGCCCTGCAGACCATCGACACCGGCGCCGGCCGCATCGAGGCGTTCGGCGGCCCGGTCCAGGAGAACGGCCGCATCGCCGGCGACGTGCGCCGCACGCGCACCCGCATCGGCATGATCTTCCAGCAGTTCAACCTGGTGGGCCGCCTGTCGCTGTTCACCAACGTCGCGCTCGGCTCGCTCGGCCGAATCGACCGGTTGCGCGGCTTCTTCGGCCTGTGGCCGGCCGAGACCAAGACCGCGGCCATGGCGGCGCTCTCCCGCATGGGCGTCGCCGACTACGCCGGCCAGCGCGCCAACACCCTTTCCGGCGGCCAGCAGCAGCGCGGCGCCATCGCCCGCGCCCTCGTCCAGAAGGCGAAGATCATCCTCGCCGACGAGCCGGTCGCCTCGCTCGACCCGGTCTCCGCCCGCCGCGTGATGGACGCCCTGCGCGACCTCAACCGGGCCGACGGCCTGACGGTGGTCGTCACCCTGCACCAGGTCGACTACGCCCTGCGCTACTGCGACCGCGTGGTCGCGCTGAAGGCGGGCAGAATCGTTTACGACGGTCCCGCCTCCGGGCTGAAGCGTGACAAGCTGATCGACATCTACGGTCCGGAATTCGAGGACGTGTTCTGGGAAGGAGCGCCCAAATGATCCGTCGCAGCCTCCTTGGCGGCCGCGCCCTCAAGGGCATGGTCCTCGGCCTGGCCGCGGCCCTGTCGCTGGCCGCCTGCAGCGAGAAGCCCTCCACCGCCGGCAAGACGCCGAAGGAGCTGACCTTCTCGATCCTGTCGGCCGAGAACCAGGCCTCCATGGGCCCGCTCTGGCAGCCGCTGCTCGACGACATGTCGAACCAGATCGGCGTCAAGGTGAAGCCCTACTTCGCCACCAACTACACCTCGCTGATCGAGGCCATGCGCTTCGGCCAGGTGCAGGTCGGCTGGTTCTCCGCCGATCCGGCCCTGGAGGCCACGCGCCGCGCCGACGCCGAGGTGCTGGGCCGCGTCGTCGACGCCGGCGGCGACGCCACCTACAAGTCGGTGCTGATCGTCAGGAAGGGCTCGGGCATCACCCTCGACAAGGTGATGGCCTGCGGCAAGAAGTACTCCTTCGGCCTCGGCGACACCAAGTCGACCTCGGGCACCCTCGCCCCCATGGCCTACCTCTTCACGCCGAAGAACATCGACCCCGCCCAGTGCTTCAAGACGGTCAAGAACGGCAGCCACCAGGCCAATGTGAACTCGGTGGCCAACGGCGTCCTGGACGTGGCCACCAACAACACCGTCGGCCTCCTGTTCTTCGCCCGCGAGAACCCCGAGGCGGCCGCCCGCATCGAGACCATCTGGACCTCGCCGCCGCTGCCGGAATCCTCGATCCTGGTGCGCAAGGACCTCGATCCGGCCGTGAAGGAGAAGATCCGCCAGTTCTTCCTCACCTACGGCGTGGGCACGGGCCCGCAGGCCGACAAGCAGCGTGAGGTCCTGAAGAACCTGGCCTACGGCGGCTTCCGGCCGGCCGACGACACCTATCTCGACCCGATCCGCGAGATGGAGGCCGCCAACGAGCTCGGCGAGGCCCGCAAGACCGGCGACAAGGCGCGCATCGCCAAGGCCCAGGCCGCCTTCGACCAGATCCGCGCCGCCAACGCCCAGCGCCGCGCCGCCCAGCCCGACGTCTGATGACCGCCGCCGTCCAGCCGGGCGAGGTTCCCTCGCCGCCGAGCCGCTCGCTCGCCCAGCGCGCCCCCGACCTGCTGGTCTGGGGCGGTGTGCTGGCCCTGCTGCTGATCTCCATCAAGCCGGTGGAGGTGGGCCACTTCACCCGCCTATTCACCAATTCCCAGAACATGCAGCAGTTCGGCCGCGAGTTCCTGCGGCCCGACTTCGCCCACCTGCGGCTCTACGTGGCCCAGATGTGGCTGACGATCCAGATCGCCCTCTGGGGCACCTCGCTGGCGGTGCTGCTGGCCATTCCGTTCGGCCTCGCCTGCTCGCGCAACCTCGCCCCGCCGTGGCTCGCCCAGTCCATGCGGGTGCTCATGAACCTGCTGCGCTCGATCCCGGACCTGGTCATAGGCACCCTGTTCATCGTCGCCGTCGGGCTCGGGCCCTTCGCCGGCGTCATGGCCCTGGCGCTCAACACCGGCGGCGTGCTGGCCAAGCTGTTCTCGGAGGCCGTCGAGTCCATCGACAAGGGCCCGATCGAGGGCGTTCGCGCGACGGGCGCGACACCGCTGCAGGAAGTGGTCTGGGGCGTCATCCCGCAGGTCGCGCCGCTGTGGACCTCCTACGCCCTCTACCGCTTCGAATCGAACTCGCGCTCGGCCACCGTGCTCGGCCTGATCGGCGCCGGCGGGATCGGCCAGGTGCTGTTCGACAGCCTCAACGGCTTCGACTACCGGGCCGTCTCGGCCATCGCCATCGTCATCGTCGTGGCCGTGACCCTCATCGACCTGCTCAGCCAGGCGATGCGCAGCCGGCTGCTGTAGGGCGAGTCTAGGCCGCCTCCGGCCGCCGCCGCCGCACCCGCGCCAGACGGCGCAACCGGCGCCAGAAGCGGGTCTTTTCGGGCTCCGGATAGGGCTGCAGGTTGCGCACGAAGTCCTCCGCGCAGGCGCGCCAGGAGAAGGTCTCGGCGAAGGCCCGCACCGCCTTGCGGTCGAGCTTCAGCGCCTCGAGGCAGGCCTCGCGCAGGCCCTCGGTGGGCGAGTGGGCCAGCACGCCGGCGCCCGAGTTCGGAATGATGTCGATCGGCCCGGGGGCGGGATAGGCGGCCACCGGCGTGCCCGAGGCCATGGCTTCCAGGATGACAAGGCCGAAGGTGTCGGTCAGCGAGGGGAAGACGAAGACGTCGGCCGAATTGTAGGCCGCGGTCAGGTCGGCGCCGGACTTCGGCCCGGTGAACACCGCGTCTGCGTACTTGGCGGCGAGCTCGTCCTTCTGCGGCCCGGGGCCGACGACCACCTTGGTGCCGGGCAGGTCGAGGCCGAGGAAGGCCTCGATGTTCTTCTCCACCGCCACCCGGCCCACATAGAGGAAGATCGGCTTCGGAAGGTCCTTGAAGATGTCCGCGTCCTCGGGCCCGCGCGGGCGGAAGATTTCGGTGTCGACCCCGCGCGACCAGGACGAGATGTTGCGGAAGCCGTGGCCCGACAGCTCGTCGCGCATGGTCGGGGTGGCGACCATCACCCGGCCCGACGGCTTGTGGAACCACTTCATGTAGGCGTAGCCGGCCGCCAGGGGCAGCGGCAGGCGGGCCGAGACGTACTCGGGGAAACGGGTGTGATAGCTGGTCGTGAACGGCAGCTTCCATTCCACGCAGATGCGCCGCGCGGCGAGGCCGATCGGGCCCTCGGTGGCGATGTGGATGGCCTCCGGCTCGAAGGCCTTGAAGCGCTCCTGCACCGGCTCGTAGGCGCCGATCGCCACCTTGATCTCCGGATAGGTCGGCAGCGGGAAGGTCTTGAACAGGTCGGGGCTGATCACCTCGACCGCATGGCCCATATCGCGCAGCTCCTTGACCACCCGGGTCAGGGTGCGAACCACGCCGTTGACCTGCGGCTCCCAGGCGTCGGTGGCCAGCAGGATGCGCATCGGCCGGTGGGCGTCGCGGGTGGCGGTGATCGCCTCGCGGATGCGCGGCAGGGCGGCGGCGCTCTTCGGCTTCTCGGCGGGCGCGACCGCCTGGTTCTGCAGCCAGGCCCAGAAGGCGCCGAGCAGGGCCTCCTTGGTGGGGAAGTAGCGGTAGACGGTCCGTTCGCCGAGCCCAGCGTCCTTGGCGATCTCCGAGAACGACAGGTCCTCGAGCTGGGCGCTCTCCAGTTGACGGCCGACGGCGCGCAGGATCTGCTCACGCGTCTCCTCCCGCTGGCGGTCCCGCAGATTGGGAGAGGGCCGGGGAGACGGCGTTTTCATGACAGCCCCACTGTCAGATTTTCGTGGCAGGCCAACTGTCGGTATTCGCGTCCGGCTGTCAATCGATCCCTGTTCGCCGGCCTGAGCGCCGAATCGGCGGGCGCCGCGCCCCCCGAACGCCCGATGCCGCGCCAAAGCGGCGCAATTTCGACGCAGTTGAGCGCCCTTCTGGCGTCCAGACCGCCGTTCGACTACCTAGACCCCCAGAGCAGACCCTCCCCAGGTCGCTGACGACAAGGTCCGATGGACGCCCGTACTTACCCGGCCAAGGCGACGCCCAAGTCGCTGCGGACCCGCGCGCGCATTCTCGACGCCGCCATGCGGCTGTTCGCTGAGGTCGGCTATCACGCCGCCAACAACGCCATGATCGCCGACGCGGCCAAGCTGACCCGTGGCGCCATGCTCTATCACTTCGCCACCCGTGAGGAGCTGGTCGAGGCGGCCATCGCCCACATCGAGCTGGAGCGCGCCAAGCTGTTCGAGCAGGCCGCCTCACAGCCGCCGGCGCCCGGGGTCGACGCCGCCGAGCACGCCATCGACGCCTACTGGTCGCTGCTGCACGAGGCGCCGTTCATCGCCTTCGCCGAGCTCGAGGCGGCCGCACGCACCGATCCCATGCTGCGCGAGCGGCTGGCCGACGCGCAGAGCGCCTTCGACCATGCCCAGGTGGGCGCCCGCTTCGGCGCCATCGCCCAGGCCGGCGCCGACCCGCGCTTCCAGACCAGCCGCGACCTCGGCCGCTTCCTGCTGGAAGGCCTCGCGCGCGGCGCCATGACCTACGACGTGCCCGAACGCCGCGAGCGGCTGATCGAGGTGGTCAAGCGCGCGGTCCGCATGCTGAACCGCAAGGGCGACATCCAGGAGCTCTGGACGGACTAGCCCGCCAGCACGTCCTTGGGATCGGCGAGGTTCAGCAGCGGCTCGCCGGCGGCGTAGCGGCGCAGGTTCTCGACGAACAGCTCGTCGTTGCGCAGGGCCTGGCCCTCGCTGATCCCCGAGGCGTGGGCGGTGAGCGTCACCCGCGGGTGGTCCCAGAACCGGCTTTCGGCCGGCAGGGGCTCGGTCTCAAAGACGTCCAGCAGTGCGTACTCCGGTACGCCCTTGTCGAGGGCCGCCAGCAGGGCGGGCTCGTCGACGAGCCCGCCGCGGCCGACGTTCACCAGCACCGAGCGCGGCTTCATCCGCGCCAGGAAGTCGGCGTCGACCAGGTGACGCGTCTCGGGCGTCAGCGGCACGGAGAGGACCACTACGTCGGCCTCGGGCAGCAGGCCGGGGATGTCCTTGTCGGCGGCGATCAGGTCGGCGGCCGGATGGGGCGCCTGGTTGCGCCGCACGCCCGTCACATGGGCGCCGAACGCCCTTGCGCGCTGGCCGACGCCCTGGCCGATGGAGCCGAAGCCGATCACCAGCCAGCGCGTGCGCTCGATGTCGCGAAACTGCAGCCGGTCCCAACGGTGGGCGGCCTGGGCGGCGCGCCGCTCGGCCCCCTTCTGGAAGTGGTCGAGCACGCCCCACAGCACATAGTCGGCCATGCCGACCGCCTGGCCGTGGCTGGTGGTCAGCTTGACGCCGCGCTGCACCAGCTGGCTGAACATCGGGTGGTCGAAACCGGCCGCCCCGCTCTGCAGCCACCTGAGCCCCGGGCTCTTCAGCATGGCGACCGTGTAGTCCCGCGCCGCCGGCCCGAACCAGGCCTCGGCGTTGGCCCAGGCGGCCTCGACGCCTGCCTCCTCGAGGGCGATCGGCCGGGTGTCCAGGGTGAGGGCGCCGGAGTCGTCCATCAGCACAAACTCGACGCCGGGCGCGGCCTTGGCGAGGGCGTCCTGCAGGCGGTGATAGGAGGCGTGGTAGATCAGGAAGCGCATCGGTCGGTCCCCAGCGTCAGGCGAGGGACCGACCTACACGCTCAGCGGCCGCCTTTGCCAGCGCCCGGTTGCCCGGAGCCGGCGCCTGCGCCCGGCGCGGGCGCCGGGGTGGCGGCCTGACGGCGGCGGAAGCCGCCCATCATCTTCATGGCCTCGGCCATCTCGGCCTTGTCGAGGGAGCCGTCGTGGTCCTTGTCGATCAGGTCGAAATACTTCGCGAGGTTGTCGCCCACCTGGCCCTTCAGCTCCGTCCGCTGGATCTTGCCGTCGATGTTGTCGTCCAGCATGCCGAAGATGCGGCCCTGGTTCAGCGCCTCGTCATAGTTGACGAAGCGATCCGAGGTCTCGTCGGCCCAGCGGTAGCGGATCGCGGTGTAGAACATCTCCTCCCAGGACTGGTCGCCCCAGACCACCGTCTTGTTCGGGTCCGGGTTGGCCGGGTTTTCCTTGGAGTTGTCGTAGATGAAGTGGGCGATCAGCTTCGAGCCCGCCGGCACCTTGATCGGCTCGGCGAAGTTGTAGTCGCGCTGCCAGTTGAAGTCGTAGCGCGGCAGGCTGAGCAGGAGCTTCTCCTTGCCGTCCGGATAGCGGATCCACAAGTCGGCCGCGTAGCCGCGGTAGTGGGCGTGCGGGAAGGCCGAATAGAGCAGCGCGTCGTGCGCGAACTCCAGGTAGGCGACTTCCTTGTGACGCGGGTCGTTCGGCGGCAGGACGATCGAGTTGTCGACGATCACCGAGTTGTGCAGCACCAGCTTCGGCTTCTCGTTCGGCTTGTAGAAGTAGAGGCCGATCTGCGAGTGGTCCGTCACTTCCTTGCCGAACGGGGTGTAGTGCGCCTGCAGGCCCACCGCGCCGCCCGGCGGCAGGTAGGTGCCGACGTTGGTCGGCGAGACCTCGGACTCCGCGCCCACCGCATAGCCGCCCACCGAGACGCCCCAGCGGCTCTCGTTGGCCTTGCCGTCGGCCGGCACTTCCTTGAGGTAGCCGGTCAGGAGGTGGTGCACCGCCTGGCGCTGCTCGACCTTCACGGTCGAGGCCTTGATCCACTTGCCCTCGGTCAGCGGGTTGAGGACGTAGGGCCGCTGGTAGTCGACCACGCCCGTCGCCGGGATCGTGTAGGCCGGCACGTTGAGGATCAGGTCCGGCTTGCCGAGCGGCCACTCCTGGGCGACGTGCGGCTTGGCGGCCAGCGGATCGGGGCCGTCGCCGCGCGGCGCGCCCTCTTCGATCCAGTGGACCAGGGTCTTGATGTCCTTGGCCGACAGGTTCTTGTCGTCCGAGAACTTACCGACGTGCGGATCGGCGTTGTAGGGCGGCATCCGGTCGGTGCGGATCACCTCGCGGATCATCGGGGCGAAGCCCTTCACCATGGCGTAGTTGTCCATGGCGAACGGGCCGATCGAGCCCTTCTGGTGACAGGAGACGCAGTTCTTCTCCAGGATCGGCGCCACGTCATGGGCGTAGGAGATCTTCTGCGGCTTAGCCTTGGCCGGGAAGTCGATCAGGCAGCCCTTCGACTGCAGCGAGGCCTGCTGCACCGGCTGGCCGGCCAGGAGGGCCGTGAGCGCGTCGGCGGCGAAGCGGTGCTCCACCTTCTTCTGCCCGCCGCCGTAGTCGGAGCGGTCGTCCACCGGCCCGTGGTAGACCACCTGCCAGGTCTTCGGGTTGATGACGAACACCTCGGCGGTGCGCTGCACGCCGAGGGACTCGCCGACCAGTTGGTTGGAGTCCATCAGCACCGGCATGTCGTAGCCGGCCTCCTTGGCCTCGGCCTGGACCGCCTCGCGGCTGTCCTGGAGGCTGGAGTTCAGCATCATGAACTCGACGTTCTTGCCCGCGAACTGCTGCTGCAGCTCCTTGTAGGCCGGCGCCTGGCTGCGCGAGATCGGGCAGCCGTTCATCTGGGTGATCAGCACGATCGCCGACTTGTCGGCCATCCGGTAGAGCTCGTGGCCGCCGAGGTCAGCGTCGACCAGCATGAAGTTGTCGACGGTCATCGGCTGGGCCGCCGCCGATTCCGCGGCCACGGCGCGCCCGGCGTTGTGATTGAGGGCGGTCGCCGCCGCGCCGGCCATCAGGGCCGCGCCACCGAGCGCCGCGAGCACGAAAATGCGCGCCGTCTTCATCTGGAAATCTCCTCCCCGTCTGTGCCGGGCGATCCCGCGGTCCGTGCGTGCGGCCGCGTGTGAAACGCCGAACTTAACGTCGTTCAGCGATCCTATCCAGCATACCCGTGTTGCATCAATGTTTCGATGACGCGGGCGTCAGTTTTGGGGAGGGCTCAGGCGCGCGCCTTCTCCGCGGCGATCCAGGCGTCGATGCGCGTCTCCAGCAGGTTCAGCGGCAGGGGCCCGGCCAGCAGCACCGCGTCGTGGAAGCGCCGGACGTCGAACTTCGGGCCCAGCGCCGCCTCGGCCTTGTGGCGCAATTCCAGGATCTTCAGCTCGCCGATCTTGTAGGCCAGCGCCTGGCCGGGCCAGCCGACGTAGCGGGCGAGTTCGACCTCGATGTTGTGCGGCGCAAGCGCGGTGTTCTCGGTGAAGCAGGCGCGGGCCTGGTCCAGCGTCCAGCCCTTCCAGTGGATGCCGGTGTCGGCCACCAGCCGGCAGGCGCGCCACATCTCCATGGAGAGCCGGCCGAACTGTTCGTAGGGGTCTCGGTAGACGCCCATCTCGACGCCGAGCTGTTCGGCGTAGAGGCCCCAGCCCTCGGTGAAGGCGGTGACGTCGGCCTCGCGGCGGAAGGTCGGCACGTCCTCCAGCTCCTGGCCGAGGGCGATCTGGGTGTGATGGCCCGGCGCTGACTCGTGCAGGGTCAGGGCCGGCAGCTCGTAGAGCGGCCGCTGGTCGAGGTGGCTGGTGTTGACCATGTACCCGCCGGCGACGCCCTGCTTGGGCGAGCCCTCGAAGTAGCGGGCCGAGGTGTAGGTCTCCTCGATCTCGGCGGGGACCGGCCGCACGCCGAAGGTCAGCCGCGGCAGGGTCGCGAAGTAGCGCGGCAGCTTGTCGTCGACCCGCTTGGCGATCTCCGAGGCCTTCTCCAGCAGCGCCTGGCGGCTGGTGACGTAGAACCGCGGATCCTTGCGCAGCATGGCGATGAAGGCCGGCAGGTCGCCTTTGAAGCCGGTCTGGCCGATCACCGCGTCCATCTCGGCGCGGATGCGCTTCACTTCGGAGAGGCCGATGTCGTGGATCTGGTCCGGCGTCAGGTCCGTGGTCGTGTGGTCGGCCACCAGCCAGCGGTAGTAGGCCTCGCCGCCGGGCACGCTGCGCACCCCCAGGGTCTTGCGAGAGGCCGGCAGGTACTCGGTCTTCAGGAAGCTGACGAAGGCCGCGCGGGCCGGCCGGATCTTCTCGCGGATCAAGCCCTCGGCCTCGGCCCGCAGCGCCGCCTGGCGCGCCGCCGGAACGGAGGCGGGGAAGGTCGCGAACGGCTTCAGCAGCGGGTCGGTCTCCGGCGCCTGGGCGGCCTCCTGCTCGGCGCGGGCGATCACCGCCTCGGTGTTCTCCACCGGCTGGGTGAAGCCGGTGCGCGCGCCCCGGCGGGCGTTGTCGATGTTGGCCGCGTAAAAGTCCGGCAGGGCGGTCAGGCGGGCGATCCAGGCCCGCGCGTCGGCCTCGGAGTCGAGGTTGGTGGTCGAGGCGAAGTAGTCGAGCTCGTTGTCGAAGCCGCCGTCGGAATTGAACGGCAGCCGCGCCTCGTCGAAGGAAAGGCTCTTCAGGCGCCGATCCAGCGTCCAGGCCAGGAAGTCGCGGTTCAGCCGCGCCCCGGACGAGAGCCCCTTGGGCG
The DNA here is from genome assembly GCF_003254475.1 of Phenylobacterium soli. Lineage (NCBI taxonomy): Bacteria > Pseudomonadati > Pseudomonadota > Alphaproteobacteria > Caulobacterales > Caulobacteraceae > Phenylobacterium > Phenylobacterium soli. The sequence continues at coordinate 781,777 of NZ_QFYQ01000001.1, forward strand.
CGATGGCCTTCAGCCGCGCCTGGAAGGCGCCGAGCGCCGCCTTGCGCCGGGCGTCGGCCGCGGGCGTCGGGTCGGGCAGGCGGGCGAGGGCCGCCTTGTCGCCTTCGCGGCCGGCGGTGAACGGATCGTCGGCCAGGGCCCAGGCCTCGTAGTCGGCCACCAGCCGGTTGAGCGGCCGATCGTCCGCCAGGGCCGGCCCCGCGACGAGCACCAGGACGAGCGCGATGAGCAGGCGACGCATCTGAGACTTCCCCCAAATCTTGAGCCGCCAAGCTGGCGCAAGCCGGGACGCCACACAACACTTCGCCCCTGACGGCACTTGTCGGGGGCCGCTCATGCCCTCATGGTGCCGCTCCAAAGGGCAGGGATTCCAGCCCTCGGGGGATTCGCACATGAGTTTCGTCACGCGCCGCAAGCCGGTGGAAGCCGCCCATCGCGAGGGCTCGGGCCTCAAGAAGACCCTCGGCTGGCCGCACCTCGTGGCGCTGGGCGTCGGCGCCATCATCGGCACCGGCATCTACACCCTGACCGGCGTGGCCGCGGGCCTCGCCGGCCCGGCCGTGATCCTCTCGTTCGCGGTGGCCGGCGCGGTCTGCGCCTGCGCCGCCCTCTGCTACGCCGAGATGGCCTCGCTCACGCCCCAGGCCGGCAGCGCCTACACCTATTCCTACGTGACGCTCGGCGAGATGGTCGCCTGGGTGATCGGCTGGAGCCTGATCCTCGAATACACCCTGGTCTGCTCGGCCGTGTCGGTGGGCTGGGCCGGCTACGCCACCGGCCTCATCAGGTCGGCCGGCTGGCCGATTCCGGCCACCCTGCTGGCGGGCCCCGAGGCGGGCGGGATCGTCAACCTGCCGGCGGTGTTCATCGCCATCGCGGTCACCGGCATGCTGCTGGTCGGCACCCGCGAGAGCGCGACGGTCAACTTCGTCCTGGTCTGCGTGAAGCTGGTGGCGCTCGCCGCCTTCGTCGCCTTCACCCTGCCGGCCTTCGACGCCAGCCATTTCCACCCCTTTGCACCCTTCGGCTTCGGGGCGCACGAGATCGACGGCAAGAAGTACGGGGTGATGGGCGCGGCGGCGATCATCTTCTTCGCCTTCTACGGCTTCGATGCCATTTCCACGGCCGCAGAGGAGGCCAAGAATCCCCGGCGGGACCTGACGATCGGCATCGTCGGCTCGATGGTCATCTGCACCCTGATCTACATGGTGGTGGCCGCCGCCGCCCTCGGCGCCCAGCCCTTCGACGCCTTCTCCAAGAGCCCCGAGCCGCTGGCCTTCGTCCTGCGTCAGCTCGGCCGACCGGGCGCCGCCTCGCTGATCGCCGGGGCCGCGGTGGTCGCCCTGCCGACGGTCATTATGGTCTTCATGTTCGGCCAGAGCCGGGTGTTCTTCGCCATGGCCCGCGACGGCCTGCTGCCGCGCGGCCTCGCCGGCGTCGACCGGCGCGGCGTGCCGGTGGCGGTGACGGTGCTGACCGGCCTGATCTCGGCGGTGATCGCCGGCTTCCTGCCGCTCTCCGAGATCGCGTCCCTGGCCAACGCCGGCACCCTGGCGGCCTTCATCGCCACCGCCTGCGCGGTCATGGCGCTGCGCCGCCGCGCGCCGCAGCTGGAGCGGCCGTTCACCACCCCGCTCGTCTGGGTCATCGGCCCGGCCGCGGTGCTGGGTTGCCTCTATCTCTTCACCAGCCTGTCGGCGAAGACGATCGGCTTCTTCTTCGCGTGGAACGCCGTGGGCGTCGTCGTCTACCTGGCCTACGGCCGGACGAAGAGCGCGCTGGCGAGCGCCTGACGGACGCCCCGCCGGGGGCGGCGCCCGCCTACTCCGCCGGCTCCTCGACCCCCGGGCCGGCCTCGGCGAGTTCGCGCAGGTAGCGGCCGTACTCGCTCTTGGCCTGGGTGTCGGCGATGGCCTTGAGCTGGGCGGCGTCGATCCAGCCCTGGCGGAAGGCGATCTCCTCGATGCAGCCGATCCGCAGGCCCTGGCGCTGCTCGAAGGTGCGGATCAGCTCGCCGGCCTGGATCAGGCTGTCGTGGGTGCCGGCGTCCTCCCAGGCGAAGCCGCGGCCGAGCAGCTCGACGTGCAGCTCGCCGGCCTCGAGGTAGAGCTGGTTGAGGGCGGTGATCTCCAGCTCGCCGCGGTCCGAGCGGGTCAGGGTCTTGGCCAGCTCGCTGGCCCGGCCGTCGTAGAAGTAGAGCCCGGTGACCGCGTAGTTCGACTTCGGCCTGGCCGGCTTCTCGACGATGGACAGCGCCTTGCCCTCGGGGCTGAGCTCGACCACGCCGTAGCGCTCGGGATCGTGCACCGGATAACCGAACACCGTCGCCCCCTCGGTTCGCGCCGAGGCCCTCGCCAGCATCTGGCCGAAGTTCTGGCCGAAGAAGATGTTGTCGCCGAGGATCATGACGCTCGGCTCGCCGCCGACGAAATCCTCGCCCAGCAGGTAGGCTTCGGCGAGGCCCCCCGGCGTGGGCTGGACGACGTATTCGAACCGCACGCCGATCTGCGAGCCGTCGCCCAGCAGGCGCTTGAACTGCGGCTGGTCCTCCGGCGTGGTGATGATCAGGATCTCACGCACCCCGGCCAGCAGCAGCACCGACAGCGGGTAGTAGATCATCGGCTTGTCGTAGACCGGCAGCAGCTGCTTGGAGACCGCCAGGGTCAGCGGATGCAGCCGCGTGCCCGCGCCGCCCGCCAGGATGATGCCGCGCCTCATGAGGTGACCTTCAACTCGTCGATGATCTCGGCCAGCGCCGTCCGCCAGGGCCGCGGGCTGTAGCCGAAGACGCGCTCCAGGCGCGTGGTGTCGAGGGTGCCGCGTAGCGGCCGGCGCGCCGGCGAGGGGCGGTCGGCGGTGCGGATCGCCTCGACCCTGGGCGCGGCCTCGCCGAGCGCCTCTTCGAAGATCGCCTCGGCGAAGCCCTTCCAGCTCACCTCGCCGGCGTTGGCGAAGTGGAACAGGCCGAACGCCGGATCGCCCGCCGAGACGGTCAGCCGCGCGGTCTGGTCGAGGATGAACTGGGCGAGGTCGCCGGCCGCGGTCGGGCGGCCGAACTGGTCATCGACGACCTTCAGCGGATGTCCTTCCGCGGCCACCCGCAGCATGGTCTTCACGAAGTTCTTGCCGTGGGCAGAGACCACCCAGGAGGTGCGCAGCACGGTCGCCCGCGCGCAGGCTTCCAGCACCGCCGCCTCGCCGGCCAGCTTGGAGGCGCCGTAGACGTTGAGCGGGTTGGTCGGGTCGGTCTCGACGTAGGGCGCGCCCTTCTCGCCGTCGAACACATAGTCGGTGGAGACGTGGACCACGGCGGCGCCGGCCTTGTCGGCCGCCGCGGCGATCGCCCCCGGCGTCTCGGCGTTGATCCGCAAGGCGAGCTCGCGTTCGCTCTCGGCCTGGTCGACGGCGGTGTAGGCCGCGGCGATGACCACCAGGTCCGGCGCATGGGCGCCCACCTGGGCCGCGCAGCCCTCGGGGTCGGCGAAGTCGGCCTCGGCGTGTGACAGGGCGCTCAGCGCCAGGCCGTCCTCCACCGCGCGGCGGCGGAGCTCCGTCGCCAGCTGCCCGGTCTTGCCGAACTGCAGGATCCGCAAGCTCACGCCTTCACCAGCCCCAGGCGCTCGGAGTGGAAGCCGCGGTCGCGGATGCGCTGCACCCAGTCCTTGTTCTCGACGTACCAGCGGACGGTCTCATCGAGCCCGTCCTCGAGGCTGGTTTTCGCCTGCCAGCCGAGCTCGGCCTTCAGCTTGGAGGCGTCGATGGCGTAGCGGAAATCGTGGCCCGGCCGGTCGGCGACGAAGGTGATCTTGTCTGCGTGGGCGGTGTTGGCCGGGGCGTACTTGTCGAGCGCCGCGCAGAGCAGCTGAACGATCTCCAGGTTGCGCCGGTTGGGCGTGCCGCCGATGCAGTAGGTCTCCTGCAGCCGCCCCCTGGTCAGCACCAGCAGCAAGGCCTCGGCGTGGTCGTCCACGTGCAGCCAGTCGCGCACCTGGCGGCCGTCGCCGTAGATCGGGATCGACTTGCCCTCCATGGCCCGGCTGATCACCGTCGGGATCAGCTTCTCGGGGAATTGGTAGGGCCCGTAGTTGTTGGCGCAGTTGGTGATCACCACCGGCAGGCCATAGGTGCGGCCCCAGGCGCGCACCAGGTGGTCGGCGCCGGCCTTGGAGGCCGAGTAGGGCGAGTTGGGATCGTAGGGCGTCGCCTCCGAGAAGGCCCCGTCCTCGCCGAGCGCGCCGAATACCTCGTCGGTGGAGACGTGGTGGAAGCGAAAGCCGGCCTTACGCTCGGCCGGCAGCCCGTTCCAGTAGGCCCGCGCCGCCTCCAGCAGCACGGCGGTGCCGACCACGTTGGAGACCACGAACTCCATCGGCCCTTCGATGGCCCGGTCGTTGTGGCTCTCGGCGGCCAGGTGCATGACCGCGTCGGGCTGGTGGCGCGCGAAGATGTCGGTCACCCGCCGGGGATCGGCCACGTCGGCCTCTTCGAAGGCGTAGGCCCGGCTCGCCGCCACGCCGGCCACGTTCTCCAGGTTCGCCGAATAGGTCAGCTTGTCGAGGTTCACCACCTCGTGGCCGTCGGCGATCGCCTTGCGCACGACGGCCGAGCCGATGAACCCGGCGCCGCCCGTGATCAGGATCTTCATGCGGTCTTTCTAGCTTGTCGGCGGACTTTCGCCACCGGCGCCCCTCAACAGCCTGCTCTTACAGCGAAACCCTGCCGGCTCAAGCTGGAGTGGGCGCGCGCTTGAAGCCGGCGCGGCGGCTACCTACCATTTCGGTGCATTTTGAAGAATCGGTCTCCGGCCGCCCCGCGGCCGGGTGACCGGCGCGCCCGCGCATACCGGCGGGCCAAATGGGGAAGAGCTCTTGCAGCCCAAGGACGCCAGCGCGAGGGGCCGCAAGGGGCCGGACCTGACCTCCGGGCCGATCGGCAAGACGCTGATCACCTTCGCCCTGCCGGTGCTGGGCTCCAACATACTGCAATCGCTGAACGGCACCGCCAACGCCTTCTGGGTCAGCCACCAGCTCGGCGAGGCGGCGCTCACCGCCACCTCCAACTCCAACCAGATCTTCTTCCTGATGCTGGGCGCGGTGTTCGGCATCTCCATGGCCGCCAACATCATGATCGGCCAGGCGATCGGCGCGGAGGACCGCGATCTCGCCAAGAAGGTGGTCGGCTCCTGCACCGCCTTCTTCCTGGCCCTGTCGCTGATGGTCGGCGTCGCCGGCTACCTGCTGACGCCCGGCATCCTCGACGCCATGCGCACCCCGGCCGACGCGCGGATCGACGCGATCGCCTACCTGCGGGTGATCTTCACCGCCATGCCGTTCATGTACTTCTTCAGCTACGTGATGATGGCCATGCGGGGGACGGGCGACAGCCGCACGCCCTTCTACTTCTCCCTGATGTCGGTGGTTCTCGACGTCATCCTCAACCCGATGCTGATCATCGGCGTCGGGCCGTTCCCCAGGCTCGGCATCGCCGGCTCGGCCTTCTCCACCCTGATCTCCCAGACGGTGACGCTCGCCGCCATGCTGGCCTACCTCTACCGGTCGGGCTCGATCCTGGTGCTGAGGCCCGCCGAGTTCGGCCTGCTGGTCCCCGACCTGAAGATCATCCGCACCCTGATCCTCAAGGGCCTGCCGATGGGCTTCCAGATGATCGTCATCAGCCTGGCGGCGGTGACCATGATGAGCCTGGTCAACCTCTACGGCGTGCACACCTCGGCGGCCTATGGCGCGGCGGCGCAGCTGTGGACCTACGTCCAGATGCCGTCGATGGCGCTCGGCGCGGCGGTCTCCTCCATGGCCGCGCAGAACGTCGGCGCCGGCCGGATCGACCGGGTGGAGAAGGTGGCCCACACCGGCGTGCTCTACGCCTTCCTGATGACCGCCGCCCCGGTGCTGGTGATCTACCTGACCGAGGGCCTCGTCCTGCGGGTCTTCCTGCCGGGCTCCAGCCCCTCCCTGCCGATCGCCGTCCACATCAACAGCTTCGTGCTCTGGGGCTTCATCGCCTTCGGCATGGCCTTCATCTTCTCCGGCGTGGTGCGCGCCACCGGCGCGGTCTGGCCGCCGCTGCTGGCCATGGTGATCTCGCTGTGGGTGGTGCGGATCCCCTTCGCCAACCTGCTGATGCCGGCCATGGGCGCCGACGCGGTCTGGCTCTCCTTCCCGATCGGCAGCCTGACGACCCTGGTGTTGGCCGCGGGCTACTACCGCTGGGGCGGCTGGCGCAAGGCGCGCATGCTCGACGTGCGGCCGAGCTCGGACGCGCCCGACACCGGGCTCGGCCAGCCGATGATCGAGGAGAGCGAGGCCATCATCGAGGCCGAGGAGAAGGCCCTCGGTGAGCCCTCTCCGGTCCGCTCCTAGTCCGCCTTAGGCGTTGGTCTCCATCAGGGCGCCGTAGACGAGGGTGCGCAGCTCGCGGCGGATGGCGTAGGTCGAGGACGGGATGAGCTGGGTCATGAACACCGCCGTGACCTCCTCCACCGGATCCACCCAGAAGGCGGTCGAGGCCATGCCGCCCCAATAGAACTCGCCCTGGCTGCAGGGGATCAGGGTCTTCGGCGGATCGAACACCACCGCGAAGCCGAGGCCGAAGCCGACGCCGGCGTTGGTGCTCTCCGAGAACAGCGAGCGCGACATCTGGGTCAGGTCCGCCCCGCCCGGCAGGTGGTTGGACGCCATCAGGCGGATGGTCTTGGGCGCCAGGATCCGCGCCCCGTCGAGCTCGCCGCCGTTCACCAGCATGTTGGCGAAGCGCAGGTAGTCGGCGGCCGTCGAGACCAGGCCGCCGCCGCCCGACAGCAGCTGCGGCGGGCCGAGGTAGGGGCTGGTGGTGGGGTCGTCCTGCAGCTTGATGCCGCCGCCGGGCTTGGCCTCGTAGCAGGCGGCGAAGCGGCTCCTCTGGTCCTCGCGGACGAAGAAGCCGGTGTCGACCATCTTCAGCGGCCGGAAGATGCGCTCGGCGAACACCTCGTCGAGCGGCTTGCCCGCCACCTTCTGCACCAGGTAGCCGCAGACGTCGGTGGAGACCGAGTAGTTCCACGCCTCGCCCGGCGAGAACTCCAGCGGCAGCCTGGCGAGCTGGCGGACGAAGCCTTCGAGGTCGGCTCCGCCGTGGAAGGCTTCGAGCTTCAGCTTCCGGTAGGCGGCGTCGACGTTGCTGCGGTTCTGGAAGCCGTAGGTCAGGCCCGAGGTGTGGCGCAGCAGGTCGACCACCTGCATCGGTCGCGCGCAGGGCTTGGTCATGAAGGCGGGCTCGATGCCCGCGTCGAAGACGCCGAGGTCCTTCCATTCGGGGATGTGCTTGGCCACCGGGTCGTCGAGGGCGATCAGCCCTTCCTCGACCAGGGTCATCAGCGCCACCGAGGTGATCGGCTTGGTCATGGAATAGATGCGGAAGACGGTGTTCTCGGCGAGCGGCGTGCCGCGCTCCGGGTCCTGCTCGCCGGCCAGCGCCTGGTGGACCACCTGTCCCTGCCGGGCGAGGACGAACTGGGCGCAGGGCAGCTTGCCGGCGTCCACATAGGCCTTCAGGTGGCGGTCGATGCGGGCCAGGCGGTCGGGTGAAAATCCGAGCGAGGTGGCGCGGCTCATCTGGTCCATGGCGGTCCTCCGGGCGTCTTTCTGGGCGGTCTGTCGGCCGCCATTAGCCCTTGCCTTACCGGCGCCCGCAAGCGCCACATGAACATCGATCAGGGAGGAAATTCATGAGCACCGTCAGCGTCGAACGGGATGGCCGCATCGCCGTCGTCACCATCGAGCGGCCCGAACGGCGCAACGCCGTCGACGGACCGACCGCGCGGGCGCTCTACGACGCCTTCAAGGCCTTCGACGCCGACGAGGAGCTCGACGTCGCGGTGCTGCAGGGCCGCGGCGGGGCGTTCTGCGCCGGCGCCGACCTGAAGGCGATCAGCGAGGGCGGCGGCAATCCGGTCCATGCCGAGGGCGACCTTGGCCCCATGGGCTGCACCCGGCTGCGGCTCGGCAAGCCGGTGATCGCCGCGGTCGAGGGTCACGCCGTGGCCGGCGGGCTGGAGGTCGCCTGTTGGGCGGACCTGCGCGTCGCCGCCGAGGACGCGGTCTTCGGGGTCTTCTGCCGCCGCTTCGGCGTGCCCCTGATCGACCTCGGCACGGTGCGCCTGCCGCGCCTGATCGGCCATTCGCGGGCCATGGACCTGATCCTCACCGGCCGGCCGGTCACCGCCCAGGAGGCGCTCGACATCGGCCTCGCCAACCGCATCGCCCCGGCCGGCGGGGCGCTCGCCGCGGCCCTCGACCTTGCGCGCCAGATCGCCGGCTTCCCGCAGCTCTGCATGCGCAACGACCGGCTCTCGGCCATCGACCAGTGGGGTCTCGACTGGGACGCCGCCCAGGCCCGGGAGATCGGCCTCGGCATGGCCGTCCTGGCCTCCGGCTCCTCCCGCGAAGGCGCCGCCCGTTTCGCGGCCGGCCAGGGCCGCGGCGGCGCCTTCTAGGCGCGTTTCTAGTCAGACCTGACTAGAGGGACGTTGCGTAAACCGAACGGCCGTTTGATAATGCCGGGATCCTCAGAAACGTACCGATAATTCGAAAATATATCTGCTGGGAGAACGCCGATGGCCTGGGATTTCGAGACCGATCCTGAGTTCCAGAAGAAGCTCGACTGGATCGAGGACTTCATGCGCGAGGAGGTCGAGCCGCTGTCGCACCTCGGCATGGCCGTCCACGGCCCGCTCGGCCGCGAGAAGTTCATCAAGCCGCTGCAGCAGAAGGTGAAGGACCAGGGCCTGTGGGCCTGCCACCTCGGCCCCGAGCTCGGCGGCCAGGGCTATGGCCAGCTCAAGCTCGGCCTCATGAACGAGAAGCTCGGCCGCAACTCGCTCGCCCCCACCGTCTTCGGCTGCCAGGCGCCGGACAGCGGCAACGCCGAGATCATTGCCCACTACGGCACCGAGGCGCAGAAGGAGAAGTACCTCTGGCCGCTACTCAACGGCGAGATCCGCTCCGCCTTCTCGATGAGCGAACCGACGGGCGGCTCCGACCCTCTGACCTTCAAGACCCGCGCCGTGCTCGACGGCGACGAGTGGGTGATCAACGGCGAGAAGTGGTTCTCCACCAACGCCCGCTACGCCAAGGTGCTGGTGCTCTATGCGATCACCGATCCGGACGCCAAGGATCCCTACAGGCGCACCTCGATCTTCCTCGTCCCCACCGACACGCCCGGGGTCGAGATCGTGCGCAACGTGGCGGTCGGCGGCGGCGGCGAGATCGGCGGCGGCAACGAGGGCTATGTCCGCTACACCAATGTGCGCCTGCCCTATGACGCCCTGCTCGGCGAGCGCGGCGGCGCCTTCGTCATCGCCCAGGTCCGCCTCGGCGGCGGCCGCGTCCACCACGCCATGCGCACCGTCGGGGCCTGCAAGAACGCGCTGGACCTGATGTGCCGCCGGGCCGTGTCGCGCACCACCCGCGACGGGCGGCTCTCCGACCTGCAGATGGTCCAGGACCAGATCGCCGAGAGCTGGATCCAGCTCGAGGCCTTCCGCCTGATGGTGCTGCGCACCGCCTGGCTGATCGACAAGCACAAGGACTACCAGAAGGTCCGCAAGGACATCGCCGCCATCAAGGTGATGATGCCCAAGGTCTACAACGACATCGCCACCCGGGCCGCGCACCTGCACGGCGCCCTGGGCGTCTCCAACGAGATGCCGTTCATGCACATGGTCACCAGCTCGCTGGTCATGGGCATCGCCGACGGCCCGACCGAGGTGCACAAGGTGACGGTCGCCAAGCAGGTCCTGAAGGACTACCGGCCCGACAACGACCTCTTCCCCGGCTACCACATCCCCAAGCTGCGCGAAGAGGCGGAGAAGCGCTACGCCAAGGAGCTCTCCGAGCTGAAGGAGGCCTACGCCTCCCGCCGCAAGGCCGCCGAGCCGGCCTGAGCACCCCGTGCCTGCCCGCGTCTCCCCTTGCGGGAGGCGCGCGCACGAAAGGCTTCCGCCGGCCCGCGCCGGGGGATAAGTGACATCGGGCTCCCTCCCTGGCGGGGCGGGAGCCCGATTTTCATGCGTCAGATAATTTCGAGTCCATTTCCATGTCCGAAGGTCCCAAGTCCTGGCCGGTGATGTCGATCGCCGAGGCCCACGCCCGTCTCACCGCCCCGGGCGCGCCGTTCGAGATCGAGGAGAAGGTGATCCGCGGGATCCGGACCAAGGTCTGGAAGAACGCCCCGCCGACGCTGCGCCACGTGTTCGAGAATGGCCGCGCCTTCGGGGAGCGCGAGTTCATGGTCTACGAGGACGATCGCGCCACCTACGAGGGCTTCGGCCGCGCCGCGGTGCGCCTCGCCAACCGCCTGACCGCCGAGGGCGTGACCAAGGGCGACCGGGTCGCGGTCATCATGCGCAACCTGCCGGAATGGCCGGTCGCCTTCTTCGCCGGGATCATCACCGGCGCCATCGTCACTCCGCTGAACGCCTGGTGGACCGGCCCTGAGCTGCAGTACGGCCTGGCCGACTCCGGCTCCAAGGTCGCCATCGTCGACGACGAGCGGCTGGAGCGGATCGCGCCGCACCTCGACGAGTGTCCCGACCTCCTGCGCGTCCTCGTCACGCGCCTCGCCGACGCGCCCGCCGATCCGCGCGTCCAGCGGCTCGAGGACGTCATCGGCCCGGTCAACGGCTGGGCTGCACTGCCCGTCGAACCCATGCCCGCCGTCGAGCTCGGGCCGGAGGACGACGCCACCATCCTCTACACCTCTGGCACGACGGGGCGGCCGAAGGGGGCGCTCGGCACCCACCGCAACATGACCTCCAACATCGGCGCCGGCGGCATCTCGGTGGCCCGCAACTTCCTGCGCGCCGGCGAGCCGATCCCGGTGGTCGATCCGAAGACCGCGCCGCAGCGCACCAGCCTTCTGGTGGTGCCGCTATTCCACGCCACCGGCCTTTCCGCGACCCTCGGCCCGACGATCAACGCCGGCGGCAAGATCGTCCTGATGCGCCGCTGGGACGCCGAGCCGGCCATGCAGCTCATCGAGCGCGAGAAGGTCAACGCCACGGGCGGCGTGCCGACCATCGCCTGGCAGCTCATCGAGCATCCGGCCCGCACGAAGTACGACCTCTCGTCCCTGCAGTCCGTCACCTACGGCGGCGCCCCCTCGGCCCCGGAGCTGGTGCGCAAGATCCCCGAGGTCTTTCCGGCCTCGGCCCCCGGCAACGGCTGGGGCATGACCGAGACCACCGCCACCTTCACCTCGCACCTCGGCAAGGACTACGAGAACCGGCCCGAGAGCGCCGGCCCGGCGGCCCCCGTCGGCGAGATGCAGATCCGCGATCCGGCCGACGGCGTCACCGTCCTCGCCCCCGGCGCGGTCGGCGAGCTGTGGGTCAAGGGCCCGCAGGTGGTGAAGCTCTACTGGAACAAGCCCGAGGCCACCGCCGAGACCTTCGTCGACGGCTGGCTGCGCACCGGCGACCTCGCCCGCATCGACGAGGAAGGCTTCCTGTTCATCATCGACCGCGCCAAGGACATGCTGATCCGCGGCGGCGAGAACATCTACTGCGTCGAGGTCGAGAACGTCCTCTACGACCATCCGGCGGTGATGGACGCCGCCCTCGTCGGCATCCCGCACAAGACGCTCGGCGAAGAGCCCGCGGCGGTGGTCCACCTCAAGCCGGGCGGCGAGGCGACCGAGCAGGAGCTGCGGGACCTGGTGCGCTCGCGCCTGGCGGCCTTCAAGGTGCCGGTGAAGGTGGTCTTCTGGCCCGAGACCCTGCCGCGCAACGCCAACGGCAAGATCCTCAAGACCGAGCTCAAGAAGGTCTTCCAGGAAGAGCCCGCGTGAGCGGCCGGAAGCCCCTGATCGTCGGCCTCGGCGGCACCATCCGCGCCGGCTCCTCCACGGAGCGGGCGTTGGCCGTCGCCCTGCGCGCGGCCGAGGCCAAGGGCGCCGAGACCCGCCTGTTCGGCGGCGAGTTCCTGTCCAAGCTGCCGATCTTCGATCCCAGGCCCGGTTCGACCACGCCCGAGCAGACGGCCCTGGCCGAGGCGGTGCGGGCGGCCGACGGCATCCTCGTCGCCAGCCCCGGCTACCACGGCTCGATCTCGGGGGTGATCAAGAACGCCCTCGACACCCTCGAGCTGACCCGCGAGGACGAAAAGCCCTATTTCCAGGGCCGTCCCGTGGGGACCATCATTACCGCCGACGGCTGGCAGGCCGCCGGAACCACCTTGATGGCGCTGCGCGCGATCATACATGCCCTTCGGGGTTGGCCGACGCCGTTCGGCGCAGCCCTCAACGCCGGAACCAGCCTCTTCGACGAGGCGGGCGAATGCCGCGAACCCAAGGACGCCTGGCAGCTTGCCACGGTGGCCGAGCAGGTCATGGAATTCGCCAATATGCGAGCCCGCCCATGAAGCGCCCCTATCTCGTCCCGCCCCCCGGCTCGTCCGGCGGCGCCAGCTCGGAGGATGCGATGACCTCGGCGATCAGCCCGATCGAGGACATCATCGAGGACGCCCGCAACGGGCGGCCCTACATCCTGGTGGACGCCGAGGACCGGGAGAACGAGGGCGACGTCATCATCCCGGCCCAGTTCGCCACTCCCGAGCAGATCAACTTCATGGCCAAGCACGCGCGCGGCCTGATCTGCCTGTCGATCACTGCCGAGCGGGCGCGGGCGCTGCGCCTGCCGCCGATGGCCACCGACAACCAGTCCGGCCACGGCACCGCCTTCACCGTCTCGATCGAGGCGCGCGAGGGCGTCACCACCGGCATCTCGGCCCACGACCGGGCGCACACCATCGCGGTGGCGATCGACCCGACCAAGGGCTGCGACGACATCGTCTCGCCGGGCCACGTCTTTCCGCTGGTGGCCAAGGACGGCGGGGTCCTGATCCGCGCCGGCCACACCGAGGCGGCGGTCGACATCAGCCGCATGGCGGGCCTCTCCGCCGCCGGGGTGATCTGCGAGATCATGAAGGACGACGGGACCATGGCCCGGCTCCCCGACCTCGTCGCCTTCGCCCAGCTGCACGGCATGAAGATCGGCACGATCGCCGACCTCATCGCCTACCGGCGCCGCACCGAGCGCCAGGTCGAGCGGGTGCTGGAGCGGCCCTTCGATTCCGCCTACGGCGGCCGCTTCCGGATGATCGTCTACCGCAACGTCCTCGACGAGACCGAGCACGTGGTCCTCGCCAAGGGCAAGATCGATCCCGACAAGCCGACCCTGGTGCGCATGCACCGCGTCGATATGGCCGCCGACATGCTGGGCCACGTCGAGGCTCGCCGCGACTATGTGCCGAAGGCCCTGCAGGCGATCTCCGAATACGACGGAGCCGGGGTGGCGGTGTTCATCCGCGACCCCAACCCGCACTGGCTCTCCGAGCGCTATGGCCGCCCGGACGCCAACCAGAGCGAAAACATCCTGCGCGACTACGGCATCGGCGCGCAAATCCTCCTCGACCTCGGGGTGCGGGACATCATGCTGCTGTCCTCGTCCAAGACCGTGCTGCCGGCCTCGGCCGGCTACGGCCTGAAGATCCTCGGGCGCATGCCGCTGGACTAGGGGCGCAACCCGAACCGTCGTCATCCTCTTTCGTCATCCCGGGCGCGTCCCGCGGATGACGACGGTGAGAGGATGACAGAGCTCCGCATCGGCTGCTCAGGCTGGACCTACAAGGACTGGACCGGCCCCTTCTATCCCGAGGGGACCAAGGACCGGGACCGGCTCGCGCACTACGCGTCCGTCTTCGACACCGCCGAGATCAACGCCAGCTTCTACCGCCTGCCCTCGGAGGCCATGGTGGAGGGCTGGGCCCGGCGCGCGCCGGCCGGCTTCACCTTCGCCTGGAAGGTCAGCCGCTTCATCACCCACAACAAGAAGCTGAACGACTGCGCCGAGCCCGTCGCCCTGGTGTTCGGCCGCATGGCCCCGCTCGGCGACCACTACGGCCCGGCGCTGATCCAGCTGCCGCCGCAGCTGCGCCGTAACGACGAGCGGCTGGCCGGCTTCCTGCAGCTCCTGCCCAAGGGGCGGCGGCACACGGTCGAGTTCCGGCACGACAGCTGGTACGCCCCGGAGGTCTTCCGCATCCTCGCCGACTTCGACGCGGCGCTCTGCATCTCCGATCACCATTCCGCGCCCTCGCCTTGGGAGGTGACGGCCTCGTGGGTCTATGTCCGCGGCCACGGTCCCGGCGGGCGCTACCACGGCCGCTATCCCGACGCCGAGCTCGCCGCCTGGGCGGCCCGCATCGCCGGCTGGCGCGCAGAGGGCCGCGACGTCTACGCCTACTTCGACAACGACGTGAAAAGCGCCGCCCCGTTCGACGCCCAGCGGTTGCAGACGCTCACCGGCGCGGCGCCCTACGGCTCAGCTAAGCCGCCGGAATAGCTCGGCTTTTCTACAACCTCTGCGCGCTTGCGCCGCAATTGCAGCCGTTGTTCGCGAGCCCATTTGGGCTTAAGAATTCGCCCGGGATGGGTGTGCTACAGGGGAACACATGCCCATCGATCTCGTCTCGACGCGGCCCGAGGACGACTTCCGTTCGGCGCACGCGTCCGGCGTTGGCCCGCTGGCCGAGACCTACGATGCCTCGTCCGGCCTGCAGGCCTATCTGAACGCCGACGCCCGCGCCGGCATCGGGCCGAACGGCAAGACCAGCTACACCATCGATGAGGCGGGCAGCCAGATCATCCGCGGCGCGCCGGGCTGGTCCAGCGCGCTCGGCCAGGCCTTCACCGTCACCTATGCCTACCGGGCCAGCGCCCCGGCGACCATGCCGGACGACACCGCCGGCTTCTCCCAGTTCAACCAGGCGCAGATCGACCAGGCGGAACTGGCGCTGAAGGCCTGGTCGGACGTGGCCAACATCCACTTCGTGCGGGTCGGCGCGGGCGACACCGGCCCGTTCGCCTATTCCGACAACGCCGCCATCCTGTTCGGCAACTATTCGTCCGGCGTCGCGGGGGCCTCGGCCTTCAGCTACTTCCCGGGCTCGACCGCCGCCAGCTCGGTGGCCGGCGACGTCTGGATCAACAACACCTTCGGCTACAACCAGGCCCCGACGACGGGGAACTACGGCGGCCAGGTGCTGGTCCACGAGCTCGGCCACGCCATCGGCCTCGACCATCCGTCGGACTACAACGCCAGCGCTGACCAGACCCTCACCTATTCGAGCGACGCCTCCTATTACGAGGACGACCGCCAGTACACGGTGATGAGCTACTTCAGCGAGACCAACACCGGGGCCAGCTTCGGCGGGACCTATGCCGCCGCCCCCCTGCTGGACGACATCGCCGCGGCTCAGCTCGAGTACGGGGCCAACATGGCCACCCGCACCGGCGACACGGTCTATGGCTTCAACTCCAACACCGGCGAGGCCTGGTTCGCGGCGAGCTCCAGCTCGAGCAAGCTCGTGTTCGCCGCCTGGGACGCCGGCGGCGCCGACACCTTCGACTTCTCCGGCTACTACCAGAACCAGGTGATCGACCTGCGGCCCGGGTTCTTCTCCAACGTCGGCGGGCTGACCGGCAACGTCGCCGTCGCCAAGGGCGTGACCATCGAGACCGCGCTCGGCGGCTCCGGGGCCGACACCCTCAACGGCCAGGACACGGGCGACACCCTGTTCGGCGGCGGCGGCAACGATCTGATCAACGGCGGGGCGGCCTTCGACCGCGAGAACGGCAACGTCGGCAACGACACGGTGCACGGCAACGCCGGCAACGACTGGGTGACCGGCGGCCAGAACGACGACGTGCTCTACGGCGAGGACGGCAACGACATCCTCAACGGCAACCTCGGCAACGACACCGCCGACGGCGGCGCCGGCGACGACGTGGTGCGCGGCGGCCAGGGGAACGACGTGCTGACCGGCGGGGCCGGAAATGACTACCTGACCGGCGACCTCGGCAACGACACCATGACCGGCGGGACCGGGGCCGACACCTTCCGCGCCTTCAACGGCGAGGGCGTCGACGTGATCAACGACTTCAACGCCGCCGAGGGCGACCGCATCCAGCTCGATCCGGGGACCACCTACACCGCCGCGCAGGTGGGCTCGGACACGGCCATCAGCCTGGGCGGCGGATCGAGCCTGACGCTGCACGGCGTCACCCTGTCGAGCCTGCCGCCGGGCTGGATCTTCGGGGCCTGACGCCGAAATCCGTTCCCTCGCCCGGCGTTCGGGCCTATATGGAAGCCTCAACCCCGCCCGGCCGAAAGGCCGGGCGGCTCTGTTTCTGAACCACGATATCCGCAGCCAGCCATCCGCGCTGCGGAACACGCCCAACGGGACCGCCCATGACCGAAATCCTGATGCCCAAGGCGACCGCCGTCTGGCTGGTGGACAACACCTCGCTGACCTTCGACCAGATCGCCGACTTCTGCGGCCTTCACCCGCTCGAGGTGAAGGGCATCGCCGACGGCGAGGTGGCGCGCGACATCCGCGGCGCCGACCCAATCGCCAATGGCCAGCTCTCGCGCGAGGAGCTGGACCAGGCGGAGAAGAACGCCAGCTACCGGATGAAGGCCCAGAAGAGCCGGCACGCCGAGCTCCTCAAGCCGGTCAAGAAGGGCCCGCGCTACACGCCCGTGTCGCGCCGCCAGGACCGCCCGGACGCCATCGCCTGGTTCCTGCGCAACCACCCGGAAGTGGCCGACAGCCAGATCGCCCGCCTGCTCGGCACGACCAAGGCGACCATCGACTCGGTCCGGAACCGCAGCCACTGGAACGCGGCCAACATCAAGCCGGTGGACCCGGTGACGCTCGGCCTCGTCGCTCAGCTCGAGCTGGACGAGGTGGTCCGCAAGGCCGCCGACAAGAAGGCCAAGGAAGACGCCAAGCGCGGCATCACCGGGGATGGCCCGACGCTGCGCCCGGCCTCCGAGACCGGCGTCTACGAGGACGCCGAGACCGTGGACGACGAGGCGCACGAAGAGGTCCGCGAGACCCGCGAAGACGCCGCCTCGGTGTTCTCGTCGTTCAGCGACGAGGGCGACGAAGACTGATCGTCGGGGTACCCGGCGGCAGGAAAACCGTCGCGCAGCGACCCTCCCCGGCCGGGATCCGGATCGGGGAGGGGCTCATCTGCGTCGGTCGGGAAATCAGTGCATCGCGGCTCGGAGGGATTCGAGCTCGTCCTTGAGCTTGAGTTTCTGTCGCTTGAGTTCCTGGAGCCTTAGGTCGTCGGCTGAGGGCCTTCGCAGTTCGTCCTGGATCGCTTTTTCCAGGGACTGGTGGCGAGCTCCGAGTTCGCGGAGCCTGGCTTCCACGGCCATGACGTAGCGCCTCCTTCGCTGAATGACAGCCGAAGGAGTGAACACCCGTCGTGTTCGGCTGTCAGATCACATATCTTTGCAGGCGGCGCCGCTGAGCTGCGCCGGAGCACAGGGCGTTTAGGACCTTCCGCATGGCCACAAGCGCAGGGGCGGCCGAGCCCTCCCAGCCTTCCTCAGGTGGGGATCGTCCCCGCCTGGTGGTGGGGATTTCCGGGGCCTCCGGCATCGTCTACGGCCTGCGCGCCCTGGACGCCGCCCGCGAGCTTGGCGTCGAGAGCCACCTCGTCATGAGCAAGGCCGCCGCCCTGACCCTCGCCCAGGAGACCGGTCTCGGCGTGGCCGAGGCCAACGCCCGGGCGGATGTGGTCCACAAGGTTGGCGACATCGGCGCCGCCGTCGCCTCGGGCTCCTTCCGCACCCTGGGTATGATCGTCGCGCCCTGCTCGGTGCGCACCATGAGCGAGATCGCCACCGGGGTGACCGCCTCGCTGCTGACCCGCGCCGCCGACGTGACCTTGAAGGAGCGCCGTCCGCTGGTGCTGATGGTCCGCGAGAGCCCGCTGCACCTCGGCCACCTGCGCACCATGGCCAAGCTCTCCCAGATGGGCGCGGTGATCGCCCCGCCGATGCCGGCATTCTACGCCCGGCCTTCGAGCCTGGAGGAGATGGTCGACCAGTCGGTGGGCCGCGCCCTCGACCTCTTCGGCCTTTCCTGGACGCCGGTGCGGCGCTGGGGCGAGGACCTGCCGACCCTGAAGGGCGAGCCCTGATGGCGATCTGGGAATGGGCGCTGGAGGCCTATGCGCGGCCCGGCGTGCCCGAACAGTGCCTGCGGCTGCAGGACGAGTTCGGCCAGAACACCCCGCTGCTGCTCTGGGCCGTCTGGGCCGAGGCCGCAGACCCGGCGCTGATGGCCCGCGCCGCCGATCTCGCCCGCCGCTGGCAGGACGCCGCCATCCTGCCGCTCCGCGCCGCGCGCCGGGCGCTGAAGCCCGCCCTGCCGCTGGTCGAGGACGCGGCCCGCGAGGGCCTGCGCGAGGAGGTCAAGGCCGCCGAGCTGAGGGCCGAGCGCGTGCTGCTCGAAGCCCTCGAGGCGCTGTCCGGCGATGAGCTGCGCGGCGCCCACGCCCTGGACGCCCTCAAGGCCGCCTCCGCGGCGTGGAATCCCGCCGCCCCCGACGCCGAGCTGGCTGCGCTCGCCGCCGCCCTGGGCTAGGATCGCGCCGCCGATGGCCGATCCTTCCGACATCTCCGAGGAGGCCCTGCGCGAGAAGCTCGCCGAGCTGCGCCAGGACCACGCCGACCTCGATCAGGCGATCCAGGCGATCGCCCTTTCGCCCCTGCCCGACATGATGCTGATCGGCCGCCTGAAGCGGAAGAAGCTGGCGCTCAAGGACGAGATCGCCCGCATCGAAGACATGCTGACGCCGGACATCCCGGCCTGAAGACTGAAGACTGACGGCCTTAGGCCGCGCCCCGCTGGCGCTTGGCGCTGAACATCGCCGCGTCGGCCTCGTGCAGCAGTTGCTCCGGCTCCAACTCGAGGCTGATCTGGCGCACGCCGTAGGAGATGTGCAGCGGCGCCGACCAATCGCCGAAGGCGATCGGCTCCTTCTCGATGGCGTGGGCGAGCGAAGCCGCCTTGGCCTCGGCCACCTGCTGGTCGGCCTGGATCAGGATCACGGCGAATTCGTCGCCGCCCATGCGCCCGACCACATCGCTCTCGCGCACATTGGCCAGCAGCCGCTCGGCCACCGCCCGCAGGGCCGCGTCGCCCGCCGCATGGCCGTAGCGGTCGTTGACCGTCTTGAAGCCGTCGAGGTCGAAATAGACGACGCTGGCCGGCGAGCCGTAGCGCTGGGCGAAGGTGCGCACCCGGTTCAGTTCGCGCAGGAAGGCGCGCCGGTTGAGCAGGGGGGTGAGGGCGTCGCGGTCGGCCAGGCCCTCGGTCTCGGCCAGCCGGGTCTTCAGCCGCCCGACCTCGCCGCGCAGGTCGTCGACTTCGGCGAGCAGGGTCTGCAGGGCGGCGCGTACGGCCGGCGTCAGGTCGGCTTCGGTCAGGCCGAGGAAGGCGGCGGTGTCGGTCGGGCCGGGGGCGGCGACCGCCTGGGCGCCCGCCTGGGCCAGCGCCCGCCGGCGGATCGCGGAGAACGGCTCGCTGCGCGAACCCGTGACCTTCATCCTGCACCCTTCATGCGGCGAGCCTCGCGCGGGGCCGGGGGCGAACCATGAGGAGAATCAATGGCGCGCGCCCCGAGTCGAAGAATCCTAACCCTCACGGTTGCCCGACGGAAGCGCCTGCCTATACTCCGCGCCCTTCCCGACCCGGGGCGTAAGGAAGCAGCACCACATGAGCGCAAACGCGCCGGTCGCCATCATCATGGGCAGCCGATCGGACTGGCCGGTCCTGAAGAAGGCCGCCGAAATGCTCGACGAGCTCGGGGTCGCCTACGACGCCAAGGTGGTCTCCGCCCACCGCACGCCCGAGCGCATGTACGCCTTCGCCAAGGGCGCGAAGGCCGCCGGCTACAAGGTGATCATCGCCGGGGCCGGCGGGGCCGCGCACCTGCCCGGCATGACCGCCTCGCTGACCGACCTGCCGGTGCTCGGCGTGCCGATCGAGTCCAAGGCGCTCAAGGGCATGGATAGCCTGCTCTCCATCGTCCAGATGCCGGCCGGCATCCCGGTCGGCACCCTGGCCATCGGCGAGGCGGGCGCCAAGAACGCCGGCATCCTCGCCGCGCGGATCCTGGCGGTCACCGACGCCGCCCTGGCCGACCGGGTCGCTGCTTTCAGCGCCGCCCAGACCGCCTCGGTCGCCGAAACCGTCGAGGACGCGTAAAGCCCCGCCATGGCCGACCTGCCGCTCGCTCCCGGTTCGACCATCGGCATCCTCGGCGGCGGCCAGCTCGGCCGCATGCTGGCCGTGGCCGCCAGCCGCCTGGGCTTCGACATCGCCATCCTCGAGCCGGAGAAGGACGCCCCCGCCGCCCGCGTCGCGGCCAAGGCGGTCGCCGCGGCCTATGACGATCCAGCCGGCCTCGAGAAGCTCGCCAAGGTCGCCTCCGTCGTCACCTACGAGTTCGAGAACGTGCCCGCCGCCTCGGTGGCCAAGCTGGTCGAGATGGGGGTGGAGGTGGCGCCCGGCGCCAAGGCCCTCGAGGTCGCCCAGGACCGCCTCGTCGAGAAGACGTTCCTGAACGCCAACGGCGCGCCCACCGTCGCCTTCGCCAAGGCCGACAGCGCCGCCGAGGCCGTCGAGGCCGCTCACCAGGTCGGCGCCCCGGCGCTGATGAAGACGCGCCGCGAGGGCTATGACGGCAAGGGCCAGCGCTGGGTCGAGCACGCCGCCGACGCCGCGGCCGCCTTCGAGGCCCTGGGCGGGGTCCCGGTGATCCTCGAGGCCGCCGCCGACTTCGTGCGCGAGCTCTCGGTGATCGCCGCCCGCGGCCGCGACGGCGCCACCGCGGTCTATCCCCTGGCCGAGAACCACCACGAACACGGCATTCTGCGCCGCTCGATCGCCCCGGCCCAGGTGACGCCCGCCCTCGCCGACCAGGCCGAGCGCATCGCCGCCCGGGTGCTCAAGGGCCTCGGCTACGTCGGCGTCATCGGCATCGAGCTCTTCGAGATGCGCGACGGGACCCTGCTGGTGAACGAGATCGCGCCCCGCGTGCACAACACCGGCCACTGGACCATGGACGGCTGCGAGGTCGACCAGTTCGAACAGCACATCCGCGCCGTCGCCGGCTGGCCGCTCGGCCCGACCCATCCGACCGCCCGGGTCGAGATGCTGAACCTCCTGGGCGAGGAGGCGAACGACTGGCGTCGCTTCGCCGCCGAGCCGGAGACCCGCGTCCACCTCTACGGCAAGCGCGACGCCAAGCCCGGCCGCAAGATGGGCCACCTCAACCGGGTCAAGGCGCTCTAGCCGCCATGTCCAACATCGGCTTCTACGACGAGAACGCCGAGGACTACTTCCGCCGCACGGTGGACAGCGACATGACCGCGGCCCGCCGCCTCTTCGCCAGCCAGGTGGCGCCCGGCGGCCGGGTGCTCGACGCCGGCTGCGGCTCGGGCCGCGATGCGCTCGCCTTCCACCAGATGGGCTTCGAGGTCACCGCGACCGAGGCGGCGCCGCGCCTGGCCGAGATCGCCCGCCGGCACACCGGCCTAGTCGTCGACGTCCTCACCTTCGACCAGATGGCCTGGCGCGACCATTTCGACGGGATCTGGGCCTGCGGCTCCCTGCTGCACGTGCCGCGGGTCGACCTTCCCGCCACCCTGCGCCGCCTGCGCGACGCCCTGGTTCCGGGCGGCGCCTGGTTCATGTCCTTCAAGTACGGGCCGTTCGAGCGCCCCGCCAACGGCCGCCGCTTCACCGACCTCGACGAAGAGGGCGCGGCCGAACTGCTGGCGCAGGTGCGCGGCCTGCAGCTCATTTCCATGGACGTCGTCGGCGACAGCCGCGCCGACCGGAGCGGCGAGCGCTGGCTCAGCCTGCTCTGCCGACGGGGCTAGGGGACGTCCCGAATCTCGGGTTCGGCAGCCGCAGGCGGCGCGGTGCGGTAGCGGGCCCTGCCGAGGGCGTGGGCGAGGCCGGCCAGCCACAGAGAGGGGCGCACCCTGGTCGTCGCCTTCCACTGCTCGAAGCGCAGCACGTCGGCGATCCGCCGGTCGACGAAGCGCATGGCGTCGCCGCGGCCGCTGGCCATGCGGATGGCCATGGCCCCGGAGAGGATCCCGGTCAGGATGGCGCGCTTCGAATAGTGGTTCTCGTCGGTGGCCGCGTCGCCCGCCCAGCGCCAGAGCACATCGGCGCTCTCCCAGGAGAGCTTGGCCCCCAGGGCAAGGTTCTGCGGCAGGGCGAGCCAGCCCAGCCAATGGCGGGTGGCGGTCTCGTCCTGGGCGGCCGCGTCGATCCGCGCCTCCACCGCCGCGCGGATCCGCTCGCGGATCTTCAGCGACGCCGGATCGGTGTCCTTCAGGATCTGCATCGCCCGCCCGTCGTGGCGGCGGGAGAGGAGGGCGGCGAGGTCCGCCGGACCGTTGGGCAGCAGGAGCTCGGTCTCGCCGGCCGAGAAGCCGGCCCGCTTGCCCGCCTGACGGGCCATGCGGCTCGTCCAGCCCTCGGCGACGCAGGCCTCGAGGGCGGCATCCAGCAGCCGCTGTTCGGCCTCCGCGGCCCAGTCGGTCCCGTTGCGGTCAGTCTGCCCCGACGCGTCGCTCATGGCCCTTCCCTTACTCTTTTCCGTTCCTCGCGTCTCGACGTGGACTGAGCGTGGACTCAGGCCGTCTCTTGGTGTATCTCGCCGCGCTCGGACCCGAAGGCCTCAAGCCTCCGGGCCTTAATCTTTTTGTTCGCTCGCCGCCGCCCCCTTTTCGGGAGACAGGGAGCCGAGCGGGATCGAATAGGCAGGAGAGAGTCCTCTGGTTCAGATTTTCGTCCGCGACAATAACGTCGACCAGGCCCTCAAGGCGCTGAAGAAGAAGATGCAGCGCGAGGGCTCGTTCCGCGAGATGAAGCGCCACGTCCATTACGAGAAGCCGTCCGAGAAGCGCGCCCGCCAGAAGGCGGAAGCCGTGCGCCGGGCCCGCAAGCTCGCCCGCAAGCGCGCCCAGCGCGAAGGCCTGATCGCGGCCCCCAAGAAGCCCAGCCGGTAACTTCGCTGCGCCCCAGGTGGGATGCGACGATGAGTTCAAGGCCGCGCCTGTAAGGGCGCGGCCTTTCGCATTTCTGGTCAAAATTTGTGGTCAAGGCGCGATCTTCGGTCGCGCGACAGGCCGGTTTGCTGGTGGAACGACGGTCGGCGTCCTATCTTTAAGAGCCAGCCCGCAATTTTCTTGAGGCGGTTTGAAACCGATGAACCTGCGCAATCTCGTCATCTGGGGCGTCGTCGTCGTCGCCCTGATCGGCATCTATTCCATGGTGACGGGCGGCGGCCACGCGGCCGGGGCCAGCGAGATCTCCTATTCCCAGCTCCTCAACAAGGCTGAGGCCGGCGAGATCAAGTCGGCCATCTTCCGCGGCTCGGCCGTGGAGGCCAAGGACGCGCAGAACCACGTCTTCACCTCGGTCACCCCGACCAACCAGGACGACCTGCTGCACAGCCTCAAGGCCCACAACGCCGACTACGACTTCAAGGCGGCCGGCGGCTTCACCCTGGTGGGCTTCATCCTGAACTCCCTGCCCATCCTGCTGCTGATCGGCGTGTGGATCTTCTTCATGCGCCAGATGCAGGGCGGGGCGCGCGGGGCCATGGGCTTCGGCAAGTCCAAGGCCCGCCTGCTCACCGAGAACAAGAACCGCGTCACCTTCGAGGACGTCGCCGGCGTCGACGAGGCCAAGGAAGAGCTGACCGAGATCGTCGACTTCCTGAAGGACCCGCAGAAGTTCCAGCGCCTGGGCGGCAAGATCCCGAAGGGCGCCCTGCTCGTCGGCCCGCCCGGCACCGGTAAGACCCTGCTGGCGCGCGCCATCGCGGGCGAGGCCGGCGTGCCGTTCTTCACCATCTCCGGTTCGGACTTCGTCGAGATGTTCGTCGGCGTCGGCGCCAGCCGCGTGCGCGACATGTTCGAGCAGGCCAAGAAGAACGCCCCCTGCATCATCTTCATCGACGAGATCGACGCCGTCGGCCGCCATCGTGGCGCGGGCCTGGGCGGCGGCAACGACGAGCGCGAGCAGACCCTCAACCAGCTGCTGGTCGAGATGGACGGCTTCGAGGCCAACGAAGGCATCATCCTGATCGCCGCCACCAACCGGCCGGACGTCCTCGATCCCGCCCTGCTGCGTCCGGGCCGCTTCGACCGCCAGGTCGTGGTGCCCAACCCCGACATCAACGGCCGCGAGCGCATCCTGCGCGTCCACATGCGCAACGTCCCCCTGGCCGCCGACGTCGACGTCAAGGTGGTGGCCCGCGGCACCCCCGGCTTCTCCGGCGCGGATCTCTCCAACCTCGTCAACGAGGCGGCCCTGATGGCTGCCCGCAAGAACCGCCGCATGGTCACCATGCGCGACTTCGAGGACGCCAAGGACAAGGTCATGATGGGCGCCGAGCGCCGCTCCATGGTCATGACCGAGGAAGAGAAGAAGCTCACCGCCTATCACGAGGGCGGCCACGCCCTGGTGGCGCTGAACGTCCCGGCCACGGACCCGGTGCACAAGGCGACCATCATTCCGCGCGGTCGCGCGCTCGGCATGGTCATGCAGCTCCCCGAGCGGGACAAGTTCTCCATGACCTACGAGCAGATGACCTCGCGCCTGGCGATCCTGTTCGGCGGCCGCGTCGCCGAGGAGATCATCTTCGGCAAGGACAAGGTCACCTCCGGCGCCTCCTCGGACATCTCCCAGGCGACCAAGCTCGCCCGGGCCATGGTCACCAAGTGGGGCTTCTCCGAAAAGCTGGGCGCCGTCGAGTACGGCGAGAACCAGGAGGAGGTGTTCCTCGGCCACTCCGTGGCGCGCAACCAGAACGTCTCGGAAGCGACCGCCAAGATCATCGACGAAGAGGTCAAGAAGCTGGTCAAGGCCGGCGAGGACGAGGCCCGCCGGATCCTCATGGAGAAGCTGGAAGCCCTCCACACCCTGGCCAAGTCGCTGCTCGAGTACGAGACCCTCTCCGGTGAGGAGATCGTCAATGTGCTGAAGGGCGTCCCCCCGGTGCGCGAGGAAGCCGAGGTCAAGAAGCCCGCCGGCCCCTCGGTCGCCGTGCCCCTCTCGCCCCGCCCGGCCGACGCCGAGCCGGCCTAAGCGCCGACCTGCGGATCCGGAAACCAAAAAAGGCGGTCGCCTCACGGCGGCCGCCTTCTTCGTCTGCATCAGGCGGGCAGGAGCTGCGCTCGCCCGCCCAGCGCCCTAGCGGATCGGCACGGCCACGTAGACCGAGGCGAAGTAGCCGTCCTTGTTGTTGGAATCGATCGGGTGGCGCCAGCCGCCGGAGAGGCCGACCTCGCCGAAGCTGGTCATGGTCTTGAGCAGCGGCCCGACCGTCATCTCCTTGTAGTCGTCGTTGCGCAGGAAGCTCACCTGCGGGCCGAACCACTGGTAGTCGCCCATCTTCCACAGCGCGCGGCCGCTGACCGACCAGCTGGAGAAGGGCTCGGCGTAGCGGCCCTGCAGATTGACCTCGACCTTCTTGTTGATCGTGTTGCTGTACTCGCCGAGCACGGCCACGCCGGTCTTGGAGCCGCGCAGCCGCGCCGCCGGGTCGTTGTTGTCGTGCTTGATGTGGGCCACGCCCACATAGCCGCCGAAGTTGCCGGCCTCAGTGGCCTTGCGGTAGCCGACCAGCAGGTCGCCGTCGAACAGGCCGACGTGGCGGTCGATGGCGTTGTAGCTGTAGCGGCCGGCCGAGATGTCGCCGCGGACGGCGAAGCCGTCCTCCCACAGGCTGCGGTTCGGGTTCAGCGCCAGCATGCCGCCGCCGTAGGCGCCGGCGTAGTGATTGCTCATCCAGCCGCCGCCCCAGGCGTAGCCGCTCGGCGGCGTGCCTTCGGACGCCGGCGGCGGCGACGGCGCGAGCACGGAGTTGGCCGGCGCTTCCACGCCTTGCGCATGGGCCGTGCCGGCCAGGATCATGCCGGCCGCCAGGGCTCCGGAAAACGCCCCTGAAAGCAATCCCCCTGAAAGCAGGGCGGGGCGCGCGTGCAAGCGGTTCATTCCGATCTCTCCATTGATGGCGGGGTTGAGGTGTCCGCTGCGAATTCGCCTCGCACCGGCTCAACTACGCCCGGAAGACCGGTGAATGCGTACTTGGAGCAGGCTAGCGCGAGCGGCCTCTCAGGCTCGAGCGGAGGAAGCACTTGGAACGCTCGCCGAAGCCGCTCGGCGAGCAGATGTAGGGCGCCCGGCCGGCGTAGAGCGCCGGCTTGACCTCGGCGGGCGCGGCGGTCTGCGAGCCGCCCGCGGCCGGTTCGGCCTGGACGATTCCCGAGATGGGCCCCGAGATGGGCTGGGCGTCGGCCTCCTTCGGCCCGGGCTGGGCCTGGGCGGCGGCCGCAAAGGCCAGAGCTGACACTGCCGCCGCAGTCGCGACGAACGCCCGCAGGCGCGAATTTCCGATGTTCCTGGAGTCCATGGACGACCTCATGCGCAGCGAACGCTGCTCGGTGAGGATCATCTAGGAAGTTTACGGCAATGCTTAAGCGAGGACACATTGTCGCGCGTCCTGCTTGGCGCCCCGCCAGTTCCAGGCGGTGCGGACGATGTCGGAGAGCTCGGGCAGTTGTGGCGCCCAGCCGAGCGCCCCGGCCGCGCGGGTCGGATCGGCGATGAGGATCGGCGGGTCGCCCGCCTGCCGCGGGGCCACCGTGAAGGGTGTCTCGGCCCCGGTGACGGCGCGCACGGTCTCGATCACCTCGCGGACCGAATAACCGCGGCCGACCCCCAGGTTGAAGGCGGCGGAGGCCATGCCGGCCTCGAGCCGCTGCAGCGCCGCGACGTGCGCGCGGGCGAGGTCCGCGACGTGCACATAGTCCCGCACGCAGGTGCCGTCGGGGGTGGGGTGGTCGGCGCCGAACACCGTCAGCCGCGGCCGCTCGCCGGCCGCCACCTCGAGCGCCAGCGGGATCAGGTGGGTCTCCGGATCGTGCAACTCGCCGATCTCCCCGTCCGGGTCGCAGCCGGCGGCGTTGAAATAGCGCAGCGCCACCCAGCGGGTCCCGTGGGCCCGGCCGAAGTCCTGCAGCATGGTCTCGACGGTGAGCTTGGTGGCGCCGTAGGGGCTGATCGGCGCCCGGGGCGCGTCCTCGCCGATCGGGGTCGCCGCGGGGATGCCGAACACGGCGCAGCTGCTCGAGAAGACGATGTCGCGGACCCCGGCGTCGCGGGCCGCCTCGAGCAGCGTCAGGCTGCCCTGGACGTTGTTGCGCCAGTAGCGCCCCGGGTCGGCCATGGACTCGCGCACATAGGCGAAGGCGGCGAAGTGGAGGATGGCCCGCGGCCGATGGCGGGCGATCACCTCGTCCAGCCGGCTGCGGTCGAGCACGTCGCCGTGCTCGAAGGGTCCCCACTTCACCGCGAAGGGATGACCGGTCACCAGGTTGTCGTAGACCACCGGCCGGAAGCCGGCGGCGGCCAGGGCCTTGCAGGCGTGCGAGCCCACATAGCCGGCCCCGCCGGTCACCAGGACCGTGCCGGCCCCCTCGCCCGCCTCGCCCTTGACTTGGGTCATCATGGTTCAGCCTGGGCCGAGGCGGCCGCGCCCTTACGGGCGCTCCCGGAGCGGATAGAGGAACGGCCGCTCGGCGACGACGCGCCAGTCGGGCCGGCCGAGGTTGCGCGGCCACGGCCACACCTCGCGGTCGTTGAAGTAGACGACCTCCTTCAGCTGCGGGAACTCGGGGCGCTTCTGAGCCACTTCCTGCGCCCACTTGGAGACGTAGGCCGGGCTGCCGTCGTAGCCGAGCTCGGCCACCCAGACCGGCTTGCCGTAGCCGGCGGTCAGCGAATAGCCCTGGTTCACGGACTCGGCGAAGCTGCGGGCGTGGCCGTACTCGAGCATGTCGAACTTCTCGAGGCCGAAGACCGTCAGGCCGATCACGTCCACGTACTTGGAGCCGGGGTAGTAGCCGCCCAGGGTCCGCTCGCCGCGCGGCGACCACATGATCTGCGCCTTCGGCGTCACCGTGCGGATCAGGCCGGCCATGCGCTGGAAGGCCTTCACATAGTCCGGTCCGGCCCAGGCCGCCCAGATGAAGCGGGAGAAGCGGTTGTCCATCTCCTGCGCCCAGCGGATGGTCACCGGGCTCTTGAACTTGGCCAGCACATTGAGGATCGCGCGCATGTTGTCGTCGCGCTGGCCGGAGAGGATGGCGTTCCTGAGCTGCGCCGGGCTGGTGTTGAAGTCCTTGGCCCAGGACCAGGGCTCGATGGTCACGAGGACGTTGCGGCCCCGCTGCAGGGCGTAGGAATCGGCGGCGGCGAGGGCGCCGAGCTCGACGTCTTCCCACGGTAGGAACAGGTGTTCGGTGGCGAGGCCCGCCTCGTCCTTGAAGTCGCCGTAGGGATCGTAGGCGCCGAGCTTCAGCCCGTCGGGATACGTCACCGGCCGCTTGTCGCGCGTGACGTCGCGACCCGCGCCCGTGGCCTGGGCCAGGGCCGGTCCGGCGCCCACGCCTGCGGTGACGATCGCCGCGGCGCCGCCCGCGGCCAGGGATCCTTGGAGAAGCGTCCGGCGGGACAGGTTTTGGAGGCGCTCGCGCATGACTGACTTTCTTGCGTTCGGTGTGCCTCCATTCATCCCGCCCAAGCCAGGCCGTCGTTGATCCAGATCAGGCAGATGCGTCTGTCAGGGCCCGCGACGCCGACTCTGCGGCCCTTCCGATCCGGCCTCAGGCTGCGTCTGGGCGGCGAAGCCGTGCCAGCGGGGGCGGATGCGCCAGGTGACCGCCCGGCTGCGGCCGGCGCCGGCGGGCGGCGAGCTTGGCTCGGCGAGGGTGAAGACGGTGAAGCCGGCGTTCATCGCCGCGATGCCGCGCGGCCCGTTCTCGTAGGCGCCGAGACCGATCAGCAGGGCGATCGCGGCCACCGCGCCGGCGTTGAGGGCGCCCGCCAGGCTCCTGCCGAACACGGGCCCGCGGTTCTCGCGCGCATGCCGCACCAGCACGGTGAGGATGAGGACCAGGTTGAAGAGCGCGTCCACCAGGGCGAAGACGTAGAAGCCGCCGGCCGACCCCGGCTCCTTCACCAGCCAGGCCGCCGCCGCCGAGGCCAGGGCGATGACTACATAGGGCGCCAGGACCCGGAACGGCACCGGGTCGGTGTGCAGCATCGCCTTGGGCGTCACCCGGAAGTCCACCTTGCGCCCGCCGACGCAGTCGAAGACGGCCGTCGCCGAGCCGATCAGCGACCACGGCCAGCGCAGGAAGACGAAGGCGACCCCCTCCCAGCTCAGGATCTTGGCGTTGGCCGGCCTGTAGAGGCCGGTGGAGCGCCACCAGTAGGCCATGGCGATCAGCATGATCGACATCGGCGCCACGTGCAGCAGGTAGTCGGCGTAGGTCACGTTGACGAAGCGCGCGCGGGTCAGCAGGGCGACGATCGGGCTCGCGAAGGCGATCGCCATCATCGCCGAATAGGTCGGGTACCAGAGCTCCGAGAACAGGAACTGGAACTTCAGCTTCAGCGGCAGCTTCGACAGGTAGCGCGGGGTGTGCCGGATCAAGATCGTCACCAGGCTGCGCGACCACTGGAACTCCTGGGTCACCAGGTCGGTGAAGGTCTCCGGCCCCTGGCCGTGGGCGATGGCGTCCACCGCATGCACGCCGCGCCAACCCGCGGCGTTGAGGATCAGGGTGGTGGAGTGGTCCTCGGCGAGCTCGGGGCCCAGCCCGCCGGCGCCCTTCAGGGCCGCCGTCCGCACCGTGTAGTGCGAGCCGATGCACAGCGGCGCCCAGCCGTCGTTGTAGCCCGTCTGCAGGGCCCCATGCATGCTCGCCTCGATGTAGAGCCGCCCGCGCGCCGCCCAGCTCTCCCCGGCGTTGCCGTCGCAGATGCTCGGCGCCGAGACATAGCCCACCCGCGGGTCGTTGAACGGCGCCAGGGCGTGCCAGAGGTAGAACCGCCCCGGCACGTGATCGACGTCGAACTGGCTGACGAAGTCGTACCGATCGTAGCCGTAGTGGTCGTAGAAATAGGCGAGGTTGCCTTCCTTGCAGGCCGTGCGCCGCGGCCATTCCGCCCGGTGGTAGTCGGCCACGCCCTTGCGCGTCGAGACCTTCACCCCGTGGGCGGCGCACCAGGCCAGGGTCTCGGGGTCCGGATCCTCGTCGGCCAGCCAGGTGTCGTGCGTCACCCGCTCCTGCACCAGGGCCGCCATCAGGGTCTTCTTGGCCAGGGCGAAGGGCTCCGACGGCGCCTTGGCCACGACGATCGCCACCCGCGCGCCGGGCGGCGGGCCCTTCAGGCCCTTGAGCACCCGGGCGTTGTTGAAGATGACGATGAAATAGCCGGGCACCCAGGTCAGCCAGATGAGCACCGCCGTGGTGGCGAGCCAGCGGACCGGCGTCGTGTAGTGGCCCGGCTCGAACCACCAGACCCAGAACCAGTAGAGGCCGAGGAACCAGGCCGCCAGGCCCATGAGGTTGGCGACCGCGGCCCGGCCGTGGAACACCCGCTCCAGGGTGAAGGCCGGCGCGCCGTGACGCCCCCAGGGAAGCTCCCAGGGGCGTTCTTCGGGGCCCTGCTCGGCCCCGCCCGCCGCATTCGCCCCGCTCGGGTCGAGCGGGGTCGGGGTCATCCCGCCGCCTCCGCCGTTCGGCCTGCGCCGGGCGCGACGTCCCGTGGGGCGCGGTCAGCCATCCGGCCGCGGAAATAGTCGATGGTCCGCGCCAGGCCGTCTTCCAGCGGCGTCTTCGGCGTCCACCCGAGGACGCGCCCGGCGCGGCTGATGTCGGGGCGCCGCTGCCGGGGATCGTCGATCGCCTCGGGGGTGAACACCACCCGCGAGTCCGATCCGGTGGCCGCCAGCACCATCATTGCGAACTCGCGCACGCTGATCTCGCGCGGATTGCCGAGGTTCACCGGCCCGTCGGGCGGGGGCGTGACCGCCATCATCCGCACCAGCCCATCCACCATGTCGTCGACGTAGCACATGGAGCGGGTATGCGAGCCGTCGCCCTGGATGGTGATGTCCGAGCCCTTCAGCGCCTCGACCACGAAGGTCGACACCACCCGGCCGTCGTCCTCGCGCATGCCGGGGCCATAGGTGTTGAAGATCCGCACGACCCGGCAGTCCACCCGGTGCACCCGCCGATAGTCGTAGATCATCGTCTCGGCGCAGCGCTTGCCCTCGTCGTAGCAGGCGCGGGGCCCGTTCATGTCCACATTGCCCCAGTAGGTCTCGGGCTGGGGATGGACCTGCGGGTCGCCATAGACCTCCGAGGTCGAGGTGTGCACCATCCGCGCGCCGCGGGCCATGGCCAGCTGCAGCATGTTGCGCACGCCCAGGACGCTGGTCTCCAGCGTCTTGATCGGCTGCGCCTGATAGGCCACGGGCGAGGCGGGGCAGGCCAGGTTGAAGATCTGGCCGATGTTCTCCAGGGCCAGCATGTGCGCCGGCTCGCGCACGTCGTGGCGCACGAAGCGGAAGTCCGGATGGCTCTCGAGCTCGTCGACGTGCGCCTGCACGCCGGTGCTCATGTCGTCGAGGCCGATCACCGGATGGCCGTCGTCGAGCAGCCGGCGGCAGAGGTGGAATCCGAGGAATCCGGCCGCGCCGGTCACAAGGATGGTCGAGCGCTTCGTGCGCATGAGAGATCCGGCCCCGCTCGTTCGCCTGTTTTGCCTGATCCAAGCCGAGGCGGCGCCGCCGGGCCTTGATGTGCGTCAAGCCTGGACTGACGTGGCGTCGCGCCTCCCAGGCTGGCGTCGAGCGCGATGGAGCCCCCGATGACCGACCTCTTCGATCCCTGCGAATTCAACGGCGTGCGGCTGAAGAACCGCATCGCGCTGTCGCCGCTGACGCGCACGCGCTCGAACGACGCGGGGGAGGCGGGCGAGCTCCAGGCGCTCTACTACGCCCAGCGCGCCTCCGCCGGCCTGCTGATCACCGAGGCGACCCCGGTCACCCCCGGCGGCCGCGGCGGCCCGTTCATCCCCGGCCTGTGGTCGGACGACCAGATCGCCGGCTGGCGCCAGGTCACCGACGCGGTGCACGCCAAGGGCGGGGTCATCTTCTGCCAGCTCTGGCACGCCGGCCGTCTCAGCCACTCTTCGCTGAGCGGCGGCGAGCCGCCCGTCGCCCCTTCGGCGATGCGCCAGCCGGGCCAGATCTTCACCGCCCAGGGCCTGCAGCCCTACGAGGAGGCGCGCGCCCTGCGTCTGGACGAGATGCAGCAGATCGTCGAGCTCTTCCGGGCCGCCGCCGTGCGCGCCAAGCAGGCCGGCTTCGACGGGGTCGAGCTGCACGCCGCCCACAGCTATCTGATCGACGCCTTCCTGCGCGACATGACCAACAAGCGGAACGACGCCTACGGCGGCTCGATCGAGAACCGCGCCCGCCTGCTGGTCGAGGTGCTGCAGGCGATCATCGGCGTCTGGGGACCCGAGCGCACCGCCATCCGCCTCGCCCCCATCGGCCACGCCTACCAGGCCTGGGACTCCGATCCCGAGCCGCTGTTCACCTATGTCGTCGAGCGGCTGAACGAGCTGAAGGTCGGCTGGCTCGACCTCGTGGAGGGCGACACCGGCATCTCGCGCACCGCCGAGCCAAGCTTCGACCTGCAGAAGCTGCGCCGCCTGTTCAAGGGCGCGCTCATCGCCAACAACCTCTATGACCGGGATATGGCCATCGCCGCCCGCGCGGCGGACACGGCCGACATCATCGCGTTCGGCCGACCCTTCATCGCCAACCCCGACCTCGTCGAGCGCCTGCGCCAGGGGGCGCCGCTCGCGGTCGCGCCGCCGGCGGCCTACTACGGCGGCGGCGCCCGGGGCTACACCGACTGGCCGACCCTGGAGGAGGCTGCGGCGAAGGTCTGAGGCGGCGCTCTCCGCTCCTCTCCGTTGCCGGCGCGCGTCGCGGCGCCCGGCGCCTCGATGCAATCTCCGCGAGATCAACCGAGGCGAGTAGATTCGTCTGGACATTACGTTAAGTGTTGCGCAGTCTGAGGTCGCGTCCTCGTTGCGGGCGCCTTGAGCCTGCGCGCGTGACCTTCGCGACGTCCGGGCTCTCAAGCTTCAGTGCGTGATCAATCCAGCGTCGGGGGGGATGCTGATGTCGCGTATCCGAGCCCTGATCTTCGTTGTCGCGCTTGTGGCGAGCGGCGCGGCTGCCCAGCCCGTCGGACCAGGCGCGCGCGCCGGGCCGCTGGGCGCGCAGGGCGTGGACTCATCCGCGGACAATCTGACCGTACTGCGGAGCCTGGGGGCTGCCGAGCTTCGGGAACATCCTTCGGCGGGCGAAGCCGCGGGCGTGCTGCTCAAGCAGGATCCCACGGGCCGGATCGTCACGGTGCGCGTTCCGACCACCACGTCGAACGAGGTGGTGATCGATCCGCAGCTGATGAAGGACCTTCCGACCTTCACCAAACCCGAGCTGATCACCCGCTTCCGGGAAGGCGAGCAGAGTTCGGCTCTGGCGGATTTCCTGACCAAGCTGGGCGCGACCTCGCAGACGATCGACCCGCGCAGCACCGACGTGACGCTGGCCAACCTCAAGCCCCAATGGCGCGACCGCGCCAAGGTGGTCGGGTGGACGGGACCGGTGTGCGCCTACACACCGGACTGCCTCAAGGCCCGGACCGATTTCGCCAACAGGGCCGAGCACGAGCTCTTCGACAGCGACGGCGGCTTGACGCGGATCCGCACCGACCCCGAGCGCCAGGACTTCATCGCCCTCAGCAAGGCCTTCGATGCGGCGTGCCTGCAGAAGGTGACGCCGGGCGGGGCCCCGCCGTTGCAGGACTTGGCGGTGATCTCCGGCGCCTACGGTCCCTACTGCATGGCGGTCCATGTCGGCGGCGACAGGTTCCTGACCGCCCGTCATTGCTTCTTCGACCCGGCCACCGGCCAGCCCTGGCCGGAGGCGGCCAAGGCGACGGTCTCGCTCGTGGACCGCTCGGTCTCGGATGCGCCGGTGGCGCCCGCCGCCGTGCAACCCCTTCCTGCGCCCGCGAACCTCAGGTCGAGCCGGTCCGATATCCTGGTGATCGAGGCCCACGGCCTGCCCCAGGCAGTCCGCCTGCGCGCCGCCCCAGCCGTTGTGGCGCCGACGCAGCTTAGCGGGGTGATGGTCTCCGAGGCCCTGCTGGTGGGCTATTTCGTGCTGGCCGATGCGGAGCGGGCCATCCCGGGGCCCGGCGGGCACAGCGACCCGCCCGCCTGGACGGAGGCCCTGCGCAGCACCCGGAAGGTGGGCGCCGGCTATTGCAGGCTGTGGGACTACACGGCCGTGCGCGCTGACGGCTCCGCCTGCATCCAGCACAGCTGCCAGACCGAGAAGGGCTTCAGCGGCTCGCCGGTGTTCGTGCGCCGCGACGACGGCGTCTGGGCCGTCGCCGGAGTGCACGTGAACAATGCCGAGAACCCAGGGTCCCAGGAGTGCGGCGATTTTGTCGGGCGCGCCGGGACCGGCGTGCTGATGGAGCGCGGCGGTATCGCCGCCGCCGTCCCGGCGAGCCTAGCGGCGAGCTTGGCCAGCCCCGTCCGGCTGGCGCGGAACGGATCGGGGAGGGGAAGATGAAGCGGAAGTTTGCGGCCCTGCTGGGCGCATCGGCTCTGGCCGTCTCGGGCGCGGCGCAGGCCGCCCCCAGGGACAACCTGGTGACGGTGGTGGACTTCACCTCCGACTGCGTCGGAGCGGACGCCGGGGACGGGGCCGAGTCGCTGGCCGGCAGCCTCCTGTCGCTGGTCATCGGCCCGGCCGTGGGCGCGGCGATCAAGGGGCTGGGCTCGGCGCTCGCGAACGCGGCCGCCCCGGACGAGGTGCATGTGGTCGGCCAGACCGCCACCTACTTCTACGCGGTCGCCCTGCCGAGCGACGAGGCGAGCATCGTCCGCTACCGCAAGTGCGTGCGCTTCGCGAGCGGAGTGAAGGGCGGAGATGGCGTCGCGCTGACGGGCAGGCCTGAAGATCCGGGCGGACCCAAGGGCGCCGCCTGGTTGCCGAGCGTCGGCTTCGCCAGGGCGCCGGGGATCTACATGGAGGTGCGCCTCGAGGTCTCGCACGACCGCTCGGCGTTCCGCCTCGTCCCGGTGCAGGCCTATGTGGGCAAGCCGTTCACCGAAGGCGGCTTCCACGGCAAGGGCCGCGACCTGACGGTGACGATCAGCCTGCTGGAACCGTCGAAGGACGGAAACGGCGACGCGCTCGCCACGCGCAGCCTGTTGCTCAGCCGCGTGGCCAACGAAGCGCCCGTGGCGCCCGACCAGTTGGCCGCGCTCGCCACCGACTGGATTCCCATGCCGCCGCTCGCCGACGCGGCGAAATCGCGGCTCGCTGACACCATCCAGCGCCGCAAGGACCGCGACGAACTCGAAAAGGCGGAGGCGAAGAAGAAGACCTCCGACGGGCAGCAAAGGCTCACGCGCCTGAAGGGCCTCATCGCCAAGGACGACGCCTACCTGGCCCAGGCGACTCCGGTGACCTTCCGGGTGGACGTGCACGAGGTGCGCGACGGCAACAAGGTGATCGCCGGGATCGGCAAGTGGCTGTCCGACAATTCGGACAAGGTGGCCGCGCCCGTCACCGAGCGCCTCGATCCGGCGGAACGCAGGAAGACGGCCGCAGCCGACGCCACGCAGGCGGATTCCCTGCGCATCGCGGCGATCCAGGCGGTGGAGGACTGGCAGACAACGGAAGCCGATGCCAAGAGCACCGCGGGGCAGAAGCGGGTCAAGAAGATCCAGGCTCAGGCGGCCTGCCGTGCGCTGCGCGACGCCGGTCACGACGATACGGTGTGCGCCGAGGTCGATGGCTGACGGGCCGCAAAAAACCCAGCCCCCGCGGGCGGCCTTGTCACGCTTGGACGATCGGCGCTCAATCGGCGTGGACGAGCGAGGCGCGCGATGAGCCACACGGGAAGCTGCTTCTGCGGCGCGGTCGAGATCGAGGTCACCGGATCGCCGGAGGCCATGGGCTATTGCCATTGCCGCTCGTGCCGCTCCTGGTCGGGCGGGCCGGTCAACGCCTTCAGCCTGTGGAAGCCCGAGAACGTCAGGGTCACCAAGGGCGCCGAGCACCTCAAGACCTACCAGAAGACCGAGCTCAGCCAGCGCCAGTACTGCGACGTCTGCGGCGGCCACCTGATGACCAACCACCCGCCGCTCGGGCTCGTCGACGTCTTCGCCGCCACCATTCCGACCCTGGCCTTCGAGCCGGGCGTGCACGTCAACTACGCCGAGACCGTGCTGCCGATGCGCGACGGCCTGCCCAAGCTGAAGGACTTCCCGGCCGAGTTCGGCGGCTCGGGCGAGGCCATGGCCGAATAGGGTGGGGGTCCACCGCTCAGCGGACGCGGCGCCGTAGGTAAGCCTCGACCCCGACCACCAGCACCGCCACCGAGCCCGTCTGCAGCCCGAGCGACAGCCAGGGGGTCGGGCCGTGCTCCGGCACGGTCAGCACGATCGGCCGGGCCAGGAGGGCGATGCCGAGATTGTTGGCGAGGTGCGCGCCGCTGGTGAACTCCACGCCGCCGAGCCGCAGCACGACCCAGGCCCAGCCGGCGCCCATGGCGAAACGGGCGACGAGCGGCGCCGGCGCGAGGTCGCCGTGCGCCAGGGCGAAGACGGCGGCGTTCACCGCAATGACGATGGCGATCCGCCGGGTGAAGGCGGAGGTCTGCTGCAGCAGCCAGCCGCGGAACAGCGCCTCCTCCCCGAAGGCCGCCAGCCACAGGAAGGAGAGGGCCGCGGCGGCGTAGGCGAGGCGTTCTCCGAACGCTGCGCCGGGCGTCAGGATGGGGGCGATGC
The DNA here is from genome assembly GCF_003254475.1 of Phenylobacterium soli. Classification (NCBI taxonomy): domain Bacteria; kingdom Pseudomonadati; phylum Pseudomonadota; class Alphaproteobacteria; order Caulobacterales; family Caulobacteraceae; genus Phenylobacterium; species Phenylobacterium soli. The sequence continues at coordinate 818,469 of NZ_QFYQ01000001.1, forward strand.
CGGGGGCGGGATCGGACAGGCCTTCGACCCAGATCTCCAGCGCCACTACCGGCAGGAACACCGCCAGCCCAAGCAGGGCGTGGCTCCAGCGGAACCGGCGGGCGGCGGTGACGAAGGTGAGGATGCGGCGCCGCGCGAGGCCGGCGGCGACGGCGAGGAAGGCGAGGGCGGCGGCGATCGACGAGGAGCCCAGCAGCGCCAGCTCGAAGGTGTAGCTGCCGAGGGTGCGGCCCTTGCGGCCGCTGTCGCTGAGCAGCGCCAGGGCGTCGACCCAGCCCATGCCCTTGAGGGCGGCGAGGGCGCCCGCCCAGAGGCCGCTGACGAGCAGTCCCACGAGCAGCGCGGCGATCCCGCCGGCCAGCAGGCCGAGGAACAGCGTCGCGGCGAGGGCTCCGGGCCGGCGCTCGCGCGGGCCCGCCATGCCGGCGAAGGCGCCGGCGGGGCCGGCCTCGGGTCTGGTCGCGTCCGTCATTCGGCGGTCATTGGGCGTTGCTGGCGATGGCGGCGGTCAGCAGGGGAATGGAGGCCACGGCGGCGATGTTGGCGCAGATCAGCAGCGCGGCGGCGACCGGGCGTCCCCGCTGCAGCATACGCAACGCCAACTCGGTAAAGAATCCGGTGATCGGTCCGAAAACGACCCACGGCGCCAGGCGCAGCGCGGTGCGGACCGCACCCCCCGGCGTGGACCGCTCGAACCGCGCGTGACGAGCCATGGCAGGGGTGCTCCAGAATGGGACAATCGCCCTCTGGTCCAGCAGATCGCGCGCCAGTTCAGAGTTGCGCTGGAGCCCTTGCCGCCGGCGCGGCTCGCGGGTCTCAGACCCGAGCGCCCTTGAGCAGCTTCAGCGCCTGTTCCATGACCTGCTGGCCCCAGCTCGTCAGGTCGCTCCGGCGCAGCTGGTCCCGGGCCGCGTCCACCGCGGCCTCGCCGTGGCGGCGGCGCAGGTACTGAGCCTCCTCCAGCGCCTCACGGCGCAGGCGCTGACGGCGCCGGTAGAGGCGCAACGGGTTGAGGATCATGCTACACCCCCGCGGCCGACCTACTGGCGCCGGCCGAAGTCGGTCCTTCCCCGAACTCGGTCGTGTCCTGAGCTCGGCAGGACCGGACCGAGCTCACCGAGCGACCTTCACTATACCAAGACTTTGAAGCTATTGCGTCCTCAAATGGCAGACCCGTCGCCCGCAACCTTTCCGTCCGGCGCGCTGATCGGCGCCCAGGATCGCCCCGCGGGGGTCCGTGTCATGGGCGTGGTCAACGTCACTCCCGACAGCTTCTCCGACGGCGGACGCTGGTCCGATCCGCAGGCCGCGCTCGCCCATGCGCGGGCCCTGATCGCGGCCGGCGCCGACATCCTCGACATCGGCGGCGAGTCGACCCGGCCGGGCGCCGCGCCGGTCGCCGAGGCCGAGGAGATCGCCCGCGTCGTCCCCCTCATCGCCGCCCTCCGCGCGGAGAGCGGCATCGCCATCTCCGTCGATACCATGAAGCCGGCGGTCGCCCGGGCGGCGGTGGCGGCGGGCGCGACGATCTGGAACGACGTCAGCGCCCTCGCCCATGCGCCGGGCAGCCTGGCCACCGCCGCCCAGCTCGGCTGCGAGGTGGTGCTGATGCACATGAAGGGCGAGCCGGCGACCATGCAGGCGGATCCCGTCTATGACGACGTCGCCGCCGAGGTGGCCGAGGCGCTGGCCGGGCGGGCCGAGGCCGCCATGGCCGCGGGCGTGGCGCGCGGCAAGATCTGGCTCGATCCGGGCATCGGCTTCGGCAAGCACATGATCCGTCACAACCTGCCGCTCCTGGCCCATCTCGACCGCATCGTGGCGCTGGGCTTTCCGGTGCTGCTGGGCGTCAGCCGCAAGAGCTTCATCGGCAGGCTCGATGGCGGGGCGGCGGCCGACGCCCGGCTCGGCGGCTCCATCGCCGGAGCCCTCTGGGGCGCCAAGGCCGGCGTCGCTGCGGTGCGCGTCCACGACGTGCGCGAGACGGTCCAGGCGCTGCGGGTCTGGCAGGCGATCGCGCAGGCGGGCGAGGGACAGGCATGACGACGGCGCCTGCGCACCGCGGACGGGTGCTGATCATCGCCGGCTCCGATTCCGGCGGCGGCGCCGGGATCCAGGCCGACATCAAGACCGTCACCGCGCTCGGCGGCTATGCGGCCACGGCGATCACCACCGTCACCGTGCAGAACACCCTCGGCGTCACCGGCGTGCATCCGATCCCGGCCGACGTCGTCGCCGCCCAGGCCGAGGCCGTGCTCTCCGACATCGGGGCCGACGCCCTCAAGACCGGCATGCTGGGCGACGTCGCCATGGTCGAGACCGTCGCCGCCCTGCTGGACGAGGCGCCCGGCGCGCCGGCGGTGGTCGATCCGGTGATGGTGGCCAAGGGCGGGGCGCCGCTGCTGGCCGACCGCGCGGTCGCTGCGGTGCGCGACCTGATGGTTCCGCGCGCGGCCCTGCTCACCCCCAACGCCCCGGAGGCGCAGGCCCTGACCGGGATCGCCGTGGAACGCCCCGACGATCAGCGCCGCGCCGCCGAGGCCCTGCTGGCCCTGGGCGCCAAGGCGGTGCTGATGAAGGGCGGCCATGTGGAGGGCGACCGGGTCGTCGACCTGCTCGTCACCCCGGCGGGCGAGACCGCCTTCGAGGCCGAGCGGATCATCACCCGACACACCCACGGCACCGGCTGCACCCTCGCCTCGGCCTGCGCCGCGGGCCTTGCCCAGGGACTGCCGCTCACCGAGGCCGTCGCCCGCGCCTGGGCCTATGTGCAGGAGGCCATCGCCCGCGCGCCCGGCTTGGGCGCCGGCCACGGCCCCCTCGACCACGCCTGGCCGCTAAGGGAGCGCCGATGACCGACCTCCTCGAACGGCGGCTGGAAGATATCCTGCGGGCCTCGCCGTCTTTGATGCAGGTGCTGACGACCGCCCGTGACCTCGCCCTGCCGGACTGGATGATCTTCTCGGGCGCGATCTACCAGCGGGCGCTGAACCAGCTGACCGGCCGCGACCTCGACTACGGGATCAAGGACTACGACCTTGGCTATTTCGACGCCTCCGACACCTCCTACGAGGCAGAGGACGTGGTGATCCGTAAGGTCGCTGCGGCCTTCGAGCCGCCGCTGCGCGAGATGGTCGAGGTGCGCAACCAGGCGCGCGTGCACCTGTGGTTCGAGGGCAAGTTCGGCGAGCCCTACGCCCCGCTCACCTGCACCGCCGAGGCGCTCGGCCGCTTCGTCTCCCCGCTGTTCGCGGTCGGCGTGCGGCTGGAGACGGACGGGCGGCTGACCATCGCCGCGCCCTTCGGACTGGACGACATCTTCGCCCTGCGCCTGCGGCCCAACCCGGACCGACGGACCAACGGCTTCGCCCGCACCGCCGCCTCGGCCAAGGCCCGCTGGCCCGAACTTTCGGTCGAGCCTTGATTGCAGTAATTAGCCATTTAGCTAATTCACAATAGCTGCTAGACGCCCATCCAACTCCAAGAAAAGACGGCCCCTCCCATGCGCCAGTGGACCATCGACGCCTTCGCCAGCGGCCCCTTCAAGGGCAACCCCGCCTGTGTGGTCGAGCCCCAGGCCGCTTGGCGCGACGCGGCCTGGATGCAGGCCCTCGCCGCCGAGAACAACCAGGCCGAGACCGCCTTCCTGCTGAAGACCGCCGACCCGGCGCGCTTTGGCCTGCGCTGGTTCACCCCCACCGTCGAGGTGCCGATCTGCGGCCACGCGACGCTGGCCTCCGCCCATGCCCTGTTCGCCGAACTCGGCGTGGCGGCGGAGGCCGTCACCTTCGACACCCAGTCCGGCCCGCTGATCGTCCGCCGGGACGGCGCGGGCTACGAGATGGACTTCCCCGCCCAGCCGCCCGCGCGCGTTGCGACGCCGACGGGCCTTTCGGCCGCGCTCGGGGTCGAGCCGGTGGAGGTCTGGGCGTCCAGCTACCTGATCGCCGTGCTCGCGGACGAGGCCGCCGTGCGGGGCCTGCGCCCCGACATCGCCGCCCTCGGCGCCGTCGTCTCGCCCGCCACTGCGCCCGGCAACATCGGCGTGGTCGCCCTGGCCGATGTGGGTCGTCCCTACGACGTGGTCGACCGCTTCTTCGCGCCGGGCTCCGGCATCCCTGAGGATCCTGCCACCGGCTCGCTGCACTGCATCCTGGCGCCGCTCTACGCCGACAAGCTCGGCCGCGCGGGGGTGCGCTTCCACCAGGCCTATCCCGGCCGCGGCGGCGACCTCGACTGCGAGGCCCGCGGTGAGCGCGTCCTGCTGCGCGGCCGCGCCGTCACCGTCTTCGACGGCCAGCTCCGCTAGCGCACAGAGAAACGCCCCCGGATCGCCCAGCAGGCTCTCCGGGGGCGCTTCGCCCGTCACGCTCCGGCGCTTACCAGTGGCGGTAGCGCGGCGCGTTGTAGGCGTAGCCGCTCGTCAGGCTGTCGACGCGGTCGACGACGTTCTCGAGGCGGCGCACTTCCCACGGCGAGGCCCGGCCGGTCTGGACGCGCCAGGCGAGGGGCTGGACGCTGCGCACCTGGGCGCGCAGGTCGCGGGCCTCGCCCCAGGAGATCGCGCCGTTGCGCGCGGCGTTGGTGATCTTCCAGTTGAGGCCGTCCACGTAGGACGTGGTCAGGCGATTGTCAGCATAGGCAGGACGCCAGGGCTGGGCGTTGGCAGTCGTCACAGCGGCGCCGCCAATAGCCAGGGTGGTCGCGGCCACGGCCGCAAGGGTCTTGAGCTTAGTCATTGGTCAGTTCCTCTGCTTCGGTGTCCCTCTGCTTTGGTTCTGTCCCGACACGGCCATCAGAACTCATCTGAGGCCGTATGGTTTCCTGCCGGGAGCCGTCTAGCGCCAGTTGCGATCGTAGCGATCGTAGCGGTCGTCACGGTCACCACGGTCGTATCGGCCGTAGCGCCCGCCGCGGTTCACCGCCTGCTCGATGTGCGCGACCGTGCGCTCCAGGCGCTCGGCCTCCCAGCGGTTGGCGGCGCCGGTCTGGACGCGCCAGGCGAGCGGCTGCACCTCACGCAGGTCCTGCTTCAGGCCGCGGGCTTCGCCCCAGGAGATGCGGCCTTCGCGCGCGGCGTTGGTGATCTTCCAGTCGAGGCTGTCCACGTAGCTGGTGTCGAGCCGGCCGCCATAGCCGTAGTCGCCGCGGTCATGGTGGTCGTAGCCCCAGGATTGGGCGGCGGCGGGGGCGGCCGCGGCGCCGAGCGCGGCGACGGCGGCGAGCGGGAGCAGAAGCTTCTTCATGGTCTTTCCTTTCCAGGAGCCGGAAGGTCCGGCGTCGTGGAGGTCAGAAGACCATGTGGCGGCTGACGCGGGTCTGAGGGGCCGGTTGTCCGCCGTTCACCTCGCGGGCGACCGCCTCAGGCGGCGGAGGCCTCGGGCTCGGAGGCCTGGCCCGCCGCGCCGACGGCGGCGGCGTTGAGGGCGGCGCTGATCGCTTCGTAGAGCTTGGCGATCTCGATCGGCTTGGCCACGTGGCCGTCCATGCCGGCCGCGAGGTACTCCTCGATCTGGTGCGTCAGGGCGTTCGCCGTCAGGGCCACGATCGGGGTGCGGCGGCGGCCGCCGTCCTGTTCCAGCCGGCGGATCTCGCGCGCGGCGGCGATGCCGTCCATGACCGGCATCTGGATGTCCATCAGGATCAGGTCGTAGCCGCCGGTGCGCCAGGCGTCGACCGCCTCCTGGCCGTCCGGCACGATGTCGATGTCGATGCCCAGGGAATCCATGACCGCCTGCAGCACCTGCTGGTTGGTCGGGTTGTCCTCGGCCGCCAGGAGCCGCAGGTCGCCGTCCTCGCCGCGGCCGTCCGCGCCCTCGGCGACGGCCTCCGACGGCTCACCCCGGGCGAGCGGCAGCTCGACGGTGAAGGTGGAGCCCTTGCCCTCGCGGCTCTCCACGTCGATCGAGCCGCCCATCATCTGGGTCAGCTCGCGGCAGATGGCGAGGCCCAGGCCCGTGCCGCCGAAGCGGCGCGTCGCCGAGTTGTCGGCCTGGGTGAACTTCTCGAAGAGGGTCGGCAGCTTCTCGGGCGCGATGCCGACGCCGGTGTCCGTGACCACGATGCGCAGCGCGCCGGTCTCGGCGCTGACGTCGACGCGGGCCTTCACCGCCCCTCGCGGCGTGAACTTCACGGCGTTGGACAGCAGGTTGCCGACGATCTGGCGCAGGCGGTCGCTGTCGGCGCGCCACCAGCCGCGGGCGTTCTCGGCGACCGCGAAGTCGAACTTCAGCCCCTTGCCGCTGGCGATGACGCGGAAGGGCTCGGCGGCCGCGGCCATGGCGTCCCCGAGCTCGAAGTCGTCGAGCACCAGGGTGAGCTTGCCCGCCTCGATCTTGGAGAGGTCGAGCACGTCGTTCAGCACGGCGAGCAGCAGGCTGCCCGACTGGCGGATCACGTCGAGGCGGTCGCGCTGCACCGCGTCGAGCTCGCCCATCGCCATGACCTCGGCCATGGCCAGCACGCCGTTCAGCGGCGTGCGGATCTCGTGGCTCATGTTGGCCAGGAACTGGGTCTTCAGCACGTTCGCGGCGTTGGCGGCGTCCCGCGCTTCCTCGAGCTCGCGCATGGCGCGCCGCAGGTCGTCTTCGCGCTCGCCGAGCTTGCCGAGCAGGTGGTTGAAGCTGGCGGTGAGGCTGCGGAACAGCTCGTCGTCGGCCTGCACCTCGACCGGCTCGAAGCTGCCGCCGGCGGCGACCTTGTGCATCCCTTCCGAGAGGCGCTGCACCGGGGCGATCACCTGGTGCGCCAGGCTGCGGGCCAGGAACAGGGCCACGCCGATGCCGCCGAACAGCAGCACCAGGGTCAGGGCGATGTACTTCGGCAGCGTCGGCGCGAGCGTCGGGCGCGCGATGGTGATCGAGACATGGCCGATGACCTTGCCGTCCTGGACAACGTCGCGGACCACCTCGTCACGGTCGCCGTCGGCGGGCTTGGCGGCCTGGTAGCGGGCGACGACGCGGCCGTGCTGGTCGGTGATCTGGCTGGCCACCAGCCGCGGCACGGCGGCGAAGGCGCTCAACGGCGCCTGGGCGGCCGCCGTGTCTCCGCGCGCGAGGGCGGGCGCGGCCGTGCGCGCGGTCATTTCGGTGAGCGACTGCAGGACGCTATGCGATTGCGCGCGGGCCACCGCCCACTGCTGGAGCATGAAGGTGGCGCACGCGGCCATCAGCACGACCAGGGTCGTGATCAGGCCCACCCGCGCAACGCGGGCGTGGAATGTCGCAACGGGCGCGGGTCTGGAGCCGGCGGAAGCTTGGGTCATGACCTTCGATCGGACCACGTGAGCTTCCGCTGTACGTCAATAATACTAACGGTTCGCTTCACTCGTAGGGGTTGCGAAGGGGGAAAGTCAGCTCGCCTCCCGGGAGAAATGTTGTTTTTGCGCCACGATACAACCTTCGGACGCAGAAATTATGGTTAACAACTCATGAACTGGTTGCCGCGAGCTTTACCATTCATTTACCGTACCGGCGGTTTTCACCTTAACGCCCTTGGGGGGCCGGACATGGAAAAGATCTTTGTGGTGAAGCGCGTGGCCCGGAAGCTCTGGTCCACCGAAGCGGCCATCGACGGCGCGATGAAGGAAGCCTCCGAGCTTCTCGCCGAAAGCCTGCAAGCGCAGCGCGACGTGAAGCTGTCGCCCGTGTCCGCGGACGCGGCCCAGACTAAGCTCATGGAAGCGATCAAGGCGCTCAGCGAGGCCCGCACCGCCATCGTCGCGGCGCACGGCGAGCTGGACCAGATCAAGGACGGCCTCGGCATCCGCACCACCCTGGGCGGCGTGCAGAAGCTCTCGGTGTTCCTCGAGAACACCGACGAAGTCCGGCTGCAAGACGTCGGCTGACGCCTAAGGTTTCAAGACTTTAACTGTTGTTGCACCCCTTGGTGATCTAAGGGGTGCAACATGCTGTATGCGCTCAGCAACGCGTTGGTCGTCTTCTCCCTGCTGACGGGCCTCTTCGCTCTGATCAAGGGCGGCGTCGCCGAGCGGATGGGGGGTGCGGCCGTGCTCGCCAACTTCGTCCTGGCGACCGCGAACTACGCCTTCCTCAAGAGCCAGCTGGTCGACCTGACGGTCGACGGTCTTTGCGCCCTCTTCATGCTGCTGCTGATGATGCGCTTCGCGAGCCTCTGGCTCGGCGCGGTCATGCTGGTCTACGCCATCCAGTTCGGGCTCGACGCCTTCTACCTGGTGACGGAGCGCTCGGTGTCGGACACGCCGCACGCGGTCATCAACAACCTCAACACCTTCGCCATCACCGTGGCCCTGGCCGCGGGCACGATCATCGCCATGCGCCGGCGCCGGACCGAGGCGAGCCCGCCGCCGTTCGCCGAGCTCGCCTGAGGCGCGCGTCGCCCCCGGCGGGCTGCGCCATAGCGCCGCGCTGAAGGCGCTTTCAGAAAACTTTCTCTTGCGCTGCAGCAGGAACCGGGGTTGTTGGCCGGCGGGCCACGTCCCCCCAACGGGACGCTGCCCATCTGCAAGGATGGGAGACATCGCAGTGACTACACCCGCCAAGCCGGCGATGCGTCCGGCGCGTGCTGAGTTCTCTTCCGGCCCGTGCGCCAAGCGCCCCGGATGGACCCCCGAAAACCTCCAGAATGCAGTCCTTGGACGGTCTCACCGTTCCAAGCTCGGCAAGGCGCGCCTGAAAGAGGCGATCGACCGCACCCGCGAGGTACTGCAGGTTCCGGACGACTACCTGATCGGCATCGTGCCGGGCTCCGACACCGGGGCCATGGAGATGGCGATGTGGTCGCTGCTGGGCGCCCGGCCCGTGCAGATGCTGGCCTATGAGAGCTTCGGCAAGGACTGGGTCACCGACGTGACCAAGCAGCTGAAGCTCGAAGCCGAGGTGCTCAGCGCCCCCTACGGCCAGCTGCCCGACCTTTCCAAGGTCCGCAAGGACGCCGACCTGGTGTTCCCGTGGAACGGCACGACCTCGGGCGTGCGCATCCCGGACGCGGCCTTCATCGCCGCCGACCGCGAGGGCCTGACGATCTGCGACGCCACCAGCGCCGCCTTCGCCCAGCCGCTCGACTGGCCCAAGCTCGATGTCGTGACCTTCTCCTGGCAGAAGGCGCTGGGCGGCGAGGCCGGCCACGGCGTGCTGATCCTGTCGCCGCGCGCCGTCGCCCGGCTGGAGAGCTACACGCCCGCCTGGCCCATGCCGAAGCTGTTCCGCATGACCAAGGCCGGCAAGCTCAACGCCGAGATCTTCGAGGGCTCGACCATCAACACGCCCTCCATGCTCTGCGTGGAGGACTATATCGACGCCCTGCGCTGGGCCGCCTCGATCGGCGGCTTCGCCGAGCTTCGCCGCCGCGCGGACTCGAACCTCAAGGTGCTCGAGGACTGGGCCGCCAAGACCCCCTGGGTCGGCTTCCTGGCCGAGGATCCCTCGATCCGCTCCAACACCTCGGTGTGCCTGAAGGTGGTCGATCCGCGCGTCACGGCGCTGTCCGACGACGCCCAGGCCGACTTCGCCAAGAAGCTCGCCTCCGCGCTGGAGAAGGAGGGCGTGGCCTATGACGTAGCGGGCTACCGCGACGCCCCGGCCGGCCTTCGCATCTGGTGCGGCGCGACCGTCGACTCCTCCGACCTGGAGGCCCTGACCCCGTGGCTCGACTGGGCCTTCGAGGTCACGCTCGCCGAGTTCGCGCCGGCCTGACCGGCCGCGCCTCCCGCTTCCGATTTCCCGACATGAACCTCCCTGGCCCAAGGGCCGGGGAGGGCTACCCGACAGAGGACGAAACCCATGCCTCGCGTACTGATCGCCGACAAACTCTCGCCCGCCGCCATCGAGATCTTCAAGCAGCGCGGCGTCGACGCCGACGTGAAGACCGGCCTTCCTAAGGAAGAGCTGCTCAAGATCATCGGCGACTATGACGGCCTGGCCGTCCGGTCGGCCACGAAGGCCGACAAGGACGTCATCGCCGCCGCCAAGAACCTCAAGGTCATCGGCCGCGCCGGCATCGGCGTCGACAACGTCGACATTCCGGCCGCCACCGCCGCCGGCGTCGTCGTCATGAACACCCCGTTCGGCAACTCGATCACCACTGCCGAACACGCCATCGCCATGATGTTCGCCCTGGCCCGCCAGATGCCCGCCGCCGACGCCTCCACCCAGGCCGGCAAGTGGGAGAAGAACCGCTTCATGGGCGTCGAGCTCTACGGCAAGACCCTCGGTCTGATCGGCGCCGGCAACATCGGCTCGATCGTCGCCGACCGGGCCCTGGGACTGAAGATGAAGGTCGTCGCCTACGATCCCTTCCTGTCGCCCGAGCGCGCCGTCGAGATCGGCGTCGAGAAGGTCGAGCTGGACGAGCTCCTGGCCCGCGCCGACGTCATCACCCTGCACACCCCGCTCACCGACAAGACCCGCAACATCCTGTCGGAAGAGAACCTGAAGAAGACCAAGAAGGGCGTGCTGATCGTCAACTGCGCCCGCGGCGGGCTGGTGGACGAGAAGGCCCTGCGCAAGCTGCTCGACGAGGGCCACGTCGGCGGCGCCGGCTTCGACGTCTTCGTCGAGGAGCCGGCCAAGGACAACGTGCTGTTCGGCGCCGAGAACTTCGTCGCCACCCCGCACCTCGGCGCCTCGACCGTCGAGGCGCAGGAGAACGTCGCCCTGCAGGTCGCCGAGCAGATGAGCGACTACCTGCTCACCGGCGCGGTCACCAACGCCCTCAACAGCCCCTCGGTCACCGCCGAGGAAGCGCCGCGCCTGAAGCCCTATGTGGCGCTGGCCGACAAGCTCGGCCTGCTGGCTGGCCAGATGGTCGACTTCGGCGTCAAGGCCATCGACATCGCCTACGAGGGCGACGTGGCCCAGCTCAACACCCGCCCCCTGACCGCCGCCGCCCTGGCGGGCGTGATGCGGCCGATGCTGGCCGAGGTGAACATGGTCTCGGCCCCGGCCGTGGCCAAGGAGCGCGGCATCGTCGTCTCGGAATCCAAGCAGGACGAGAGCCCGATCTATGAAAGCCTGATCCGCATCACCGTCACCACCGAGAAGGGCAAGCGCTCCTTCGCCGGCTCGGTGATGGCCGGCGCCCCGCGCATCATCGAGGTCAAGGGCATGGATCTCGACGCGCCGTTCTCGACGACGATGCTGTACGTCAACAACCTCGACAAGCCGGGCTTCATCGGCGCGCTCGGCGCACTCCTGGCCGAGGCCAACGTCAACATCGCCACCTTCAACCTCGGCCGCGTCGCCGCCGGCGAGGACGCCATCGCCATGGTCGGCGTCGATCAGCCCCCGGCCGACAACCTCGTCGAGAAGATCCGCGCCCTGCCGCACGTGAAGGAAGCGCGCGTCCTGCGGTTCTAGCCGCCGGAGAGCGCCCCGAAGATCAGCAGCTCGTCTCCGTCGGCCAGGGCGCGGCCGACGGAGCGGGTCTCTTCGAGGCCGACGAACAGGCGCATGTGCCGGCGGATCCGGTCCTGCTCGTCCACCACCCGGAAGCGCAGGCCCGGGAAGCGCTGGTCGAGGTCGATCAGCACCTCGTCCACGGTCGCGCCGGCCGCCGGCACCCGCGTGGCGCCGTCGGTGTAGGTCGTGAGCTGCGAGGGGATCAGCACGTTGATCATCGTGGGATCATAGGGGCGCGGCCGTCACCGAATAGATCTCGGGCAGGTGGGCGGCGACCTGGCGGAAGCTCTCGCCCTCGTCGGCGCTCATCCAGATCTCCCCGCCCGTGGTGCCGAGATAGAGGCCCTGGGGCGCGCCGGCGTCGCCGCAGAACGCCTGGCGCTTGACCGTGAACCAGCCCTGCTCGACCGGGAAGCCATTGGCCTGCCGCTCCCAGGTCCGCCCGCCGTCGCGCGTGCGGTAGACGGCAGGCCGCCCGCCCGGGCTGACCCGCGGCCAGACCTCCGTCCCGTCCATCGGAAAGACCCAGGCCGTCTGGTCGTCGCGCACGTGCGGCACGATCGAGAAGCCGATGTCGCCCACGTCGCTGGGCATGGCCTCGCCGATCCGCTCCCAGCGCTCGCCCGGCCGGTCGAGGCGATAGATGCCGCAGTGGTTCTGCTGCCAGATGCGGTCGGGATTGGTCGGGGCCAGCGCGATCTGGTGGCTGTCCTGGCCGTATTCCGGATAGGGGTCCGGGAGGAAATCGCAGCGCACGTTCTGGTTCAGCGGCCGCCAGCTGGCGCCGTAGTCGGCCGTCTCCAGCACGCCGGCCGAGCAGGTCGCCAGGTACATGTGCGCCTTATCGCGCGGATCGATCACGACCCCGGCGACGATCGCTCCGTCCGGGGTGCCGCCGTCCGGCGGCAGCCAGTCGATGACCTTGGGGTGGGCGTTGAGCCCCTCGACGCTCTCCCAGCTTTCGCCGCCGTCGGCCGAGCGGAACAGGCCGGGCGGCGAGGTGGCCGCCCACCAGACGCCGGGGTCGTCGGGGTGCCCGGGCTCCAGCCAGAAGGTGTGGTTCACGCTGCGGCCGTGCGGCTCGCCCTTGGGGAAGGCCGGCGGGCGGCTCGCCTCCGTCCAGCTCTGCCCGCCGTCGGTCGAGCGCAGGATGGTCGGGCCGAGATGGCCGGTCGAGGCGGCCATCAGCATGGTCGTCCCGTCCCGCGGATCGATCCGGAAGTGGTTGATGATCTGCCCCAGGAACAGAGGGCCTTCTGTGCGCCACGCCTGGCGGGACGCATCGCTCTTGAGCAGCCACGCGCCCTTGCGCGTGCCGATCAGCAGTTGGACGGCTTCGGCCATGGAGATCCTCCCGACCCAAGGACGAAGCTTACCACCTTATTCCGACACTGATCAGCCGCGCGGGCCGGGCGGCGGCGGATAGGCCTCCCAGAAGGCGCGGATTTCGCCGCGCGGCCCGATCTCCTGCCGCGTCTCGTTGTCGAACACCATCACCGCCCGGCGCTGGTCCGAATAGGGTGTCCACGGCGGGATGTGACCGTTGTTGGGATCGCCGGTCCGGACGAACGCCGCCCAGGTCGAGGCCAGCCGGTCGGCCATCCGCTTGCCGGGCGTCGAGCCGGCGAAGAAGGCGTCGCGGTAGGAGTGCAGCGAGGCCGAAACGTCGATGCCGTGCACCGCGCCGAACTTGCCGTCGTAGGCCGGGGTGCGCCAGTTCCACTGGTAGACATAGGCGGGGGCGGCGCCGAGCGCGGCCTTGCGCGCCGCCTGGATGTAGGCGGCCCGGCGACCGCCGGCGTCGGTCAGGGCCTGGGCCTGGATAAGGAACGGCGTCGCGCCCGGATCGTAGCGCCGGTAGAGGCCGAGCAGCTCCTTGCCGTGACCGGGAGCGCGCTGCTCCAGAATCGCCTCGAGCCCCGCCTCCGTGAGGTCGAAGTTGGTCAGGCTGAGGGCGGCGTCCTCCAGGGTCGTCGAGATGATCACCGGCACATCGGCGGAGACCTCGGGCGCCTTGGGATCGAACGGGTGGTTCGGCAGGGCGTCGGTGCCGATCACCGGCGAGAAGTTGCCCCCCGTGGCGGTCTGCGCCTCGAGGAGCCGCTGCCAGGAGATACGCTGCAGCTCGCCCCAGTTGGCCCGCCCGATGCCGAGGGTCTTGAGGAGCTTCTCGGCGGTCCCGGCGCCCGCTTCCGGCGTCACCAGCCGCAGGGCCGAGCCGGACTGGACGGCGGCCCGATGGAACAGGCCCTTGGCGCCGGGCATGGCCAGCACCGTCGAGGTCTTCGCCCCGCCGCCGGACTGACCGAAGATCATCACCTTGCCGGGATCGCCGCCGAAGCTCTCCACGTTCTGGCGCACCCACTGCAGGGCGGCGACAAGGTCCATCATTCCGGTCACGCCGGCGTACCTGAACTCCGACGGTGCGCCCGCCCCCACCAGGTCGAGGTAGCCGTAGGCGGCCAGTCGATGGGTGACGGTCACCACCACCGCATCGGCGTAGTAGGCGAGGTTCTTGCCGTCGAAGCCGATGCCGTTGCCCGAGCCGGTGGCGAAGCCGCCGCCGTGGAAGACGACGAACACCGGCTTCCTAGCGCCGCGATCGGTGGTCGGCGTCCACACGTTCAGGTTCAGGCAGTCCTCACCCATGCCAGCGATGTCGTGCCGGTCCCACTGGATGAGCTGGCCGTACTCGCCCCGGATGTCGGCCTGGGTCTGCGGACAGCACTCGCCGAAGCCGAAGCACTCGCGCACCCCGCTCCAGGCGGCCGCCGGCTTCGGCGGCATGAAGCGGTTCCGGCCGCTTGTCGGCGCGCCGTAGGGGATGCCCTTGAACTCCCAGACGGGGCCGTTGGCGATGCCCTGAACCTTGCCGGTGGCGATCTCGGTGGTCCGGAAGATCTTCGACGAGCCGCCGCCGGCCGCGAGGCCGGCGGGCGCCGTGGCCGGGGGAGCGGGCGTCTGGGCCAGGGCGCGCGGCGCGGCGGCGGCGGCGGCCAGGGCCGCGCCGGCCGCCATCACCGCACGGCGGCTGGCGGTGCGATGTGAGTTGTCGGTCATTGCGTCGCCTCCCCTGGCCCGTTCTTCTCTTCTGACGGGTCAAGCTTAGCGGTCGCATATTTGTAGTCAATGTTGACTACAGGATGTGGGCTAGACGTCCTCGGCCTTGGCCTGCTCGGCCTCGACCTCGTCGGCGAAGCGGCGGCGCATGTCCTCCAGCAGCGCCAGCACCTTGGCCGCGCTGTCCGTGGGGCGGCCGATGAACACCGTCTCCAGCGCGAGGCCCCGCAGGGCGGCCGAGGTCAGGTGCGCCATGGCGTCGACCTCGGAGAAGTGTTCCGGCGCGCCGAGCTGGCCGATGGCCATGCGCCGGCGGGTGCGCGACACGCCCGCCTCGCGCGCGTCGGCGAAGGCGTCGTAGCGTTCGGCGAGCTCGGCGTCGCTGCGCGCGGCGATCATCACCTCCATCAGGGCGATGGCCTCGGGCAGCTGAAGGCCCTTCCAAACCGCCTGGACCCCGCCGATGAACTGCTCGCGGCCGGTCGGGCGCTTGGCGACCTCGGCCCGAACATAGTCGCGCTGGATCAGCCAGGCGTGCTCGGCCACCGCCAGGATGAGGTCCACCTTGGTGGGGAACTGGTGCAGCAGCGAGCCGCGGCTCACCTTGGCCATCTTGGCGACCAGCGGCGTGGAGGTGGCGGCGTAGCCGAACTCGGCCAGACACTTCACCCCCGCGGCGAGGATCTTCGCGCGCGTCGAGGCGCGGCGTTCGGCGTTGGGTCCGCGCGGGACCTTCGGTTTGGCTGGCTCCCCCATGGCGCGCACCATGCGTCGAGCGGAGCTTCAGTGGAAGTCCCGGCTGCGGATCAGCCGTCCGGTGACGCGGCTGCGCACCGAGGGGGGCGGCGCCTCCTCCTCGCGCAGCTCGCCCAGGCGGTGGGAAAGGTCGGTGAACCGCTCGGCCACCAGGTGGATCACCTCGCCCTCCTTCTGCACCTGGCCATGGACGACGACGAAGGAGGCGCCCATGACGAGGCGCCGGTTGGCTTCAAAGGCGTCCTTCCAGACCACGACATTGGCGATGCCGGTCTCGTCCTCCAGCGTCATGAAGACCACGCCCTTGGCCGTGCCGGGGCGCTGGCGCACCAGCACCAGCCCGCCGACGGAGAGGCGCCGGCGATCGCGCGCGGTCTTCAGGGCCGTGGCCGGGACGACGCCCTGGCGCGTCAGGTCCTCGCGGTAGAAGCTCACCGGATGGGCCTTCAGCGACAGGCTGGTGGTCCGGTAGTCCTCCGCCACCTGCTGCGGCTGGCTCATGAACGGCAGCTCGACCTGGGTCTCCTTGAAGGCCTGGCGGGCCAGCAGCGGCGCGGTTCTCTCGACCCCGATCTCGCCGCCCAGCCCCTTCACTTCCCAGAGCGCCTGGCGCCGCTCCAGCCCCAGCGAGCGGAAGGCGTCGGCCTCGGCCAGCAGCTCCAGCGCCCGGCGCGACAGCCCGGCCCGGAGCGCGATGTCCTCGAGGGTCCGCGCCCCTGCGTCGCGGGCCATGGTCAGGGCCAGGCCGTCCTCGCGCTTCAGGCCCTTGATCTGCCGAAGCCCCAGCCGCACCGGCCGATAGGGCGTGCGCGGATCGTCCTTCTCCTCGAGGGTGCAGTCCCAGTCGCTGAACATCACGTCGGGCGGGCGCACCTCGACCCCGTGCTCGCGCGCGTCGCGGACCAGCTGGGCCGGCTGGTAGAAGCCCATGGGCTGGGCGTTGAGCAGCGAGGCGCAGAACACGTCCGGGTGCTTCCATTTCACCCAGGCCGAGGCATAGACCAGGAGGGCGAAGCTGATCGCGTGGCTCTCCGGAAAGCCGTAGGAGCCGAAGCCCTCGATCTGCTTGAAGCAACGCTGGGCGAAGTCGAGCTGGTAGCCGCGGGCGGTCATGCCGGCGACGAACTTCTCCCGGTACTCGTGCAGCCGGCCGTTGGCGCGGAAGGTGGCCATCGCCCGGCGCAGGCCGTCGGCCTCGCTCTCCGGAAACCGCGCCGCCTCGATGGCCAGCCGCATGGCCTGTTCCTGGAACAGCGGCACGCCCATGGTCTTGCCGAGCACCTGGCGCAGCTCGTCCGCCGGACCGTGCTCCGGCGAGGGTGCGGGGAAGACGACCGGCTCCTTGCCTTCGCGCCGCTTGAGATACGGGTGGACCATGTCGCCCTGGATCGGGCCGGGGCGGACGATCGCCACCTCGATGACCAGGTCGTAGAACTTGCGCGGCTTGAGCCTCGGCAGCATCGACATCTGCGCCCGGCTCTCCACCTGGAAGACCCCCACGGAATCGGCGTGGGACAGCATCTCGTAGACGCCCGGCTCCTCCTGCGGGATGTCGGCGATGTCGCGGATCCGCGAGCCGTCAGGGCCCGGCGGAAGGAGGTCGATGGCCTTCTTCAGCGCCGTCAGCATGCCGAGCGCCAGCACGTCGACCTTCATCAGGCCGAGCGCGTCGATGTCGTCCTTGTCCCACTCGATGAAGGTGCGGTCGGGCATGGCCGCGTTGCCGATCGGCACGGTCTCGTCGAGCCGGCGCTTGGTCAGCACATAGCCGCCCACGTGCTGGGAGAGGTGGCGCGGGAAGCCGAGCAGCTCCTGGGCGAGGGCCGTCGCCCGCCGGATCTCCGGCGCGTCCGGATCGAGGCCGCACTGGCGGATGTGCTCGTCCGGCACGCCGTCGCCGTAGGAGCCCCAGACCGTGCCCGCCAGGGCCGCGGTGATGTCCTCGGTGAGCCCCAGCGCCTTGCCCACCTGGCGGATCGCCATGCGCGGCCGGTAGTGGATCACCGTCGCCACGATGGCGGCCCGGTGGCGGCCGTAGCGGTGATAGACGTACTGCATCACCTCCTCGCGCCGCTCGTGCTCGAAATCGACGTCGATGTCCGGCGGCTCGCCGCGTTTCTCGGAGATGAAGCGGGAGAACAGCAGGTCCTGGTCGGGCTTGGTCGGGTCGACCGCGGTGATGCCGAGGCAGAAGCAGACGCAGGAATTGGCCGCCGAGCCGCGCCCCTGGCACAGGATCCCCTGCTCGCGCGCCCAGCGGACGATGTCGTGGACGGTGAGGAAGTAGTTCGGGAAGTCGAGCTTCTCGATCAGCTCCAGCTCGTGGGCGACGAGCTTGGTCACCTTCTCCGGCACGCCCTCCGGATAGCGCCACTTCGCCCCGGCCCATGAAAGGTCGCGCAGGTGCTGGATGGCGCTCTTGCCGGGCGGCACCGGCTCGTCGGGATATTCGTAGCGGAGCTGGGAAAGGTCGAAGTCGATGCGTCCGGCGATCTCGATGCTGCGCTCCACCGCGCCGGGATACCTGGCGAACAGGCGCGCCATCTCCTCGGGCGCCTTGAGGTGGCGCTCGGCGTTGGCCTCCAGCCGCAGGCCCGCCTCGGCCAGGGTGCAGGTCTCGCGGATGCAGGTCAGCACGTCCTGCAGCGGCCGCCGCTCGGGGCCGTGGTAGAGCACGTCGTTCACCGCCACCATCGGCGCCCGGCAGGTCCGCGCCAGATCGGCGAGCCTGGAGAGCCGGTGCAGGTCGCGCGCGCCATAGCGCCGCGCTGCGGCCAGCCAGACGTCGGGCAGTTCGCCGGCGATCCGGCGAAGATCGGCCTCGAACGCCGCGTCCAGTCGATCCGGCGGGACCACCAGGACGAGCTGGCCCTGGGCGTGCTCCAGGAAGTCGCGCCAGTGGAGTTCGCACTCGCCCTTGGGGCTGCGCATCTGGCCGAGCGTGAGCAGGCGCGTCAGGCGGCCATAGGCCTCGCGGTCGGAGGGATAGACGAGCAGGTTCGGCGTGCCGTCGGCGAAGTCGAGGCGGCAGCCGGTCAAGGCGCGGATCCTCGAGCCGGTCTCCTTGAGGTCCTGCATCTGCGACCAGGCGCGTACGACGCCGGCCAGGGAGTTGCGGTCGCAGACGCCGATCGCCTCCAGGCCCAGGGCGTCGGCCCCGGCCACCAGCTCCCACGGATGCGAAGCCCCGCGCAGGAACGAGAAGTTGCTGGCCGCCTGCAGCTCGGCGTAGCGGGTCACGGAAAGATCCTCCCCTGCAGGGGGAGGTGGCGCGAAGCGACGGAGGGGGTTGCAGCCCGCGAAACGCCGACGCCTTGGGCGTCGACCCCCTCGGTCCGTTCCGGACAGCTCCCCCTGGAGGGGAGCATTTGAATGGCGCCCTTCATCCGAACAGCCCGTGCAGCCACCACTTCGCCGGCTCTCCGGGTTGGTAGAGGCCTGAGCGGAACAGCCAGAAGCGGGCGCCGTCCTGGTCCTCCACCCGGTAGTAGTCGCGCACGTGGGCGACGCGGACGTCCTCGATCTCGCGCTTCCACCATTCTTCGGCGATGCGTTCGGGCCCCTCGGCGCGGCGGATGCGGTGCAGGCGGCCGCGCCAACGGAACTGGTTGGGCGGATCGTCGGGGGTGAGGGCGATGACGCCTTCCAGCGGCTCGGGCCGGCGGAACAGGCGCACCGGCCGCGGCGCCTCCGGATCCCAGGCGCGCGCCTCGGAGGGCGGCGCGAAAGGCGCCTCGCGGGCCACCGACAGCTCGGGCACGTGGCTCTCCACCGGCCCGGCCCGCCAGACGCGCTCGGCGCCCAGGCGGTTAGCCAGCCGGTCGACCAGCGGGGCGAGGCCGTCCTCAACCGTCGGCTGGGCCGCGCCTTCCAGCTTCACCTGGCGACCGGACAGGGTCTCGACCTCGGCGGCGGTGATGGTCACGGTCTCGATCCCGAAGCCCGGGTCGATGGCCTCGATCTTCGGCGTCATCAGCTTGGCGATGCGCATCGCCTCGCGGCCCGGCAGGGCGAGGCCCACCGCCACCGAGGGGCTCTTGCCGTCCAGCCGGTGGAAGAAGAGCTCGAAGCGGCGCGCGCCCTTGCCCTCGCGCTCCAGCCGCGCGCAGAGCCTGGCCGCCGCGTCGCGGGCCACGCGGGCCATGTCCTCCGGCGCGCTGATCGGCTCGGCGAAGGCCAGGCCGGCGACGAAGGGCGCGGGCGGGCGGCGATAGGTCAGGGCCTCGGCGCTGCGGCCGAGCGCCTGGTCGAGACGCATCAGGGCGGCCTTGCCGAACCGCTTGGCGAAGGGTGCGCGGGGCAGGGCGAAGACCTGGGCCAGCCGCTTCAGCCCCAGGCGCTCGATCTGGGCGGCGGCCGCCGTGTCGAGGCGCAGCGCCGCCGGCGGCAGGGGCGAGAGCGCCGCCTGCTGCTCGCCGGGCGGCACGATGGTCCCGTCCTCGCCATAGTGGGCCACGGCCCAGGCCGCGCCGGGCGTGTCGGCGATGGCGCAGCGGAACGGCAGGCCATTGGCCAAGAGCCGCGCCTGGAAGTCGGCCAGCATCCCCGCCTCGTCGCCCCACAGGTGGGCGACGCCGGTGATGTCGAGGAACAGGCCCTCGGGCGGGTCGGCGGCGACGGCAGGGGAGAAGCGCACGCACCAGTCGATCAGCGCCTCCAGGGCGGCGGCGTCGGCGGCGGGCTCGGCCTCCTCGGTGACGAGGTCGGGGACCAGGGCGAAGGCGTCGGTGACCTTCTGGCCGGGATAGAGGCAGAGCCGCGCGGCCTCCAGGCTGACGGCGGTCAGGCGCCGGGTTCCGCCGGCGGTCTCCACGAGGGCGAAAGGCGGCGAACCGGCCGTCTTTTCTTCGACACCGCTGGGCGGCTCGTCAGGCCGCGTGGCGGTCGGGTTGCGCCGGCGCCAGTTGGCGATCGCCCAGGTCGGCGACCAGGCGCAGAGGATGCGCGCCATCCTTCATCTCCCAGGAATAGGCCCCGCCAAAGGCTCCGGGAGCCTCGAACAGGAAGGCGCCGGTGCGGCCGCCGCGGCAGCGCTCCAGCGCCGCCTCGAAGCGCGGCGCGCCGAGGCCGAACTCGCCCTGCGGCGGCGCGGACGGGGCGGAGGCGACGCGCCAGCGGGTGGCGGCGGTCGAGCCCGCCTCGCGCCGGGCGGTCCCGCCGAACGGGCGCCGGCGCAGGGCGAAACAGGTGGCCCCGCGGCGCTCGCAGGCGAGCTGCAGCCGGCGGCCGGCGGTGAGGTCGACGTCCTCCACCTCGCCGACCACGGCGGCGACGCCGACGGCCGACAGGGCGTCCTCCATGACCGACAGGGTCTCGGCCTCGTCGCGGGCGCAGACCTGGATCAGCCGCTCGGTGGGAAAGCCGAGGCCGGTCAGGCCCGGGGCGAACAGGTCGTCGCGGCGGAACACCCAGACCGTCTCGCCGCGGCGGGCGAGCGGCGCGGCCATCAGGGCGGTGAAGGCCGCCGGGGCGACGCCGGTCTCGGCCTCCAGGCCCGGGCCGACGATCTCGTGCCAGCGGCCGAGCGGCAGGCCGCCGCCGGGCAGCAGGGCGTCGACCTCGGGGGCGCCGAAGGGCAGGACGGCCGTGGCCGAGCGCCCGCCCGTTTCGAGGGCGGCGATCTCCGCGCGCAGCGCGTCCAGCGCCTTCCCGCGAAAATCGGACATGGCTTTCGGACTCCTTCTGTTCTGGATTGCGTTCCATTTTTGTTCTAGTAACCCTCGCGCCGGAGTCAAGTTCCGGCCCCAGTCCGGAGGTTGACCGCGCCGACGCGCCGCACCCATGGTTTCCCCTCACGGAACGGGGAGGCGATCATGCGCGGGATAGCCCTAGAGGGGATCTTGGGGGCGCTGGCGGGCCTGGTGCTGACGAGCCTGGTGCTGAGGGCGGGCGCGGCTCACGCCGAGGCTCCGGTCCAGGACCAGCCGCCGCCCACGGTCCGGGTGAGGATCGAGAGCGGGGTGCTGGTCGGCGTGCGGCACGAACACGCCGACGTGTTCCGCAACATCCCCTTCGCCGCCCCGCCGGTCGGGCCCCTGCGCTGGCGCCCGCCGCAGCCGGTCCAGCCCTGGGCCGCCGACCGCCTGTCGATATATCCCGGCCCCTCCTGCCCGCAGCCGATGCGCGGCGACAACGCCCCCAACGAGGGCGGCGCCAACGGCCCGACCTCCGAGGACTGCCTGCAGCTCAACGTCTTCGCGCCGCGCAATGCGAAGGCGGCGCCCGTCATGGTCTGGATTCACGGCGGCGGCCACCGGACCGGCGCGGGCTGGATCTACGACGGCCAGAACTTCGCCCGCGACGGGGTGGTGCTGGTGGCCATCAACTACCGCCTCGGCCCGCTGGGCTACCTCGCCCACCCGGCCCTGACCAAGGCGGCCGGGGCCGAGCCCACCGGCGACTTCGGCCTGATGGACCAGATCGCGGCGCTCAAGTGGGTGCAGCGGAACATCGCCGCCTTCGGGGGCGATCCGAGGAACGTCACCGTCTTCGGCGAGAGCGCCGGCGGCATGTCGACCCTCGCCCTGCTGGCGACGCCCTCGGCCAAGGGGCTCTATGCCAAGGCCATCGTCGAGAGCGGCCTCGGCTGGTTCCGGCCCTCGAGCCTGGCCGAGAAGGAGGCCGAGGGCGCGGCCCTGCTGGAGAAGGCCGGGGCGCCGGCCACCGCCACGGCCGCCGAGCTGCGCGCCCTGCCGGTGGAGAAGCTCGTCGCGCTCGACGCCGACTACGGCCCCTTCACCGACGGCAAGCTGATGACCGAGACCGCTTCCCAGGCGCTCGCCGACGGCCATTTCGCAGATGTGCCGCTGATCATCGGCTCCAACTCCGGCGAGGACTCCCTGATGGGGCCGGGGCCCTTCAAACCGGAGCGCCAGGCCCAGATCCCGCCCGCCGCCCGGCTGATCTATCGGGACGAGGCGGCGGCCGGCGACGAGACCCTGGCCCGCGCCATCTTCACCGACCGGGTGATGGGCGGGCCGGCGCGCTGGGTGGCGGCCAGGGCGTCCGGCGGCCAGCCGTCGTGGCTCTACTACTTCTCTTATGTCGGGAACCGCTTCCGCCCGGCGATGACGCGGGCGAGCCATGCGGCCGAGATCCAGTACGTCTTCGAATACTGGGGCCGGCGCACGCCGATGAGCGTGGTCTCCGAGGAGGACAAGGCCATGGCCTCGCTGATGCACGCCTGCTGGGTGGCCTTCGCCAAGACCAGCGTCCCGCGCTGCGGCGGCGAGGCCTGGCCGGCCTACGATCCCGCCAAGGACCAGCTGATGGAGTTCGGCGCCGGCTCGGCCGTGCGGACCCATTTCCGCAAGCCCCAGCTCGACGCCATGGAGCGCGTCACCCTGCCGACGCTGGGGCTGGGGAACTGAGCATGCTCCTCCTCAAAGGGGAGCTGTCGCGAAGCGACGGAGGGGATTGCCAGGCAGGGCGTCGCGCGCTCTTGGGCTGCAACCCCCTCCGGCCCGTTGGGCCACCTCCCCCTGCGGGGAGGATGGAGAGGCTAAGTCCCCGAACTGAATCAATTTCCGCCGCGTTTCCGCAGTCGGGAACGACGATGGAGATGCGGACATGGCGACGCGACCTACCTGGCAGGGCTACCTGCGCTTGTCGCTCGTGAGCTGTCCGGTTGCGCTCTACACCGGCACATCGCGCACCAGCGAGGTGCACTTCAACATGCTCCACAAGTCGACCCACAATCGGATCCGGATGATCCCCACCGATCCGGAGACCGGGCCCGTCGATCGCTCGGACATCGTCAAGGGCTACGAGATCGAGAAGGGCCACTACGTGGTGATCTCCGACGAGGAGATCGCCAACGTGCGCCTCGCCACCACGCGCACCCTGGACATCGAGCGGTTTGTGGGCGAGGCCGAGATCGACCGCCTCTACTGGAACGACCCCTATTTCCTCGTGCCCGACGGCGACATGGCGGTGGAGGCCTTCACCGTCATCCGCGAGGCCATGGAGAAGGCCGGCAAGATCGCCCTCGGCCGCCTCGTCATGCACCAGCGCGAGCGGCTGATGGCGCTGGAGCCGCGCGACAAAGGCATCCTCGCCTATTCGATCCGCTCGAACCGGGAGGTGAAGAACCCCGACGAGCTGTTCGACCGCATCCCGGACGAGAAGCCCAACGCCCAGATGGTCGACATCGCGGCCAAGATCATCGACCAGCTCGAGGGGCCCTTCGATCCCTCCCAGTTCACCGACCGCTACGAGGACGCCCTGCGCGAGCTGATCCGCGAGAAGGAGAAGGGCCACAAGATCGCCGCGGTGAAGGAGCCGCAGGAGGCGGAGGTCATCGACCTGATGGAAGCCCTCAAGCGCAGCCTCGGCCAGACCGGCGGCGAGCGCCGGAAGCCCGCCGCCCGCAAGGCCCCCGCGAAGAAGGCGGTCCCGAAGAAGGCGGCCGCCAAGAAGCGGGCCTGATCCCTCTAGGCTTCGCGTGGGGGAGAGGAGGCGGAGATCAGCGCCTCGCGCTCCTCGCCCGTCAGGGCGCGCCAGCGGCCTTCGGGAAGGTCGGCGAGCTTCAGCGGGCCGATGCGGACGCGGAACAGGTCGATGACGGTCAGGCCGACGAGCTCGCACATCCGGCGGATCTGCCGGTTGCGGCCTTCCCTGAGCACGAACCGCAGCTTCTGGGGCCCGAGCTGGTCGACCCGCGCCCGGCGCAGCTGGCGTCCGTCGAGGCGCAGGCCGAAGCGGAGCTGGCGGATCTTCGCCTCGGTCACCTGGCCCGCCACACGGACGAGGTACTCCTTGTCCAGCTCGCTGTCCGGGCCGATCACCGCCTTGGCCAGCACTCCGTCCTCGGAGAGCAGCAGGAGGCCGCGGCTGTCCATGTCGAGGCGGCCGAGCGGGGCGAGGCTGGTGTCCGCGTCCGGGACGCAGGGCGCCTCGCCTGTGAGGTTCGCCTTCGAGAGCAGGCGCACGGCCGGTGTCTGGCCCGGCTCGGGCTGGGCCGAGACCACGCCCACCGGCTTGTGCAGCACGGCGGTGAGCTTTGCCGAGAGCCCGGCCTCGGCGCGGTCGGCAAGGGTCAGGGTCTGGCCGGGCAGGATCTTGCGGCCGACGTCGGCCACCGGCTCGCCGTCGATGGAGACCAGGCCCTCGGCGATCAGCCCCTCGGCCTCGCGGCGCGAGCAGACGCCCATCTGGGCCAGCCAGCGGTTCACCCGCTGGGGCTCGGCGTCCTCGTAGCGGCGGGTCCAGGCCATCGGCGGTTCTTTAAGCCATGACGCGCGGGCGGCAAGCCGGCTAAGCAGCGCCCATGGAGCGCTTCGACGTCGTCATTGTGGGGGCCGGGGCGGCCGGCATGATGTGCGCCATCGAGGCGGGCAAGCGCGGCCGCCGCGTGCTCGTCCTCGACCACGCCAAGGCGGCCGGCGAGAAGATCCGCATTTCCGGCGGCGGACGCTGCAACTTCACCAACCTCGAGGGCGGCCGGATCGAGCGCTACCTCTCGGCCAATCCGCGCTTCGCCCTCTCGGCCCTGCGACGCTATCCGCCCTCGGCCTTCGTCGCCCTGGTCGAGCGCCACGGCATCGCCTTCCACGAGAAGACGCTGGGCCAGTTGTTCTGCGACGGCTCCAGCCGCGAGATCGTCGACATGCTGCTGGCCGAGATGAAGGCCGCGGGCGTCGTCCTGCGGCTTGGCGCGAGCGTCGACCGGGTCGAAAAGCTCGCGGACGGCTTCGAGCTTGCCCTTGAAGGCAGGGGAGGAGGCGGCGAGCGCATCGCCTGCGCCTCGCTCGTCCTCGCCACTGGCGGCAAGTCGATCCCGAAGATGGGGGCCACCGGCTTCGCCTACGACGTCGCCCGCCAGTTCGGCCTGGCGCTGACCGAGACGCGGCCGGCCCTCGTGCCCCTGACCTTCGACGTCAGCCTGCTGGAGCAGACCAAGGCGCTGTCGGGCGTCGCCGTGGACGTGGTGGTGAAATGCGGCCGGCAGACGTTCGCCGAGGCCATGCTCTTCACCCACCGCGGGCTTTCCGGCCCGGCGATCCTGCAGATCTCCTCGTACTGGCGCGAGGGCGAGGCGATCGAGGTGGACATGGCGCCGGGCGTCGACGTCTTCGAAGGCCTCAAGGCCGCCAAGACGAGCCACGGCAAGCAGGCGGTGGCGACGGTGCTCTCCCGATGGCTGCCGCAGCGGCTGGCGCACCATCTCGCCGAAGCTGAAGGCGCGGGCGGCCGGATCGCCGACCAGCCCGACAAGGCCCTGCGCCGCGTGGCCGACGCGGTGAACCGCTGGCGGGTGAAGCCGGTGGGCTCGGAGGGCTACCGGACCGCGGAGGTGACCCTCGGCGGGATCTCCACCGAGGCGCTGGACGGCCGCAGCCTGGAGGCCAAGGCCGTACCGGGCCTCTACGTCGTCGGTGAAGCGGTGGACGTCACCGGCTGGCTCGGCGGCTACAATTTCCAATGGGCCTGGGCCAGCGGCTGGAGCGCCGGCCAGGTGTGCTGATCCCCTCTCCCGCTGCCGCGGGAGAGGCGTTTGCTACTTCCCCTGCAGCTTCTCGGCGAGGTCCAGGCGATCCTTGAACTGGTGCTCGCGGGCGGTCACGCCGTCGGCGCCGAATTCGAGCGAGGCCTCGTGGGCGGCGTCGAACTTGGGCCAGGCCATGCCACCGGCGCTGTCCGGATTGCCCGATTTGGCGAAGGCCGCCCAGTAGGCGTTCATCGCCTTGGAGACCGGGACCTCCTCCGGCGCGAACCGCTGCTTCTCACCGCCCCAGACGAAGCGGACCTCGTTGACGTGGCCGGCGCCGAGCGCGGTGGCGCGGGTCTTCTCCGGGACGAAGGAGAAGAAGTAGAGCCAGACCGGTTCGCCGGCCTTGGTCGCCGTCCTCGCGAGGTTGCGGTCCGGCTCGGTGATGTAGGTGTCGGTGACGAAGTCGTTGACGATCTTCAGCCGGTTGCTGGTGTGGTCGGGGTCGTAGGCGGCGAGCACCGCCGCCTGGGCCGCGGCCGGCAGCTTGTCGAGGTCCTCGGCCTTGGGCCGGAAGAGGCTCGCCTCGTTGGAGTTGCCGCCGACGATCAGCGGGACCTTGGCCTGCCGCCCGGCCGCGAAGCCCTGGGCGATGCCGGAGACGATCAGCTTGCCGTCGAGGATCGGCTGGGCGCGCTCCACGAAGCCGCCCTCGTAGGGCAGCTTGGAGAGCGGCAGGGCCCGCAGGGCGGCGGCGGTCGCCGCGTCCGCGCCATCGACGCCGGCCGCCTTGGCGGCGCGCACGCCCATGCCGTCGGCCTTTTCCAGGGAATTGGGGGTATGGCGCGGGAAGCTGGACTCGCCGATCGCCTTCTGAAACAGGCCCTTCGCCTCGGGGGTCAGCATCAGATAGAGCACCGAGATGCCGCCGGCGCTCTCGCCGAACACGGTGACGTTCCTCGGATCGCCGCCGAAGCTGGCGATGTTGGCCTGCACCCACTTCAGCGCCGCGATCTGGTCGGCGAGGCCGTAATTGGCCGTGTGGCCCTCGCGGTCGAGGGCCGGGTGGGCGAACCACCCGGCGTGGCCCAGGCGATAGTTCAGGCTGACGGTGATGACGCCCTTTCTGGCGAACTCGGTCCCGTCGTGCGTCGCGCCGAACGATCCCATGGAGGTGCCGATCACGAAGCCGCCGCCGTGGATCCAGACCATCACCGGCAGCTTGGCGCCGGGCTTGGTCCCGGCCGGCGCGGTGACGTTCAGGTAGAGGCAGTCCTCGACGTCCTTCTCGCAGCTCGCGCCGGGCTTGGTGGCCTCGCGCACGCCGCGCCAGGACGGGCCGGCCGCCGGCGGGCGCCAGCGAAGTTCGCCCACCGGCGGGGCGGCGTAGGGAATGCCGAGCCAGGTGGAGACGCCGTCGGCGCTCGCTCCCTGCAGCGCGCCCTGGCGGACCTTCACCACCGGCCCCGCGGCGAGCCCTCCGGCCGGCTGCGCCGCGGCGGCGGACGTGATGGCGGCCAGCGCAAGAGCGCCGGCGACGAGCGCGCGTCTGATCATGGTTCCCCCCTCTTTTGCGCGGAGGCTAGGGCCAAGCTGTTTCGCGATTGTGTCTGCCACGGCCGCGAGGCGGAGGGGCGGAGTTTGAGACCCGGGTACCCTTCGCCCCTCAGGGTCGGCGGATCTCGAAATAGGTCTTCGCGTCGCGCGTGAAGCCCGCGCCTTCGTAGAAGCGAAGGGTGGACTCCCGCTTGGAGCCGGTCGCCAGCAGCACCTTGTAGCAATCCGCAGCCCAGGCCCTGTCGAGCGCGGCCTCGAGGACGGCGCGGCCGAAGCCCCTGCGGCGATGGTCGGCGTCGGTGACCACGTTCTCGATCACTCCGTAGGCGCGTGCGCCGCGGGACAGGTTGGGGACGATCGCCAGGGTGCAGGAGGCGACGAGCAGGCCGCCGAGGTCCGCGACGAAGGTCGTGGTGACGCCGGAGGTGAGCAGCGCCGACCAGGCCGGCTCGGCGGCGGCGAGGCTCAGGACGGGATCGCCGGGATTGAGCTGCCGATAGAGCGCCAGCACGCCAGCGAGCTCGTCCGGCCTGGCGGGGCGGATCTCAGGCGCGACCATTCGCGCAACGCTAGTACATGAAGCGCGATCGAGTCTTCACCCGCCGCGAGCCGCGAGCCGCGAGCCGCGAGCCGCTCGTCCTCTCAGCGCTTGCCGAGCTTGCGGGTCGCATCGGCCAGGGGGCGTTCGGCGTCGCAGTAGTCGGCCCAGGCCTTGGTCTTCCTGAGCAGGGCGGGGGCGGTGCGGATCGTCCATTTCTTGGGATCGAGCCCCGGCTTCACCTGATCCCAGGTGAGGGGGAAGGAGACCGGGGCCCCGGGGCGGGCGCGGGGCGAGAGCGGGGCGACCGCCGTCGACATGCGGTCGTTGCGCAGATAGTCGAGGAAGATCCGGCCCGTCCGCTTGGCCTTGGCCATGTTGACGACGTAGCGGTCCGGCGCGTCGGCGGCGATGGCGTCGCAGACCGCGCGGGCGAAGGCCTTGGCGGTCGGCCAGTCCATCTTGCCCTTCCCGTCCTTGAGCGGGGTGACCACGTGCAGGCCCTTGCCGCCGGTGGTCTTGCAGAACGCCTCCAGCCCGAGGCTCTCCAGCCGCGCCTTCACCTCCAGCGCCCCCTCGATCACCCGCGTGAACGGGATCTCTTCGTCCGGGTCGAGGTCGAACACGAGGCGGCCCGGGACCTCCGGCTGGAACGGCTGGCAGTTCCAGGGGTGGAACTCCATGGCGGCGATCTGGGCCAGGGCGATCAGGCCCTCGACCCGGTCGACCTGCAGGTAGGGCTTGTGGTCGCCGAACACCTGGACCTCGGTGAGCAGGGCCGAGGAGCCCTTGCCGGCGTGGCGCTGGAAGAAGCGCTCCTTGCCGGCGATGCCGTCCGGCATGCGGATGATCGAGCAGGGCCGGCCCTTCAGGTGCTCCATCATCCACGGGCCGACGGTCTCGAGATAGCGCGCGAGGTCGAGCTTGGTCACGGGCGCCCCGTCGCCGCCGTCGGGCCACAGCGCCTTGTCGGGATTCGACAGCACGACGCCGAGGACCACGGGGCTCTTGTCGCCGCTCTTCGCCTTGGCCGCGGGTTTGGCCCTGGGTTCGGGTCTGGGTGCGACCCTTGGCTCGGCCTCGACGGTCTCGACGGGCGCCGGTTCCTCGGCCACCACCTCGCCGGCCGGCTTGTCCTCGCGCAGCCCTTTGAAGGCGCCCTGGCGCACCATGCCCGAGCCGGTGAAGCCGGCGAACTCGATCTCGGCCACGAGTTCGGGACGCGCCCAGTGCAGGTTCTCGCCCTTCTTGGGCGCCTCGGGGCCGGTGAAGGGGCTCGTCTTCGCCTCGGCGGCCTCGAGCCGCGGCAGGATGCGGCGCACGGTGTCGCGGCCAAAGCCGGTTCCCACCTTGCCCACATAGACCAGCTTGTCGCCCCGGTGGACGCCGACCAGCAGCGAGCGCACCTGGCCGGTCTCCCCCAGCCAGCCGCCGATCACCACCTCGTGCCCGGCCCGGCACTTGGACTTCACCCAGTCCTCGCCGCGCCCCGAACGGTAGGGGGCCGAGAGGCGCTTCGAGACGATTCCTTCCAGCGACATGCGGCAGGCCGATTGCAGCACCGCATCCCCCGCCGTCTCGAAGTGCTCGACGTAGCGGATCCGCGGCTCCAGTCCGCCAGCAGACTTCATGAGTTCGGCGAGCTTCGCCTTGCGCTCGCTCAAGGGTCGCTCGCGAAGGTCAGCGCCCTCGGCGAACAGCAGGTCGAAGGCGAAGAAGACGAGCTGATCGCTTCGCCCCTCGGAGAGCGCCGCCTGTAGCGCCGGGAAGTCCGGCGCGCCGTTGGCGTCCAGGGCGCAGGCCTCGCCGTCGATGATGCAGTCGGGCAGGCGCTCGGCGGCCTCGCCGATGGCGGCGAACTTGCCGGTCCAGTCGAGGCCGGCGCGGGTCTTCAGGGTCGCCTTGCCGCCCTGCACGCGCAACTGCAGCCGGTAGCCGTCGAACTTGATCTCGTGCGCCCAGCCGGCGCCCGGCGGCGGCCGGTCCACCGACTTGGCGAGTTCGGGCGCGACGAAGCCCGGCAGGGCGGCGGCCTTCAGCTTCGGCGCCGGCGCGGCCTTCAGCGGCTGGGCGGCGGCGGCCTTGGGCGCGTCATCGCCGCGGTTGGAGTTCCACACCGCCCTGGCCGAGGCGCGGCCCGCCTTGCCGGTCATGAACGGCTTGGGCCCCTTGCCCTTGCCCGCGGCGATCTCCTCCATGGGCCGCCCGGAGGCTACGGACGTCGTTTCCGCCTCGACCAGCGCCATGCCGCTGTCGTCGATCGAATAGCCGTCGTGGTGCTTGATGAGCAGCCAGTTGTCCTTCTTCTCCCGCTCGCGGCGCTTCATGCGGACGAGCACGAAGCTGCCCTTCAGCCGCTCGCCGTCGAGGCGGAACTTGAAGTCGCCCTTCTTGAGCATGGCGTGGGGATCGCCTTCCGGCTCCCAGTAGCCGCGGTCCCACAGCATCACCGTGCCGCCGCCGTACTGGCCCTGGGGGATGGTGCCCTCGAAGTCGCCGTAGTCGAGCGGATGGTCCTCGACCTCGACGGCGAGGCGCCGCTCGTGCGGGTCGAGGGAAGGGCCCTTGGTCACCGCCCAGGACTTGAAGACCCCGTCGAGCTCCAGGCGGAAGTCGTAGTGCAGGCGGGTGGCGGCGTGCTTCTGGATGACGAAGCGCAGGCGCTTGGAGGCCTTGGTGTGCTCCGCGCCGGCGGGCTCCGCGGTTTTCGAGAAGTCCCGCATCGAGCGGTAGCGGGCGAGCTGGTCCTTGGCCAAGTGGGCTCCTCTCAACCGGCCTAAATCAACTGGCCTAAATCAACTGGCCTAAATCAACTGGCCAGCGCGGTGCGTCGCTCCTCCACCCCCTTGAGGGCGTCCACGAAGGCGTCCCGCCAGGCGGTCACGTCCTCGCGCTGGACATTATCGAACAGAGCGCTCCAGCGGCGAATCCGCTCCGGCTTGTCCATCGCGAGGCCCCTGCGGATCGCGTCGGCGATCTCGTCCGGGCTGTTGGGGTTGACCAGCAGGGCCTCCTTCATCTGCCGCGCGGCGCCGGCGAAGCGCGACAGGATCAGCACGCCCGGATCCTCCGGGTTCTGCGAGGCGACGAACTCCTTGGCCACCAGGTTCATGCCGTCTCGCAACGGGGTCACGAGACCGATGCGGGCCGCGCCGTAGATGCCGGCCAGCTCGTCGCGCCGGTAGTTCTTGTTCACATAGCGGAACGGCGCCCAGTCGACGTCGGCGTACTCGCCGTTGATGCGGCCGGAGATGGCGTCGAGCCGGGCGCGGATCTCCTGGTAGGCCTCGACGCTCTCGCGGCTGACCGGGGCGATCTGCAGCATCAGCACCTCGCGGCGCATGTCCGGGTCGGCGGCGAGGAACCGCTCGAAGCCGGTGAAGCGCTCCTCCAGGCCCTTCGAGTAGTCGAGCCGGTCGACGCCGACGATCAGGTGGCGGAACACCGTGCAGGCGGTCATCAGGTCGCGCATGCGCCGGGCCCGGTTGGTCTTGATCAGGCGGGCGAAGTCCGGCGCGTCGATGCCGATCGGGAAGGCGCCGACCCGGACGCTGCGGCCGAAGGCCTTGAAGAGGTCGTCGCCGACCTTCTCGCCGCCGGCTTCGGACAGCACATATTCCTCGAAGGCCTGGCGGTAGTCCTCGGTCTGGAAGCCGACCAGGTCGTAGTCGAACATCGACTCCACGAGCTGGCGGTGGCCCGGCAGGGTGACGAACACCTGATAGGCTGGCCAGGGCACGTGCAGGAAGAAACCCATGCGGTTCTTCAGCCCCAGTCGGCGCAGCTCCCGCGCCAGGGGGATCAGGTGGTAGTCGTGGATCCAGATCAGGTCGTCCGGCTCGATCAGTGGGCGCAGGGTCTCGGCGAAGCGGCGGTTGGCGCGCTGGTAACCCTCGTTGAACGCCCGGTCGTAGGCGGCGATGTCGGTGCGGTAGTGGAACAGCGGCCACAGGGTCTTGTTGGCGTAGCCGTTGTAGTACTCCTCGACGTCGCTCTCCTCGAGGTCGATCGTCGCGGCGGTGACGCCCTCGATCTTCTGCATCGAGAGCTGGCCGGTGAAGGTCGGCGTCGACTGGCCGCTCCAGCCGAACCACAGGCCCGAATATTCCCGCAGCGCTGCGGCGAGCGCCATGGCGAGGCCGCCGACGCTCTCCTCGCCCGCGCCGGTGGGCGGGTTCACGCGGTTCGAGACGACGATCAGCCGGGTCAAAGCGCGGCCTCCAGCCAGGCCAGCGCCGCCTCGACGCCGGGGAGGCGATAGCGCGCGCCGGTGGGGCGCGGCGCGCCCACCAGGATGCCGGCGCCGCCGAGCTCGCGGGCCGCGGCGAAGCCGTTCTCGTCGGTGATGTCGTCGCCGAGGAACACCGGCGTCGCGCCGGCGAAGGGCGGCTCGGCCATGAAGGCGCGCACGCTATCGGCCTTGGTCGGGCCCGGGGTGCGCAGCTCCTCGACCATGTCGCCGTCCTGCACGGTGAGGCCGGTCTCGGCGGCCAGCCGGCGGGCGCAGGCCCGCGCCGCGTCGGCGCAGTGCCGCGCCAGGCGGAAGTGCAGGGCGACGGAGAGGCCCTTCTCCTCCACCAGCAGCCCGGAATCGCGGGCCGCGAAGCGGCGCAAGGCCTCGGCCGCCTCGGCGAGCCTCGGATGGGGGGCGTGGGCGTGCAGGGTTCCCTGCGCATCGCGACGGATCAGGCCGTGGACGGCCGCGATGGCGCCGACCCGGCCCTCGAGGATCCGGTCGGCGTCCTCCAGCGTGCGGCCGGTGATCACCGCCAGGCGTCCTTCGAGCTGCTCGGCCAGGCGCTCCAGCAGGTCCGTGCGGCGCGGATCGGGGCGCACGTCCTGCGGCCTCGCGGCGATGGGCGCGAGGGTGCCGTCCAGATCCAGGAACAGCGCGCAGTCGCGAAGCGCCAGCGGCTTCGGTGCGGGAAGTTGAACGGTGACTTCTTCGATCGACATCAACTCGCCCCCGAACCGGTACGAAACGCACAACTGGGCCGCTTCGATCCCAATTGTTCGAAGCTCTGCGGAACTTGGTCCGGAACCTTGCGCCTGGGCCTTGACGTTGGTTTGGAAGTCCGCGCTATGCGGGCGTCGAGACCTGGCAGCTCTAGGGGATGGCGCAGATGGCCGAGACGCCGCGTGCGGACCTGCTCGTCCTGTTCGGCGCCACGGGCGACCTCGCCCGGCGCATGCTGCTGCCGTCGCTCTACTTCCTCGACGTCGACGGCTTCCTGCCCGACGGCTTCAAGATCGTCGCCACCGCCCGGGCCGAACTCAGCCGGCAGGACTTCCTCGACCATGTGCGCAGCGACCTGAAGGGCCGGCCCGAAGGGCTGGACGAGGCGGTCTGGGCCCGCTTTTGCGGCCGGCTGGACTACGTCCCCGCCGACGCCACCAGTATCGAAGGGCTCGCCGCCCTCAAGCCGCACACGGCCCAGGCCAGCCGGCCGATGTTCTATCTCGCCATCTCGCCCAGCCTCTATTCCAAGGTCTGCGCGGCTCTCGCCAAGGTCGGCTTCGCGGGACCCGAGAGCCGGATCGTGCTGGAGAAGCCGATCGGCCGCGATCTCGAGAGCTCGCGGGCGATCAACGCCGCGGTCGGGGCGGTGTTCGACGAGGAGCGGGTGTTCCGTATCGACCACTACCTGGGCAAGGAGACGGTGCAGAACCTGATCGCCCTGCGCTTCGCCAACACCCTCTTCGAGCCGCTGTGGAACAACCTGACCATCGACCACGTGCAGATCACCGTGGCCGAGACCGAAGGCGTCGGCGAGCGCTGGCCGTACTACGACGAGTACGGCGCCCTGCGCGACATGCTGCAGAACCACATGCTGCAGCTCCTCTGCCTGGTGGCCATGGAGCCGCCGTCGGACATGGAGCCGGACTCGGTCCGCAACGAGAAGGTCAAGGTGCTGCGCTCGCTCCGCGGCTTCACCCGGGCCGATGCGCAGGGCTGCTCGATCCGCGGCCAGTACGGCGACGGAGTGGTGGCCGGGCGGGCGGCCCATGCCTACGAGAAGGAGCGCGGCCAGCCCTCCGACATCGAGACCTTCGTGGCCCTGAGGGCCGACATCGACAACTGGCGCTGGGCGGGCGTGCCCTTCTTCCTGCGGACCGGCAAGCGCCTGCCCGAGCGGCGCACCCAGATCGCCATCCAGTTCAAGCCGGTGCCGCACTCGATCTTCGGCGGCGCCGCCAGCCAGGACCTCACCGCCAACCGCCTGGTCATCGACCTGCAGCCGGACGAGGACATCGAGCTCACCTTGATGAACAAGGCGCCGGGCATCAGCCGCGAGGGGATGCGGCTGCAGTCCCTGCCGCTGTCGCTCTCCCTGCTGCGCGCCTACGAAGGGCCGGGCGCGCGCCGGCGCATCGCCTACGAGCGCCTGCTGCTGGACGTCATCGTCGGAAATTCCACCCTGTTCGTGCGCCGCGACGAGGTGGAGGCGGCCTGGCGCTGGATCGACGGCGTCGCCGACGCCTGGAAGGAAGCCGGCCTGACGCCCAAGCCCTACGCGGCCGGCTCGTGGGGGCCGGCGGGGGCCTTCGCGCTCATCGAGCGGGCGGGGCGGGCCTGGTACGACTAGGAGCGACTGCCGGGTCCGATTGCGGCCCGCAGAATTCAGCCCGTGTGGTCGCCGGCCGCGTAGGGCGTCGGTTCGCCGAAGCGGGTCGGGCTGTCGCCCAGGGCCTCGCGCAGGACGGCGACGTCGTGGCTGTCCTCCAGGACCTTGACGATCTCGTAGAAGCCGCGCGCCTCGTCGGCGTCGCGGCCGGGCTGCAGGTGGTCGGCGACGATCTCCTCGATCCGCGAGATCAGCCGGTTGGCGGCCTCGGCCGCGGCGCGCAGGTCATGCTCTGCCATGCCCATGGAAGCGGTGGCGGCCGGCGAAGGTTCCGGCAGGCCCGGTCCTTCACCGCACGGTCGACCACGGCCGCGACAGCAGGGTGGCGCAGTTGATCAGGCCGACGAGGGAGTAGGTCTGGGGATAGTTGCCCCACAGCTCCTCGCCGTCGAAGGCGAGGTCCTCGGACAGCAGTCCGGCCTTGGTGCGGCGGCCGAGCATCTGCTCGAACAGGTCGCGGGCCTCCGCCGTGCGGCCGGAGAGGTGCAGGGCCTCGATCAGCCAGAAGGTGCAGAAGTTGAACGCCGTCTTCGGCAGGCCGAAGTCGTCGGGCAGGGCGTAGCGCAGCATGAAGCCGCCGCGCCGCAGCCCGCTCTCCACCGCTTCCATGGTGGCGCGCATGCGCGGATCGCCCGGGGTGGTGAAGCGCACGTCTATGAGCTGCAGGAGGCTCGCGTCCAGTTCATCGCCGTCGAAGGTCGCGGCGTAGCGGCCGAGCTTCTCGTTCCAGGCGCGGGCCTCGATGGTGGCGCGGACCTGGCGCGCCTTCTCCGCCCAGTAGTGCGAGCGGGCTGGCAGGCCGACGCGCGCCGCGGCGTTGGCCAGCCGGTCGCAGGCCGCCCAGCACATCACCGAGGAATAGGTGTGCACCGCCTCGCGGCCGCGGAACTCCCAGAGGCTGGCGTCCGGCTTGTCGTGCAGCTCGAAGGCGCGCTCGCCGATCGGCTCCAGGGCGTAGAAGTCGTCCACCGTCGCCGGCCGGAACAGCCGCTCGTCGAAGAAGGCCTGGACGGTGGAGAGCACGATCTGGCCATAGACGTCGTGCTGCAGGTGCTCGTGCGCCTGGTTGCCGATGCGGACAGGGCCCATGCCGCGATAGCCGGCCAAATGCGGCGCGATCCACTCGGTGAGCACGGGCTCGAGCCCCACGCCGTAGACCGGCTGCACATGGCCGGCCCGCGAAGCCTCCTCGGACGATGGCCCCGCGCCCTGCTCCAGGCCCGGCGCGGGCGCGGGCGCGGGCTCGGTGCCCGGCGGCTCGCCCCGCGGCCCATAGACCGGCGCGAGCTGACCCCGGCGCGCAACGTCCACCAGGTTGCGCAGATAGCCGAGGTAGTTCTCCAGCATGTCGGCCGCGCCCAGCCGGTTCAGGGCCTGGACCACATAGTAGGCGTCGCGCAGCCAGCAGTAGCGGTAGTCCCAATTGCGGCCCGGCTCGCCGTCCTCCACCGGGTGCTCCGGGATCGAGGTGGTCAGGGCCGCGACGATGGCCCCGGTCTCCTCGTAGGCGCAGAGCTTCAGGGTGATGGCCGCCCGGATGACCTCTTCCTGCCATTCCAGCGGCACCGACAGGGTGCGCACCCAGCTTCGCCAGTAGAAGGTGGTCTCGCGCAGCATCCGCTCGGTGGTGATGGCGATGTCGGCGTCGAAGCCCTCGTCCGGGCCGAGGAACATGGCGATCGGCTCCTCGAGCCGGAAGGCGCGCTCCTCCAGGATGTGGCTGACCGGCGCGTCGGTGGTCAGGCGCATGGTGGTCTCGCCGCCGACGTAGCGGATGTGGTTCGAGCCGTTGGTCGTGGCGCAGGCGCGCTCGCCGTAGTTGAAGGTCGGCCGCATGCGGATACGGATCCGCGGCGCGCCGGCGATCGGTCGGATCAGGCGGATGAAGACCAGCGGCCGGTAGACCCGGCCGAACTGGCGGTAGCGGGGGCAGAAGTCGATCACCTCCAGCGCCCCGCCGTGGCGGTCGACGATCTCGGTGGAGAGGATCGGGGTGTTGCGCAGATAGGACTGGCGGATGGAGAGGGTGTCCTCCGCCTCGACGGCCCAGACGCCGCGGGCCGACTCGCTGGCCGGATCGCGGCTGCAGAGCAGGCCCGAGAAGAAGGGGTCGCCGTCCACTCTCGGCGTGCAGGCCCAGACGAAGCGGCCCGCCTCGTCGACGAGGGCGCTGGCCGCGCAGTTGCCGATCGGAAACAGCTCCAGGTTCTGAGTCATGAGGTCTGGCTCAAGCTGTCAGCTCCGCCGCTCGTCGTCCGCACAGAAATCGAAGCCCCGCGCCCCGCGCGTCCTCGCTTAACGCGCACCGAAAAACATTGGCTCCGGAAGCCTCGCCGGACGCGCATAAGTTGCCCGGCGCACAACGTTCCCTTACATCCCGACGCCGGATGATCCGCGCGCGCAGAGCCCGAATCGTGGCGACCCTCGGTCCCGCCAGTCGCGACCCGGCGCGGGTGCGCGAACTCGCGACCGCCGGCGCCGATGTCTTCCGCATCAACTTCAGTCACGGCAGCCAGGCCGACCATGCGCGAACCATCCGCGCGGTCCGCCAGGCCGAGGCCGCCGTCGGCCGCCCGCTGGGGGTGCTGGCCGACCTTCAGGGGCCGAAGATCCGCCTCGGCGAGTTCGCCGACGGGGTGGCGCGGATCAAGCCCGGCCAGGACTTCCGCCTCGACATGAGCCGCACGCCGGGCGACGCCGCCCGGGTCGGCGTGCCCCATCCGGAGGTGTTCGCCGCCCTGCGCACCGGCGCCCATGTGCTGCTCGACGACGGCAAGGTGCGCCTGCGGGTGGTGGGCCACGGGGCTGACTTCGCCGAGACCGTGGTCGAGGCCGGGGACCAGCTCTCCGACCACAAGGGGCTGAACCTCCCGAACCTGTCGATCCCGATCCCGGCCCTGACCGAGAAGGACCGCGAGGACCTCGCCTTCGCCCTCAACGAGGGCGTCGACTGGGTGGCCCTGTCCTTCGTCCAGCGCGCCTCGGACATGGCCGAGCTGCGCAGCCTGGTGAAGGGCCGCGCCAACGTGCTGGCCAAGATCGAGAAGCCCGCCGCCCTCGAGGCGCTCGACGAGATCCTCGACCTCTGCCAGGCGATCATGGTCGCCCGGGGCGACCTCGGCGTGGAGCTGGCGCCGGAAGAGGTGCCGGTGTTCCAGAAGAAGCTGGTGCGCGCGGCGCGCCTGCGCGGCCTGCCGGTGATCGTCGCCACCCAGATGCTGGAGAGCATGACCCACTCTCCGACCCCGACCCGGGCCGAGGCCTCGGACGTGGCCGGCGCGGTGTACGAGGGCGCCGACGCGCTGATGCTCTCGGCCGAAACGGCGGCCGGCGACTATCCGCTGGAAGCGGTCACCATGATGGACCGCATCATCACCCGGGTGGAGCAGGACCCGCGCTGGCCCGAGCTGATGCGCGCCGAGTACCCGGTCGAGGACGCCGACGCCGACGCCTTGGTGGCCGCCGCCCGACGGGCTTCGGAAAGCTCGTCCACCGCCTGCATCGTGGCCTTCACGACGACCGGCCAGACGGCGCTGCGGCTGGCGCGGGAGCGGCCGCTGCAGCCGACCCTGGCGCTGACTCCCAACCTCGACACCGCGCGCCGCCTGGCCCTGGCCTGGGGCGTCGAGCCGCGGGTGGTGCCCGAGCCGACCGATCCCGAGCATCTCACCGAGGCCGCCCTCGAGCAGGCGGTGAAGACCGGCCTCGGCCCGCCCGGCCAGCGGGTGCTGATCCTCGCCGGCCTGCCGATCGGCTCGCCGGGCGCGGCCAATATCCTGCGGCTCGCCCATACGCCGCGGCGCTAGCCGAGCTTCACGCGGCGGTCCTGGCCGCGCAGGACGATCCGCTCGCCCTGCCGCTCGAAATGCAGGTCGAGGCTGGCCTCGCCGACGCCGAGCTGGAGGATGCTGAAGTGGTCGAGGCCGACCGGCAGGTGCGGGTCCTTGACCTCGATGAGGCCGGCCTCGCCGTCGACCCGGACGCCCAGGCACGCCTGCAGCATCATGAACACCGCGCCGGCGGCCCAGGCCTGCGGCAGGCAGGCCACCGGATAGGCCACCGGCGGCTCGCCGGGACAGCGCGGGAAGCCGCAGAACAGTTCGGGCAGGCGCATCTCGAACTGAGCCGCGCTCTCGAACATGCCGGCGGTGATGTGCGCCACCCCCCTACGCTCGCCGTAGCGGGCCATGCCCATGGCGCAGATGGCGGTGTCGTGCGGCCAGATCGAGCCGTTGTGGTAGCTCATCGGATTGTAGCGGGCCTCGCCCACGGCCAGGGTCCGGAGCCCCCAGCCCGACGCGAAGTCCGGCCCCGTGAGGGTCTTGATCACCCGGGCGGCGCGCTCGGCCGACGGTAGGCCTGAGAACAGCAGGTGGCCCATGTTCGAGGCCCGCACGCGGGCCAGCTTGCCGTCACCGTCGACCGCCAGGCCGTAGGCGCCTTCCGCCTCCATCCAGTAGAGCTCCTCGACCCGGGCGCGGATGGTTTCGGCGCGCCCGGTCCAGCGCGTGGCGTCCTCGAGGTCGCCGCGCTGGCGGGCGAGCTTGGCCATCGCCTCGAAGGCGGCGAAGGCGTAGCCCTGCACCTCGACCAGCGCGATCGGCGGCGGCGGGAAGCGGCCGTCGGCGTGGAAGATGGAATCGCCGGAATCCTTCCAGCCCTGGTTGGTGAGCCCCTTCTCGGAGGACTTGGCGTAGGCCAGCAGGCCGAACGGGTTGTCGTCGATCCGGCGCTCCACCCAGGCGATGGCCCGCTCGAGCTGGGGCCAAAGCTGGTCGACCAGCTCGCGGCTGCCGGTCCGCTCGGCATAGGCGCCGGCCAGCGCCACGAACAGCGGCGTCGTGTCGACCCCGCCGTAGTAGCGGCCGAAGGGCACCTCGCCGAGGGCGGCCATCTCGCCGCGGCGGGTCTCGTGCATGATCTTGCCCGGCTCGGAGTCACGGAAGGCCGAGACCTCCTCCGCCTGCTGCATCGCCAGGTAGGTGAGCACGCCCTTGGCCAGGCTCGGATCGAACCACAGGATCTGCCAGGCGGTGATGATGGCGTCGCGGCCGAAGGCGGTCGAGAACCAGGGGATGCCGGCATAGGGGTAGGGCCCGGTCTGCAGCGGCGTGGTGAGCAGCGCCAGGTCGGCCCGGCTCTTCTCCACCCAAGCGTTGAACAGTCCGCCGGTGGTGCGCAGCCGCCCGCCGCGGCGGCGGCGGGCGCGCATGGCGAAGCGGGCGCGGGCGGCGGCGGCGCGGAACCGCTCGCGGCTGGGGACGCAGCCGCCGTGGGCGCCGATCTCCACGTGCAGCTCCACCCGGCCGTCGGGCTGCAGGGCGTAGAGGAACTCCGCGTGGTCGGCCGTGAGCCGGCTGGGCGGATCGGAGAAGACGATGGTCGAGGAGCGCTCCACCCGGTCGAGCCCCTCGTAGCGGAAGCGCACGAAGCGCTCGTCGACCTCCACCGGACGGCGGACGCCGCGCCGCGGCCTGACCGCTCCACGCACCTCGAACATGTCGCGGAAGTCGGCGTCGAACTCGAAGGCCAGGGGCAGCATGACCACGGCATGCGAGTAGTTGACGATGGTGATCCGCTCGAAGAGCCGCTCTTCCCACAGCAGCCGCTTGCGCTCGACGTGCAGCACTCCGGGCGGGCCGACCGGACCGCCGGGGGTGACCAGGGCGCCGTTCACCAGGTGCGAGGTGAAGAAGACGTTGTCCTGGCTGACCGCGCCGCACAGCAGGGTCGGCGAGTGGGCGCCCAGCCGCAGGCGCCAGCGCGACAGGATGCGGGTGTCGTCGTGGAACAGCCCGTCGGCCAGCCCCAGGATGTCGCCCATGCTGTCGGCCACCACGAAGGTGTCGTGGTCCTTCAGGGCGTGGAGGCGGGCGGGGACCCGCGGTTCCTCCATCTGCCCCCATTCCACCCGCGCGTCCTGGCCGGGCGCGAGATCGAGATCGTCCATCGCGGCGTCAGCCACGGCTCAGGCCAGCGCGCCGAGGGCGCCGGCGGCGCCCCGCGCGAGGCGCGCGTAGAGGGCGAGATAGCGCCGCGCCATGGCCTGGCCGGAGAAGCGCTCCTCGAACCGCCGCCGGATCGCCGCCCGGTCGAGCGTCGGCAGGCGGGCCACGGCGGCGCAGGCCTCGTCCTCGTCGCGGACGATGAAGCCGGTCAGTCCGTCCTCCACCACCTCGCGCACCGAGCCGCAGTCGTAGGCGATCACCGGCGTCCCGCAGGCCATGGCCTCGATCATCACCAGGCCGAACGGCTCGGGCCAGTCGATGGGGAACAGGAGGGCCTCGGCCCCGCCCAGGAAGCCCGACTTCCCCGCGTCGCCGATCTCGCCGACGAAGGCGACCAGGGGATGGTGCAGCAAGGGCTCGATCTTGTCGTCGAAATAGGCCCGGTCGGCGCGGTCCACCTTGGCGGCGATGCGCAGCGGCCGGCCGAGCCGCGTGGCGATGGCGATCGCCCGGTCCGGCCGCTTCTCGGGCGAGATACGGCCGAGAAAGGCGAGATAGCCCCGGTGGCCGGCCGACGGGCGGTAGAGGTCGGCGTGAAGCCCGTGGTGGACCGTCGCCGCCCAGTTGGCGAAGGGCAGGGGCTTTCGCTGGTCGTCGCTGATCGAGACCAGCGGAAACTGCCGCCAGCGGCGATAGACCCCCGCCAGGTCCTTCATGTCGAGCCGGCCGTGCAGGGTGGTGACGGTGTGGTGCGCCAGGTCCTCGAAGAACGGGAAATGGACCATGTCGGTGTGGAAGTGCAGCACGTCGAACTCGTGGGCCCGCCGGCGGACCTCCGCGAGCTGGCTCATGTGGGCGGCGAGGTCGGACTTCAGGGCCGTGGGGTCGAGGCGGATGGCCTGGTCGCGGACCGGCGCCAGCCGGGCGCGGGTCCTGGCCTCGGCGCTGGCGAACAGGGTGACGTCGTGGCCGAGCTCGGCGAGGGCGTCGCACAGGTGAGCGACGACGCGCTCGGTGCCGCCGTAGAGCCGTGGGGGCACGGCTTCGTACAGGGGGGAGATCTGTGCGATCCTCATATGCGAACCCGCTAGCCGCCGGGAACGCCGCCTCAGCGGCGCCGGTTGTCGGTGGGCCTCGACCTGGACGCCTGCAAAACCTGCGCGCCCTTTGGGCCCGGGTCAATGCCGGGCGGGATGTCCGGAAGACGGCCCGGCGAAGCTTCCGCGAGGCGCGGAAGGCGTTATGGGAAGTGGGATGATCGAGACGTTCGCCACCGGCTCCGCGCTTGCCGAGGCCGCCGCCTACGGCCTCGCCCGGGCGCTGGCCGACGGGCTGAAGACCCGCGGCCGCGCGTGCCTGGTGGCCACTGGCGGCCGCTCCCCGGGCCCGGTGTACGAGCGGCTGCGCGTCACGCCGGGCCTCGACTGGGCGCGGGTGGTGGTGACGCTCTCCGACGAACGCTGCGTGGCCGCCGAGGCGCCCGAGGCCAACGCCCGGCTGGTGCGCGAACGCCTGCTGGCGGAGGCGGCGGCCAAGGCCCACTTCGTGCCGCTCTGGCCAAAGCCGGAGCCGGCCGTCGTCGAGGGGCTCCTGCCGTTCGACGCGGTCATGCTGGGCATGGGCGAGGACGGCCACATTGCGTCCCTCCTGCCCGGCGACCCGGCGCTGCCTCGCCATCTCGATCCGGCCGGCGCGGCGCTCGTCGTGGACGTGCCGCCGGGGCTCGGCGCGCCGCCGCTGGCGCGCGTTTCGCTGACGCTGCGGGCTCTGCTGGCGTCGCGCGCCATCTTCCTCTTGATCGCCGGCGAGGCTAAGCGCGAGGTGGCGGCGCGCGCCCTGGCCGGCGAGGACCTGCCCGTGCGGGCGATCCTCGACCAGTCCGAGGTCCCCGTCAGGGTGCTCTGGAGCCCGTCACCCAAGGGTCCGTCCTGAGAGAGCTGAGGAGGCGAGCCATGCATCCCGTCACGGCCGAGGTCACCGAGCGCATCGTCGAGCGCAGCCGCGAGAGCCGGGCCGACTACTTGGAGCGCATGGCCGCCGCCCGCGCCGCGGGTCCGGGGCGCGGCAAGCTCTCCTGCGCGAACTTCGCCCACGCCTTCGCCGCCTCGCCCGAGGGCGACAAGCAGCGAATGCGCGACCCGTCGGCCCCCAACGTGGCCATCGTCTCCGCCTACAACGACATGCTCTCGGCCCACCAGCCGCTGGAGCGCTTCCCGCCGATCATCAAGTCGGCGGCCCGCGCGATCGGCGCCACGGCCCAGTACGCCGGCGGCGTGCCCGCCATGTGCGACGGCGTCACCCAGGGCCGGCCGGGCATGGAGCTGTCGCTGTTCAGCCGCGACGTGATCGCCATGTCGACGGCGGTGGCCCTGACGCACGACGCCTTCGATGCGGCCCTGATGCTCGGCATCTGCGACAAGATCGTGCCGG
Organism: Phenylobacterium soli; assembly: GCF_003254475.1. Lineage (NCBI taxonomy): Bacteria > Pseudomonadati > Pseudomonadota > Alphaproteobacteria > Caulobacterales > Caulobacteraceae > Phenylobacterium > Phenylobacterium soli. The sequence continues at coordinate 861,191 of NZ_QFYQ01000001.1, forward strand.
GCCTGTTCATCGGGGCGGCGGCCTTCGGCCACCTGCCGGTGATCTTCGTGCCCGGCGGGCCGATGAGCTCGGGCGTCTCCAACGCGGAGAAGGCCCGCGTCCGCGCGCTCTACGCCGAGGGCAAGGCGACCCGCGAGGAGCTGCTCACCTCGGAGATGAAGTCCTATCACGGGCCGGGCACCTGCACCTTCTACGGCACCGCCAACTCCAACCAGATGATGATGGAGATGACCGGGCTGCACCTGCCCGGCTCGGCCTTCGTCAGCCCTAACACCCCGCTGCGCGACGCCCTGGTGGCCGCGGCGCCCAAGCGGGCCGTGGCGATCCGCGACGGGACCAACGACTACACGCCGTTCTCGGCCGTGGTGGACGAGAAGAGCATCGTCAACGCCGTCGCCGGGCTCCTGGCCACCGGCGGCTCGACCAACCACACCCTGCACCTGATCGCCATGGCCCGGGCGGCCGGCGTGCGCCTGACCTGGGAGGACTTCGACGACCTCTCCCGCGTCACCCCGCTGATCGCGCGGGTCTACCCGAACGGCTCGGAGGACGTGAACGCCTTCCACGCGGCCGGCGGCATGGCCTTCGTCACCCGCCAGCTCCTCGACGCCGGCCTCGCCCACGAGGACGTGATGACCGTCGCCGGGCCGGGGCTGCGGCGCTACCAGACCGAGCCGTTCCTCGACGGCGGCGAGCTCGTCTGGCGCGAGGGAACCGCGGCGTCCTTGGACCGCGACATCCTGCGGCCGGCCGACGATCCCTTCCAGTCCGAGGGCGGCATCCGCCTGCTGACCGGCGGCCTCGGCCGCGCCGTGATCAAGACTTCGGCGGTGAAGCCGGAGCATCTTGTGCTAGAGGCCCCGGCTTTGGTGTTCGAAGACCAGGAGGCGCTCTTGGCGGCGCACAAGCGTGGCGAGCTCAATCGCGATTTCGTGGCGGTGGTCCGCTTCCAGGGACCGCGGGCCAACGGCATGCCCGAGCTCCACTCCCTGACGCCGGCCCTCGGGGTCCAGCTCGACAAGGGCTTCAAGGTGGCCCTGGTCACCGACGGGCGCATGTCCGGCGCCTCCGGCAAGGTGCCGGCGGCGATCCATGTCACGCCCGAGGCGGAGGAGGGCGGCCCGCTCGCCTACGTCCGCGACGGCGACATCATCCGCCTCGACGCCCACGCCGGGGTCCTCGAGATCAAGGTGGCGCGCGAGGAGCTGATGGCCCGCATCCCGGCGCGCGCGCCGGCGGCCGGCTTCGGCTACGGCCGCGACCTGTTCGGCTGGATGCGCAAGGCCGCCGGCCGCGCCGACGACGGCGCCTGCACCCTCTTCGAGGCCGCCTGATGAAAGCCCAGTACCTCGGCCTCGTCGGCGACGTCGGCGGCACCAACGCCCGCTTCGCCCTGGTGGACACCGATCGGCGCGTCCGCAACCTGCACGTCTACCAGGCGGCCAACTACGCCTCGCTCACCGACGTCATCGACGACTATCTGGAGCGGACCATGGGCAAGCGCCGCCCGCCGCGCGCGGTGATCGCCGTGGCCGGGCCGGTGACCGACGGCGAGATCACCTTCACCAACCTGCACTGGCAGGTCTCGGAGGGCGATCTCCTCGCCCACTTCGAGTTCGAGGCGGTGAAGCTGCTCAACGACTTCGCCGCCCAGGCCCTGGCCTGCCCGCGGCTCGATCCCGAGGACCTGAAGCCCATCGGCCCGGCGATCCGCGGCGGCGGCCACGACTGCCCGATCGTGGTGCTGGGCGCCGGCACCGGCTTCGGCGTCGCGGGCCTGGCCCGCGGGCCGCTCGGCGACCTCGCTATCGCCACCGAGGGCGGCCACGCCGGCTTCGCCCCGACCGACGAGGTGGAGGTGGAGATCTGGAAGCGGCTGCAGGCCAAGTACGGCCGCGTCTCCATCGAGCGGCTGCTCTCCGGCCAGGGCCTGTTCGACATCTACCGGTGCCTCTGCGAACTGGGGAACACCGACGGCGCCTGCGCCAACGAGAAGGCGGTCATGGAGGCCGGAGCCGCCGGCGACGCCGCCGCCGGCGCGGCGCTCGACCGCTTCTGCGCCATCCTCGGTTCGGTGGCGGGGGACCTGGCCCTGAGCTTCGGCGCCCGCGGCGGGGCCTTCATCTCCGGCGGCATCGCCCCGCGCATGGCCGACCGGCTGGCGGCCAGCCAGTTCCGCGCCCGCTTCGAGGCCAAGGGCCGCCTCAGCCATTTCGTGCAGGAGATCCCGACGGCTCTTGTGCTGCACCCCTATCCGGCGATCCTGGGGTCGGCCCGCGAACTGGAGCAGATGGAGCGGCTATGACGCTCGACGAGATCCTCGCCGCCGCCCCGGTCATCCCGGTCCTGGTGATCGAGGATGTCGCCCACGCCGTGCCGCTCGGCCGGGCCCTGGTCGCCGGCGGCCTGCCCGTGCTCGAGGTGACCTTCAGGACGCCCGTCGCCTCGGCCTGCATCGAGGCGATGATCGCCGAGGTGGAGGGCGCGATCGTCGGCGCCGGCACGGTGCTCGACGGCGCCATGCGCCAGGCGGCCGCCGACCTCGGCTGCGAATTCTGCGTCTCGCCGGGCCTGATCGAGGGTGAGCGCGTCGAAGGCCCCGTGCCGCTGCTGCCCGGCGTCGCCACCGCCACCGAGCTGATGGCCGGCCTCGCCGCCGGCTTCGAGCGCTTCAAGCTGTTCCCGGCCAATGTCGCCGGCGGGCCCGCGGCCCTCAAGGCGTTCCACAGCCCGTTTCCGCAGGCGCGGTTCTGCCCCACCGGCGGGGTCAGCGCGGCCAATGCGGCCGAGTACCTGGCGCTCTCCAACGTGATCTGCGTCGGCGGCAGCTGGGTCGCCCCGCCGGAGGCGGTGCGAGCCGGTGACTGGGACCGCATCACCCGCCTCGCCCGCGAAGCCGCGGCCCTCGCCCAGCGGCCGGCCGGGCCGACCGAGGGCTAGGACAAGCCCGGCCATGACGGTCTATGAAACCGCATGGCTGAACACACTCCCGAACAGCTCCGCTGGCTCGTCACCGCCCGGGCGCGGCCGGGTGATCCTGGCGCGGCGACGGTCAGCGTCCTCGCCCGCAACGCCATGGTTCCCGAGCTGGCCTTCGACATGATGGTCGACTGGCATCCGGGCGCGGAGGCGGCGGACGTGGAGGGCCGGGCCCTCGTCATCCTCTCCCTGCTCTTCAAGGAGCTCGCCGCCGAGTGCGAACGCGCCGCCGGCCAGCGCTTCGAGCGCGGGTGAACAAATCCTCCCCCTGTGGGGGAGCATCTCCCTCATCGTCCCTTGAAGTTGCCCGGGCGGCGCTCGTTCACCGAGCGGATGCCTTCCTGGAAATCCTCGGTGGCGCGCAGCACGCTTTGCTCACGGTGCTCGATGTCGGTCTGGGCCTTGATGGCCGCCGCGAGCGAGCCGCGCAGGGTCTTGCGGGTGGAGACCACGGCCAGGGGGGCGTTCTCGGCGATCTCCCTGGCGAGCGCGAGGGCCGCGCCGCGCAGGGCGTCCGCCTCGACCATGTCGTCGGCCAGGCCCCAGGCCAGCGCCTCCTCGCCCTTGATCCGGCGGCCGGTCAGCATCATCAGCGCCGCCTTCTGCTCGCCGACGATGCGCGGCAGGGCCAGGCTGATGCCGAAGCCGGGGTGGAAGCCGAGCTTGACGAAGTTGGCCGCGAAGCGCGCCTCGGGCGAGACCACGCGGAAGTCGGCGACCAGCGCCAGGCCGAGGCCCGCGCCCACCGCCGCGCCCTGCACGGCGGCGACGATCGGCTTCTCGATCGAATAGAGCCGCACGGCGTGGACGTAGAGCGCGTTGACGCCCTCCATGCCGGCAGCCACCCGGTCGTCGGAGGCCTGGAAGTCGGCGCCGGCGCAGAAGCTCTTGCCGTCGGCCTGCAGCACGATGGCGCGGACGTTGTCGTCGGCGTCGGCGGCTTCGCAGGCGTCGGCGAGGTCCTTCATGAACTCCACCGAGACGAAGTTGTGCGGCGGCCGGTTGATGGTCACCACGGCCACATGGCCGTCGAGGGCCGCCGTCACATGATCTCCGAAGCCTGATTTCATCGTCTCGTTCCGCCTTACTTTCGGGTTCCCAGGAGGTTGCGGGCCACGACCCACTTATGGATCTCGGTCGGGCCGTCGTAGATGCGCATGGTCCGAAGCTTCGCCTGCATCAGCGACAGGGGCAGCTCCTTGGTCATGCCCATGGCGCCGAAGGCCTGCATGGCCCGGTCCACGGTCTCATACGCCATTTCGGTGGCGAACCACTTGATCATCGAGATCTCGTTGCGGACGTCCATGCCGCGGTCGAGCTTCCAGGCGCAGTGGTAGGTCATCAGGCGCGTGGCGTGGATCTTGGTGGCGGCCTCGGCCACCCAGAACTGGATCGCCTGGCGCTCCGACAAAGGCGCGCCGAAGGTCTTCCGCTGGGGCGCGTACTCGATGACCATGTCGAGGGCCCGCTGGGCCATGCCCACCGACCAGGCGGCCATCTGGATGCGCCGGGTGCCGAGCCGGGTCTGCATGGGCGCGAAGCCCGCGCCCTCCTGGCCGAGCAGCTTCCAGCCCTCCACACGGCAGTCCTCCAGCGCCACCTCGTAGGTGTAGGCGCCGCCGATCATCGGGATGCGGCGCAGGACGTTGAAGCCCGGCGTTCCCTTGTCGACGATGAAGGCGGTGATCCCGCCCCGCGCCTTCTTCTCCGGGTCCGTCACCGCCATCAGGATGGTGAAGTCGGCGTCCGCGGCGCGGCTGATCCAAATTTTTCGGCCGTTGATCACCCAGTCGTCGCCGTCGCGCACGGCGCGGGTCGTCATGGCCGCCGGATCGGAGCCGGCGCTGGGCTCGGAGATGCCGATCGCCGAGACGGTCTTGCCCGCCACATAGGGGGCCAGATAGGCCTCGCGCTGGCGCTCGTTGACCGTCGCCATCAGCATCCGCAGGTTCGGGCTGTCCGGCGGGAGGGTGTAGGGCGTGACGCAGCGGCCGAGCTCTTCCTCCACCCCGACCATGGCGGTCATCGGCAGGTCCGAGCCGCCGACGTCCTCGGGAGCGTCGAGGCCGAAGAGGCCGAGCTCGCCGGCCTTCTGATCCAGTCGCCTGTGTTCGGCCTCGCCGATGCCCAGGCCCTTGCCCTCGGCCTCGCGGGCCATGACGCCGGCCTCCAGCGGCATCAGCTCGTCGCGGACGAAGCGCGCGACCAACTCCTTGAGCATCCGGTGCTCGTCAGAGAGCTCGAAGTCCATCGGCCCCTCCCATACGCAGCGTCAGGTTTGTAGGGTGATCTTAGCGGCCCGAACCGAGGAGGGGATAGATCACGTGGCGGAAACAAGAAACCTGGCCAAGGAAGCGACCGGCCCGCTGAAGGGCATCCGCGTCCTCGACCTCACCAGCGTGGTCAATGGCGCCTACGCCACCCAGATCCTTGCCGACCAGGGCGCGGAGGTGATCAAGATCGAGGACCCAGGCTCGGGCCGCGGCGGGGGTGGCGACATCATGCGCTGGGCCGGCCATGTGCCCGACACTGCGCCGCGCGACATGGGCCCGATCTTCCTGACCATCAACCGCAACAAGCGCTCGGTGGTCCTGGACCTGAAGGACGAGAAGGCCAAGCGCGCCCTTCGCCGCCTGATCAAGAGCTGCGACGTCTTCGCCGCCTCGGTGCGCTACGACGGGCTGAAGCGCCTGGGCCTCGCGTACGAGGACGTGGCGGCGATCCGGCCGGACATCGTCTACGTCCACGCCGCGGGCTACGGCTCCGAGGGGCCCTATGCCGGCGAGCCGGCCTATGATGACCTCATCCAGTCGGCCTCCGGGATGGCCGACATCCTGCCGCGCACCGATGGCGATCCCACGCCGCGCCTGGTGCCGACCCTTGCGGCCGATAAGGTCTCCGGCCTCTTCATGGCCCAGGCGGTGACCGCCGCGCTGCTGCACCGCGCCCGCACCGGCGAAGGTCAGTTCGTCGAGGTGCCGATGCTGGAGTGCGTGACCAGCTTCCTGATGGTCGAGCACCTCTACGACCACGTCTTCGAGCCGCCGATCGGCCAGTACGGCTACGTCCGGGTGATCAACCCCAACCGCAAGCCCTTCCCGACGAAGGACGGCTACATCGGCCTCCTGCCCTACACCGACAAGCAGTGGGACCAGTTCTTCGAGGCGGCCGGCTATGGCGATGCGGTGAAGAACGACCCGCGCTTCGCCGACTATGTGACCCGGGCCAAGCACATCCACGAACTCTACGCCCTGGTGGAGAAGGCCGCGGCCACCAAGACCACCCAGGAGTGGCTGGACATCCTGAAGCCGCTGTCCATCCCAGTGGTGAAGACCAACCGGCTGGAGGACGTAGAGGCCGACCCGCACATCGCCGCCGTCGGCCTCTTCGAGCCCTACGAGCACCCGGACCTCGGGACCTACAAGCTGATCCGGCCGCCGGTGAAATTCGCCAAGACCCCGTCTAACATCCGCCGCCATCCGCCCCGCCTCGGCGAGCATACCGCGGAGGTGCTGGCGGAGATCGGCGAGGCCGAGGAGGCCTGAGAGGCGGGGTGAATGCGGGTCGCGGTGGTCGGTACCTCCGGATCAGGGAAGTCGACCTTCGCGCGCGCCCTGGCGGCGCGGATCGGCGCCCCGCACGTGGAGCTCGACGCCATCAACTGGCAGGCGGACTGGCGCGACCTCAACACCCACGACGTCCCCGAATTCCGCCGCCGGGTGGCGGCGGCCGTGGAGGCGCCCGCCTGGGTGAGCGAGGGCAACTATTCGAAGGTCCGCGACCTCGTGCTGGCGCGTGCCACGCACCTCGTTTGGCTCGACTACCCGCGGCTGCTGACCGTTCGCCGCGTGCTCTGGCGTTCGTTCGCACGGGCGATCACCAAGCGCGAGCTCTGGCCCGGCACCGGCAACCGCGAGGAGTTTCGCCGCTGGCTGGACAAGGAGCACCCCATCCGCTGGGCCTGGGACACCTACGACGAGCGGCGGGCGGCCTACGCCGTCCTGTTCGAGGCGCCCGAAGCCGCGCACCTTTCCAAGCACCGGCTGCGCCGCCCCCAGGAGGCGCAACCGCTGCTGGAACGACTGGCCGCTAGACCGGCGTGAACACCGGCACGGGCGGGCCGTTCTCGGTGGGCTGGAACTTCACCTTTACCCGCATGCCGATCTTCAGCCCGTCGGGGGCCACGTCGACGAAGTTGGTCATCACCGCCGGGCCTTCGTCGAGGGTCACATAACCCAGGGCGTAGGGGCCGGTCGGCGAGCGGTGCATGACCGAGTAGGTGTAGATCACGCCCTCGCCGGGGCTCTCCTGCCAGACGGTGTCGTCGGAGCCGCAGAGCGGACAGATCGTGCGCGGGTACCAGTGGGCCTTGCCGCAGGCGTTGCAGCGCTTGATCAGGAAGCGGCCTTCGGCGGCTGCGTCCCAGAAGGGCTTGGACTCGACGGTGACGGCCGGGGCCGGGATCGGCCGGGTCATCAGGGCGGGCTTTTCTTGGGTCTCGGACATGGCGCTTAGGCCTCCCGCTCGAGGATGACGGTGCCGGAGCCATGGCGCACGCCGAGCGAGCCGCCGGTGCCGTGGGCTATGGCGAGGTCGCAGTTCTGCACCTGCACCTTCGGATGAGCTTCGCCGCGCAGCTGGCGGACCGCCTCGATCACCTTGGTGATGCCGCCGCGGTTGGTCGGGTGGTTGTTGCAGAGCCCGCCGCCGTCAGTGTTGAACGGCAGCTTGCCGACGCCGGAGATGAGGTTGCCGTCGGCTACGAATTTGCCGCCCTGACCCTTCTCGCAGAAGCCGAGGTCCTCGAGCTGCATCAGCACCGTGATGGTGAAGCTGTCGTAGATCGAGGCGTACTTGATGTCGGCCGGCTTGACGCCAGCTTCCTCGAACGCCCGCGGGCCGGACCACACCGCGCCGGAGTGGGTGAGGTCGAGGTGCTGGCCGCCGAGCGGGCCCTTGGGCGCCTCGCCGGCGCCGATCACCTTCACCTTCGGCCGCTTCAGGCTCCTGGCGATCTCGGGGCTGGTGACGATCAGGGCGCCGCCGCCGTCGGTGACCACGCAGCAGTCCAGCAGGTGCAGCGGGTCGGAGATCATGCGAGAGTTCACTACCTCTTCGACGGTGACCACGTTCTTCAGATAGGCGTGCTCGTTCCACTGGGCGTGGTGGCTGGCCGCCACCTTGATCCAGGCGAGCTGCTCCGAGGTGGTGCCGTATTCGTACATGTGGCGCATGGCGCACATGCCGTAGGTGTTGTGGGTGGTGCCGCCGTAGATGTTCTCGAAACCGGCCTCCGGAGGCCCGTCGGAGAGGCCCTGGGGCGCGCCGCCGCCACCGCCGGCGCGCGAGGCGGGCCGGTTGCCGGTCTGGCGGGGACGCCCGGCCAGGGTGATCAGGGCGACGTTGCACTTGCCGGCCGCGATGGCCTGGGCCGCGTGGCCGACGTGGACGATGTAGGACGAGCCGCCGGTCTCGGTGGAGTCGAGGTGGCGGACGTTCTTCAACCCCATGTAGTCGAGCATGGAGAGCGCCCCGAAACCCGGCGCGTCACCGGCGCAGAAGTAGCCGTCCACGTCGTCCTTGGTGAGCCCCGCGTCCTCGAGCGCGCCCTTGGCGCATTCGGCGTGGAGCTGGGCGGTCGTCTTGTCCGGCGCGTCGCGCGTCGGATGCTCGAACGCGCCCATGATGTAGGCCTTGCCCTTGATGCTCATAATCTCCCCGGAAGTATCGGTCGAAAGAATAGGCGCGCGGCTTAGCGCGGCGCGCGCCGTGCTGTCATCCCCGCACCCAAGGTCAGTCGGTCAGGCCGGCTGCTTCAGCCTGGCGATGCGCTCGTCGCGGAGCGCCGTGCGGCGCACCTTGCCGGCGTCGTCGCGCACCGGCTCGTCGACGAACTCGTAGCTGCGCGGCTGCTTGTAGGTGACCAGCCGCTCGTTGACGTGGGCTCGGAGCGCGGCCTCGTCGACCTTGCCCTTGGCGTTGACGATCGCGTGGATGCGGTTGCCGAGGTCCTCGTCCGGCAGGCCGATGACCGCGCAGGACTCCACCTGCGGATGCTCCTGCAGGGCCGCCTCGATCTCCGCCGGATAGACGTTGGAGCCGCCGACCAGGATCATGTCGGTGCGGCGGTCGGCGAGGTAGAGGTAGCCGTCCTCGTCGAACCAGCCGAGGTCGCCGAGGCTCTCCCAGCCGTCCGGCAGGGTCTTGGCCGTGGCGCCCAGGTACTTGTAGGTCGGCGGCGTGCCGGGGGCGCGGCGCATGTAGATCTCGCCGGTCTGGCCGGCCGGCAGTTCGCGGCCCTCGTCGTCGCAGACCTTCATCTCGCCAAAGGTGACGCGGCCGACCGAGCCCTTGTGGGTCAGCCATTCGGAACCGGAGATGATGGTGATCGCCTGGGCCTCGGTGCCGGCGTAGAGCTCCATCACCACCTCGGGCCCGACCCAGTGGATCCAGGCCTCCTTCAGCCAGGCCGGGCACGGCGCGGCCATGTGCCAGAGGGTCTTCAGGCTGGAGAGGTCGTACTTGGCCTTGGTCTCGTCCGGCAGGTGCCAGATGCGGTTCATCATGGTCGGCACGAGGTAGAGCCAGTTGGCCTTGGTCCGCTCGACTTCGGCGATGGTCGCCTCCGGGTCGAAGCGCGGCATCAGCACCAGGTGGCCGCCCAACTGGGTGGTGCTCATCATCATGCCGAAGGGGGCGTTGTGGTAGAGCGGCGCCGGGATCAGGGCGATGGAGTCGGGCTTCAACTGGAAGCCGCCCTGCTCCGGCGTCTCCTTCGGCGAGACGCCCGGTTGGCCTGACAGGATCAGCTTAGGCCGGCCCGTGGATCCGCCGGACGTCGGCGCCTTCGAGATCGGCGGGATCGCATCCGGCAGATCGCTCTCGTCGTCGCTCATGGCGGCGAGCGCCTCGGCGGTGAGCAGCGGCCGGTCGATCTGGTGCTTGAACTCGCCGATCACCACCGGCGTCTGCGCCAGGTCCATGATCGCCTCGAGCTCGCCCTTTGGCAGACGGAAGGAGATCGGCTGCGGCGTCGCGCCGAGCTTCCAGATGCCGTAGCAGGCTTCCACGAAGCCGACGCTGTTGGGCAGGCCGACGGTCACCAGGTTGCCCTGCTTCACGCCGAGCGAGGCGAGGGCGCGGGCGATGCGATTGGTCCGGGCGTGCAGCTCGGCGTAGGTCCGCGTCGTGCTCCCGCAGGTCACGGCGGGGGCGTTGGGCTGGAAATGGGCGTGCTGCTTGAGCTTGGCGCCGAAAGAGATGAATTCGTCCGACATCTGGTCGTTTCGTCCCGGGCTGGCGGGCCAGCGATTTCCTGGCCGCGCCTTGAAAAATGGCGATCCGCCTTATGGCTGGCGGTGCCTCACTTTCCTCCGGCGAAGGCGGCGATAGCAAGGCTTCTCATGCCGCAAAGCCGCCGCCGGGCTTTGGGGGCTGACGCTGGGGCGCCCTTGGGCTAAGAGGCTTCCGCATACTCAAAACATTTGTTTGAAGGAGGATCGGCCATGTCCGCCGAGGAGCTGCTCGCCCAAGATTTCGGGACCATCGAGGCGGTGATCCGCGAGCAGGCCAAGGAGCTGAAGGACAAGCCGGCCCTGGTCGACGCCAGGCGGGTGATCTCCTACGCCGAGCTCGACGCCCTGATGGACCGCATCGCCACGGCCCTGCAGCGCGACGGCGTGGGCAAGGCCGATGTCGCCGCGATCTGCGCCAGCAGCTCGGTCGAGTATGGCGCGGCCTTCTTCGGCATCCTGCGCGCCTCGGCCACGGTGGCCCCGCTCGCCCCCTCCTCGACGCCCGAGAGCCTGATCGTCCAGCTCAACGACAGCGGCGCGAAGGTCTTCTTCCTCGACGCTCAGCTCGCCGAGCACATGGCCGGGGTGATGGATCAGGTGAAGGCCAAGCGCGTCTCGCTCGACGGCTCGGCCGCCGGCCAGCCGTTCGAGGACTGGCTGGCGCCGGTCGGCGCGAAGCCGCAGCTGCACGAGGTCGACCCCGACCAGGGCTTCAACATCATCTACTCCTCGGGCACCACCGGCGCGCCCAAGGGCATCGTCCAGCCCCACCGCATGCGCTGGGGCCAGATCCGCCGCGGCGTCTATCCCGGCGACTCCGTGACGATGATCTCGACGCCGCTCTATTCGAACACCACGCTGGTCTCGTTCCTGCCGACGATCTCCAACGGCGGCACCGCGGTGCTGATGCCGAAGTTCGACGTCCACCAGTTCCTGACCCTGTCGCAGAAGCACCGCGCCACCCACGCCATGCTGGTGCCGGTGCAGTACCGCCGGCTGATGGACCACCCCGAGTTCGACAGCTTCGACCTGTCGTCCTACCGGATGAAGTTCTCCACTTCCGCGCCGTTCTCCGCGGCCCTCAAGCGCCAGGTGCTCGACCGCTGGCCGGGCGGGCTCGTGGAGTACTACGGCATGACCGAGGGCGGCGGCTCCTGCGGCCTGCAGTGCCACGAATTCCCGGACAAGCTGCACACGGTGGGCCGGCCGCTGCCGGGCCACGACATCCGGCTGATCGACGAGGACGGCAAGGAAGTGGCGCAAGGCGAGATCGGCGAGGTGGTCGGCCGCTCGGGCGCGATGATGGTCGGCTACCACAACCAGCCGGGCAAGACCTCCGAGGCCGAGTGGTGGTCGCCCGAGGGCCTGCGCTACATCCGCACCGGCGATGTCGGCCGCTTCGACGAGGACGGCTTCCTGACGCTCATGGACCGCAAGAAGGACATGGTCATCTCGGGGGGATTCAACATCTATCCGAGCGACCTCGAGGCCGAGCTCGCCAAGCATCCGGATGTCGTCGAGAGCGCCGTCGTCGGCGTGCCGTCGGAGAAATGGGGCGAGACGCCGGTGGCCTTCGTGGCGCTGAAGCCCGGCGCCAAGATCAGCGCCGAGGAGCTCAAGGCCTGGCTCAACGAGCGGGTCGGCAAGACCCAGCGTCTGGCCGACCTCAAGCTGGTGCCGACCCTGCCGCGCAGCCACATCGGCAAGATCCTCAAGCGCGAGCTGCGCGACGAATACAAAGGTGTGGCGATCGCCTAACCGGCCGGGAAGGGCAGGGGCGTCTTCGGCGGCGCCCAGATGCGCGGGGCGTCCAGCGGGCTCGCCACCAGCAGCCGTCCGCCGAGGTTGGCGCGCTTCAGGCCCTGCACCTCGTAGAGCCCCTCGAAGGCGTCGGCGCCGTCGGCCGACTTCAGCAGGGCCTTCAGCGTCCCCTTCGAGGTCACCGCCTCGGCGGTCTGCATCAGGCCGGTGTCGCGGGCGCCGGCGACGATGACGATGCGGTTGCCGCCAGGCCCGCGGAAGGCCGCGAAGTAGCCGAGGTCGCGCTGGCTCGATTGGCCCTCGACGGGGCCCCCCTCCTGGCTCTCGTAGCGGCGGCCGGTCTTCAGGTCGACGAGCTCGTCGTAGGTCTCGCCGACCCGGAAGCGGGAGCCGGCGAACACCGGATCGCGCAGCAGCTTCAGCCCGCTCAGATAGCCGACGTAGAGCACGTCGTCGCGCTTCAGCATCTCGGGCGTGAGGTCCGAGGCGGTGATCACCCGCACCTCGTCGTGGCGGCCGGTGCGCGGCGCCAGCACGGGCATCAGCTCGCGCAGCGCCTGGGCCGCGCCGACCGGCAGGTAGGAGAGGTCGAGGTCGCGGTAACGACCCACGAGGTCCGGATGGTCCATCAGCCAGGTGTCGAGGTCGGCGGCGGAGTTGACGCCGTATTCGCGCACCAGACGCCCGGCCCCGGTCGCCTCGTCGAGGTCGCCGAAGATGTAGTAGTCGCCGACCACCACCAGCAGCGGCCGGTCGCGATCTAGGAGCTGAGCCCACGGCGCGGTGCGGCGCAGGCCCTCGTAGCCGTCGCGGTGCGCCGCCCACCAACCGGCCCAGGCGGCGAGGTTGAGCGCGACCAGCACAGCCGCCGCGATGCGCCAGGGCCTGCGGGTCGGCGCCGGCGGCGGCGCGACGGCCTCGGCGACGGCGGCCGCCACGGTCTCCAGCCGGTACTCGCCGCGCGGCACCACGAGGCGCACCTCGTCCTCACGGCCGGGCCCGGCATAGAATTCCTCCAGCTTGCGGCGCAGGCGGTGGACGGCGACCCGCACCGAGGCGTCCTGCGCCCCGTCGAAGCCCGCGTCGCGGCCGAACACGGCGGCCGCCACCTCCAGCTCCTTGGGCTTGCGGCCTTCCGTGGACGCCCCGGCCAGGAAGTCGAATAGCCGGTTCAGCACCTCGGACCGGCCGAGCGCCTGCCGCGCCCGCAGGCGCCCCGCGAGTTCTGCGATGTCCTCGGCGGCCACGCCGCTCCCCCCGCCCGTTCTTTGTGTCTGTAACGTCGCTGTAACGGCGCCTGACACCGTAATTAAGCGGACGGACGCCGGCTTGGCAAAGTAAGGCTGGGTCGCCGCCGCTCGCAGACCGGCGAGTCAAAACGAGGATCCGGGGGGAACAGAACTTGAAGCGCACCGCCACAACCATGCTCGCCTGCTTGAGCGCCGCTGTCCTGATGGCCGCCTGCTCGCAACCGAAGCCCGCGGCCAAGGCCGAGGCCGGCGCCGCCAAGTTCAACACCAGCCTGCCGATGGACGAGTTCATGGGCCACGTGGTCGACCCCGCCTCCTTCCAGTACTGGGAGGGCTCCGGCACGGAGGTCACCGCCAAGGGCGAGAAGGACCTGTCGCCGACCACCGAGGAAGGCTGGACGAAGCTCGAGAACGCGGCGGCCACGCTCATCGAGGCGGGCAACGCCATGCAGTTGCCGGGCCGCGCCCGCGCGCCGGAAGCCGACTGGTACCGCCACAGCCAGGTGCTCATCGAGCGCGCGGTGGCCGCCAAGGCCGCCGCCGAGAAGCACGACAAGGAAGCGGTCTTCAAGGCCGGCGCGGCGCTCTACGAGGAGTGCACCGCCTGCCACGAGCAGTACGTGATCCAGCCGGAGCTGAAGGCCAACGGCCCGGCCAAGGGCGATCCCCTGCCGCCGCTGCCGGCCGACATCCAGGCCAAGGTCGCCGCCAAGGCGGCCGGCAAGTAGCGTCCAGCAAACAGCATCATGTGGACATTCGGGTGGGCGGCCGCCGCGGGGCTCGCGGCCGCCTCGACGTGCGCCCAGGCTTACGCTGCGGAAAGTGGCGGCGGCAGGACCCTGTCCGAGGTGGTGGTCACCGCCTCGACGCAGGACGTCCTCGGCAAGGCCGCCACGGCCTCCGAGGGCGTCATCACCAAGCAGGAGCTGGAGCTGCGGCCCGTCTATCGCGTCGGCCAGCTCCTGGAGACCGTGCCGGGCCTCGTCGTCACCGTCCATTCCGGCGAGGGCAAGGCCAACCAGTACCTGCTGCGCGGCTTCAATCTCGACCACGGCACCGACCTCGCCACCTTCGTCGGCGGCATGCCGGTCAACGCCCGCACCCATGCCCATGGCCAGGGATACACCGACCTCAACTTCCTGATCCCCGAGGCCGCCGCCGGCGTGCGCTTCACCAAGGGGCCCTACTATGCCACCGAGGGCGACTTCTCCTCGGTGGGCGCCAACCACCTTGGCCTCGTGGCCGAGCTGCCGGGCCAGGTGAGCGCCAGCGCCGGCACGGTGGGCGACCAGCGGCTGTTCGCCGGCACGACGCTGGAACTCCGCGGCGGCGACCGGCTCATCCTGGCTGGCGAGGCGGTGCATCTCGACGGCCCGTGGGACCATCCGGACAACCTGCGCAAGACCAACCTCATGCTGCGCTACGTGGGCGAAGCCGGCCTGTCGCTGACCGCCCTCTATTACCGCGGCCTGTGGAACGCCACGACCGACCAGCCGGAGCGGGCCATGCGGCAGGGCCTGATCAGCCGCTTCGGCACGCTCGATCCATCCGACGGCGGCGGCTCGGAGCGCTTCTCCCTCTCCGCCGAATACGCCCGCGATCTCGGGCTGGCCTTCGGCGGCGGCCGGATCGAGGCGAACGCCTACGCGATCCGCAGCCAGCTCACCCTGTTCAACGACTTCACCCATTTCCTCGACGATTCGGCGAACGGCGACCAGCACGGCCAGAACGACCGCCGCACGACGGCCGGCGGCGCGCTCAGCTATGCCGTCCGGACCACGCTCCTCGGCCTGCCGACGGACGCCATCGTCGGCCTCCAGGGGCGCTACGACCGGCTCTATGTGGACGCCCGCCACACCCGCGCCCGGGCGTCGCTGACGACCTTGCTGGCCGACCGCGTGGCGGAGTGGAACCTCTCCGCCTACGGCGAGGCGACGGTCCATTTCGGCCATCACGCCCGCGCGGTCGGCGGCCTACGCGCCGACCACTTCGCGGCCAGCGACACCAACCTGGTGGGCGGGATCTCGGGCGACCAGCAGGCCGGCCTCCTGCAGCCCAAGGGCAGCCTGATCCTCGGCCCCTGGATGCGCACCGAGCTCTATCTGTCGGCCGGCCGTGGCTTTCATTCCAACGACGTGCGGGCGGGGACGCTGAGCGACGTCGGCGTCGTCGCTCGTCCGCCGTTCCTAGTGAAGTCCAAGGGCTACGAGGTCGGCCTGCGGACCAGCGCCGTCCCGCACCTGCAGGCGGCGGTCACTCTGTTCCAGGCCGAGTTCGCCTCGGAGCTGACCTACAACGCCGACGTGGGCCAGACCGAGGCGGGCCGTCCCGGGCGCCGGCGCGGGGTGGAGATCACGGCCCAGTACCGCCCGCGGCCATGGATCGAGCTTTCCGCCAATCTCGCCTTCAGCCGCGCCCGCTACACCGACCCGGACCCGGCCGGCGACCACATCGAGGATGCGCCAGCCTTCGTCGGCTCGGCCGGCGTGCTCGTGGATAACCTCGGGCCCTGGTTCGGCGCGGTGGAACTGCGCGACCTCGGCGCCCACGCCCTCTCCTCCGACGACTTGCACCGCTCGGACGGCTATCGGGAAGTGAACCTCGACCTCGGCTACAAGCTGACGCCAACCCTTCGCGTGCAGCTCGACGTCTTCAACCTCTTCGATTCCCGGCAGAACGCCGCCGACTACGTCTATGTCGACCGCCTGCCGGGCGAGCCGGCGCAGGGCGTCGAGGACCGCCACATCCACCCGCTGGAGCCGCGGTCCGCCCGTCTGGCGGTGACGGCCCGGTTCTGAGCCCGGGTCTGATCCGGTCCTTGCCTTACCCGGCGGCGCCTTCCCACCTCAGGTCAGAAGGGCTCTTCGAGGGGATATCCGCAGATGATGGAAGGCAATGTCGCCGAGGTGTTCGCCGCGCGCCAGGAGGGCATGCTGCCGGGCGAGCTCGGGCTGGAATGGTCGGTGGTCGAGAACGGCCGGGCCGAGGGTCGCTTCAGGGCCACGAAGCGCCACATGGCGCCCAACGGCTTCCTGCACGCCGCCTCGGTGATCGCGCTCGTCGATAGCGCCTGCGGCTACGCCTGCATGGCCTCCGCGCCCGAGGGCGCCAGCGGCTTCACCACCATCGAGCTCAAGGCCAACTATCTCGGCACCGCCAAGGAAGGCGAGGTGGTCGCCTGCCAGGCGCGCCTGGTCCACGGCGGGCGCATGACCCAGGTCTGGGACGCCGAGGCGATCAACGAGACGACGGGCAAGACCATGGCCCTGTTCCGTTGCACCCAGATGATCCTCTATCCGCGCTGATCGGATCGGCCTTGCCGATCCGTGGCCGCGCTAAGCTTCCCGCTTGCAGCGGCGGAGGCTCTTGATTAGGTTCCGCCGCTCACTCGGCAGGCCTCCTCAACAGACGGCCTCGCACCCGGTACGGAGAGGTGGCTGAGTGGTTGAAAGCACCGCACTCGAAATGCGGCATACTCGCAAGGGTATCGAGGGTTCGAATCCCTCCCTCTCCGCCATCCTGCCCTGACGCCTCACCCCTGCGGCTTAGGCCGCCAGCTGCGCGACAGCAGGTGGTAGAGCGGCTCGGGCATGATCCAGCCGGACGCCCAGCGGGCCGTCAGGGCGGCCAGCATCAGGGGGCCGACGAGGCCCGGTTCGCGGGTCATCTCCATGAGGATCACCGCGCTGGTCAGGGGCGCCTGGACGACGCCGGAGAGATAGGCGGACATGCCGAGCACCACCGCGTCGCGCCCGGCGATGGCGAAGCCCGCCCGCGCGAAGGCCGCGCCGATCCCCGCGCCGGTGGCGAGCGAGGGCGAAAAGATCCCGCCCGGCGCGCCGCACACCGCCGCCGCCAGGTTGGCCAGGAACTTCCAGACGGCGAAGGCGAAGCCGCGGCCCGGGTGGTCCTGCAGCAGCGACTTGGCCTCGTCGTAGCCGGCGCCGAAGGTGAGCCCGCCGGAGGCCACGGCGACGACCGCGGCCACCAGCCCGCAGAGACCGGCGAAGACCACCGGATGCGCCTGGCGCCAGCGGGTCACCGGGTTCGGGTCGGGTCCGGTGAAGAAGGCCACGCCACGGGCGAAGAGGCCGCCAGCGAGGCCGCCAACCACGCCGATCAGCGGCGCCAGGAGCCATGATGCGGTGAGGGTCACCTCGCCCGAGCCCAGGCCGAAGTAGGCGTAGTCGCCCTGCACCGCATATGAGGTGAAGCCGGCGACCACGACCACGAGGATGACGGTGGTGTGGGTCCGCTTCTCGAACCCCTTGGCGAGTTCCTCGACGGCGAAGACCACGCCGGCGATCGGTGTGTTGAACGCCGCAGCCACGCCGGCCGCGCCGCCCGCCAGGATCAGGGCCCGCCGCCCCGGCCCGCCCTTCAGGCCGCGGGTCAGCGAGCGCACGATGCCGGCGACCACCTGGACGCTCGGACCCTCGCGGCCGATGGAGGCGCCGCAGACATAGAGCCAGGCGGCGAGGACGACCTTCCAGGCGGCGGTTCGCAGGGTCACCCGCTGTCCGCCCCAGCGCCCGTGCCAACGCGCCTCGGCGGCGGCGATCACCTGGGGGATGCCGCTGCCGGCCGATTCCGGCGCATAGCGGCGCGTCACCCAGGCCGCGAGGGCGAAACCCAGCGGCAGGAGCAGCAGCGTCGGCCACTTGGCGGCCGCGTAGAGGGCGGCGTGGGCCTTCATCGCCCCGTCGCTGAGCCGGGCGAATCCCGCACCCGCCAGGCCGCCCAGCACCGAGACGGCGATGATGATGGCCGTGCGCCGTGCGCGCCGCGCGTGCAGGCGACTGCGGATCAGGCTCGCGCGGCTGAGTCGCGGGAGGCGGCGGCGGACCGAGGGGGAGTGCACAACCGGTGCGATAGGCGCGCCGTACGCAGATGGCAACGCGTGATCGGCAGACCGGCGGTCGCCCTCATGCCTCCCAGAGATCGAAGGTCTGGTGATCCAGGGCCTGGAGGCAGCCGCCGCGGGTCATTTTGAGGAACAGGGCGTCGCCGCGCTCGGTGCGCTCCACGGCCATGGCCGAGAAGACGCCCATCAGCACGCCGTGGAGCGCGAGTTTTTGGTAGTCGGCCCAGCACTGTTCGCGGTCGTAGCCGGTCACGCCCAGGCGCTGCAGCTCGGCGTGGTAGAGCCCGACGAGGTCGCGCTCGTGGACGCGGCGGATCTCCGGGTCGAGGCCGGCGCTCAAGAAGTAGGCGACGTCGGTGACGCCGGGGCCGAGCGCCACGGTCTGCCAGTCGAGCGTGCCCATGCGCCGGGCGCCGCCCTGGACCTCGAAGAGGATGTTGTCGAGGCGGAAGTCGCCGTGCTGGACGGTGAGCGGGAAGGCGTCGCGCGCGGCGTTCATCGCCACCACGGCGGCCGGCAGGCGGTCGACCAGGCCCATGAGCTCCGGCTCCAGCTGGCCGGCGTAGCGGTCCTTGAAGGCGGCCACGACCATGGGCAGGGCGGCCTGGATCTGCGGCGCGGTCGCCTCGGAGAGCCGCATCCACGGCATGGCCTCGAGCGTCGGGTTCCCCCACCACGGGGCGTGCAGGGCGGCGGCCTCGAGGACGGCGGTCTGGGCGTCCTCGGGCGAGCAGCCGGCGAGCTGGTCGCCCGGCCGCGCCGGCCCCAGATCCTCGAAGATCAGAGTGAAATCGGAGGTCGCCGGATCGATGTCGGCGAAGAAGGTGCGCGGCGTGATGATGCCGACGGTGTGGGCGAGCTCGCGATAGAAGGAGACCTCGCGCACATAGAGGCCAAGGCCGGCGCCCGAGGCGCGGCTGGCGGCGTCGGCGGCGGCGAACTTGCCGACCACGCTCTGCGGGGCCTCGGGGCCCGCGCCCTCATAGGCGAGGGTGAAGCGAAAGCTGTCGCCCACCAGGCCGTTGCCCACCGGCTTGCTGTCGAAGCCTGTCACGCGGCCCTCCTGGGAGAGCGCGCCGGACGCCCTGAGGGCGGCCGTCATCCAGGCGGCGTCGATCTGGTCGGCGCTCGCGGCGATCGCCGGAGACGTCATGGTGTTTCCTTCCTCATCGCCCCTCCCGGCCCCCACGCCCAGCCCGGAGCCAGGGGCGGCCGGCGTCGTCTTGATGCGACGCTCGGCCGTTCGATCGTTCTCAGTGCATCTTGAAGCGGACCGGCACCGACTTCGGTCCGCAGACGAAGTTGGCGGCGGTGCGCGTCGGCGTGCCGTCGAGCTCGATGCTCTCCAGGCGCGGCAGCAGCTCTTCCCACAGGATCCGCATCTCCATGCGCGCCAGGTGCTGGCCCAGGCACACGTGGGCGCCGTAGCCGAAGGCCACGTGCTTGTTGGGCGTGCGCTCGATGTCGTAGCGGTACGGGTCGGTGAAGTGCGCCTCGTCGCGGTTGCCCGACGGGTAGCAGAGCATCAGCCAGTCGCCCTTGGCGATCTTCTGGCCGGCCAGCTCGGCGTCGTCGGTGGCGGTGCGCATGAAGTGCTTCACCGGCGTTTCCCAGCGGATGGATTCCTCCACGTGGCCGGGGATCAGGCCCGGGTTCTCCTTCAGCTTCCGGAACTGGTCCTGGTGCTCGCAAAGAGCCCAGAGCGCGCCGGCGGTGGTGTTGGAGGTGGTGTCGTGGCCGGCCGTGGCGGCGATGATGTAGTAGCTCATCGCCTCCAGGTGGCCGAGCGGCTGGCCCTCGATGGCGCCGTTGGCGATGACGCTGGCGAGGTCCTTGCGCGGGTTCTTCCGGCGGTCCTCGGTCATGGCGTTGAAGTAGGTCATGAAGTCCATGACCGTGGCCTGCAGCTGGGCCAGGCCCTGGTCGACGTCCAGGCTCGCCGAGCCGGAGCGGTTCACCTCGGGGTCGGCGCTGCCGAACAGCTCCTGGGTGAGCTTCAGCATCCGCGGCTCGTCCGCCTCCGGCACGCCGAGGATCTCCATGATCACGTGCAGCGGGTAGAGGAAGGAGACGTCGCGGGCGAAGTCGCAGCGCTCGCCGTGCGCGGCCATGCGATCGACGAAGCCGCGGGCGATCTCGCGGATCCGGCCCTCGAGGTCGCGGATGTTCTGCGGCAGGAACCAGGCCTGGGTCAGGCGCCGGTAGGCGAAGTGGTCGGGGTTGTCCATCTGGACCAGCGAGCGGACGAGGTGCGGGCTGCCGCCCATCATGGCGCGGACCTTCTGGTCCGCCTCGATGGTGGTGACGACGGTGGAGCGGTCGCCGTTGTGGAACAGCTCGTTCTGCTTCTCGACGGCCTGGATGTCGTCGAAGCGGGTGACGACCCAGAAGGGATCGAAGCCCTCCGGCTGGGCGACGGCCAGCGGCGCCTCGGCGCGCAGGCGCTTGAAGGCCTCGTCGCTGCGGCTGCGCTCTTGGTAGGCGCGCGGGTCGACGATGGTGTCGGCCAGGTCCTTGGGGATCATCATCCTCGGGTTTCCTTGATCTTCTTGGGTCCGCGTTCGGACCGGCAGAACGTCGCTATCATTAACTTGCTTGTCAGCCAACAAATAAGTTACCAGGGGAGCCGTGACGCAAATCAGCCCCCATTCCGTCGGACGCCGCACCCAGGCCGAGCGCCGCGACGAATCCGGCCGCAGCCTCCTGGAGGCGGCGATCGAGGTGGTGGCCGACGAAGGCGTCAGCGCCGCCACCTTCGAGACGGTGGGACGTCGGGCCGGCTACAGCCGGGGCCTCGCCACCCAGCGCTTCGGCTCCAAGCAGGGGCTGATCGAGGCGGTCATCCAGCACCTGCACGAGCGCCAGGAGCAGGCGCTCGCCGAATACCGCATCGACGAGCTGCCCGGCCTCGAGGCGGTGCTGGCCTATGTGGACCTCTACCTGCGTGGCCTTGGGCAGCAGAGCGAGACCCGCGCCTATTTCATGCTGCTGTCGGCCCAGGTGGCCGACGCCACCGAGCTGCGCGCCTCTTTCGCCGCCGAGCACGCGCGCGTCGAGCGCCGGCTCGAGGGCCTGGTGCAGAAGGGCCAGGCCGAGGGGGCCATCCGGCGCGAGATCGACGCCGACGCCGCCGCCCTGATGATCGGCTCCCTGCTGCTGGGGCTCTCCATGCAGGTGCTCGTCGATCCCGAGACCGACGTCGACCCGATCCGCGAAACCAGCCTTTCCACCCTGCGCCTCAGCTTCGGGACTGAAGGACGCCCCAACGGCCCTCCCAACGGCCCCAAAGGACAGTCATGAGCGACGCCTCCTACAAGACCTGGCAGTGCCGCACCTGCGGCTACATCTACGACGAGCAAGCTGGCGATCCGGCCGAGGGCCTGGCGCCCGGAACCCGCTGGTCCGACCTCCCGGACGACTGGTGCTGCCCGATGTGCGGCACGGCCAAGGCCGATTTCGACATGATCGAGCTGTAGAGATCGCGCAAAGAAAAGCCTCTCCCAAGCTCCGCTCGGGAGAGGCGGGCGTCTGAACCTACTCCGCGGCGACCGCCTCGGGCCGCACGGCCTGGCCCTCGTAGCGGAACTCCGGCCCGTCGAGGTCGACCTTCGGGAGCTCGTTGCGCTCGGCCCAGTAGTCCTGGGTGTGCTGCCACTCGGGCTTGTTCCCCCGGCGCGGCATCAGGTCGATGTCGCGCATCAGATAGCCGGGGTTGAAGTTGTCCTCGTCGATCCAGGGCAGGCGCGGCATGTCCTTGTCCTCGGGCCGCAGCTGGACGCTGACCTTGGCGACGCCCTTCTTCTTCATGTGGTTCAGCAGGCGGCAGACGAAGTCGCCCATGATGTCGACGCGCAGGGTCCAGCTGGCCCGGAAGTAGCCGAACACCCACACCATGTTGGGCACGCCGGTGAACATCATGCCGCGGTAGGTGACGGTGTCGGCGAAGTCGATGGGCTTGCCGTCCACCTCGAACTTGATATCGCCGAGCACGCACAGGCGGAAGCCGGTGGCGGTGACGATGATGTCGGCTTCCAGCTCCTGGCCCGACTTCAGGAGGATGCCCTTGTCGGTGAAGCGCTCGATCTCGTCGGTGACGACGCTGGCCTTGCCCTCGCCGACCTTCTGGAAGATGTCGCCCTCCGGCACGAAGGCGATGCGCTGGCGCCAGGGGCGGTAGCGCGGGGTGAAGTGCTTCTCGGTGACCTCGGGGCCGACGAAGGCCGAGACGCCGGCCAGCAGCTCCTGCTTCACCGCCTCCGGCTCCTCGAAGGCGCGGCGGGTGAACTCCTCGCCCATCTTCAGGCGCTGGCGGCGGACGATCTCGTGGATCCAGTTCTCGTCGATCTCCAGGGCGCGCAGTTGGTCGGCCATGTCGTCGACGTTGCGGCCCGGCACGAAGTAGGTCGGCGAGCGCTGCAGCATGGTGGTGTGGGCGGTGTCGTCGGCGATCGCCGGCACCAGGGTGGCCGCGGTCGCCCCCGAGCCGATGACGATGACCTTCTTGCCCTTGTAGTCGAGGTTCTCGGGCCAGGTCTGCGGGTGGACGATCTGGCCCTTGAAGTCCTTCATCCCCGGCCAGTCCGGCGTGAAGCCCTCGGAATGGCGGTAGTAGCCCTGGCACATCCAGAGGAAGTTGCAGGTGAAGGTGAGGGTCTCGCCGGTGTCGGTGCGCTGGGCCTCGACCGTCCAGGTGTTGGTCTCGCTCGACCAGCGGGCGTTGGCGATCTTGTGCTTGTAGCGGATGTGGCGCTCGAGATCGTTCTCCTCGATCACCTCGCCCATGTACTTGAGGATCTCGTCGGCCGTGGCGATCGGCGCGCCGACCCAGGGCTTGAAGCGGTAGCCGAAGGTGTAGAGGTCGCTGTCCGAACGGATGCCCGGGTACTTGTGGGTGTGCCAGGTGCCGCCGAAGTCATCCAGCGCGTCCAGGATCACGAAGCTCCTGTCGGGCGACTGCTCCTTCAGGTGATAGGCCGCGCCGACGCCGGAGATGCCGGCGCCCACGATCAGCACGTCGAAATGCTCGGTCTTCGCCTGAGACTTGGCGGTCATATCCATGGACGGTTCCCTCTTGCGCTTTTGGCGTCACTGTCCGGGCGTCTCTCAAGGGCGCCCTTGATCCAGATCAAAGATAACTTATCAACGATAACCAACCAACTCGGATTTGCGCAAGCGCCGTTCGACGACCCGGCTGCCAGTATTTTAAGGGGATCGCGCTGGAGGTTCCGGCGCGGCCGGGGCAAGCTGGACGCCGAACTCGCAATCGGGCTCGCAATTTTCCGGCCTCGCTGCCTCGCTCCTGTCCCGCTTCCGTCGCCAACGAACCCTTCCATGCGCCTGACCGTCTATACCGACTACGCCCTGCGGGTTCTGATGTACGTGGCCGTCACCGGCGAGCCCAAGGCGTCGGGCGAGCCGTCCCGGGCGCGGCCGACCATCGCCGGCATCGCGGCGAGCTACGGCATCTCGCGCAACCATCTGATGAAGGTGGTCCACGAGCTGGGCCTGGCCGGCTATCTCGAGACCACCCGCGGTAAGAACGGCGGCCTGAAGCTGGCCCGGCCGGCGGCCGAGATCGTGCTCGGCGAGGTGGTCCGCAAGACCGAGCCGGACCTCGCCTTCGTCCCTTGCCTGGATCTGGTCAACGCGACCTGCGCCATCACCCCGGCCTGCCGGCTCCGCGGCGCCATGCACCAGGCCCGCGCGGCCTTCCTGAAGGTGCTGGACAGCTACACCCTCGCTGACCTGGTGGAGAACCGCGCCGCCCTCGAGGGCCTGTTGAGCCGCGTCGAGGTCCCCGCGGACTAGGGCGTCCGCTCCGGACGCCGCGGGATCTCCCGTCCGCCGTGGGTGAACACCGGCCGCGCGCCGGCGCCGCGGCCGCCGAAGCCTTCGATCCAGCGGCGCAGGCGCGAGGCTCCGGCGGGCGCGGGCGCCCCGCCGATCTCCTCGACCCGCGCCACCTCGGGAACGTAGCGGCGCACGATCTGCTCGATCCCGGACTTCAGGGTCAGGCGTGAGGAGGGGCAGCCGCCGCAGGCCCCCTGCATGCGGATCCACAGCACCCCGGTGTCGGCGTCGAAGCGCTCGAACAGCACGTCGCCGCCGTCGCGGGCGACGCCCGGGCGGACATGCAGCCCCAGCACCTGCCGGATCTCCTCCTCGATCGGATCCTGGCCGGCGTCCTCGACCGGCGGCGAGTCGTCGGCGATGGCCGGTGCGCCGGAGGCCAGATGCTCGGCGATCGCGGCGATGACGGCGTAGCGCAGGGCGCTCCAGGGCGGCCCCGCGGCGGCGCGGGTGACGGTCACGAAACCCGGCGCGACGAACACCCGCTCGACGCCCGCCAGCCCGAACAGCGCCGCGGCCAGCGTCGAGCGCGCCGCATCGAAGCCGCTGCGGGCCAAGGCGTAGGTCGCGCCCTCGGTGAGGCGCGCCCCGGGGGCGAGCTCGGGAATGAACTTCAGGGCGTCCGGGTTGGGCGTCTGCTCGGTGAGGACGAGCACCGGCGGGGTCCTTCGCACGATCGGGCCGACCGGCCCTTGCCTGCGACAGGTAGGCCCTGGCCAAACCATAAGCAATATTCTAAATACATCTTATGAGCTCGATCCAGGAACGCCGCGCCCAGCTGGCCCCCGGAACCGCCGCCGGGGTCACCGAGGACATGATCCAGGGCCTCGTCCACGCCTTCTACGCCAAGGTCCGCAAGGACCCTGCGCTCGGGCCGATCTTCAACGCGGTGATCGTCGACTGGAACGAGCACCTCGCCAAGCTGTGCGACTTCTGGTCCTCGGTTCTCCTGATGACCGGCCGCTTCCACGGGGCGCCGATGGCCGCCCATGTGCGCCTGCCCGACGCGCGGGCGACCCACTTCGCGCGCTGGCTGCACCTGTTCCGCGAGACGGCCGCTGAGACCTGCCCGCCAGAGGCGGCGGCCCTGTTCGTCTCGCGGGCCGAGATCATCGCCCAGAGCCTGCAGCTCGGAATCGCCGCCCACCGCGGCGAGCTGCCGCCGATGCGCGTCGCCGCCTCATAGAAGGCTTTCTGGAAGGGCCCGTCCCATGTTCCGCCTGCTGATGCTGCCCTCGAACCTGGTCTGCGACCGGCTGGGGATTTCCGACGAGCACGAGCGCGGCATGGTCCGCATGCTGGTCAACACCCTGATCTGGATCACGGTGCTGATCACGGTCCTGACCCTCGTCTGGACCCTCTAGGCGAGAGTTCCGACTAGGGCTTGAGGCCGATCGTCCGGCCCGGCATGCCGGCCGCGTCGAAGTAGCGCCGGCCCTCCGCCTCCTGGGCGTTCAGCACGGTCACGAAGCCGTTGGCGGCCGGCGCCGAGCGCAGGACGAGCGCCTTGCTCTCCGGCGGGGCGGGACCGTCGGCCAGGGCCTCGGCCATCACCCGGCCGGTGAGCCGGCCGCGCGGCGCCATGTCGAACCCGAGGACGTGGGCCAGGGTCGGCGCCCAGTCGGCGTTGCTGACCGGCGCCGGATCGACGAACCCCTTGCGGAAATCGGGACCGGTGGCGGCCATGAAGTTGTGGGTGTCCTGGCGGCCGAACGAGCCATGGATGCCCTGGCCCTGCTGCTGCTCGCTGTCGGCCACCTCGGCGCCGCAGACCTCCGGATCGGCGCAGCCGGTGGAGAAGCTGCGGAAGCCCACCGCCATGTCGGGGGGCGGTGTGCGCGAGGCGCCCACGAGGTTGACGGCGCTGGTCGGCAAGGCGCCGGGAACCGGCCCCAGCGCGTCCCGGACGAAGAGGGCGCCGGTGTAGTCCTGGGTCGCAAGGAAGGCGGCGATCCGGCGGGCGAGCGCCTTGGCGTTGGCGCCCGGCAGCCAGATCAGGTTCGTGCCGCCGTTCGGCGCCACCACCACCTCGGGATGGGCCGGATCGGCGCCGATCAGCGCCCCGTTCTTCGGCCGGAAGCCGCCCTTCAGGTCGACCGGCAGGCCGTTGCCGTCGTGCAGCGGCAGCTTCAGCGCCCGGGCGAGGTCGATGGCCAGGAAGCCCGGCGGCAGGAAGCCGGGCGTCACATCCCGGTACTTCAGCTTCGCCGCGCCGCTCGTCCGGCTCTGGCGCGACATCACCGAAAAGCCGTGGTCGGCGGTGACCACAATGTCGGTCTCGGCCTCCAGGCCCAGGCCCTTCACGGCGTCGCGCAGGGCCTGAAGGTCGTTCGAGGCGTTCCGGATCGCGGCCATGGTCGTCGGCCCGTTGATGCCGGGGGTCAGGCTGTTGAGGCTGTCGCCCTCGTTGTGCTGGGTGCCGTCCGGATCGCGCGACCAGAACACCAGCACGAACGGCCGGCCTTCGGCCTTGAAGCGCGGCAGCAGCACCTGGGTAGCCACCTTCAGGAACCAGTCCTGCTGCTCCACATTGGCGACGATCGCGCCGGGCATGTTGTAGGCGCCGCCGGACCCGTTCAGGCCGCGGTCGGGCGCCTCTGCCGGCAGGCCCGCCGCCTTGATGGCCTCGGCGATCCCTGGGGGCAGCGGCACGCCCTCCCCGTCCTTCCAGCCGGTGTCGTCGTCGATGACGATCCCTTCCCGCCCGGCCAGCGCGGGGAGGTCCTGGACCCCGGCCGGGCCCTGCTTGCCGATAACCGCCGTGGCGTAGCCCTTGGCGCGGGCCGCCGTCAGCAGGTTCACCTCGCCGAGGTAGTTGCCCGCGTAGCGCTCGTTCACGTGCGAGAGGACGACGTTGTTCTCGAGCCCCGCCAGCGGCGAGGCGTAGGGCGCGGGAAAGCCCTTCCCCACCCAGATTGTGTTTCCGAAGTCGCCGGTGTCGCCGAGGTAGTGGCCGGTGGCGATGGCCGAGGCGTTCGGCGTGGTCACCGTCGGATAGAGCGAGTGGCTGTTGGCGAAGTCGACGCCTTCGCTGCGCACCTGCGCCAGGGCGGGCGCGGTCTGCGGCGTCACGATCCGCGAGCGCAGCCCGTCGGCCACGAAGATGATCACGTTGTGCGGCGCGGCCCCGGCGGCGCCGGAACCGAGGGCGGAGAGCGCCAGGAAGGCGCCGGCGAACAGGGGGCGGAGAATCGCTTTCATGAGGGCGCGCAAAATGGCGCCGCTTCATGACAATTGCGCTGCGGATCCGGCGGAACGCGGTTCGGCTGCGACGGCGCCGAGTCGACGAAGCGATCGGCCGAGGCGGCGCCCCATTCACGCCAGAATTATCTGAGCGGCCGGCAGCTCTTCGAGGTGTCTGTCAGTATAGCCGTTGTCGCGGCGAGATGACGCATTAGATCGCCGCCTCGTTTGTCCCATCTAGCGCTCCATGCGCCGCCAGATCCTCTCGACAGTCACGCTCGTTCATCGCATCGCCGAGCGTGTGGAATCCTTCGGTCCGCGCGGCATACTTGCGCTTGCTATCGGCGTGGCTGTGGGCTCCCTCGGGATTGCCGAGGCGGCGGTGCGTGCGGAGGCCCGGAACGGGGACGCCGTCCCCGCCCTGGCCCAGCTGACCTCGGCGCCGGCGCCGCGCGAGGCCGTGCAGCTCGCTCCGCAGGGGCCGGTCTGGGACGGGCTCGACATCGACGGCGACGGCGCGCCGGACTTCGCCAATCCGACCGGCGGGGAGCCGCGCGGCCATGACGCTTTCGGCGACGGCTATTTCCACGCCTCGCGCGATGGCGGCGCCCGGGCGCACGAGGGCGTCGACTACGACAGCCGGTCGGGCCAGCTCGTGCTCGCTCCGATCTCCGGCTACGTCTCGAAGATCGGCTACGCCTATCCGGGCGACGAGCGCTTCAAGTACGTCGAGATCGACAATCCGGCCCTGCACCTCCAGGCGCGGGTCTTCTACGTGAACCCCAAGGTGGAGGTCGGCCAGACGGTGGAGCTCGGCCACGCCGTGGGCACGGCGCACAGCCTGCAGGGCCGCTATGCCGGTATCACCGACCACATCCATCTGGAGCTGGAGCGGCGCGGCCGCAGGATAGACGCGCAGACGGTGATCATGGCCCGCGCCCCGACGCCGGGGCTCGGCCTCGCGGCGGCGATGAACTAGTCCGCCGCCTCGTCGTCGCCGGCCTCGGGCTCGCTTTCGCCGTCCATTGCGGTGCGCGGGCCGTCCGTCGAGGAGCCTGTGCGATGGCCGTCGGGCGTGACGCCGGGCGCATCCCAGGTCGCGGTCTCGCGGACCGCCTCGTCCGGGTCGGCGCGGTCCTCGCCCGAACCCAGGCCCCCCGCCCCATAGCCGGTGCGGTAGGCCGCGCCCCCGCCGGCGCCGGTCTTCGGTCCCGAGCGCTGCTCTGTCTTGCGGATGTCGGCCATGGCGGGTGCTCCGGGACCACAGATTCGGGCAGCCAACCCGCGGGGCCTTGGCGGCGTTCCGACCCCCGAACGCAGAAAGCCCCGCCTCGCGGCGGGGCCTTCCTAACTCTCCCCAAGCGCTCCGGACGTGTCCGGAGACGCGCCTTCAGGGTCCTATAGGGCCCGTCGGCCGACCAGGGCGTGGTAGATGAACAGGACCACCACGGCGCCGACGATGGCGACAAGGATGGAATAGATATTCAGACCGGTGACGCCGGCGGCGCCGAAGCGGGTGAACAGGAAGCCGCCGACAAACGCGCCGACGACACCGAGGATGAGGTCGAGCAGCAGGCTGCCGCCGGTCCGGTTCACGAGCTTGCTGGCGATGAAGCCGGCGATCAGGCCCAGCACAATCCAGGCAAGAACAGACATGGCGTTTCTCCGAGCTGCCGGCCTTTCAACAGGTTGGCCGGCGGAATGCCCGAAAAAAGACAAGAGGCGACGGTTGGTTCCGGAGGTTGTCCGCATGAAGGCCAAAGGGCGGTTTGGCCGGCGGACGGCAACCTTGAGCATATCTCAGGCGTTTCAGACCGATGCGTGTCGCCGCAACCAAGGAGAACTGACCTTTGCGCAACAAGCTGATCGCGTCCGCGACTCTCGCCGTTTCCGCCCTGAGCCTGGCGGCGGCCCCGATGGTCGCGAGCGCGCAACCTCAACATGGCCGGCACAAGGTGCTGGTCTGCGGCGCGAGCCGACATGCGAAGAACACCGGCACCGTCGTCGGCGCCATCACCGGCGGCCTGCTGGGTAACGCCGTCAGCCACGGCGGCGGCCGCACCGGCGGCACGATCATCGGCGCCGGCGTTGGCGCCGTGGCCGGCCACCAGATCGCCAAGTCCAACGGCAAGCGTCACTGCCACTACGAGTGGCGCAGCTACTGACCGCGCCGCCCCGCTCACCTGACCGGCTCCGCCGGTCAGCGCGGGCAGAGCCAGCGGGTGCGGTGGAAGTTCTCCGCGTTGTCCACCCAGCCGGTGATGCGCGGGTTCACCAGGGCGCGGTTGACGGTGAAGTCGATCGGAACCGTGCCCTCGTCCGCCAGCATCAGCCGCTCGGCGCGGGCCAGGATCTGGCCGCGCCGGGCCGCGTCCGCCTCCCGGTCGGCGGCGTCCAGCAGGGCGTCGTAGGCCGGATTGCGATAGTCGCCGTAGTTCTGGGCGCCGGTGTCAGACTTGAGCAGGCCCAGGAAGGTCATCGGGTCGTTGAAGTCGGCGTACCAGACCATCATCCCCACCTGGAAATCGCGGTTGGCGTAGGCTGAGAAGGCCACGGGCCCGTCGTTCTGGACGAGGCTCGCGTCGACGCCGATCGCGCGCCAGTCGGCCTGCACCGCCTGGGCGAGCAGCAGGCTTTCCGGATTGTTGGTGGTCTTGATCTCCAGCTTCAGCGGCCGGCCCGGCGAATAGCCGGCCTGCGCCAGGAGCGTCCTGGCCTCGGCCTGTCGCGCGGTCAGCGGCCGGCCCGCCCAGACGGTGCGCGCGCCGCCCGGATAGTTGGCCACCCCCGGCGGGACGAAGGCGTAGGCCGGTTGCTGGCCGGCGCGCAGCAGCTTGCCGGTGATGAACTCGCGGTCGACCGCCTGAGAGAGGGCGCGGCGCACCCGCAGGTCCTGCAGCGCTGGGACCGCGCGGTTGAACGACATGTAGAGGGTGGCGAGGGAGGTGTGGGTGCGCACGTAGCCGGGCATCACCGACCTCAGCCGCGTGATCCGGTTCGACAGGAAGGTGTTGGTGGCGTCGAGCTCGCCGCGCTGGATCCGCCGCTCGACCGAGATGGCGTCGGGCGTCGCGAAATAGTCCACCCGGTCGAAACAGACGTGGGCAGCGTCGAAGAAGGCCGGGTTCTTGGCCAGACCGATGTGGTCGCCGAGTCGCCAGGAGACCAGCCTGTAGGGACCGTTCGAAACGTAGCGGCCGGGCGTCACCCACTTGTCGCCGTACTTCTCCACCACGTGCCGGGGCGCGGGATAGAAGCTCTGGTGCTTGGTCAGCTCGGGCAGGTAGGGCGCGGGGTGCGCGAGCTTGAGCTGCAGGGTGTAGGGATCGAGGGCCTTGGCGCCGAGCGTCGAGGGCGCGGCCTTGCCCTCGCTGATCGCCTGGCCGCCCTCGATGACATAGGCGAGGTAGGCGTAGATCGAGGCGATCTTCGGATCGAGCAGCCGCTGCAGGCCGAAGACGTAGTCGTCGGCCGTCACCGGGACGCCGTCGGACCAGCGCGCGTCGCGGCGCAGGTGGAAGGTCCAGACGAGGCCGTCGGGGCTGGTCTCCCAGGAGGTCGCTCCGCCGGGAGCCGGGCTGGCGTCGGGCGCCTCGGTGGTCAGCCCCATCATCAGGTCGCCGATCACCCAGCTCTCGGAGATCAGGTTGGCCTTCTGCGGGTCGAGGGTGGCGGGCTCCAGGTCGAGGCCGAACTCGAAGCAGCGCTGCCCGGCGGGGCAGGCGGGGCGCCGGACCTTGTCCTGGCAGCCGGCGAGCGCGAACCCGAGAATGGCAAGGCAGGCGAGGATCAGGGGGCGCAAGCGGCGGACTTTCGGCGACGGGAAGCGCCGCCATCAGTCCACGCCCGCCGCGCCCTGGCTAGAGGGACTGTGACAAGAGGCTAGTGCAGCCTGAACTCCGCGCCGACAGCCTTCAGCTCCGCCGGCTTGATCAGCCGGCAGTGGGCGACGGTCACCTTGAACAGCGGCCCGTCCAGGGTGCGGCTCCAGAAATCCAGGAACTTCCGCAGGGCGGGGAATTCCGGACAGAGATCGTAGTCCTGCCAGATGTAGCTCTGCAGCAGGCTGGGATGGTCCGGCATCCGGTAAAGGATCTCCGCGGTGGCCAGACTGTAGCCTTCCAGCTGCTTGCGGAACTCGGGCGACGCCATCATGCGCAAACCTCGGCGTTGTTGGTCCGATGCGCGGCGCGCGCGGGCGCCGCGCAAGGGAACTATGCGCGATTCGCGAGATTGTTCCTGCAAAATCAGGTGTTTAGCACTCGGCTCGTCGGCCTGCTGCCAAGCCTGCTCAGTCAGCGCGGATAGGCGCTCGGGATCAGGCGCAGCGGCACGGGCGCCTCGAACGGCCGCCAACCGCGGTCCCGGATCACGTCGTTGCTTTCCTTGGCCTGGCGGCCTGGACCGAGCGACCAGGTGATGTGGTAGGTCGAGCCGTCCGGCCGGTCTGTCGTTCCACCGATGCGCACGACCATGGCCTGGACGCCGGCGCCGTCGTCAGCCTCGCCGACGATCTCGCCCGCCGTGGCGGTCGGCAGCGCCGCCGCCGCGTCGCCGAACTTCAGGGTCACGTGGTCGGCGACCGGCTTGGGGTAGCGCGGCGCGAAGCGCTTCAGCAGCGCCTCGCGCTCGCCGCGGTCGAGGGCCCAGCCGATGAAACCCGGTGTCATGCGAACAGCTCCGGACGACGCGCCTTCAACGCATAGACGAGGGTGAAGGACTTCAGGTCGGTCAGCTCGCCGCCCTCCAGCTTGCTCCAGAGCTCGGCGAGGGGGACTTCCAGCACGGTGATGTGCTCCTGCTCGTGGTCCAGGCCGCCGCCGTCGCCGACCCGGTCGGTTCGGGCATAGGGCGCCAGATAGAGCGCGATGCGCTCGGTGGAGACCCCCGGGCTCGCGTAGACCGCGCCCAGCGGCTCCAGGGCTCCGAGCTTCACCCCCGCCTCCTCCAGCGCCTCGCGCCGGGCGCAGGTCTGCGCGTCCTCGCCCTCGTCGATCATCCCCGCCGGCGCCTCGAGGAGCTGGTCGGGGCCGCCGCGCCAGGTGACCGGCGCCCGCGGCAGGCTGACCAGCAGGGCGCAACGCCGCTCTGGGTCATAAGGCAGGACGCAGGCGGCGTCGCCGTGGTGCTCGATCTCGCGCCGGAAGGTGGAGCCATCGGGCGCCGAGAGGGTCGCCATGACCAGGGTGGAATAGCCCTCGTAGATGGGCTGGACGTCGAGGATCTCGAAAGCCATGCGACCTCTCTAACGCCGCTCGGGACGCTCGCGCAGCATCGGATGCAAAGCCGGTGGCCGATTCACATCCGGCAAGTCGAAGCGGTATGGCGCTTGGACTCCCCCGTCGTTGGATTATCGTCGTTCAGCCACCGCCCGTCAGAGGCGGGGCATGGGAGGAAGACCGATGAAGTTCACCTGGTTCAACCTGATGCCGTGGCCCTATCTGCCGGACGATTTCCGGGAGAAGAACCGTTCGGTCTGGGTCGACATCGACCAGCGCCTGTTCGATCCGGTGAAGAGCCATGAGGTCTACAACACCTATATGGACCTGCTCGAATACGCCGCCGACCTCGGCTTCGACGGCATCGGGGTCAACGAGCATCACCAGAACGGCTACGGCATCATGCCCTCGCCGAACATCATCGCCGCGGGCCTGGCGCGCCGCACCAAGGACGTCGGCCTGGTGGTGCTCGGCAACTCCATCGCCCTCTACAATCCGCCGGTCCGCGTGGCCGAGGAGTTCGCCATGCTGGACTGCATCTCCGGCGGGCGGCTGGTGGCCGGCTTCCCGGTCGGCACCTCGATGGACACCAACTACTGCTACGGCCAGATCCCCTCGCTGACCCGCGAGAAGTACGCCGAGGCGCACGAGCTGATCATCCGCGCCTGGACGGAGCGCGATCCGTTCGCGTTCAACGGCCGCTACAACAAGCTGCGCCACGTGAACATCTGGCCGCGGCCCATCCAGCAGCCGCATCCGCCGGTGCACATCCCCGGCGGCGGCTCGGTCGAGACCTACGACTTCTGCATCGACAACACCTATTCCTACTCCTACCTCAGCTTCTCCGGGTACCTGCGGGCCCAGGCGCTGATGAACGGCTACTGGCAGCGGGTGGAGGAGCGCGGCGCGCCGGACAAGAGTCCCTATCGCGCCGGCTTCGCCCAGACGATCTGCGTGGCCGAGACCGACGAGGAGGCCGAGCGGCTGTATTCGGAGCACGTCAGCTACTTCTACAATCGCTGCCTGCACGTCTATCCGGGCTTCGCCGACGCGCCCGGCTACCGGACCATCAAGACCATCCAGACCGGCGCCTTGTCGCAATACGCCCCGCCGCGCGGCGGCTACGCCGAGCTCACCTGGAAGGACCTCACCGAGCAGGGCCACGTCATCGCCGGTTCGCCGGAAACCGTGCGCCAGCGGATGGAGGACCTGATCAAGGGCCTGCACGTCGGCAACATCTTTTGCCTGATGCACGTCGGGAACATGCCCGCCGACAAGTGCATGTATTCGACCCGGCTGTTCGCCGAGAAGGTCATGCCCAAGCTGCGCAACATGTTCCCCGACTACGCCGACGACGACCGGTTCTGGTGCAAGCCGATCGCCCAGGTCGCCGCCGGCTCGCTGCCGGCCTCGCCGGCGCGCGCGCCGATCCCGGCCGAGTGAGGGAGGAGGCCACGATGGAACTCAAGACCGTCCAGACCCACCACGTTCCGGTCCGCTACATCGAGGGCGGGTCCGGTCCCGACCTCGTCTTCCTGCACGGCGCCGGCGGCGTCACGCCGGAGGATCCGTTCCTCGCCGCCCTCGCCAAGACGCACCACGTCTACGCCCCGCTGGTCCCCGGCTACGGCGACAGCGAGGAGGCGCCCGAGATCCGTGACATGCTGGATTTCACCCTCCACACCTGGGACGTGGCCGCCGCGCTCGGCCTGAAGGACCCGATCCTCGTCGGCCATTCGATGGGCGGCATGATCGCCGCCGAGATGGCCGCGGTGCAGCCCAACGACGTCAGCCGCCTGGCGCTGATCGCCCCGGCCGGCCTGTGGGACGACGCCCACCCGATCCCCGACCTCTTCGCGACCCTGCCCTACGAGATGCCGGCGCTGCTGTTCCACGACGAGGCGGCGGGCGCGGCCATGCTCACCGCCGGGCGCAACGTCGAGGATCCGGGCTTCCTGCAGCAGTACCTGGTGACCAACGCGCGCCAGCTCGGCATGGCGGGCCGCATCCTGTTCCCCATCCCGGAACGGGGGCTCCAGCAGCGGCTCTACCGCATCAAGGCGCGCACGGTGATCGTCTGGGGCGACAGCGACCGGCTGATCCCGCCGGCCTACGCCCACGCCTTCAAGAAGGGCATCGCCGGCGCCGAGCTGGTCTCGATCCCCGAGGCCGGCCACATGGTCGTCCTCGAACAGACGCAGGCGGTGGCGGAGGCGGTGGGGCGGCTCGGCTGACCTACTTCTCGGTCTCGGGCGCCTTGAGCCGGCGCTTGTTCACGTGGCTTTCGACCTTGTCGCCTTCGAGCGTCTCGCCGCGGAAGTAGAACTTCTGCCAGGAGCGCTTGAGGGCGTCGGGGTCGCCGGCCTGGAGCTGCTGGTTGAACTCGGCCCGCGAGGTCGACCAGGTCTCGTACTGGCGCTTCAGCTCGGGGTCGCTGTCGAGGGTCTTCAGCACCGGCTCGAACCGCTCGAGCTGGTTGTGCTCGACGACGTTGATGAAGCAGAACGGCTCGTCCTTCTCGAAGCGCACGCGGCCGGGCGCGGTGAACAGCCAGTTCATGGTGAAGGGGAAGGGCAGCCAGTCGGTCTCCACGAGGCCGGTCAGCGGCTGGATGCCGTGCTTGGGGTGGTTCGGCGGGCCCGAGGTCAGCACCGCCCAGCCGGGCTGGGTGCGGAACAGATAGCCGGTGTGGAAGGTCAGGGTCCCATAGGCGAAGTGCGACTGCACGAAGCCCTGCGGGTTCTTGATGTTCGGATCGTCCGGAATGATGCGGATCGCCGCCGTCGAGGTCCCGCCGCTCCACTCGGCGGTGAAGCCGAACGGGCAGAGGATCTCCCAGCCGGTGGTGTTGGCCATGGTCAGCGGCAGGCAGCGGTAGGGCGCGCGGCTGGCGAAGGCGTCCATCCAGCGCCGCTCGGGCCGGCCAGGGATCAGCTGCGGCGGATCGGGAATGGTCTTGAAGCACTCGAGCTGCATGCGCGCACCACGGCGGAAACCGGACGTCCAAAGCATCAACGCCGCAATGGCCGCATCGTGGCAAGGCCGGCCGCGTTAGGATGGCGCTATGGCCAAGACGCCCGCCCACCAGGCCAGCCTGTTCGACCTGCCCCCCGTCGCGCCGGCCCACCTGCCGGATGGTTTCGTCTATCGCCGCGAGTTCGTCGACGCCGAAGCCGAGGCCGCCCTGGCCGCCTGGCTCGGGACCCTGCCATTCAGGGCCTTCGAGTTCCGCGGCTACGAGGGCCGCCGACAGGTCGTCTCCTTCGGCTGGCAGTACGACTTCAACCGCAGCCACCTGCTGAAGGCCGACGACATCCCGGGCGAGCTGCTGCCGCTGCGCGCGGCGGCGGCGGCCCTGGCCGGCCACGCCCCGGCCGACCTGCAGCAGGTGCTGATCAACAAGTACGAGCCGGGCGCCCCGATCGGCTGGCACAGGGACCGGCCGGTGTTCGCCGAGGTGGTCGGGATCTCGCTGCTGGCGCCCTGCGTCTTCCGCCTCAGGCGGCGCACGCCCGCAGGCTTCGAGCGCGCCAGCCTGACGCTGGAGCCGCGCTCGGCCTACCTGCTCTCCGGGGCGGCGCGCACCGAATGGGAGCACTCCATTCCGCCGGTGGGCCAGCTCCGCTACTCGATCACCTTCCGCAACTTCCGCAGCTGAGGCTCCCGCCCCGGCCCACTCGGCATTGACGGCGCGCGGCGAACCGGCCTTCCTGCCGCCAACGGC
Organism: Phenylobacterium soli; assembly: GCF_003254475.1. Taxonomy (NCBI): domain Bacteria; kingdom Pseudomonadati; phylum Pseudomonadota; class Alphaproteobacteria; order Caulobacterales; family Caulobacteraceae; genus Phenylobacterium; species Phenylobacterium soli. The sequence continues at coordinate 897,316 of NZ_QFYQ01000001.1, forward strand.
ATACCGCTGTTTTAGGCGGCGTCGAGAAGATCGGGGAGGATCGGATGAAGACCCTGCTGACGGGCGCGGCCCTGTTGTCGAGCCTGTTGTCGGCCACGCTGCTGGCGAGCGCCGCCGAAGCGAAGGTGATCGCGGTGACGCCGGGCGGCGACGCCCAGGAGAAGGTGCAGACCGCCCTGCTCGACGCCAAGCCGGGCGACACCGTGGAGCTGGCCGCCGGCCGCTACGAGCTCACCGACGGGCTGTCGCTGGACGTCGCCAACGTGGTGGTCAAGGGCGCCGGGCCCGAGGCCACGGTGCTCTCGTTCAAGGACCAGAAGGGCTCCGGCTCGGGCCTCCTGATCTCCTCCAGCCAGGTGACGGTCCGCGACCTCGCAGTCGAGGACGCCAAGGGCGACGGGATCAAGGCCAAGGGCGTCGACCAGATCAGCTTCGTCAACCTGCGGGTCGAATGGACCGGCGGGCCCAAGGCCACCAACGGCGCCTACGGCGTCTATCCGGTGAGCTCCACCAACGTCCTCATCGACAAGGTGACCGTGAAGGGCGCCTCCGACGCCGGCATCTACGTCGGCCAGTCGAAGAACATCGTGGTCAGGAATTCCACGGCGCAGTTCAACGTCGCCGGCATCGAGATCGAGAACTCGATGAACGCCGACGTCCACGACAACCTGTCGACCCATAACGCCGGCGGCATCCTGGTCTTCGACCTGCCCGGCCTGCCGCAGATGGGCGGCCACTCCACCCGCATCTTCCACAACAGGGTCGTCCAGAACGACACCCCGAACTTCGCCCCCAAGGGCAACATCGTCGCCCAGGTGCCGACCGGCACGGGCGTGATGATCATGGCCAACCGTGACGTCCACGTGTTCGGCAATGACATCGACGCCAACGCCACCGCAGCGGTGATGCTGGTCGCCTACACCAACGACTATGCGGACCTGACCTACAACCCGCTGCCGCGCGACATCACGGTGCACGACAACAAGATCGGCAAGAACGGCTTCGACCCGCAGTTCCCGGGTGGGGCGATCATGGCCAAGGCCATGGGCGGCGCCCTGCCGCCGGTGATCTGGGACGGGGTGACCAACTTCACGCCCAAGGGCGCCAGCGCGCCCCAGGCGGTGCATGTGCGGATCACCGACGGCCCGGTCGCCAACCTGCACTTCGCCGCCCCCGGCGCGGTGTTCACCGCCAAGCCGCAGGTGACCCCGGCCATCGACGACGGCGCCGTCGCCGAGCCGGCGCCGGTGGTCCTGCCCAAGGCGCAGGCGACGCTTTGAGGCGGCTGTTCGCGGCGGTCCTCGCCCTGGCGCTGGTCGGGGCCGCCCCGCCGCCGGCCCCGGTGGCGCGGGACGTCCTGATGAGCGACACGCCCGCGGCCGAGCTTTCCGCTTATCGCCTGTTCACCGACCCGGGCGCGCGGCGGCCCAACGCCGGCGTCACGCCCTATGCCCTGAACACGCCGCTGTTCTCCGACTATGCGCTCAAGCAGCGCTACCTCTACCTGCCGCCGGGCGTGAAGGCCGGCTACCGGCCGAGCGGGGTGCTCGACCTTCCGGTCGGCGCGACCCTGGTCAAGACTTTCGCCTACCCCGCCGACTTCCGTCGCCCGGACGAGAAGGTGCGCTTCGTCGAGACGCGGCTGCTGATCCACCGGAAGAGCGGCTGGGTAGCGCTGGCCTACGTCTGGAACGAGGAGCAGACCGAGGCGGTGCTGAAGCGCGCCGGCAAGCGGCTGGGCGTCGACTTCCTGGACGCCGGCGGTCGGCCGCGCCACGTGGACTATGCGGTGCCCAACGCCAACCAGTGCAAGGAATGCCACTCGGTGGGCGAGGACCTGACGCCGATCGGGCCCAAGGCGCGCAATCTCAACGGCGACTACGCCTATCCGGAGGGGCGCGAGAACCAGCTCGCCCACTGGACCCGCACGGGCCTGCTCGCCGGCGCGCCGGCGCCGGCCGCCGCACCGCGGACGGCGGTCTGGAACGACGCGCGCGAACCGCTCGAGGCCCGCGCCCGCGCCTACCTCGACGGCAACTGCGGCCACTGTCACAACGCCCACGGCGCGGCCAGCAACTCCGGCCTGTTCCTCGACCTGGAGGAGACCCGCGCGCCGGTCATCGGCGTCGGCAAGCGGCCGGTCGCGGCCGGCAAGGGTTCGGGTGGCCTGCTCTTCGACATCGCCCCTGGCGACCCGGACGGCTCGATCCTGGTCCACCGCATGGGCTCCACCGAGCCTGGCGTGATGATGCCCGAGCTCGGCCGATCCACCGTGCACGATGAGGGTCTCGCGCTTGTGCGGGCCTATGTGGCGAGCCTGAAGGCGAAGTAGCCACCGCGCGCGGCGCGGGGCATGGTGCGGCCAAGGCCGGCGTCATGATCGGCCGTTCGGGAGGAACCATGAGCACCATCGCCGCGGGCGCCGCGCCGCCCGCCGCCGCGCCGGGCGCCATGCGCAAGGTGATCTTCGGCAGCCTGATCGGCACCACCATCGAGTGGTACGACTTCTTCCTCTACGGGACCGCCGCGGCCCTGGTCTTCAACAAGCTGTTCTTCCCCAAGGCCGACCCGCTGACCGGCGCCATGCTGGCCTTCACCACCTACGCGCTCGGCTTCGTCGCCCGACCGCTGGGCGGCATCGTTTTCGGCCACTTCGGCGACCGCATTGGGCGCAAGAAGTTGCTGATGGCGAGCCTCGTCATGATGGGCGGCTCGACCTTCGCCATCGGCCTCCTGCCGACCTTCGCCCAGGTCGGCGTCCTCGCGCCCCTGCTGCTCACCCTGCTTCGCCTGCTGCAGGGCTTCGCCGTCGGCGGCGAGTGGGGCGGGGCGGTGCTGATGGCCGCCGAATACGGCGATGCGAAGCGGCGCGGGACCTGGGCCGGCTGGCCCCAGGTCGGGGTGCCGGCCGGCAACCTCGTGGCCGCCGCCATCCTGGCGCTGATGGCCGCCTTCCAGAGCGACGCCGACTTCATGGCCTGGGGCTGGCGCGTGCCCTTCCTGCTCTCGGCGGTGCTGGTGGCGGTGGGCTGGTGGGTGCGGGTCAGCCTGGAGGAGACGCCGGTCTTCCAGGCCCTCGCCGAGCGCGAGCATGAGATCCCCAAGGCGCCGCTCGTCGAAGCGGTGAGGAAGCGCCCTGGCGGCCTGGCCATCGGCGCGGGCCTCAGGCTGGGCGAGAACATCTGCTACTACGTGCTCACCGCCTTCTCGATCACCTACCTGACCGAGGTCGCCCACCTGTCGCGCGCCATCGCGCTGAACGCCCTGCTGATCGGGGCGGCGGTGGAGGTCGTGACCATGCCGCTCTTCTCCTGGCTCTCCGACCGGGTCGGCCGGCGCCCGGTCTATGCGATCGGTGCGGCCGGCATGGCGCTCTGGGCCTTCGCCTTCTTCCGCCTGCTCGACACCGGCTCCGCCCCGCTGATCGTCGCGGCTGTGGCCGTCGGCCTCGTCTGCCACGGCGCCATGTACGGACCGCAGGCGGCGTTCATCGCCGAGCTCTTCCCCACCCGCTTCCGCTATTCGGGCGCGTCCTTCGCCTACCAGGCGACCTCGATCGTCGCCGGTTCGCTGGCGCCGATCATCGCCCTGGCCATGTTCAAACAGACCCATTCGGCCCTGCCGATCGCCATCTATGTGGCGCTCGCCTGCTCGGTCAGCGTCATCGCGGCGTTGATGGCGCGCGAGACCCGCGGCAAGAGCTTCGCCGAGATTGACGCGGAGACCGCATGACCGCCGCCCCGGAGACGACCCTGGACGCCGCCCCGCGCGGCGCGCTGCCCCGCATCGCGACCCTATCGGAGCGCCGCCGAGCGGTGTTCGGCGCGGCCATCGGCACCACCATCGAGTGGTACGACTTCCTACTCTACGCCTCGGCGGCGGCCCTGGTGTTCAACAGGGTGTTCTTCCCCAAGGCCGATCCCCTGACCGGGGCCATGCTGGCCTTCACCACCTATGCGCTGGGTTTCCTGGCGCGGCCGCTGGGGGCGGTGGTGTTCGGCCACTTCGGCGACCGGACCGGGCGCAAGAAGCTCCTGATGGCCAGCCTGATGCTGATGGGCGGCTCGACCTTCGCGATCGGCCTGCTGCCGACCTACGCCGGGGCCGGCATGCTGGCCCCGATCCTCCTCACCTTCATGCGCCTGCTGCAGGGGATCGGCGTCGGCGGCGAGTGGGGCGGGGCCATGCTGATGGCGGCCGAGTACGCCGAGGCGCCGCGCCGCGGCTTCTGGTGCGGCGTCGTCCAGGCCGGCGGCGCGGTCGGCAACCTCCTGGCCACCGCGATCCTCGCGGGCTTCGCGGCCGGTCTTTCCGAGCACGACTTCCTGGCCTGGGGCTGGCGGATCCCGTTCCTGTTCTCGGCCGCCCTGATCGTCGTCGGCCTGTGGCTGCGCTCCGCTGTGGCCGAGAGCCCGGTGTTCGAGGCCGCCCTGGAAGAGGCCGAGGGGGCGCACGCCGCCCCCATCGTCCAGGTGCTGAAGACGAAGGGCTCCCGCGTCGCGCTCGGCGCCTGCCTGAAGCTCGCGGAGAACATCTCCTATTACGTGGTCACCGCCTTCGCCATGACCTACCTGACCGAGGTCCTGCACCTGCCGCGCAGCGTCGCGCTCAACGGCGTCCTGGCGGGCGGCGTCGCCGGGGCGGCCAGCATGCCGCTGTGGGCCGCGCTCTCCGACCGCGTCGGCCGCCGGCCGGTCTACATCGCCGGCGCGGTGGGGCTGTCACTCTGGGTGTTCGCCTTCTTTCCGTTGGTGCGCACCGGCTCGCCGCTGGTGATCGCCGGCGCGACGTTTCTGGCCGTGCTGATCCACAGCGCCATGAATGGCCCGCAGGGGGCCTTCATCGCCGAGCTGTTCCCGACCCGCGTGCGCTATTCCGGCGCCTCGCTCTGCTACCAGCTGCCGGCCATCGTCGGCGGCTCCTTCGCGCCGATCATCGCCATCGGCCTGCTCAAGGCCACGGGCTCGACCGTGCCGATCTCGGCCTATGTGGCGACCGCCTGCGCGATCAGCTTCGTGGCCGCCCTGCTGGCGCGTGAGACCAAGGGCAAGACCTTCTCCGAGATCGACGCGGCCGGCTGAGGCTCAGCCGTCGGCCTCGCCGCCGCGGGCGCCGCTCTCGCGACGGGCGCGCTCGAGCTCCTCGCCCTCGGGCCCGTCGAGCGCCTGCTCGGCCTCGCGCGCCTTCTTCTCCACGGGCCCCTTCTCGACGAAGGACCGCTCCTCGGCGTCGAAGCGGCGGGCCGCGTCGTAGTTGCCCTCGCCCTGGATGTCGCTTCCCTGGCCCTGCTGGCGGCCCGGATCGCGCCCCTGGTCACCTTGCATCTGGTTCTTGTCGCCCATCGTCAGGCTCCTCTCGCTGTCGCCCAACAAGCGCAGGGCCGGCCACGCGGTTCCCGAGGCCATATATAGATGAAATCTATGCGAGATATCGAGAGAAGCGATTTTGCTCTATCGGCCGCGCTCGTCATACTGCGGCCGGGCCCCGGCCCACCGAATTCCAGGGACGCCCTTCGGCGTCCGGGCGAGACATAAGGGAGTGATCACCATGAGCCTCGCGAGCAGCAAGACCCTCGAGAACCTGAAGGCCGCCTTCGCCGGCGAGAGCCAGGCGAACCGCCGCTACCTCTACTTCGCCCAGAAGGCCGACGTGGAAGGCTACAACGACGTCGCCGCCGTGTTCCGCTCCACGGCGGAAGGCGAGACCGGCCACGCCCACGGCCACCTGGAGTTCATGGAAGCTGTCGGCGACCCCGCCACCGGCCTGCCGATCGGCGGCACCTCGGACAACCTCAAGGCCGCCATCGCCGGGGAGACCCACGAGTACACCGACATGTACCCGGGCATGGCCAAGACGGCCCGCGACGAAGGCTTCGACGAGATCGCCGACTGGTTCGAGACCCTGGCCAAGGCCGAGAAGTCGCACGCCGGCCGCTTCCAGCGCGCCCTCGACGGCCTGGACTGACCGCTCTCTCCTTCAATGTCGTCCCGGAAGCCGCCGCGGCTTCCGGGATGACAGTCGTATCCTGGCCGACCGCAAGGTGATCCCGTGAGCGAAGACGTCAAAGACCCTCGCCGAGAGGGCAGCCTCGATGCGCCCTTCCGCCGGCCGATCGCCTGGCAGGACGACGACTACTACGACCTCGAGAAGGTCTACGCCGAGCTGCAACGCCAGTTCGACGTCTGTCACACGTGCCGGCGTTGCTTCAACCTGTGCGACAGCTTCCCGAGGCTGTTCGACGCCATTGACGAGAGCCCGACGGGCGAAATCGACGGCATCGGCCGCAAGGAGCACGACCACGTCGACGAGGCCTGCACCCTCTGCGACATGTGCTTCCTGACGAAGTGCCCCTATGTCCCGCCGCACCCGTTCGACATCGACATCCCGCACCTGATCCTGCGCTACCGCGCCGCCAAGCGGCGGGCCGGCGAGCGCGAGTTCGTGCGCGAGCAGCTGGGCAAGACCGACCGCAACGGCAAGCTCGCCAAGCCGGTCGCCCCGATCGCCAACTGGGCCACGGCGCGCAAGAACACCCCGCTGCGCAAGCTCATGGAGTCGATCGCCAAGATCGACGCCGAGGCCGAGCTGCCGACCTATCACTCCAGGACGGCCACCGACCGGGTGAAGCGCGGGACCTTCCCGCCCAATCCGCAAGGCCCGGCCTTCGGCAAGAAGAAGGTCGCCCTCTATGCGACCTGCTTCGTCGACTACAACGAGCCCGACACCGCCGTGGCCGCCGCCAAGGTGCTGGCCCACCAGGGCTGCGAGGTGGAGCTGGTCTATCCGGAATGCTGCGGCATGCCCCAGCTCGAGGCCGGAAACATCTCCGACGTGGCGGGCCGCGCCCGCCGGGTCGCCGCCGCCTTCGGGCCGTGGATCGACAAGGGCTACGACGTGGTGGCCCTCACCGCCTCCTGCGGTTTGATGATGAAGTTCGAGTGGCCGCTGATGCTGCCCGAGGACGCCTCGGTGAAGGCGCTCTCCGGCGCCACCCGCGACGTCTGCGAATATGTCGTCGAGCTGAACCGAACGCTCGGCGTCGCGCCCGGCCTGACCGCCGTGGCCGGCGGCGTCACCGTCCATCACGCCTGCCACGCCCGGGCCCAGAACATGGGCGCCAAGTCGCTCGAGATGCTGAAGCTGATCCCCGATACCCAGGTGGAGCTGGTCGAGCGCTGCTCCGGCCACGGGGGCACCTTCGGGGTGATGAAGGCGACCCACGCCGTGGCCAACAAGGTCGGGCGCGCCGCCGCCCGCCAGATGGCCGGCAAGAACGCCGAGACGATCTGCTCGGACTGCCCGCTCGCCTGCAAGCACCTGGGCCAGCTCCTCGAGACCGAGGTCAAGGACGGCAAGAACCCGCCGCGCCAGGCCCATCCGATCGAAGTCTTCGCCCAAGCCTATGGATTGATGTGATGCCTTCAGCCCAACGCGAAGTGACGCCCGCCGACCTGTTGTCCGACGCGGAGTTCGCCAAGGTGCGCAAGGAGCGCCGCGCCGCCCTGCTGCCGATCAAGCGCCTGCGCCGCGTCGAGCTGGGGCCGGCCTGCACGGTGCACTTCGAGTGCTACGAGACCATGCTCTTCCAGATCCAGGAGATGCTGCTCATCGAGAAGGGCGGCGCGGCCCAGGTGCCCGATGAGCTGGCGGCCTACAATCCGCTGATCCCCAAGGGCTCCGAGCTCGTCGCCACGGTGCTGTTCGAGATCGAGGATCCGGTGCGCCGCGCCGCGATGCTGGCCAGGCTCGGCGGGGTGGAGGATCGCTTCTTCCTGCAGATCGGCGAGGAGAAGGTGTCCGGCGTGCCCGAAGGCGACGTGGAACGCACCCGCGAGGACGGCAAGACCTCCTCGGTGCACTTCCTGCGCTTCCCGCTTAAGCCCGATCACATCGCCCGCTTCCGCGATCCGGCGACCCAGATCCTGGTCGGCTGCGACCACGAGCACTACAGCCACCTCGCCGGCGTCTCCCCGGCCTCGCGGGCCGAGCTGGCGAAGGACTTCGCCTAGGCCATCCGCTCAGTCCTGGAGCGCCAGCATCTCGGCGATATCGCCACCGAGGGCCTGGGCGAAGGGCGCGTCGTAGTTGCCGAGCACGGCATAGGCGTAGCCCGTCTCCCAGACGATCTTGGCTTCGGAATTGATGCCCGACTGCGGGCCGCCGCCGTTGTGGCCGCGGATCGTCCGGCCGTTGGCCGCGCGGGCGTTCTCGAAGCCCATGCCGTAGTCGGCCAGGCCATGCGGCGCGGCGGTGGTGAAGAGGGCCGCCGTCTCGGGCTTAATCAGCCGGCCATCCCGCAGCGCCTGCAGGAATCGGATCATGTCGCCGACCGTGGAATAGCCGCCGCCGCAGGCGTTGCCGCGCCAGACGGCGATCGTCCAGTTCGGCCGCCGCGCGCCGAAGCCGAGGGGGTCGTCGTCGCCGAAGCGGTAACCCACGGCCCGGCCGGGCGCGATCTCGTCGAGCGCCGGATAGCCGGTGTGACTCATGCCCGCGCGGTCGAAGACGTTCTTCTGGACATAGTCGTACCAGCTCTGGCCCGAGACCTTCTCGACCACGGCCCCCAGCACGAGGAAGCCTTCGTTGGCGTAGTCCGACTGCGTCCCCGGCTCGAACGCGAGGGGCTCGGCGGCGAACACCGGCAGCAGGTCGGACATGCGGCGGAAGGTCGTCAGCCGCTCCCACTTCGGCCGCTCCCACAGCATGCCGAGACCGGCCGAGTGGGTGAGCAGATGGCGGATGGTGATTTTCTGCGCGGCGTCGCGGTTGGGATAGTCCGGCAGGACGTCGATCAGGCGGCTGTCGAGGCTGAGCCTTCCCTGCTCGACCAGCTGGGCGATGGCGACCGCCGTGAACTGCTTGTCCATGGAACCGAGGTTGAACCGGCTGTCCAGGGTGACCGGCGCGCCGAGGTCCTTGTCGGCCTGGCCGAAGGCGCCCTGGTAGATCACCTCGGCGCCCTTCATCACCAACACCGCGCCGGAGAAATCGTCGCGCTCGGCGGAGAAGCGCACCCGCCGGTCGATGGCCTCGGCCAGTTCGCGCCGGCTCGCCGGCGCCGTCAGCCTGGGCCCCTCGTAGGGCGTCGGCGTCGCCACCGGCAGCACGCCCAGCAGGCTGTCGGGCGCGGCAGGGTCGACGTCGAGGTCGATCCGCGCCGTACGGCCGTTGGCGGCCTGGACGATCAGCCGGATGAACCGGCCGCGCCGGCTCGCTGAGGTCAGGCGCACGCCGCCGCTCGTCGCCCCGATCCGTTGCAGGATCAGCGGGAATTCCGCCGGCGGCAGCATCGGCTTGGCGGCCATGTGGCGCGCCAGGAAGGCGTCGCGGACGCGGGGGTCGGCGCTGTTGGCGGTGGCGATGAACGCCTCGGCGAGGGCTAGGTCAGCGGCGCTCAGCGCCGGGGCGGCGCTCTGCGCCGCGGCGCTTCCCGCCAGCGCGACGCACCCCAGCGCGACGAACGCCAGGGCGGCCAGGCCCAGAGTGCGGAAACGAACCATCGACATACGCTGTTCTCCCCCCGGAAGGAGGGCGCGATAGCTTCAGGTCCGTCGCCTGACACGTGAATTCGCGGAAAGGATCAGACCTCGTTCCAGCCGGCGAAGGAGCGGCCGCCGAACGGGACGGCGCTGGCCAGCGGAATGGTGAAGGTGAACTGCGCTCCGCCGCGGGTCTCGGCGGTGAACGCCCCGTGCAGCTGGCGCACGATCGCCCCGATCAGGTCCATGCCGAGCCCCTGGCGGCCCGGGCCCTGTGCGCTCCGCAGGCCCGGCCCCTCGTCGGCGACGGTCAGAGTGAGCCGGCCGGGGCTGATCGCGCAGGCGATCCGCAGCACTCCGCCGTCGTGGCCGTAGGCGTGCTTGCGGGCATTGATGGCGCACTCGTTGATGAGGAGGCCGACGTGCTGGGCCATGTGCGCCGGCACGCTGATCGGCTGGGCGGAGAGTTCGCAAGCCAGGCCGGTGGAGAGGCCGACCACCCCGCAAAGGCCGCGCAGGAAGGCCGAGAGCTCCACCAGGGCGTGGGGGTCCTGGACGCTCAGGTAGCGGTGAAGCTGCCCGACGGCGGCGAGCCGGGCCATGGCATCCTCCAGCGCCTGGCGCGCGCCCGGGTCGGCGGCGCGCTGCTGCTGCAGGCCGAGGAAGTCGACGGCGAGCTGCAGGCTGTTGACCAGGCGGTGGTTCAGCTCGCGCGTGGCCCAGTCATCCGGGCGCGCCTCAGCCTCGCGGCGAGGGGCCGGGCTGCGGCTGAAGAGGGGCTCGAGCTCTTCCATGGTCACAACGCTTCCAGCGCCGGCGCAGCGGCCGGTCGCTCCGATAAGTTGTGTCCCTCGAGGCTCATGACGCCGTATAAATCCGGCGAAAACTGGGCGGTTCCCTGGGCGGCGATAGAAAAAGCAGTATTAGGATATTATTTACCTTAATTAACGCCCTCACATCTTGAAGTAGATCGGGCGAGATCTGCACCACGAAAAAGGGCCGCCCTCGCGGGCGGCCCTCTCGATCGTGGCTGTGTCTCAGACCTTAGAAGATCTCAAACAGTCCTGCGGCGCCCCGCTGAAATCGCCGGAGCGATTTCAGCCACTCTTGATGATGGGCGCCGCGGCCGGACCTGGTTGAAATCAGAAGATTTCAAACAGTCCTGCGGCGCCCCGCTGAAATCGCTGGAGCGATTTCAGCCACTCTTGATGATGGGCGCCGCGGCCGGACCTGTTTGAAATCAGAAGATTTCAAACAGTCCTGCGGCGCCCATGCCGCCGCCGACGCACATGGTGACGACGCCGTACTTGGCCTTGCGGCGCTTGCCCTCGTACATCAGGTGGGCGGTGCAGCGGGCGCCGGTCATGCCGTAGGGGTGGCCGATGGAGATCGAGCCGCCCGACACGTTGTACTTGGCCGGGTCGATGCCGAGCTTGTCGCGGCAGTAGAGCACCTGGCTGGCGAAAGCCTCGTTCAGCTCCCACAGGTCGATGTCATCGATCTTCAGGCCGTTGCGCTCGAGCAGCTTCGGGATCGCGAACACCGGGCCGATGCCCATTTCCTCGGGGCCGCAGCCGGCCACGGCCATGCCGCGGTAGGCGCCCAGCACCTCGAGGCCGCGGCGCTCGGCTTCCTTGCGCTCCATCATCAGCACGGCGGCCGAGCCGTCCGACAGCTGCGAGGCGTTGCCCGCGGTGACGAACTTGCCCTGCGGCACATAGCGGCCGCCCTTGAACACCGGCTGCAGCTTCTGCAGGTCCTCCAGCGTGGTCTGCGGGCGGTTGCCCTCGTCCATGCCGATGGTGATCTCCTTGTCGGCGGTCTCGCCGGTCTCCTTGTTGACCAGCACCTTCATGACCGTGGTCACCGGCACGATCTCGGACGTGAAGCGGCCTTCCGATTGCGCCTGGGCGGTGCGCTGCTGGGATTGCAGGGCGTACTCGTCCTGGGCCTCGCGCGAGACGCCGTAGCGCTCGGCGACGATCTCGGCCGTCTCGATCATCGAGGTGGCCAGCTCCGGCGCGTGGTCGCGCAGCCACGGGTCGGTGGCCATGTAGCGGTTCACCTTGTCGTTCTGGACGAGCGAGATGGACTCCACGCCGCCGCCGATGGCGATCGGGGCGCCGTCGTTGATGATGTACTTGGCGGCCGTGGCGATCGCCATCAGGCCCGACGAGCACTGGCGGTCCATGGTCATGCCGGAGACGGTGTTCGGCAGGCCGGCGCGCAGCGCCGCCTGGCGCGCGATGTTGTTGCCGGTCGTGCCCTGCTCCAGGGCGCAGCCGAACGCCACGTCGTCGATCTCGCCGGGGTCGACGCCGGCCTGGTCGACCACCGCGCGGATCGATTCCGCGGCGAGGGTCGCGCCGTAGGTGTTGTTGAAGGCGCCGCGATAGGCCTTGCCGATGGGCGTCCGCTTGGCGGCGACGATGACTGCTTCACGCATGGGGAGGGGTGTCCTAACGTTAGGTGGCAGGTAAAAAAGTAGGGCGAGCGGCCCGTGGGAGCCGCCCGCCCGGTGGTCGTATCAGCGCTTGAAGTCGGCGAACTTCTTGCCCTCGGCGGCCAGCTGCTCGAGCAGGGCCGCGGGCTTGAAGTCGTCGCCCATCGTGGCCTGGAACGCCTTCATCTTCTCAAGAACCTTGGCCGGACCGCCGACCAGGTCGCCGTAGAACATCGGGCCGCCGCGATAGACCGGCCAGCCGTAGCCGTTGACCCAGACCACGTCGATGTCCGACGGGCGGATGGCCTTGCCCTCTTCGAGGATCTTCACGCCCTCGTTGATCATCGGATAGATGCAGCGCTCGAGGATTTCCTCGTCGCTCACCTTCCGCGGGTTGCGGCCCGACTTCACGATGAAGTCGTTGATGATCTTCTCGGTCACCGGGCTCGGCTTGGCGTTGCGGTTCTCGTCGTAGTCATAGTAGCCGGCGCCGGTCTTCTGGCCGCGGCGGTCCATCTCGCAGAGCACGTCGCGGATGGTCTCGCCCTTGGACTTCTCCTTCACCCAGCCGATGTCGAGGCCGGCGAGGTCGCTCATGGCGAACGGACCCATCGGGAAGCCGAAGTCGTAGAGCACGCGGTCCACGTCCCACGGCATGGCGCCTTCGAACACCAGCTTCTGGGCCTCGCGCTGACGCTGGGCCAGGATGCGATTGCCGATGAAGCCGGGGCAGACGCCGGCCAGGACGGCGATCTTGCCGATCTTCTTCGCCAGCTTCATCGAGGTGGCGATGACGTCCTTGGCCGTGTGGTCGGCGCGGATCACCTCGAGGAGCTTCATGACGTTGGCCGGCGAGAAGAAGTGCAGGCCGATGACGTCCTCGGGGCGCTTGGTCACCGAGGCGATCTCGTCGATGTTCAGGGCCGAGGTGTTGGTCGCCAGGATTGCTCCCGGCTTGCAGATCGCGTCGAGCTTGGTGAAGACGTCCTTCTTGATGTCCATCCGCTCGAACACGGCCTCGATCACGAGGTCGCAGTCCTTGAAGTCGTCCATGTCGAGCGAGCCGGTCAACAGGCTCATGCGCTTCTCGGTCTCTTCCGGCTTGGCCCCGCGCGAGCGCTCGTAGTTCTTGCGGATCGTCGCCAGGCCGCGGTCGAGGGCGTCCTGCTTCAGCTCGACGATGGTCACCGGGATGCCGGCGTTGGCGAAGTTCATGGCGATGCCGCCGCCCATGGTGCCGGCGCCCAGGATACCGACCTTGTTGATCGCCCGGGTGGGGGTGTCGTCCGGCACGTCCGGGATCTTCTGCGCCTGGCGCTCGGCGAAGAAGTAGTAGCGTTGGGCGGCCGACTGCGAGCCGGTCATCAGCTCCATGAACAGCTTGCGCTCGACGTTCAGGCCTTCGTCGAAGGACGGGCTGTTCACCGCCGCCTCGATGCAGCGGATGTTGTACTCGGGCGCCAGGAAGCCGCGGAACTTGCGGGCGTTGGCCTTGCGGAAGTTCTCGAAGATCTCCGGATGGCCCTTGGCGGCTTCCAGCTTGCTGTTGTTGTCGCGGACCTTCACCAGCGGCTTGTTCTCGGCGACCACCTTGCGGGCGAAGGCGACGGCGGCCTCCTTCAGCTGGCCCTCGGGGGCGAGCTCGTCGACGAGGCCCATCTCCAGGGCTTCCTTGGCCGGGGCGTGACGGCCCGAGGTCATCATCTCCAGGGCCTTCTCGACGCCGGCGATGCGCGGCAGGCGCTGGGTGCCGCCGGCGCCTGGCAGCAGGCCGAGGTTCACCTCCGGCAGGCCCAGGCGCGCCGAGGGCACGGCCACGCGGTAGTGGGCGCACAGCGCCACTTCCAGGCCGCCGCCGAGGGCGGTGCCGTGGATCGCGGCGATCACCGGCTTGGGCGAGCCCTCCATCATGTTCTGCACATCGAACAGGCTGGCGCCCTTCGAGGCGCCGCCGAATTCGGTGATGTCGGCGCCGGCGATGAAGGTGCGGCCGTCGCAGATCAGGACCACCGCCTTGGCGTCCGAGGCGATCGCCTGCTTGAAGCCCTCGAAGAGGCCGTCACGGACGTTGGCCGAGAGCGCGTTCACCGGCGGCGAGTTGAGGGTGACGATGGCGACGTCGCCATCCTGCGTCAGCGTGGTCACCGAGTTGATTTCGGTCATGCGGGCGTCCTCGAAAACGACATGTGGAAAACGACTAGGAATGAGGCCGCTCGTCGACTGGCGGCCGCGAAATTCAAACGGTTGTTATAGGCCCCGGCGCAGGGGTGCGAGTCAATTGTTCAGCCGTTGCCGTACAAGGCTTTGCGGCTTCCCCAACGGCGCCGATCGGCTAAACAGGTCGCCACCGAATAACGAGGGGAGGCCAGAGGCCCATGTCGATCAATCTGTTCTCGCTGGAGGGCCGCGTGGCCCTTGTCACCGGCGGCTCGCGGGGCATCGGCAGGATGATCGCCAAGGGCTTCATCGACGCCGGCGCGAAGGTCTACATCTCCTCGCGCAAGGGCGCCGACTGCGACGCCACCGCCGCCGAGCTCGGGCCGAACTGCATCTCCCTGCCGCAGGACGTCTCGACGGTGGAGGGCGCCAAGGCGCTGGCCGCGCGGTTGACCGCGGTCGAGCCCAAGCTGGACATCCTGGTCAACAACGCCGGCGCCGCCTGGGGCGCGCCCTTCGACGAGTTCCCGGAGAGCGGCTGGGACAAGGTCATGGACCTCAACGTCAAGTCGCCGTTCTTCCTGACCCAGGCCCTGCACGGGGCGCTGAAGGCGGCGGCGACGCCGGACAAGCCGGCCAAGGTGATCAACGTCGCCTCGATCGACGGCATCGCCCTCAACCCGCTCGAGACCTATTCCTACCACGCCTCCAAGTCGGCGCTGATCTACCTGACCCGCCGCATGGCCGCGACGCTGGTGAAGGATCAGATCCTGGTCACCGCCATCGCCCCGGGCGCCTTCGCCTCGCAGATGAACCGCGCGGCCCGCGACCACGGCGACGAGGTCGCCCAGGCGATCCCGCAGGGCCGTATCGGCCGTGACGACGACATGGCGGCCGTCGCCATCTACCTGGCCAGCCGCGCGGGGGACTATGTGGTCGGCGCGACCATCCCGGTCGACGGCGGCGTGGCCCTGGCCAGCCTGCCGATGCGCGGGGCCGCCGGCTAAAGGGATTTGGAACGGTCACGGTTTAGGCGACATTCCCGCATCCAATGGGGGATGCCGTCAGCTATCGGAGCGCCGTGACCGACCAGGCCGCACAGACCCGCCAAGGCGTTCGGGGCGTTTCCCGCGTCCTCGCCGCCGCCGTGCTGGCGGTCGTGCTTGGGCTCGTCATCCTCGTCCTGGCCCTCTACCTGGCGCGGCGCCAGCTCGCCCGCGAGGCGGTCACCGACTGGCTGCGCGCCCGCGGCATCGCCTCGGAGACGAGCTTCGAGGAGATCGGGCCGGGCCGTCTCGTCGGCCGCGTCCGCATCGGCCCCGCCGTCGCCCCGGACCTGGTGGTCGAGCGCGCGGAGGTGACCTATTCGCTCTCCGGCCTGATCGCCGGCAAGGGCGTGCAGGTGACGTCGGTGCGCCTGACCCGGCCGGTGCTGAGGGCGAGCTGGCGCGCCGGGCGCTTCTCCCTGGGCGCCCTCGATCCCCTGATCGCCGAAATGCGCAAGCGTCCGCCGACCCCGGGCGCCCCTTCGCCCGCCGTCGCTCTGGAGCAGGGCCGGCTGCTCCTCGCCACCGACTACGGCCCGCTGCAGGCCAGCCTCGACGCCGCCATTCGGGACGGCCGCCTCGTCAGCCTCGACGCGACCACCGCGCCCGCACGTCTCACCCGCGGCCATAACCTCGCCGATCTGGGAGCGGCGCGGCTGAAGGCCCGCGTCGAGGGCGGTCGGCTCGAGGCCCAGCTCAACCTGCCGTTCCACGCCCTCGACGCCGACGGGGCGACGGCGCGCGACGGCCTGCTGACCGCCGGCTTCCAGGGTGTCTACCCGGATCTCGCCAGGCCGCTGGCCGCCCAGGGCGCGCTGCGCGCCGCGCTGAGCGCCAGGGCGGTGCTGGCCGGCGGCACGCGGACCGAGGCGGTCCAGCTCACGGCGCTCGCGCCGGACCTCGCCTGGCGGCGCGACGGCGGCGATCGGGTGGCCGGCGGGCTCAAGCTGGCCGCAGACCTCCACGGCCTGGCGGTCTCAGACCTCCACCTCGCCTCGGCGGCGGGCGACCTCGCCGGATCCTTCAGCCTGGGCCGCGAGACCAGGCTCGATCTCGTCGGCGCCGCCGAAGGCCGCGGCGCCTGGACCGGGCTCGGCCTGTCCACCAAGGAGGATTCCGCCGAGATCGCCGCGGTGAAGCGGGGCGTGCGCGCCTTCCGCGTCTCCCTGCAGGGCCTCGCCCTCGGCGCCGGTCCGCAGGGGCTCGCCGTGCGGCTGACCGCGCCGGCCCGCCTTCTGCCCGACGGCGGCGGCGAGGTGCGCCTGACGCCCGCAGGCGCCGGCTGGCGGCTGACCTCGTCCGGCGGCGGCCTGCCGGTGGTGACGGCGGACGTCCGCCGGGCCAGCTTCATCCACTCGGGCCTGGTGGCCGAGGGCTCGGCCAAGGCGGTGCTCTCGATCGGGCCGCTGGAGAAGGCGAACTTCGACGCCGCCGGGACCCTGCGGATCGCCAACGGCGTCACCAGCCTGACCGCCAGCCGCTGCGCCGACGTCTCGGCCGCCAAGGTCGAGCTCGGCCAGAACGACGTGGAGGCGCTCCAGACCCGCGTCTGCCCGGCCGGCGGCGCCCTGCTCACCCTCGGGGCCGGCGGCTGGGCGTTCCATGGTCGGGCGGAGGGCGCCAGGGCCGCGGTCCCCTTCCTCCAGGCGCGGCTCGCCCAGGGCGCCGGCCGGGTGAGCCTGGCCGACCGCGGCGGAGCGCTGGGGGCGGACCTCCAGATCGCCTCGGCGGAGGTCCACGACACCGCCGACAAGCCGCGCTTCCATCCGGTGCTGATCGCCGGCCGCGTCGGCCTCGCCCACGACCTCTGGAGCGGCGGCCTCGACGTGAAGCGGCCGAGCAAGTCCGGCCCCGTCCTCGCCCACGCTGTGCTGCGCCACGAGGGCCGCTCCGGCGCCGGCGGCGTCGAGATCACCACCCCGCGCCTCGCCTTCGCGCCGGGCGGGCTGCAGCCGGCCGAGCTCTCGCCGCTGGCCGAGCCTCTGGGGACCGCCGTGCAGGGCGAGGCGGCCTTCACCGGCGGCTTCCGCTGGACCAAGGACGGCGCGACGAGCAGCGGCGAGCTCGACGTGCCCGGGCTCGATTTCAAGAGCCCGGCCGGCCAGGTCACCGGGCTTTCGGGCCACGTGCGGTTCACCAGCCTCGCCCCGCTCATCGCCCCGCCCGGCCAGGTGCTGAAGGCGCGCCGGATCGACGCCGTTCTGCCGCTCACGGACCTGTCCACCACCTTCGCCCTCGAGGAGAAGGCCCTGGTGGTCACCGGCGGCCAGGCCGCGACGGGCGGCGGCCTCGTCAAGGTCGAGCGGCTGGCCATCCCGCTGGTCGCCGACCAGCCGATCCAGGGCGTGCTCGACCTGCAGGGGGTCCAGCTTCACGACCTCGTCGAGGCCTCGCCCTTCGGCGACCGCGTCGACCTCGACGCCCGCGTCTCCGGCCATGTGCCGTTCGAGGTGCAGGGCGACAAGGTCCGCGTCTCCGGCGGCGACCTTCACGCCATCGCGCCCGGACGCCTGTCGATCAGCCGGACGGCCCTGGCCTCGGTTTCCGCCCAGGGCTCGGTGCAGGCGCCGGCCGCGGCGGCGCAGGCGGTCGAGTTCACCGACACCTTCACCGACTTCGCCTACCAGGCGCTGGAGAACCTCGCCTTCGACAAGCTGGACGCCGGCCTCAACACCCGCGCCAACGGCCGGTTGGGGGTGCTCTTCCACATCGTCGGCTACCACGATCCGCCCAAGCCGCAGGAGATCCGCATCTCCCTGTGGGACCTCGTCCGCAAGAAGTTCATGGGCAGGAAGCTGCCGCTGCCCTCCGGCACGGGCGTCGATCTTACCCTCGACACCACGCTCAATCTGGACGACCTCTTGAAGGACTACGCCGACTTCGAACGGCTGCGCAGTTCACCGCCGGTTCAGCGTTGAGGCGGCAAACACGAGGATAGGAATGGCCAAGGACCCGACCATGATCCGACGCTTCAGATCGCTCGCCATGCTGGCGGCCTACGCCGCGGTGACGGCCGGCGCTGCCGCCTGCGCCCCGACCGTGCATGTGAAGGTCGATCCGATCACCATCTACGCCAAGCTGGACGCCGACGTCCGCCTGCGCCTGGACGAGGACGTGAAGGCCTTGATCCAGAAGAACCCGGACCTGTTCTGAGGTAGCCCCATGAACGCCAGAAACATCTTCGGCCTCGCCCTCGCCGGCGCGGTCTTCGCCACCGGCGCCGTCGCCATCGCCCAGTCGGACGCCAAGGCCCGCGTCGATTCCGCCAAGGCCGCCGGCATCGTCGGCGAGCAGGGCGACGGCTTCCTGGGCTTCGTCAGCGGCGCCGCCGACCCGGCCCTGAAGGCCGCGGTGGACGAGATCAACGCCGGCCGCGCCCAGCTCTACCGCGAGGCCGCCGCCAAGAACGGCGTCAGCCCCGAAGCCGCCGGCGCCTCGGCCTTCAACACCGTCGTGAAGGCCAAGCTGAAGCCGGGCGAGTACTACAAGC
The DNA here is from genome assembly GCF_003254475.1 of Phenylobacterium soli. NCBI lineage: Bacteria > Pseudomonadati > Pseudomonadota > Alphaproteobacteria > Caulobacterales > Caulobacteraceae > Phenylobacterium > Phenylobacterium soli. The sequence continues at coordinate 915,931 of NZ_QFYQ01000001.1, forward strand.
CCAACGGCGGCGCCTGGACGCGCAAGTAGGCCGCAAACGAAAATCGCCCGGCCGGCGAGGGGCCGGACCGGGCGACCGAAGGGGCGCAGACTGGGGGAACGCCCGTTCGAGATCCCAAGGGCGCGTGGTTGGCTGGCGCGCCCGAAGGATGAGGTGAGAGGTCAGTCCTGTGGCTAGTCCAGGGCGCGGTAGGCCGGCAGCGTCAGGAACTCCTCGAACGTGTCCGAGAGGCTCATCTCGGTGAAGATCTTCTGGGCCTCGGCGAAGCGGCCGCCGTCGAAGGCGCCGGCCGCCAGGGTCTGGCGAAGCGCCGCCATCTCCTCGTCCAGCAGCGCGCGGAACAGCTCCGGCGTCACCTCGCGGCCGTCGTTCAGCTTCGCCTTCTGGCGGATCCACTGCCAGATCTGGGCGCGGCTGATCTCGGCCGTCGCGGCGTCTTCCATCAGGTTGTAGAGCGGCACCGCCCCGCGGCCGCGCAGCCAGGCCTCGATGTACTGGACGCCGACGCGGATGTTCTCGCGCAGGCCGTGCTCGGTGCGCTCGCCCTCGTGGACGCGCAGCAGGTCCTCGCGGGTGACGTTCACGTCCTCGCGCAGCTTGGTGAGCTGGTTCGGGCCGGGCATCAGCCGGTCGAAGACCTCCATGGCGACGGGGACGAGGTCGGGGTGCGCCACCCAGGTGCCGTCATGGCCGTTGCCGGCCTCGCGCTCCTTGTCGGCGCGGACCTTGGCGAAGGCCGCCTCGTTGGCCGCCTGGTCCCCCTTTACCGGGATCTGGGCCGCCATGCCGCCCATGGCGAAGGCGCCGCGGCGGTGGCAGGTCTGGATCAGCTTCAGCGAGTAGGCGGACAGGAACGCCGAGCCCATGCCCATGACCGCGCGGTCGGGCGTCAGGGCCTCGGGGTGGGTCTTCAGGCGCTTGATGAACGAGAAGATGTAGTCCCAGCGGCCGCAGTTCAGACCCGCCATGTGGTCGCGCAGCTCGTAGAGGATCTCGTCCATCTCGAAGGCCGCCGGCAGGGTCTCGATGAGCACCGTGACCTTGATCGTGCCGTTCGGCACGCCAAGCGCCTCCTGGGCGTAGACGAAGACGTCGTTCCACAGGCGCGCCTCGAGATGGCTCTCCATCTTCGGCAGGTAGAAGTAGGGGCCCGTTCCGGCGGCGAGCGTCGCCTTGGCGTTGTGGAAGAAGTAGAGGCCGAAGTCGAACAGCGACCCGCTCATCTCCTCGCCGTCGACCAGGGCGTGGGCTTCCGGCAGGTGCCAGCCGCGCGGACGGACGATCAGGGTCGCGACCTTGTCCTTCAGGGCATAGCTCTTGCCGGTGGCGGCGTCGGTGAAGCCGAGCTTGCCGGCCCAGCGGTCCTTCAGGTTCACCTGCCCCTCGACCATGTTGGCCCAGGTCGGCGAGGAGGCGTCCTCGAAGTCGGCCATGAACACCTTCGCGCCGGAGTTCAGGGCGTTGATGATCATCTTGCGGTCGACCGGGCCGGTGATCTCCACGCGGCGGTCCTGCAGGTCGGCCGGGATCGGGGCGACCTTCCAGTCGCCGTCGCGGACGGCCTTGGTCTCGGCCAGGAAGTCGGGCGAGGCGCCGGCGTCGAAGCGGGTCTGGCGCTCGTCGCGCAGGGCCAGGAGCTCCAGGCGGCGGTCGTTGAACCGGCGGTGCAGCTCGGCCAGGAAGGCCAGGGCCTCGGGCGTCAGCACCTCGGCGGCGCGGCCCTCGACGGGGTTCTTCAGCTGGACGGGCCGGGCGGCGAGGTCGACGGACATGGCGGTCTCCGAGCTCTCAGAAGCTCTGAAAGTGTAATCGAGAAGAGGGCTCCCCGCCGCCGAGGCCGCAGGGAGCCAGTCACTGGAAGTGGGGTCGGACGGCTAGTGAGGCAGGGTCAGCTGCTCGGTGGCGATCGCGTACCGGGCGGTGGCGCAGCTGCGGGTCTCGTCGGAGATCCGCTTCCACGCCGCGCGGGCCTCATCGCGCGTCTCGTAGGGGCCCATCACCTGAGGGGCGCCGTTCTTCAGCGTCTTGAAGGCCAGGCAGCTGTACTCGCCGCCGACGACCCAGAAGCGTTCCTTGGTCATCATCTGCACTCTGAAGCCGGGGTTGCCGGCCTCCCTTGAACTGGTCCGGAAAGCCCAGGGCGCGAGCCCTGGGCCGCCGGTCGCCCTTGGATCAGGCGAACTGGTTCATGGTGTTGTGGACGCCGCCGGCCTTCAGGGCCGCTTCGCCCGCGAAGTATTCCTTGTGGTCGTCGCCGATGTCCGAGCCCGACATGTTCTGGTGCTTCACGCAGGGGAGACCGTTGCGGATCTCCTGGCGCTGGACGCCCAGGACGTAGCCGAGCATGCCCTGCTCGCCGAAGTACTCCTTGGCGAGGTTGTCGGTGCTGAGCGCGGCCGTGTGGTAGGTCGGCAGGGTGATCAGGTGGTGGAAGATGCCGGCCCGCTTGGCGCCGTCGGCCTGGAAGCTGCGGATCTTCTGATCGGCCTCGATGCCCAGCGGCGTGGCGTCGTATTCGGCGCTCATCAGCTTGGCCTTGTCGTAGGCCGAGACGTCCTTGCCTTCCTTCGCCCACTCCTCGAACACCTGCTCGCGGAACTTCAGCGTCCAGTTGAAGGACGGGCTGTTGTTGTAGGCGAGCTTGGCGTTCGGCACGACTTCACGGATGCGGTCGACCATGCCGGCGATCTGCTCGACGTGGGGCTTCTCGGTCTCGATCCACAGCAGGTCGGCGCCGTTCTGCAGCGAGGTGATGCAGTCGAGGACACAGCGATCCTCGCCGGTGCCGGCGCGGAACTGGAAGAGGTTCGAGGGCAGGCGCTTCGGACGCAGCAGCTTGCCGTTGCGCGTGATGACCACGTCGCCGTTGGTGACGTCGGCCGGGGTGATCTCGTCGCAGTCGAGGAAGGCGTTGTACTGGTCGCCCAGGTCGCCCGGGGTCTTCGAGTAGGCGATCTGCTTGGTCAGGCCGGCGCCGAGGCTGTCGGTGCGCGCGACGATGACGCCGTTGTCGACGCCCAGCTCGAGGAAGGCGTAACGGACCGCGCGGAGCTTCTGGATGAAGTCCTCATGCGGAACGGTGACCTTGCCGTCCTGGTGGCCGCACTGCTTCTCGTCCGAGACCTGGTTTTCGATCTGGATGGCGCAGGCGCCGGCCTCGATCATCTTCTTGGCCAGCAGGTAGGTCGCCTCGGCGTTGCCGAAGCCGGCGTCGATGTCGGCGATGATCGGAACGACGTGGGTCTCGAAGTTGTCGATCTTGTCCTGGATCTGCTGCTCCTTGGCCTGGTCGCCGGCCTTGCGGGCGGCGTCGAGATCGCGGAACAGGCCGCCGAGCTCACGGGCGTCGGCCTGCTTCAGGAAGGTGTAGATCTCTTCGATCAGCGCCGGCACCGAGGTCTTCTCGTGCATCGACTGGTCCGGCAGCGGGCCGAACTCGGAGCGCAGGGCGGCGATCATCCAGCCCGACAGGTAGATGTAGCGGCGCTTGGTGGTGCCGAAGTGGCGCTTGACCGCGATCATCTTCTGCTGGGCGACGAAGCCGTGCCAGCAGCCCAGCGACTGGGTGTAGTTGGACGGGTCGGCGTCGTAGGCCGCCATGTCCTTGCGCATGATGTCGGCGGTGTACTTGGCGATCTCCAGGCCGGTCTTGAACCGGTTCTGCAGGCGCATGCGGGCCACGGCCTCCGGGTCGATGCCGTCCCAAGCGCCGTTCTTGTTTTTGACGAGCTGGCTCATCTCGATGATGTGGTCTTGGTAGGACATCTGCCTCTTCCGCGTTTTACCGGGTAATCTGGGGTGGCTTTGACAAGCCGCGCGGGCCTTTAACGCTTGAATTCCCTCTATGTGAACCCGCTTCACTCAGCGAAAAAGCCACGCTGTCACAGGCAGACATTGTAAAAATTGTAAATCTGTGACAATTTCACAGAGCCATGGCCAACCCGCCGACCGTCGACCGCAAACTGTTTCTCGGCGCCCGCCTCAAGCGCCTGCGGCGCGAGCTCGGCCTGACCCAGACTCGCATGGCCGAGGACCTCGGCGTCTCGCCGAGCTACCTCAACCTGCTGGAGCGCAACCAGCGGCCGGTCACCGCCCAGGTGCTGCTGCGCCTGGCCGAGGCCTATGACCTCGACCTCAAGACCCTGTCGCACGACCAGGAGAGCGGCAGCGCCGGCGACCTCGCCGAGGTGCTCTCCGACCAGCTGTTCCGCGACCTCGGCGTGCCCCGCCACGAGATCGCCGAGGTGGCCGAGACTGCGCCGGGCGTCGCCGAGGCGATGGTGCGCCTCTATCGCACCTACCTGGAGAAGCGCCGGCTCTCCGAGCTGGGCGCCGTCGGCCGGCCGGAGGAGGGCACCTTCGACCAGCCCTCGCCGTCGGACTGGGTGCGCGACTTCATCCAGGCGCAGAAGAACTACTTCGCCGACCTCGAGGAGGCGGCCGACCTGCTCTCCGCCGAGCTCAAGGCCGAACCGCAGGAGTTCCACACGGCCGCCCGCGATCGGCTGGCGCGCCGCCACGGCATCCAGGTGCGCGTCGTGCCCGTCGACGTCCTGCCCGAGAGCGTGCGCCGCTTCGACTATCACCGCCGGCGGCTGTTTCTCTCCGAGGTGCTGACCGGCGCCGGCCGCTCCTTCTCGCTCGCCTACCAGCTGGCGCTGCTGGAGAACGGACCGCTGCTCGACGGCCTCGCCGACCGCGCCGCGCCCCCGGACCGGCCGACCCGCAACCTTCTGAAGGTGAGCCTCGCCAACTACCTGGCCGCCGCGGTCCTGATGCCCTACGGCGCCTTCCACGATGCGGCCGAGCGCACCGGCTACGACATCGAGCTGATCCGCGCCCGCTTCGGCGTCTCCTTCGAGCAGGCCTGCCACCGGCTCACAACCCTGGCGCGGCCGGGCCAGCGTGGCGTGCCCTTCTTCATGGTGCGCACGGACTCGGCGGGGAACATCTCAAAGCGCTTCGCCGGCGCGGCCTTTCCCTTCTCGCGGTTCGGCGGCGCCTGCCCGCGCTGGAACATCCATTCGAGCTTCCGCACGCCCGGCCGGATCGTCACCCAGATCATCGAGACGCCCGACGGCGAGCGTTACTTCACCATCGCGCGCACGGTGTCGCGCGTCTCCACGCCCTACGCTGGCGAGGACGCAGAGCTGGCCATCGGCATGGGCTGCGAGCTCAAGTACGCCGAACGGCTGGTCTATTCGAAGGGCCTGGACCTCGCCGAGCCCGTGGCCACCCCCATCGGCCCGGCCTGCCGGATCTGCGAGCGCCCCGCCTGCCCGCAGCGCGCGGCCGAGCCGATCAGCCGAACCTTGACCGTGGACGACTTTACAAAGTCGATCTCGCCCTATCCCTTCGCGTCGAGTTGACGCTGCTCGGGAATTAAAGAAGCGCTGGCGTTCCACCAAACCGCATGCACAAATGCTTGAAAAGTTGCGGGGTTGAAACGTCAAGATGCAGCGTAACGTCGCTCGGTCTACCGACAGGTTTGAGCGCAAGCGGGAAGCGATCCTCGACGCGGCCACGGTGCTTCTCAACGCGCACGGCGCGCGCGGCCTGACGCTCGGCGCCGCCGCCGCCGCGGTCGGGCTCTCCACCACCAGCGTGACCTACTACTTCCGGCGCAAGGACGAGCTGGCCGGCGCCTGCATGATGCGCGGCATGGCGCAGATGGAGGAGATCGTCGCCGCCGCCCTCGTCGAGGCGACGCCCCAGGACCGTCTTCGCCGCCTGCTCGATCTCTATCTCGAACGCGTGCGCCAGACCGTGGTCGGCGAGGCGCCGCCCCTGCCGATCCTGGCGGATCTGGGGGCGCTCAACTCGCCGGTGCTGGAGCGGGCCTTCGAGGCCTACGCCCGGCTGTTCCGACATCTGCGCCAGATCTTCGACAGCCCTGAGCTCGAATGGCTCAGCCGGGGACGGCGCGCGGCCCGTACCCATCTTTTGATGGAGCAGCTGTTCTGGGCCGCGGCGTGGCTGTCGAAATACGACGCGGAGGACTATCCGCGGGTCCGCGACAAGATGTTCGACATCCTCGTGAACGGGTTCGCCGCCCCGGGCCGGGCGTGGGAGCCGAGCGCCATGCAGCTCGATGAGCTGCTGTCGCGGGATCGACAGACCAACGGCCGCGAGACCTTCCTGCTCGCGGCCACCCGACTGATCAACAAGCGCGGCTACCGCGGCGCGTCGGTCGACAAGATCTCGGCCGAGCTCAACGTCACCAAGGGCAGTTTCTACCACCACAACGACGCCAAGGATGACCTCGTCGTCGCCTGCTTCGAACGCACCTTCGACGTGCTGCGCCGGGCGCAGCGCATGGCCATGGAGCTTCCCGGCGACCAGTGGCTCCGCCTCTCGAGCGTGACGGCCGCCCTCACGGAATTCCAGCTCTCCGACTCCGGGCCCATGCTGCGACCCTCCGGGGTCTCGGCCGTCCCCGAGCCCTACCACGGCCCGCTGATGGACCAGGTGACCCGCATCTCGGACCGCTTCGCCTCGATGATCTCCGACGGCATCGCCGAGGGCTCCATCCGGCCGGTCGATCCCTTCATCGCCGCCCAGATGCTCGGCGCCGGCATCAACGCCGCCTCGGAGCTCCGCTTCTGGGTTCCGGGCCTGAAGCAGAAGGCCGGACCGGCGGTGTTCGCGCGGCCGCTGCTGATGGGGATCTTCGGTCCCTGAGGGCTAGCGCGGATCGCGGGACCGCTCCTCCTCGCGATGCGTCTCGATTTCCTCGGCGGTCTGTTCGTCGAGATGCGTGAGCTCGTCGCGCGCATCGCCATGCGCCCGCAGCAGCTCGTCGAGCTTGGCCTGGATGGCCTGGGTGTCGCGATGCTCCGCGCGCTGGATGAACAGGGTCATGGTCCAGGTGACCAGGGTCGCCAGGCCATGGAAGTCCAGGCTCTCGCGATCGAACACCACCCAGGCCACGGTATAGAGACCGAGGATCGCGAAGGCGACCGGGTGGCCGCTCATCACCCCCAGTTCGGTCAGGCCGCGTTGCAGGGCGCGCTTGGGCATGCGGCGCGAACGCCGCGCCGCAGCGCCCGTTCCCGCGCCTTAGCGAAGGTTAGCCGACGGTCAGGACCACCTTGCCCACGTGGGCGCCGGCTTCCAGGTGGGCGTGGGCCTCGGCGGCCACTGCCAGCGGAAAGGTGGCGTCGACCACGGTCTTGATCTTGCCGGCCTCGATCCAGGGCCAGACGACCCGCTCGACCTCGGCGGCGAGCCGCGCCTTCTCGTCGGCGCTGCGCGGCCGCAGGGTGGAGCCGGTGACCACGGCCCGCTTCTGCATCAGCCGGAAGATCGGCAGGGCCACCTCGCCGCCGCCCAGCGAGGCGATGAAGACGATCCGTCCGCCGGTCTTCAGGGCGTCCAGCTCCTTGGCGAAATAGTCGCCGCCGACCATGTCCAGCACCACGTCGACGCCGCCCTCGCGCTTGGCGACCTCGGCGAAGTCCTCCCGGGTGGTGTCGACGGCGACGTCCGCGCCCAGCGCCCTGGCCTGGGCGGCCTTGTCCGCGCCGCGCGCCGTGGCGATGACCTTGGCTCCGGCGGCGTTGGCCATCTGGATGGCGGTCACGCCGATGCCGGAAGTCGCGCCATGCACCATGAAGGTCTCGCCCGCCTTGAGCGCCCCATGCTCGAAGACGTTGGCGAAGACGGTGAAGACGGTCTCCGGCAGGCCGGCGGCCTCGACGAAATCGAAGCCCTTCGGAATCGGCAGGGCGTGGCGCGCGTCGCAGGCGACGTATTCGGCGTAGCCGCCGCCGCCCAGCAGGGCGCACACGTTGTCGCCGACCTTCCAGCGCCCCGCGGCCACGGCCACCTCCCCGGCGACCTCGAGGCCGAGGGTGGCCGGCGCGCCCGGCGGCGGCGGATAGGCCCCCAGGCGCTGCAGAAGGTCCGGGCGGTTGACGCCGGCGGCGCGCACCTTGATGAGCACCTCGCCGGGGGCGGGCGCCGGCCGCGCGAGGGTCTCCGGCTTCAGCGCGTCGGCGGGGCCCTTGCCGCCCTCGATCGCGATGGCGGTCATGGTGTCGCTCATGGCCTCGTCCCCTGAATCTTGCTTCTCTGCCCGGTCCGGGGTTGGATAGCGCCCAAACGGGGGCCGGCAAAGGAGGCTCGCGAGTGGAAGAACCTGCTGAAGTTCGGATCGGCCGCGGTCAGCGGCTGGCGGAGGCGGTCCGCGAGGACCTGGAGTTGTACGGGGTGGTCGAGCTTGAGGAGCGTCTGGAGACGCTGAGGGCCGAGATCGCCCGGGTCGAGGCCCAGCTCGAGCGCAAGCGCGCCGGCCGGGCGGCGGCCGACGCCCTGTTCGGCGCGCGCTCCACCTGAGCGGGCGTTGGCACAGGGGTTGCAGGATGAAACCTGGGTCACGGGCGACGTCCTGGGGCGGGAAGAGATTGAGAGGCTGACTTCTTGATGATCGAAGCTAACGCCCCGTCCGATTGGCGCGCCGAGGTGATCCAGGATTTCGCCCGGTCGGAGCTGTTCGAGCGCACCTTCCAGGAAGGGATGGAGCTCGTGGAGGAGACGGCGGGCTATCTGGACGGCGCGGGCCGGCAGACCTCGAAGTCGCTCTCGCGGAACGCGGCGCTCGCCTATGCCGCCGAGAGCATGCGCCTGACCACGCGGCTGATGCAGGTGGCGTCCTGGCTGCTCGTCCAGCGCGCGGTGCGCGAAGGGGACATGGCGCCCGCCGCCGCCTGCGAGGAGCGCTATCGGCTGAACTCCGAGGAAGCGCGCGCCGCAGACCCCGATCACGCCACCGACGAGTTGCCGCTGGAACTGCTGGAGCTCGTCGACAGGGCCGAGCGGCTCTACGACCGTGTTCGTCACCTCGATCGCCGCATGTACGTGGAAGGCGCCGTCGACGAGGCGCCCCACCCGGTGCTGTCGCAGATCGATCGCCTGCGTCAGGCCTTCGGGACCTGACCCCGCGATATCGGCTGAGGACATCCGCTTCTCTGGGGGGAGAAACGGAAAACGCCGCGGAGGAGAGATCCTCCGCGGCGTTTGGTTTTTGAACACATCGTTCCGCTCGCGGCGGCCACGTCCCGCGTCCGCGAGCCCGAGACCGCGCCGAGCGCGGCCTACTTGCGGGTGAAGGCGCCGAACTTGGCGTTGAAGCGCGACACGCGGCCACCGCGGTCGAGCAGCTGCTGCGAGCCGCCGGTCCACGCCGGGTGGGTCTTCGGATCGATGTCCAGGTTCAGCGTCGCGCCTTCCTGGCCATAGGTCGACCGGGTCTTGTAGGTCGTGCCATCGGTCATCACGACGGTGATGAAGTGATAGTCGGGGTGCGTGTCTTGTTTCATCGCGCGGGCGCCTGACGTAAAGGAGCGGCCAAAGAAAAGAGGCCGCCGGCGAGGGGGCCTTCGAAAACGAGCCGCGCGTATAGCTGAAACGTCGGGCGAAATGCAAGGTTTGAGTGGGTTATGAGTGAACCGTCCGGCGAATCCGCCGCGCCAGGCCGGCCCAACAGCGGCCAGGCGCTCGCCCAGAGCCTCACCGAGGCGGCCGCCAAGCGGGACCGCAGCCGCAACATCGGCGCCCTGCGCAGGCTGGCGCCCTTCGTCCGCGATCACTGGGGCGACGCCGTTCTGGCGAGCCTCTTCCTGCTGGTCTCCACCAGCGCCACGCTCGGGCTCTCCGGAGCGGTGCGCCTGCTGGTCGATCATCTGACCACGGCCAAGGCGGGCGGCGGCGCGGATGGGCTGAACCGCTGGTTCTGGCTGCTCGGCGGCGTGGCCCTGACCCTCGGCTTCGCCAGCGCCGGCCGCTACTTCTTCATCACCAAGCTGGGCGAGCGGGTCGTCGCCGACCTGCGCAAGGTCGTCTATGGCCACATCCTGACCCTGGACCAGGCCTTCTTCCTGGCTACCCGCACGGGTGAAGTGCTGTCGCGGCTGACCACGGACATCCAGATCGTCGAGACCCTCGTCGGCTCCTCCGTCTCGATCGCCACCCGCAACGCCCTGATGCTGGTCGGCGCCCTCGTCATGATGGTGGTCGTCAGTCCGCACCTGACCGGCCTCGTGCTGCTGCTGATCCCGCTGGTGCTGGCGCCGCTGTTCCTGTTCGGCCGGCGGGTGCGCAAGCTGACCGCCTCGACGCAGGACCAGTTCGCCGAGGCGGTGGGCTACGCCGGGGAGAGCCTGGATGCGCTGGAGACGGTCCAGGCGTTCGGCCGCGAAGGCTCGGCGTCAGGCCGTTTCGGCGCCGCCGTGGAGGCCGCCTTCCGCACCTCGCTGCGGCGGATGAGCGCCCGGGCGGTCATGACCGCCCTCGTCATCGGCGTCGTCTTCAACGGCGTGGTCGGCATCTTCTGGCTGGGCGTCCACTCGGCCGTCACCGGCTCGATGAGCTGGGGCGCGCTCTTCCAGTTCGCGATCCTGTCGGTGATGGCCGCCGGTTCGGTGGGCGCGCTCGGGGAGACCTGGGGCGACGTCCAGAAGGCCGCGGGGGCCATGGAGCGCATCGGCGAGCTGCTCGACGCCGAGCCCGGCGTCGCCGCGCCGGCCAACCCGACGCCGCTTCCCGTGCCGCCGCGCGGCGAGGTGGCGCTGCAGGACGTGACCTTCGCCTACCCCGCCCGGCCCGACCTGCCGGCGCTGAAGGGCTTCAGCCTCGCGGTCCGGCCCGGCGAGCGGGTGGCCCTGGTCGGCCCGTCGGGCGCGGGCAAGAGCACGGTGCTGCGGCTGCTGCTGCGCTTCTACGATCCGCAGGCGGGCCGGGTGCTCGTGGACGGGATCGACGTGCGCGACGCCGATCCGGCCGAGGTGCGCGCCCGCATGGCCCTGGTGGCCCAGGACTCGCCGCTGTTCTCCGGATCGGCGGCGGAGAACGTGCGCTTCGGGCGCGAGGCGGCCGACGATGCGGCGGTCCTGGCGGCGGTCCGCGCCGCCCAGGCCGAGGTGTTCCTGAAAGCCCTGCCGCAGGGCCTGGAGACGCCGGTCGGCGAGCGCGCCCGCGGCCTCTCCGGCGGCCAGCGTCAGCGGCTGGCCATCGCCCGCGCCCTGGTGCGCGAGGCGCCGATCCTGCTCCTCGACGAGGCCACCAGCGCGCTCGACGCCGAGAACGAGCAGCTGGTCCAGCGCGCCCTCGACAAGGCGATGCACGGCCGCACGACCCTGGTCATCGCCCACCGCCTCGCCACCGTCCTCAAGGCTGACCGCATCGTCGTCATGGACGACGGCAGGGTGGTCGAGGAGGGGACCCACCACGACCTCGTCGCCAAGGGCGGCCTCTACGCCCGCCTGGCGGCGCTGCAGTTCGGCGAGGCCGCCTAGGCCGGGAACATCTCGTTGCGGACCTTCACCGACAGCCCGGTGAAGTCGCTGAACAGGCCATCGATCCCGGCGCCATAGAGGGCGCGGTAGACCGCGTCGACGTCGCCGTGGTCGGCCGGGTTCGCGCCCTTGCGCAACTTGGCGGGCAGGAAGCCGTTCTCCGCCCGGACGGTCCACGGATGCACCTTCAGGCCGGCCGCGTGCGCCTCGGCCACCAGCGGCGTCGCCGGGCCAAGACCGCCGTCGACGATCGGCACGACCATCGGCCATTCCGGTCCGAGGCCGTCGGCGAAGGCCGCGACCTGCTTCATCCCGGAGCCCGACAGCATCTCCGCATAGGTGGTCTTCGGCATGTCGGCCGGGCCGCCCTCCCGCGAGACGAGGAACACCCTCGGGGCCTTGGAGAGGGTCGCGAAGGTCTTGAGGGCCCCGACCTCGAAGCACTGCACGAACACCGGCGCAGAGTGGCTGTTCAGGCCGTTGGCCTTGAGGAAGTCGGCCAGCCGATGCTCCAGCGGCAGGCCGATGGAAGCGAAGTAGCTGGGATGCTTCATCTCCGGATAGGTGCCGATGGTTCGGCCGAGGCGGCGGCTCTCGGCGCGGGCGAGGTCGAGCATCTCCAGGTAGGTGGGGATCGTCTCGAGCCCGTCGTACCTGGCGCTCTGCGGGCGAAGGCCCGGCAGGCGCTCGCGGGCGCGCAGGGTCTTCAGCTCGGCGAGCGTGAAGTCCTCGGTGAACCAGCCCGTGAGCGTCTCGCCGTCGATGACCTTGGTCGTCTTGCGGCCGGCGAACTCAGGATGGTTGGCGACGTCGGTCGTGCCGCCGATCTCCGGCTCGTGGCGCACCACCAGATGGCCGTCCTTGGTCGGCACCAGGTCCGGCTCGATGAAGTCGGCCCCCTCGGCGATGGCCAGCTTGTAGGCCATCAGGGTGTGCTCGGGCCGCTCGCCGCTGGCGCCGCGGTGGGCGATGGCCAGCGGGCGCGGTCGCCTCGCCGCGGCGAAGGCCGGAGAAGCCGCGAGCGCGGCGGTGGCGGCGGCGAGGGCGCGTCGTGTGAGCTGCATGGAGGCGCAGCTTACAGACTTGTGTGACAGTTCCTACTTGGCGGCGACGGCCAGCCGCTCGAGCAGCAGCGGATGGATCTCGAGGTTGGCCGCGCAGATCGAGCCCGAGGCCAGCACGTCGTCGCCGCCGTCGGCGTTGGTCACCTTGCCGCCGGCCTCGGTGACCATCAGCACGCCCGCCGCCAGGTCCCACGGCGCCAGGTCACGCTCCCAGTAGCCGTCGTACCGGCCGGCCGCGACCCAGGCGAGGTCGAGGGCCGCCGAGCCGAAGCGGCGAACGCCGGCCACGCGCTGGGTGATCTGGTGCAGTTCCTTCAGGAAGCGGCCGTGCTGCCCGTGGCCCAGGAACGGAATGCCGGTGGCGAGGACCGACTCGTCCAGATGCCGGCGGGCGGCGACGCGAAGGCGCTTGTCGTTGACGTAGCAGCCCTTGCCCTTCTCGGCCCAGAACAGCTCGTTGGTCGCCGGATTGTAGGTGACGGCCGCCACCACCACGCCCTCGCGCTCCAGCGCGATGTTGATGGCGAAGTGGGGGATGGCGTGCAGGAAGTTGGTGGTGCCGTCGAGCGGATCGACGATCCAGGTGTGGGTCTTGTCCGTGCCCTCGATCAGCCCGCGTTCCTCGCCATGGAAGCTGTAGCCCGGGCGCGCCTTGGTCAGCGCCTCGAACAGCACCTGCTCGGCCTTGAGGTCGGCGGCGGAGACGAAGTCGGCGGGCGCCTTGCGGGCGACCTGCAGCTCGGCGAGCTCGCCGAAATCCCGGTTCAGGCCGCGCGCGGCCTTGCGCGCGGCGTCGCTCATCACCTTCAGGAGGGCGGATTGGGTGGTCACGATGGGAAAGATCTCGAACGGATAGAGGGCGCGGAACCTAGGGTGAGGGGCCTCGCAAAGCAAGGCGGGCGTCAGCCGCGGTCGGCGATGCCCCTGGCGATCTCGGCGTTGAGCGCCTTCACCGCCGCGGCGGGACCCTCGCCGTAGGACCAGACCCCGGCCGAGACGGCCAGGAAATCGGCGCCCGCCGCGGCCAGGCCGCGGGCGTTGTCCACGGTGATGCCGCCGATCGCCACGCAGGGGACCTCCATGGTTTCCTGCCAGATGGTCAGGACCTCGGGGTCGGCGCGGGTCTTGGGCTCCTTCGTGGTCGTCGGGAAGAAGGCGCCGAAGGCCACATAGTCGGCGCCGGCTTCCGCCGCCTCCATGGCCAGGTGCCGGCTGTCGTGGCAGGTGACGCCCACCATCCGGTTCTTGCCGACGATGCGGCGCGCCTCGGCGTAGGGCGCGTCGTCCTGGCCGATGTGCACGCCGTCGCAGTCGAGGCTGGCGGCCAGGTCGGGCCGGTCGTTCATGATCACCGCCACACCGCGCGCCTGGGCGATGGGCTTCAGCACGTCGACGGACGCGGCGATCACCTCGTCGGGCGCGTCCTTGAGGCGGATCTGCAGGGCGGCGACGTCGCCGGCGTCGAGGGCGTGGCCGAGCACATGGCCGAAGGCGGCCAGGTCGTCGAGGCGCGGGGGGGTGATCAGGTAAAGGCGGCAGAGCGGCGGGGCCATAAGGCCCTAGAGCCCATCTAGGCGGCGCCTTCAAGAGGCAGCGGGCGTGGCCCGCGTCCGATCAGCGTCAGGATGTGGAAGGCGGCGAGGGCGAAGACGACCACATAGACCGCGACGAAGGTCAGGAACGGCCCTGAGGGGACGCCTTGGGCGGCTCCCACCAGGGACGCCGGCGACCGATCGATCTCGGCCACGAGCCAGCCCGCTAGGGCGCCGACGATCCCGGCCGGCGCCAGCACGACGCAGGTCCACAGAAACGGCGCCGCGCCGCCCAGCCGGCCGCGCCAGATCAGGTAGGCCCCCCAGGCGCCGAGCGCCATCAGCGCCAGATCGACACCCACCACCACGGCTCCCGCGGCGCCGGCCTCGATCGGCGCCGGGCCGGCCGAGCGGGCGCCCGAGAGATCCCCGAGGACGAGCTGCAGCGGGGCGGCGATGGCGAACATTCCGACCGCCATCTTCATGGCGAGACAGGACTCCTCCTCGTCCGGCTCCCTCAGCAGCCGCCACGCCGAGGCCGCGCCGACCACGAGGGCCGTGGCGAGATAGGCCGCCAGGATCATGTGCCCGAGACCATAGGCGAGCGCCGGGGAGAGCAGGTCTGGGCGCCAGCCGGTCAGCGCCTGGCCGACGCCCCCGCCCGCGAGGATCCAGATCACCGAGACCAGCCCCATGCCGAAGGCGACGGCGAAGATCCTGATCCAGAACAGGCGAAGGTTGCGGAAGGCCGTGTTGCGGGTGGTCAGCCAGAGCCCCTCGAGAACCGCCAGATAGCTGGCAAGACCCAAGGCGATCGCCGGGAAGACGATGTGGAAGGCGAACGGCACGGCGATCTGGAGCCGTGACAGCAGCAGCCCGTATTCCATGTCCCTGCCTCGCCCGCCCGCCGCCGGGCGATGCGCTCCCTGCCGCCACAACGCGCGAGAGTGTCCGCACGTATTGCGACAGACCGCCGCACGAGCCTGATCCTGCAGAGCGCGATGGGCGATCTCGGCGACAGCTGAGCCGGAACCTCGCGCCGGGCCCATGGATTTCCGGGCCAGGACACGCGGGAGGCAGCATGCCGAGCATCGATATCCGCGGGGCTGTGGACAGCCTCGCCAACAGCCGTGGGCGCTCGGCGCGCCATCTTCTCATCGGCCTTGGCCTCACGGCCGCGGCGGTGACCGCCTCGGCGCTCGTCGCGCGGGCCAATGCGCCCACCGAGGACAATCCCGAGGCTTACTCCGACTACGAGGAGCTGAAGCAGCCGAAGTTCAAACCGCCGCGGCCGGCCTTCTCCCTGATCTGGCCGCCGCTGTTCCTGGCCCTGACGCTCTCCGGCCTGCGGATCTGGAACGCGCCGAAGAGCCCGGCCCGCACCCAGGCCCTGACGCTGTGGGGCGTGGTCCAGGCGCTGAATGCGGTGTGGATGGCGCTCGGCCCGCGCCGCCTCGGCGGGCAACTGGCGACCGCCACCGCCGCGCTCGGCACGGCCGGCGCCTATGTCTGGCGGGCCAAGAAGGTCGACGCGCCCGCCGCCGGCATGGTCACGCCCTACGTCGGCTGGATCGGCTTCGCCAACGTCCTCACCGAGGAGCTCTGGCGCAAGAACCGCGACCGCCCGACCCTCCACTAAGCGCGTTGCCAGCCGCCGCGCCTTGGCCATAGGCTCCCGCCGAACACCGGTTTCGGGGGGAACGGCATGGTGGCGGCGGCGGCGGGGGCGCGCGAGCGCGTGGGGACGAACACCTGGCTGGTGATCGGCGGGGCCTCCGCCGGCACCGTGTTCGAATGGTACGATTTCTACCTCTACGGTTCGCTGGCGGGGTTCATCTCCGACCAGTTCTTCTCCGGCGTGAACGCCACCACCGGCTACATCTTCGCCCTGCTGGCCTTCGCGGCGGGGTTCGCGGTGAGGCCGTTCGGGGCGGTGGTGTTCGGCCGGCTCGGTGACCTCTGGGGCCGCAAGAACACCTTTCTCATCACCATGATCTTGATGGGGCTCTCCACCTTCACGGTGGGGCTCCTGCCGAGCTATGCGGCGATCGGCGTGATCGCGCCGGCGGCGCTGATCGTCATGCGCCTCGTCCAGGGCCTGGCGCTGGGTGGCGAATACGGCGGGGCGGCCACGTACGTCGCCGAACATGCGCCGGACGGGAAGCGCGGCCTCTACACCAGCTTCATCCAGATCACGGCGACCTTCGGCCTCTTCCTCAGCCTGGTGGTCATCCTCCTGGTCCGCAACCAGGTCGGCGAGCCGGCCTTCAAGGCCTGGGGCTGGCGCGTGCCGTTCTTGGTCTCGGCGGCCCTGCTCGCGGTCTCGCTGTGGATCCGGCTGCGGCTCAACGAGAGCCCGGTCTTCCAGCGCATGGTCGAGGAGGGCAAGGCGTCCGCCAGGCCGCTCGCCGAGAGCTTCGGCCAGTGGAAGAACCTCAAGCTGGTCATCCTGGCGCTCGCCGGCCTCACCGCCGGCCAGGCGGTGGTCTGGTACACGGGCCAGTTCTACGCCCTGTTCTTCCTCGAGAAGATGCTCAAGGTCGACGGCGCTCTGAGCAACAGCCTGGTGGCTATCGCGCTGCTGCTCGCCACGCCGTTCTTCGTCGTGTTCGGCTGGCTCTCCGACCGGATCGGCCGCAAGCCGGTGATCCTCGCCGGCTGCCTCCTGGCGGCGCTCACCTACTTCCCGATCTTCAAGGCGCTGACCGTCGCGGCCAACCCCGACCTCGCCGCGGCCAGCGCGCGGGCGCCGGTGACGGTCGTCGCCGATCCGGCCGATTGCGCCTTCCAGTTCGACCCCGTGGGCAAGAAGACCTTCGCGTCCTCCTGCGACCTCGCCAAGTCGGCGCTGGCGGGGGCGGGCGTGTCCTACGCCAGCGAGGCCGCGCCGCCCGGAGCGGTCGCGGTGGTGAGGATCGGCCACACCGGAATCCCCAGCTTCAAGGGCGAGGTGCTGCCGCCGCCGGAGCTGAAGGTCGAGAAGGCCGCCTGGACCAAGACGCTGTCGGCGGCGCTGAAGTCCGCCGGCTACCCCGCCAAGGCGGATGCGGCGAAGATGAACAAGCCGCTGGTCGTGGCGCTTCTCTGGCTGCTGGTGATCTATGTGACCATGGTCTATGGCCCCGTCGCCGCGACGCTGGTGGAGATGTTCCCGGCGCGGATCCGCTATACCTCGATGAGCCTGCCCTACCACGTCGGCAACGGCTGGTTCGGCGGCTTCCTGCCGACCACGGCCTTCGCCATGGTCGCGGCGACCGGCGATATCTACTACGGCCTCTGGTACCCGATCATCGTGGCGGCGGTGACCGTCGTGGTGGGCGCGCTGTTCGTGAAGGAGATGCGCGGCGCGCCGATCGAGGCCTAGGGGGCGTCGGGATCGTAGGGCTCGTCGTATCCGTGGTTGGCCGAATAGAAGGCCAGCCACATGAGGAAGCCAGCGAGGGCTGCGACCACCACCACGCCCCCGACCACATAGGGCCAGATCGGCCCGAGGCTGCGCCAGCCGCCGCCGATCCGCGAGCCTTCGAAGAACGCCCAGCCGGCGAACACCGCGAAGGCGGCGAGCCCGAGGAAGGCGAGACCGAGGACGGTGATGTGCCTGTGCATCCGAAGCCCAATCTGCGGGACGCCCTGGGAGTTCCGGCAGCCTAGGCCGAGGCGGGCCGTCGCTCCAGCCCCGAGGCCATCAGGCTCGCGTGACAGCGCGGCTGCAGGTGGACGGGCGCTACCGTTTCCGCGTCTATGGGCGCCGCGCACCGACGGCGTGACCTGCAGCAAGAGGTTTCGATGAGCATCGAGGGGAGCGTCGCACCGGGCTTCGAGAGCGCCCGGCGTGAGTTCGAGGCCAACTTCCGCGAGCGCGGCGACGTCGGGGCCTCGCTGGCGATCATGCGTGACGGCGAGATGGTGGTCGATCTCTGGGGCGGCAGCCTGGACGCCGCCGGTGCGCGGCCCTGGCGGGCGGACTCGGTGGTCAACATCTGGTCGACGACCAAGGCGGTGAACGCCCTGTGCTTCGCCTTGATGGTCGACCGCGGGCTCGCGGCCTACGACGATCCGGTCACCCGCTGGTGGCCGGAGTTCGGCGCCCAGGGCAAGGCGGGCGTCACCCTGGCCATGCTGCTGTCGCACCAGGCGGGGCTGTGCAGCTTCCGCGACCCGGCGACCATCGAGGACTACTACGACCAGCCGCGGGCGGCGGCGCGGCTCGCGGCCCAGGCGCCCTTCTGGCCGCCAGGCTCGCGCTCCGGCTATCACGCGATCAGCATCGGCGTGCTGGCGGGCGAGCTTTTCCGCCGCATCGAGGGCCGCAGCCTCGGGACCTTCATCGCCGAGGAGCTGGCCGGGCCCATGGGCATCGAGCTCACGCTCGGCCTGCCGGCTTCGGAGGAGGCGCGGCGGGCCGAGATGGTGGCGCCGCCGGAGCTCGGCACCGAGAACATGCTGAGCCCGGAGCTGAACGAGTCGCAGCTCGCGACCTACACCAATCCGGCGGTCGATCCGCTCGCCCCCAACACGCCGGCCTGGCGCGAATGCGAGCTCGTCTCGGCCAACGGCTTCTCCAACGCCCGCTCCCTCGCCCGCCTGTTCGGCCAGGTGGCGGCCGGCGGCCTCCTCGGGGCAGGGACCCTGGCCGAGGCGACGCGCGAGCGGATCGCCGGTGTCGACGAGGTGCTCGGCGTGCCGGCCCGGTGGGGCGCGGGCTTCCTCCTCAATAGCGACGGCCTCTACGGCCCCGAGCCGCGTGCCTTCGGCCACTCCGGATGGGGCGGTTCCTTTGTGGTGGTCGATCCGGTGCGGCGGATGGCGATCGCCTACGCCATGAACCGCATGGGCACGGACCTTGTCGGCGATCCGCGCGACCAGGCGCTGATCGCCGCCGCCTACGCCTGAAGCAACGAAGGCCGCCGCTGTCGCCAGCGGCGGCCTTCGGAACCGTCCTCGACGGCGCCTACTCGGCGGCGACGCGGGTGACGCCGATCTTCGGCGCGAGCTCGCCCGAGGCGTAGCGCTTGGCCATGGCCGACATCGGCAGTGGCGTGATCTTGGACGCCCAGCCGGCGGTGCCGAACTCCTCGAAGCGCTGCACGCACACCTTGCGCATAGCCTCCTTGGCGGGCTTCAGGTAGCCGCGCGGATCGAACTCGCCGGGCTTCTCGGCGAACACCTTGCGGATCGCGCCGGTCATGGCCATCCGGTTGTCGGTGTCGATGTTGATCTTGCGCACGCCGTGCTTGATGCCGCGCTGGATCTCTTCCACCGGCACGCCCCAGGTCTGAGGCATCTCGCCGCCGTACTGGTTGATGATGTCCTGCAGCTCCTGCGGCACGGACGAGGAGCCGTGCATGACGAGGTGCGTGTTGGGCAGGCGCTGGTGGATCTCTTCGATCACGTTCATCGCCAGCACTTCGCCGTCGGGCTTGCGGGTGAACTTGTAGGCGCCGTGGCTGGTGCCCATGGCGATCGCCAGGGCGTCGACCTCGGTGGCCTTCACGAACTCGACCGCCTGGTCCGGATTGGTGAGCAGCTGGTCGTGGCCGAGCTTGCCCTCGAAGCCATGGCCGTCTTCCTTCTCGCCCATGCCGGTCTCGAGCGAGCCGAGCACGCCGAGCTCGCCTTCCACCGAGGCGCCGACCCAGTGGGCCATGTCGACGACGTTGCGGGTGACCTTGACGTTGTAGTCGTAGTCGGCGGGCGTCTTGCCGTCGGCCTTCAGCGAGCCGTCCATCATCACCGAGGTGAAGCCGAACTGGATGGCGGTGGCGCAGGTCGCCTCGTTGTTCCCGTGATCCTGGTGCATGCAGATCGGGATGTGCGGATACATCTCCGCCATGGCGTCGATCAGGTGCTTCAGCACGATGTCGTTGGCGTAGGAGCGGGCGCCGCGGGAAGCCTGCATGATGACCGGCGAGTCGGTGGCCTCCGCGGCCTCCATGATCGCCAGCGCCTGTTCCATGTTGTTGATGTTGAAGGCAGGCACGCCGTAGCCGTTCTCCGCGGCGTGATCGAGCAGTTGCCTGAGCGTAATCCGGGCCATCGCCGTTTCCTCTGAAAACCTCTTACCGGCTCAACGCCGCCACACCGGGCAGGGTTTTGCCTTCCATCCATTCCAAGAACGCGCCACCGGCCGTGGAGACGAAGGTGAAGTCGTCCGCCACGCCCGCCGCATTGAGCGCGGCGACGGTATCACCGCCGCCGGCCACCGCCACCAGCTTGCCGTCCTTGGCCAGCCCGGCCGCGTAGCGCGCCGCCTCGACGGTGCCCTTGTCGAAGGGCTTCATCTCGAAGACGCCGAGCGGGCCGTTCCAGATCAGGGTCTTGGAATTGGCCACGGCGCGGCACAGGCGCTCGACCGTCTCGGGACCCGCGTCGAGGATGCGCTCGTCATCGTCGACCGAGCCCACGTCGCGCACCCGCGCCGGGGCGCCGGGGGCCAGCTTCTCGGCCACGACGATGTCGATCGGCAGGAAGAGCTTGCAGTTGTTCTGGCCGGCCAGGCGGATGATCTCGCGGGCGGTCTCGGCCAGCTCCTTCTCGCAGTAGGAGGCGCCGACGTCGTGCCCCTGGGCGTAGAGGAAGGTGTTGGCCATGCCGCCGCCGATGGCCAGCTTGTCGAGCTTGGTCACCAAGTGCTTGAGCAGGTCGAGCTTGGTCGAGACCTTCGAGCCGCCGACGATGCCCATCACCGGTCGCTCGGGATGGCCGAGGGCCCGGTGCAGGGCGTCGAGCTCGAGCCGCATCTGCTCGCCGGCGTAGGCCGGCAGCCGGTGGGCGAGCGCCTCGGTGGAGGCGTGCGCGCGGTGGGCGGCGGAGAAGGCGTCGTTGACGTAGAGGTCGCCGTTTGCCGCCAGGGCGTCGGCGAACTGAGCGTCGTTCTCCTCCTCGCCCGGATGGAAGCGGACGTTCTCCAGCAGCAGGACCTCGCCCGGCTTCATGGCGGCGATCGCATCGCGCGCGACCTGGCCGACGCAGTCGTCGGCGAAGGCCACCGGATGGCCCAGCACCTCGGCCAAAGCCGGGGCGATGGGCTTCAGGCTCATGCTCGGCACCCGCTTGCCCTTGGGCCGGTCGAAGTGCGCGAGCAGGATCACCTTGGCGCCGCCCGCCCGCAGCTTCTCGATGGTGGGCACGGCGGCGCGCAGGCGCGTGTCGTCGGAGACCTTGCCGTCCTCCATCGGGACGTTGAGGTCGACGCGCACCAGGGCGCGCTTACCGGCGAGTTCGACGTCGTCGAGAGTCTGGAAAGCGGCCATGGTCGTCAGATCAGAGGAACTTCGCCATGTAGACGGCGGTGTCGCTCATCCGGGTCGAGAAGCCCCACTCGTTGTCGTACCAGGACAGGACGCGGCCGAGGCCGCCGTCGATCACCTGGGTCTGCGGCAGGGCGGCCGTGGACGAGGCCGGGTTGTGGTTGAAGTCCATCGAGACCAGCGGCTCCTTGGTGACCGCCAGCACGCCCTTCAGCGCGCCGTTGGCGGCCGCTTCCAGCGCCTCGTTGATCTGCTGGACGGTGACCGACTTGCCCGGGACGAACTTCAGGTCGACGACCGAGACGTTCGGAGTCGGCACGCGGATCGAGGAGCCGTCGAGCTTGCCGGTCAGCTCCGGGATCACCAGGCCGAGGGCCTTGGCGGCGCCCGTCGAGGTCGGGATCATCGACATGGCCGCGGCGCGGGCGCGGTAGAGGTCCTTGTGCAGGGTGTCGAGCGTCGGCTGGTCGCCCGTGTAGGAGTGGATCGTCGTCATGTAGCCGCGCTCGATCCCGCAGAGCTCCTGCAGGACCTTGGCCACCGGCGCCAGGCAGTTGGTGGTGCACGAGGCGTTGGAGACGACGAGGTCGTCCTTGGTCAGGGTCTCGTGGTTGACGCCGTAGACGATGGTCTTGTCGGCGTTGTCGGCCGGGGCGGAGACGAGGACGCGCTTGGCGCCGGCCTCGAGGTGGGCGGCGGCCTTGTCACGCGCGGTGAAGATGCCGGTGCACTCCATCGCGATGTCGACGCCGAGCGCCTTGTGCGGCAGCTCCTTGGGGTCGCGGACGGCGGTCACCTTGATTGGGGCGTAGCCGGCGACCTCGATGGTGTCGCCATTGACCTTCACCTCGGCGGGGAAGCGGCCATGGACGCTGTCGTAGCGCAGCAGGTGAGCGTTGGTCTCGACGGGGCCCAGGTCGTTGATCGCCACGACCTCGATGTCCCGGCGGCCATGCTCGACGATCGAGCGCAGGACATTCCTGCCGATGCGGCCGAAACCATTGATCGCGACGCGAACGGTCATCTGGAGCTTCTCCCTCTCGTTCAAAAGGCGTGCGAACGCGGGTTCGCGTGCGCGCGGGGGGCGTTCTTGAGGGCGCAGCCCCTCAAGTCAACCCCATGTCGACGCTTGAGAAGGTCAAGCCTGACAACGGATTGTGACGAAGGACGCCCCGCGCCTTCGTCCGGACGCCTTAATTCCCCAAGGTGATGCTTGTTCCCTGTAAAGCGGTCACGGGGCGGGCTTGCCGGCCGCCTGCAGCGCCTCCTTCAGCCCCGGCGCGAACTGGGCGCCGTAGGGCGCGGTGATCGAGGAGCCCGCGAAGGCCGCGCCGAACGGCTCGCTTCGCCCGCCCAGGCAGCGCTCGAGGAAGTGCTCGGCGGTGGCGAAGAAGGCGATGTTGTTCTCCGGCCGGGCGAAGCCGTGGCCCTCGTCGGGGAACAGCACATAGGTCACCGGCAGGCCCTTGGCCTTCATGGCGTCGACGATCTGCTGGCTCTCGCGGACATTGACCCGCGGGTCATTGGCGCCCTGGCCGATCAGCAGCGGCCGCTGGATGGCGTCGGCCTTGAACAGCGGCGAGGCGGCCTTGAGGATCGCCTGACCCTCGGGCGTGCCCGGGTCGCCCATGCGCCGGTACATTTGCCGCCGCCCGGCCTCCCAGTAGGCCGGGATCGCGGCCAGCAGGGTGTTGAGGTTGGAGGGGCCGACGATGTCGACGCCGCAGGCGAAGGTGGTGGGGGTGAAGGCGAGGCCTGCGAGGGTGGCGTAGCCGCCGTAGGAGCCGCCCATGATGGCGACCTTGTCCGGCGTGGTGACGCCGCTCGTCACCGCCCAGTTCACCGCGTCGAGCAGGTCGTCGTGCATCTTGCGGCCCCACTGGAGGTCGCCGGCGGTCAGGTACTTCTTCCCGAAGCCGGAGGAGGCTCGGTAGTTCGGCTGCAGCACCGCATAGCCACGGTTGGCCAGCCACTGGGCGAGGTTGTTGGAGCCGTAGCTGTCGCGCGCCCAGGGCCCGCCGTGGACCAGCAGCACCATGGGGACCGGATGGCTCGGCCGTCCGCGGCCCTTCGGGTCGGAGCCCGGCGGCAGGGTGAGGTAGGAGACCTCGGTCAGGCCGTCGCGGGTCCTGATCTCCACGGGATGCTCATCGACGAGCGGTGCGCCCTCGAGCTCGGGCCGGGTGGTGAACAGGCGCTTCAGCCGCTTCGCCGGCCGGTCGTAGAGGTAGTAGGTGACCGGCGCGGTGACGGAGTCGGCGGCGACCATCCAGAGCCGGTCGTCGTCGCTGCGTGAGGTGATGGTGAGCTCGCCCTTCAGCTCGCGCTTCAGGAACTCGAGGTCGGGCTTGATGGCTGGGTCGAGCGCAGTCCACTCGGTCTTCAGGTACTCGACGCCGTACGCCTGAATGCGGCCGGTCTTTGGATCGTCCAGGACCTCGCCCATGTCGGCGCGCGGGTCTTGCCCGAGCACGGTGCGCTGGCCGGTGGCGAGGTCCTCGGCCACCAGGGCGGAGGTGTCGCGGCCGCGGCTCTCCAGCCAGTAGCGGGTCTTGCCGTCGTGGCTGTAGCTGATCGGCGCGGTGCCGCCGGTGTCCTCGAAGGGAATGGTGGTCTCGGGGCTCGCGGCGACCTGGTTGTTCTCGATCCGGTAGATATCGGCGCCGCCGTCCGGGCGCGGCTTCATGGCGGTGCGGAGGTTGAGCTGCGCATCCACGCCGAAATCGGCGAAGCCGTCATTGTGGAAGACGGGGGTCAGGGCGCCGGTCTTCAGGTCGAGGCTGTAGACGTCGTGCCAGCGCGGGTCGCGGTTGTTGATGCCGACGAGGATGCGGTCCTTCACCAGCCGGCTGATGCCGACCACCTGGGCGCGGGTCTTCTCGAAGGGGGTGAGGGTTTTCTGGGCGCCGCGGGCGAGGTCGACGCCGTAGAGCAGGAAGTTCTCGTCGCCGCCCTTGTCGTTGACGAACAGCACCATGGCCGAGTCCGGCGACCAGAAGTAGGCGCGGATCGGGCGGACCTTCTCGGCGGTCAGCGGGCGGGCGGCGGCGGGGTCGGCGACCGGCGCGACCCAGACGTTCATCACCCCGTCGCGCGGGGCGAGCCAGGAGATCCACTTGCCGTCGGGGCTGACGCGCCCGGCCGAGCGGCTCGGATTGCCGAACAACTTGGTCCGCGCGATCAGCGGGGCGGCCGGCTTCGCCGGCGGGGCCGCCGAGGCGGCGGTGGCGACGGCGGCGATGGCGCAAGCAATGAGCAGGCGGCGCATGGGATCCCTCCCCAGGGGGTTTCTGGTGGAGACGCTACCGGCGGTTGAGGTCCGTTGGAAGGGGAAGCGCGACAGGCGTCGTTCGTCTTGGGAGCGCCTTGGGCGCAGGCTCAGCCGCGGACCGGCCTGACCTTGGCGGCGGCTTCGGCGGCGCGGGCGCGGGCCTGGTCGGTGTTGCGGGCGCGGGCGAGGGCGACGCCCATGCGGCGGCGCTCGTAGGCCTCGGGCTTGCCGAAGAGGCGCAGGTCCGCGCCCGGCACGGCGAGGGCCTCGGCGACCCCCTCGAAGGCGACGCCCTCGGCGTCCAGGCCGCCGTAGATCACCGCGCTGGCGCCCGGCTCGCGCAGGGTGACGTCGACCGGCAGGCCGAGGATGGCGCGCGCGTGGAGGCAGAACTCGCTCTGCACCTGGCTGACGAGGGTGACGAGGCCGGTGTCGTGGGGCCTGGGGCTCACCTCGGAGAACCAGACCTCGTCGTCCTTCACGAACAGCTCGACACCGAAGATGCCCTGACCGCCGAGCGCGTCGGTCACCGCCTTGGCGAGCTGGCGCGCGCGGGCGAGCGCGGTGTTGCTCATCGCCTGGGGCTGCCAGCTCTCTACATAGTCGCCCTTCACCTGCCGGTGGCCGATGGGGGCGCAGAAGCTGGTGACGACCTCGCCGCCCGCGAGGCTGCGAACGGTGAGCTGGGTGATCTCGAAGTCGAACTCGACCTTCCCCTCGACGATGACGCGGGGCTGCTCGACCCGGCCGCCCTCCAGGGCGTAGCGCCAGGCGTGGGCGATCTGGTCGGGGCGCTCGACGTAGGACTGGCCCTTGCCCGAGGAGCTCATCACGGGCTTCACGAAGCAGGGGAAGCCGGTGACCTCGAGGGCCGCGCGGGCGAGCTCCGCCTCGGAGGAGGCGAAGGCGTAGGCGCTGGTGGGAAGCTTCAGCTCCTCGGCCGCCAGGCGACGGATGCCCTCGCGGTTCATGGTGAGCTGGGCGGCGCGGGCGGTGGGGATGACCGTCGCCAGGCCCTCGGCCTCGATCTTCACCAGCTCGTCGGTGGCGATGGCCTCGATCTCGGGGACGATCAGGTGCGGGCGCTCGGCCTCAACGACCGCGCGCAGGGCCGCCGCGTCCGTCATGACGACGACGTGGCTGCGGTGGGCGACCTGCATGGCCGGCGCATTGTCGTAGCGGTCGACGGCGATCACCTCGCAGCCGAGGCGCTGCAGCTCGATCGCCACCTCCTTGCCGAGCTCGCCCGAGCCCAGGAGCATGACCTTGAGCGCGGTGTCGGAGAGGGGAGTGCCGAGACGCATGCCCTCACCCCGTCCTTAGAGCTTCGCCTTGACTGCGGAGACGACCGCCTCGGCGGTGATGCCGAAGTGCGGGTAGAGGACTTTGTCGGGCGCGCTGGCGCCGAAGCCGCTCATGCCGATGAAGACGCCGGCCTCGCCGATGAAGCGCTCCCAGCCCTGCTTGACGCCGGCCTCGACGGCGACGCGCACCGCGGTCTCGCCGATCACCGCGGCCTGGTAGTCCGCCGGCTGCTGCTCGAAGAGCTCGAAGGAGGGGACCGAGATCACCCGAGCGCCGACGCCGTCGGCTTCCAGCATGTCGCGGGCGGCGAGGGCGATGGCGACCTCGGTGCCGGTGGCGAAGATCGTCACCTGGGCCGGATGGCCGGCGGCGGCGAGCTGGTAGGCGCCGCGGGCCGAGAGGTTCTCGCCGGCCGGGGCGCCGCGCACGGCGGGGGTCTTCTGGCGCGACAGGGCCATGATCGAAGGCGTGGTCTTGGCGTCGAGCGCCAGCTTCCAGCACTCGGCGGTCTCGATGGCGTCGGCTGGGCGGAAGACGTTGAGGTTCGGCATGGCCCGCAGCGAGGCGAGGTGCTCGACCGGCTGGTGGGTGGGGCCGTCCTCGCCGAGGCCGATGGAGTCGTGGGTGCCGACGTGGATCACCCGCACGCCCATCAGGGCGGCCAGGCGGATCGCCGGCCGGGCGTAGTCGGAGAAGACCAGGAACGTCCCGCCGTAGGGGATCACGCCGCCGTGCAGGGCCATGCCGTTCATGGCCGCGGCCATGCCGAACTCGCGCACGCCGTAGTTCACGTAGCGGCCGGCGTAGTCGGGGGCGTCGAGGACCTGGGTGTTCTTGACGTAGGTGTTGTTGGAGCCGGTGAGGTCGGCCGAGCCGCCGACCATCTCGCGGACCTGGCCGAAGACCTGCTCGAGCACCGCGCCGGAGTGCTGGCGGGTGGCGGCGGCGGGCTTCTCGGCGGCGGCCTTGGCGATGAAGGCGTCGAGCGCCTCGAAGGCGTGGGCCGGCAGGTCGCCGGCGACGGCGCGCTCGAAGTCGGCCTTCTGGCCGGAGGCGGCAAGGCGGGCCTCCCAGGCCTTGCGGTCCTTGCGGCCGCGGCGGCCGGCGGCGCGCCAGGGACGATAGACCTCGTCGGGGATCACGAAGGGCTCGTGGCTCCAGCCGAGCTTGGCGCGGGTGGCCTCGATCTCCTGGGTGCCCAGGGCCTTGCCGTGGGTGTCGTGGTGGCCTTCGAGGGTGGCGGCGCCCTTGCCGATCTGGGTGCGGCAGGCGATCAGGGTGGGCTTGTCCTGGCGGGTGGCCCAGGCGAGCGCCCGGCGGATCTGGCCGACGTCATGGCCGTCGATGGCCTTCACCGCCCAGCCGGCGGCCTTGAAGCGGGCGAGCTGGTCAGTGGCGTCCGAGAGCGAGACCGCGCCGTCGATGGTGATGCGGTTGTCGTCCCAGAGGACGGTGAGGCGCGACAGCTTCAGGCGGCCGGCGAGGGCGATCGCCTCCTGGCTGACGCCCTCCATCAGGCAGCCGTCGCCGGCGACCACCCAGGTGCGGTGGTCGACGAGGTCGGCGCCGAAGCGGGCCGCCATGTGGCGCTCGGCGATGGCCATGCCGATCGAGGTGGCGAGGCCCTGGCCGAGCGGCCCGGTGGTGGTCTCCACGCCCGGGCTGTGGCCGTACTCGGGGTGGCCGGGGGTGGCCGAGCCGAGCTGCCGGAAGGCCTTGATCTGGTCCATCGTCATGGCCTTAAAACCCGACAGGTGCAGGAGGCTGTAGAGCAGCATCGAGCCGTGGCCGGCCGAGAGTACGAAGCGGTCGCGGTCCGGCCAGGCCGGGTCGGCGGCGTCGTACTTCAGGAACTTCGACCAGAGCACCGTGGCCACGTCGGCCATGCCCATCGGCATGCCGGGGTGTCCGGAATTGGCCTTCTCCACGGCGTCCATAGAGAGCACGCGGATGGCGTCGGCCATGATCTTGAGCGGCGCGGGCATCGAGGTCCTGATTGTGGCGGTGTCAAGGAATGCGAGCGGGGCCTCGCATGCGATGGGCGCGGGGTCAAGAAACCGCCGCGATACCGCCTTAGGCCCACCCCGCGGCCGATCCGCGCCAGGCGCCTTCTCTAGAGGCGAAAGGCGTGTCTAAGATCGTCCGCCAGACCCTTGAGTCTATTGGAGGATGGCATGACCGGCGAAAGCGCCCTCGAGTTGGCGGCCAAGCGTCTGGAACGGGCGATCCTCACCCTGGAGCAGCGGCTCGCACAGAAGCTGAAGCAGGCGGGCGCCGAGGTCGGCGGGCTGTTCGACCAGGACCGCGCCAAGCTGGCCGCCGAGCTGGACGAGGCGCGGGCCCGCGAGCGGGCGCTGGAGGAAGCCGGCGCCGAGGCCTCTGCGGCGCTCGGTCGCGCCATCGCGGAGATCCGCTCCGCCCTCGACGGGGCGGCCCCGGCCCTGCAGCTGACGCAGGAGCACTGACATGGCCCAGGTGACCGTCGAGGTGAACGGCCGGCCCTACGCGGTGGGCTGCGAGGACGGGCAGGAACAGCACCTGATCGAGCTCGCCCGGATGTTCGACCAGCAGGTGCGCCACGTCAGCGCCGACATGGGCCAGCTGGGCGACACGCGCCTGTTCCTGATGGGAGCGCTGCTGCTGGCCGACGAACTGGCCGACGCCAAGAACCGGCTCGGCGCCCTGCAGGCCGAGGTTGGCCGGCTGCAGACCGAGCGCGGCCGGCTGGAGACCAAGGCGGTCTCGGCCCTGGAGGCCGCGGCGGCGAAGATCGAGAAGCTGGCGGCCGAGGGGTAGCTTCGGGGGGTAGCGCGCGCCGGCGCGGCCCACTACCTTGGGAGCCGGCGGGTCGTGCTGCGGCTCACGTCGAAGGCGACATATCCCAGCGACCTTAATTCTCTCTAAGGGAGCTGTCCCTGTCCGGGATCGTGGTCTCGGGCAAACGGCGCCCACCTGGTGTATCCAGGTCGAGGGGATGAAACAGTCCTTCACGGTTCTCGCGGCGCCGCCACCCTTTCTCCTCACCGCCCATTTTTCCTGTACAAGCCAGCGCGTGACCCCTGCCTTCGA
The DNA here is from genome assembly GCF_003254475.1 of Phenylobacterium soli. Classification (NCBI taxonomy): domain Bacteria; kingdom Pseudomonadati; phylum Pseudomonadota; class Alphaproteobacteria; order Caulobacterales; family Caulobacteraceae; genus Phenylobacterium; species Phenylobacterium soli. The sequence goes on from NZ_QFYQ01000001.1 coordinate 944,716, forward strand.
CAAGACGGCGCTTCGCCAGCGCATGCGCCGGCTGCGGCGCAGCCTGGCTGCCGCGGCGCCCGACGCGGGCTTCCGCGCCGCTGAGGCCCTGCCCCTCGAGGCCCTGCCCGACGGGCCGGTGGCGGTCTATTATGCCCAGGGCTCCGAGCTCGACCCGACCCCGCTCGCCGAGCGGCTGGCGGCGGCCGGCCGGACGGTGGCCCTGCCGGCGGCGCAGGCCCGCGACGGGCGACTGCAGTTCCGCCGCTGGCGTATCGGCGAGGCGCTGGAGGCCGATGCGGTGGGCGTGCCGGCGCCCGGCGCGGCGGCCGAGGCGGTGACGCCTAGGGTGGTGGTGACGCCGCTCGTGGCCTACGACGCGCGCGGCGGCCGGCTGGGCCAGGGCGGCGGGCACTATGACCGCACGCTGGAGAACCTTCGCGCCGCCGGACCCGTTTTCGTCCTCGGCCTCGCCTATGCGGGACAGGCGGTGGACGAGATCCCCATGGAGCCGCACGACCAGCGGCTCGACGCCATTCTGACCGAGGCCGGTTATCAGCCGGTCGAGAAGGACTGAAGTTCCAGCGATGCGATTTGCTTTCTTCGGGGATGTGGTGGGGCGCAGCGGCCGCGAGGGCCTGGCCGAGCACCTGCCGGCCCTGCGTCGCCGGCTCGACCTCGAGTTCGTGGTGGTCAACGCGGAGAACGCGGCCGCCGGCTTCGGCATCACCGAGGGCACGGCGCGCGAGCTGTTCGACGCCGGCGCCGACTGCCTGACGCTCGGCAACCACGCCTGGGACCAGAAGGAGGCGCTGACCTACATCGTCCGCGAGCCGCGGCTCGTGCGGCCGGCGAACTATCCGGCCCTGGCCGATCCGCCGGGGCGCGGGGCGCAGCTCCTGGAGACGTCGCGTGGGCGGCGCGTACTGGTGATCAACCTCCTCGGCCGCATCCACATGGACAGCCTGGACGATCCGTTCGCGGCGGTCGACCGTGAGCTGGAGGCCTGCCCGCTGGGGGGCGCCGCCGACGCGGTGATCGTCGACATGCACGCCGAGATCACCTCGGAGAAGATGGCCATGGGCCACTTCTGCGACGGGCGCGCGAGCCTGGTGGTGGGCACGCACACCCACGTGCCGACCGCCGACGCCCAGATCCTCACCGGCGGCACGGCCTACCAGACCGACGCCGGGGCCTGCGCCGACTACGACAGCGTCATCGGCAACGACAAGGAAGAGCCGCTTCGACGGTTCACCACGCGCATCAACGGCGGCCGGTTCAAGCCGGCGGAAGGCCCGGCGACGGTGTGTGGCGTGTTCGTCGAGACCGACGAGGCCACCGGCCTGGCGCGCCGCATCGAGCCGATCCGCGTCGGGGGCCGGCTGAAGGAGACCGTGCCGGACCTCGAGGTCGTGAGGGTCTAGGCCGCCGACTGGGCCGCGCCGGGCGCGGCGGCGACCAGCCGCTCGATGGCGGCGAAGAGCTCGGTCGGCTGGACGGGCTTGGGCTGCAGGGCGTCGAAGCCGACGGCCCTGAGGCGCTGCTCCTCCCCGGCCATGGCGTCGGCGGTGAGGGCGATCACCGGAATGGAGGCGCGGCCGGCCTGGCCGTCGCGGATCCGGCCGACGGCCTCGATGCCGTCCATCACCGGCATGTGCACGTCCATCAGGACGAGGTCGAAGGCCTCGTGGCTGAGGCGCTCAAGGGCCTCGGCGCCGTGGGCCGCGGTCTCGACCACCACCCCGGCGGCTTCGAGGAGGGCGCGGGCGACGGCGAGGTTGATCGGGTTGTCGTCGGCGACGAGCACGCGCAGCGGCGGCAGCGCCGCGGGCGCGGTCTCAGGCGTCTCGACGGTCTCCGCCTCGGCGGCGGGCAGCGGCAGCCAGACGCGGAACACCGAACCCTTGCCGGGCTCGCTCTCGACGGTGATCTCGCCGCCCATCATGGTCGCCAGCTTGCGGCAGATCGACAGGCCCAGCCCGGTGCCGCCGTACTTGCGCGCCGTCGAGGCGTCGGCCTGGGCGTAGGGGCGGAAGAGGCGGGTCATCTGCTCGGGCGTCATGCCGACGCCGGTGTCGGCGATGAGGATCTCCACTCCGCCATCGCCGTCGGCGCCGGGGGAGGGGCGAAGCGTCAGGGTGACGCCGCCCTTGTCGGTGAACTTGATGGCGTTGGAGAGCAGGTTGAGCACGATCTGGCGCACGCGGGTCTCGTCGCCGAGCACCCGGGCGGGGAGCTGGGCGTCGGCCTCGCAGGCGAGGGCCAGCTTCTTGGCGCCGGCGGCCTCAGCGTAGAGCTCGGTCGACTGCAAGCCGAGGGCGGCGAGGTCGAAGGCGGCGACCTCGAGGTCCATCCGACCGGCCTCGATCTTGGAGAGGTCGAGCACGTCGTTGAGGATGGCCAAGAGGCCGTCGCCCGAGCGCAGGATGGTCTCCACATAGCCCTGCTGGCGGGCGTTGAGCGGCGTGCGCTGCAGGGCGCGGGCCATGCCGAGCACGCCGTTGAGCGGGGTGCGCAGCTCGTGGGTGACCATGGACAGGAAGGCGGTCTTGGCGTCGTTGGCGGCCACCGCCTGGCGCTCGGCCTCGGTGAGACGGATGGTGCTGCGGGCGGTGGCCGCGCCGGTGACGCCCAGATAGGCGAGGATCAGCGGGAAGCCGAAGGCGACGACCAGCAGGTCACCGCCATGGTAGCCGCCCAGGAAGCTCGGCAGGACGATCCACAGCACGGTCGGCGGCAGGCCCATGGCCATCAGGGTCACCGGCGAGCGGAACGAGAACGACTGAGCGTGGATCAGGAGGGTCGCCAGGACGGCGAGGCCGGTGAGCCGGTAGGCGTCCGAGCCGGCGAACCAGAGCTGCACCGCGATGCCGCACCAGACGCAGCAGTTGATCATCATGCAGAGGACGTAGGCGAACCGCTCGCGGACGGTCATCGACCCGCCCCACATGGCGTTACGCGAGGCGATCCGCGTGGCCGCCTCGGCGCAGAGGCAGACGACGAACCAGGCCAGGCCGACCTTCAGCCCGAACAGGTTGCAGCTGATCCAGGCGGCGCCGAAGATGACCACGACCCGGGCCAACAGCACGGACCAGGAGGTGCGCGCTACTTCGTCGAGCCGATCGTCGAGCAGCTTGGCCAGCGCCTTGGTCACGTCCGCCTTCCCCTGTCGCGACGTTCTGGTCGCGGCTTTTTGGAATCCGCCGCAGCGGTTGAGTGCAACTTACAGGGGAATGGTGAACGGAACCTTGTTCGGCGAGCGGCGGCGTTAAGATTTGGGCGGCTTGCGGCCCTCCAGTCCGTCGAGGGTGAGGCGGCCCGTCCGGGCCTTGTCGAGCAAGGCGAAGCGGCGGGCCGTGGCGTGCTTCCACTCCTCGGCCGTCACCCGACCGTCGACATTCTCGTCGGCCCCGGCCACCGGCTCGGGCTCGTTGATCAGGGCGTAGCGGCCGCGAGGTCCGACCGGCGGGCCGCGGCGTCCACCCCGGCCGCGGCGGCCAAAGCCCGGACCGCCGGCGTCCGGCCGCTCGAACTCCATGGCCGCGATCTCGGGGGCGATGGTCTGCTCGTAGGCGGAGACCTCGAAGCCGTCGACGGTCCCGTCGTGGTTGGCGTCGAGCACCTGGAAGAAGGCCATGGCGTCGGCCTGGAACTCCGCGGCCGTGAGCGCCCCGTCGTGGTCGGCGTCGGCGGCGGCGAACCACGCCCGCAGCCCGTCCGCGCCGCGGAATGGCTGACCCGATGGGCTGATGAAGACGCTGCGCCGCGCGCCGTCGGCGTCGGGAACCATGCCTTCGCGGGGCGGTCCACCGCGGCGGAAGCCGTGGCCGCCGCCCCGGCGCGGCGGCTCGGAGGCGCAGGCGGCGAGCGAGACGACGAGGCCCACGACGATCATCGGATTCAGCATCTTCATCCGGGCCCTCCGCTGCGCGATCCGCGGAGCCATGCCCCAGCGGCGCGGCCGAATTGCGCCGCTTGTATTTCACGCCGAAGCGCTTCCGTTCCGGCGCAGTTTGGGGCTCTACTCGCCGCGTCGGAGGCGGGAGCTCGATAAGATGGTGCTGCACTTCATCGTCCGCGCGCTGTTCGCCGCGCTGGGGCTGTGGCTGTCGGCGCGGTTCGTGCCGGGGATCCGGGTGCGCGACACCGAGACCCTGCTGCTGGCCGCCGTGCTGCTGGGCCTCGTCAACGCCTTCATCCGGCCGATCGTCTTCGTGCTCACCCTGCCGCTGACGGTGGTGACCCTGGGCCTCTTCCTGCTGGTGGTGAACGCCCTGATGATCCTCCTCGTCTCGGCCCTGCTGCGCGGCTTCCACGTGGACGGCCTGGTCGCGGCGGTGCTGGCGGCGATCGTCACCGGCATCACCAGCTGGATCGGCCACGCCGTCCTGCGCGACGCCGGCTTCTAGACGGCCTGCTGGGCGGCCCCGGCGGCGAACAGCCCCTCGATCTCGGCCTCGCCGAAGCCGGCCTCGCGCAGCACCTCACGGGTGTGCTGGCCAAGGCGGGGCGCGGGCGTGCGCGGGCCGTGGTCGAGGCCCGGGAAGCGGACCGGCGCGGCGGGCGCGGCGAAGGCGCCGCCCCAGCCGTCCGGCGTCTCGACGAAGCAGCCGGCCTCGTGCGCCTGAGGGTCGGCGACGACCTCGTCGAGGGTGGCCATGGGCGCCCAGATCACGTCGGCTCGCGTCATCAGGGCCCTGACCTCGTCTAGGGTGAGGCCGGCGAAGGCGTCGTCGAGCACCGCCCGCACCTCCCGCACCGCCTCGAGGTCGAGGATCGGCACGGCGTAGCGGGGGTTCTCCACCATGTCGGCGTGGCCGAGCTGGGCGAGCACTGCCGGCAGGTCGCGCGGCGCGCGCGAGGCGACGCAGAACCAGCGCTCGTCGCGGGTGCGGAAATAGCCGGAGAGGGCGCCGGGCCGGTCGTCGCGCGGCTGGGCGGTGACGGCCTCGCCGTAGCGCAGGTGGATCGAATAGTCCCAGCCGAGCGCATAGACGCCGGCGCGGATCAGCGCGGTCTCCACCTGGCGGCCGCGGCCGGTGGCGTGGCGCTCGTGCAGGGCGGCGAGGACGCCGGAGAGGGTCGCGAGGGCGGTGACGTGGTCGCCGAACCCCGGCCGGCAGGTGAAGGGCTCCTGGTCCGGCGGGATGGTGGCGTGGGCGACGCCAGAGCGGGTCCAGAAACCGGTCAGGTCGAAGGCCGGGATGTCGGCCTCCGGGCCGGTGAGGCCGTAGCCGGTGACATTGGCGTAGATCAGCCGCGGCAGCTCGTCCTTCAGGCTCTCGTAGTCAAGGCGGGCGCGCTTGAGGGCGCCGGGACGGACGTTGGTGACGAAGACGTCGGCGTCCTTGAGGATCGCCAGCAGGGCGGCGCGTCCGGCGGGGCTGGCGGTGTTGAGCACCACCCCCCGCTTCCCGCGGTTCTCGTTGGAGAAGATCGGGTTGCCCGGGCTCTCCTCGGTGTCGGGCCAGAAGCCGCGGGTCGCGTCCCCGGCGGCGCTCTCCACCTTGATGACGTCGGCGCCCCAGTCGGCCATGACCGCGGCGCAGCCCGGCCCCGCCACCCAGGTCGACCACTCCACGACCTTCACGCCCGCGAGCAGCATCGGCGTTCCTCCCGCCTTCGTTCTTATGAAGCCAAGAGTGCCGCAGGGGCGGGGCGGAGGGAAGCGCCCATCCGGACTGGCCGTCCATGGTCAAGCTTCAGAATCGGCTTGAGTTTTTAGGGCCTGTGGATAAGTCTTGCGGGTGCTGGGCGAGTCTGGTCGACCCGTTTGCAGCGCGTGGGCGCGGCAGGCTGCGGCGCGCAAATTTTTTCGAAAAAAGTGATCGGCACGCGGAACGCCTTTTGGGGAGTGCGTGTTTAGGGCAGTGCGGAGGCGGCGACGCCCCCCCCGACTTGAGACTGGCGACCATGCCAGTCTGCCGTCTCCGCACCCCTTTTCTCGATGATGCACACTGGCGGGCCGTATGGCCCGCCTCTTTCTTTGCGGCGGGCCTTATGGCCGCCTCATGCACCTTCGTGCGTTCCGAGACAGGCTCAGCGCGCGGCGAGGTGAAGGGTGACGTCGGCGCGGCGGCGCAGGGGCGCGGCCTTGCCGTCGGCGGTCACGGCGCCGGCCTGGCCCGCGGCGCCGACCTGGAAGTCGGCGGCTGGCAGGCCGTTGGCGGCGAGCGCGGCGGCGACCGCCTCGGCCCGGCGCTTCGAGAGCTCGAGGTTGGCGTCAGGGGCGCCGGCGGCGTCCGCCAGGCCCACCACATCGACCGTGGTCACGCGGCAGCCGCGCGCCTGGCTCGCCGCCTGATCGATGACCAGCCGGCCCTCGCGGGTCAGGGCCGCCGATTGCGGCTCGAAATAGATCTGCACCGTCTGGTCCACGCAGCGCGCGGACGCGCGCACCAGCCGGGCGCGGGCGTTCTGCACCGTGGCGCAGCCGCCCAGGCTCGCCGCAGCCCCGAAGGCGACGGCCGTCGCCAGCACCATGGTCTTCATCTGCCCCTCCAGCCCTCAGACTCCCAGCCCCTCGAAGGGGGCGCGATAAAGGGCGGCCGGAGGTCCGGCCGCCCTGCCGATCGATGATCGGAAACCGTCCGCCTCAGTAGCGCGGCGAGCCGTCTTCCCAGTAGTACCGGCCGGTCGCAGGATCGTAATAGTAGTACCGGCCCGCACGATCGTCATAGTACTGGCGGCGGTTGACGTTGGCCGTCGAGCCGCAGCCGCCCTGGTCCCGGCAGCCCTTCACGGCGCCGGCCGCACCGCCGACCGCAGCGCCGATCGCCGCGCCGGTCGCCGCATTGCCGGAGCCCACGTTGTTGCCGATCACGGCGCCCGCGACTGCGCCGAGCGCGGCGCCGCCGAGCGTGGTGTTGGTGGTGTGCGGGTCGTCCGCGCAGGCGGCGACCAGAACGCCGGCGCCGGCGAGCGCGATCAATGGCTTGAGCATCCTTGGCTCTCCTTTGCTGTCCCCAGTCGGGGTCCCCTGGCGGGCCTAACGCCAGTCAAGCGTTGCAGTTCCCCCGCCTCTGGCGCGGAACCCGGGAGGAAGAACGCCGTTGGATGGCGCAACGAAGAGCCTCTAGCGGAGCAGTCCCATGGTTGCCGGACGCCTGGGCGACGATCCTCAAGACCGTGACACGTCAGCGGGCGCGGTCCGGGGGGATGCGATGGACAAGCAGGACCTGCGCGAGGCGTACGAGCACGGCCGGCGAGACGAACGCGCCCGCCGCAAGCGCCATCCGATCGGCATGACCCTGACCTTCGCCTTCGCCCTGGTGGGCCTGGTGCTGCTCGCGCTGGCGGTGATCAACGGCTCCTTCGGCCGGGCCGGCGAGGTGGTGGATCACAGCCTGTCGATCGCCGCCGACCGGGCGCCCTCGGCCGCGGCCAACGCCGGGCAGGCGGTGCGCGACGCCACCGACAGCGCGCGGGCCAAGGCGTCCGACGCGGCGGGCTGACCATCCTGGACACCGCGAGCGTGACGCGCATCCGCCGCGTCGAGGTCGTCGCCAACCTGGCGTCCGGAGGCGTCGACAAGGATGCGCCCGACGAGATCGAGAAGATCTTCGCCGACCACGGGCTGAACGCCCACGTCTGCGCGCCCGAGACCCACGACCTGACCAACTGCCTGCGGGCGGCGGTGGACGCCGCGCCCGACCTCCTCGTCGTGCTGGCCGGCGACGGCACGGCGCGGACCGCCGCCGAGCTGTGCGGGCCCGAGGGGCCGCTGCTGGCGCCGCTGCCCGGCGGGACGATGAACCTGTTGCCGCGGACGATCTACGGCAAGCGCTCCTGGCAGGACGCCCTTTCCCTGGCCCTGGCCGAGGGCGAGGCGCGCAACCTCGGCGGCGGCATGGTCGGCGACCATCCATTCCTGGTGGCCGCGGTGCTGGGCTCGCCGGCCCTGTGGGCGCCGGCCCGCGAGGCGGCGCGCTACGGCGAGCCGTGGCTGGCGCTGGCCTGGGCCCGGCGGGCGTTCCAGCGGGCGTTCTCCGGCCGGCTGCGCTACAGCCTGGACGGCGGCGAGCGGGAGAAGGCGGAGGCGGTGGTGTTCATGTGCCCGCACGTGTCCCGCGCCATGGCCGACGAGACCCCGGCCCTGGAGGCCGCCGCGCTCGATCTGCACGGCACGGGCGACGCCTTCCGGCTGGGGCTGAACGCCCTGGTGCGCGACTGGCGCGACGACCCGGCGGTGGTGACGCGTCCATGCCGCCGGGCGCGGGTCTGGGCCTCCAAGGGAATCCCCGCCTTGCTGGACGGCGAGCTGCATCGACTGTCGTCCTCCACCGAGGTGAGCTGGCGACCGAACGTGGCGCGGATCCTCGCGCCGCCGAAGGAAGACTGAGGCGTGCCCCGCCTCGTCCATCTGTCGGACATCCATTTCGGCGGCGAGAACCGCGAGGCGGTGGCCGCGGCGGCCGAGTTCGTCAACGACGGCGAGTTCGACCTGACGGTGATCTCGGGCGACCTCACCCGCTTCGCCGAGCCGGCGGAGTTCGCCGCGGCGGCGGCATGGCTGGCGCGCCTCAAAGGGCCGCGGCTGGTCACGCCGGGAAACCACGACGCGCCCTACCTCGCCTGGGTGGAGCGCATCGCCACGCCCTTCCGACGGTTCGAGGCGGCGATCGGCCCGGCATGGAGCCAGAGCCATCTGGGAGACGGCTTCGCCGTGCGCGGGCTCAACACCGCGCGGGGCGCGCAGCCGCGCCTCAATTGGTCCAAGGGCCAGATCGACCCGCGCCAGGCGCGCGCGGCGGCGGTCTGGCTCGACGCGGCGGCCCCCGAGTGCGTGCGGGTGGTGGCCTGCCATCATCCGCTCATGGAGATGATCGGCGGGCCGATGACCGCGCGGGTCTGGAACGGCCAGGCGGCGGCCCGCGCCTTCGCCGAGGCGGGGGTCGATCTGGTGCTCTCGGGCCATATCCACGCGCCGTTCGTCTGGCCCTATCCGTTCGGCGACGGGCGGACCTATGCGGTGGGGGCGGGCACCCTGTCGGTGCGCGAGCGCGGCGTCCCGCCGGGGTTCAATGTCATCGATATAGAAAGGGCGGCGATACGGATCGCCGCCCTTGCATGGACCGGCTCGAGGTTCGAGCCTTATCGCACGTGGTCCGTGGACCGACGTGGCGGTTAAAGCGTGGTCCCGCGTCCCCTGACGAAGTGCATGACCAGGGAAACCAGGAACAGCACCAGGAAGACGTAGAACAGGATCTTGGCCACACCCATCGCGGCCCCCGCGATCGTGGTGAAGCCGAGCACAGCGGCGATCAGGGCGACCACCAGGAATGTCAGGGCCCAGCCTAGCATTTGATCTTCTCCAAGCGCGCCGCCTGGCGGCGCTGACGGCGCAGGCGCAGGTGCGTCTGCGGGAGGTCAACGCCCTCTGAGGCCGGCCGTTCCACCGAACGCCGCTCGGAAAAGATCAGGATTTGGACGGCTTGCGGCTGGCGAAGGCGGCGGTGGCGATGGCGGTGAGGATGCGCGGATTGCGCACCACCACGACCACGGCCGCGGCCATGGCGCCGGCGGCCACGAGCGGCCGCTCGCGGGCGAGCTCGATCAGCCGCGCCGAGAGGTTCTGGTCGTCCCCCTTCACCGGCTTGGGCTTGGCCTTGCGGGTGAGCAGGAAAGCGAGGATCACCGCCAGCAGGGCGAAGGCCCCGGCCACGGCGGCTGCGGCCCAGGCCGGGCCGATCAGGTCGCGCAGCGCCGCGTAGACGGCGAACGACAGCGCGATGACCACAACGACAGCCGCCGCCGCTATGGCGGCGACGGCGGCGATCATGGAAATCAGTCGTTTGAAGATCACTTACGGCCGGCCGACAGCAGCAGGCCGATCAGGACGCCGACGCCAAGGGCGACGCCGGTGGCGGCGAGGGGCCGTTCGCGGACGCGCTCGGTGACATATTGCTGGGCCTGGTCGATCTGCTCGCCGGCGGTGTCGGCATAGGCGCGCGACTGGGCGCGGAGCTGTTCGAGGCCGTCCTGCACCACCTGTTCGATGCGGGCGCGCGCATCGGCGAAGGTGCGCTGGGCTTCGGCCGTCATGCTCTTGGCCGTCTCGACCCCATTCTTGGTTTCGTCGGCGGCGTAATCTGCGGCGTTCGCGGGCATATCTGCTGTCTCCAAAATCGAGCCCCAAAACCGAGCCCCAACTCAGCCTGGGCGAGGCGGCGGGGAAGCGCTCCCGAAACGTCGGTCATGCTAGGCCGGTTCCGCCTTCCTGGCAAAGGCGGAGCGGCAAGGCCCTTCCCCATCCTGGGCCGCGAAACGCGAGCGCTGTTGGCGAGTTCCCTTAAGCGGGACCGTAGTTTTCGGCTTCCCCTGTTCTGCGGGTTCCTTGTCGCGAACCGCCGCGACGCGGCCTATGTTTGACTTATGACGCGGCACGACCTGGCCCGGCCGACCGACCGATCACGCCTGGAGCGGGCTGTCCAGGCGGCCGGCCTCGGCGAGTTCGAGTGGGACCTGGCGCGGGACGTCATCCACGTCAGCCCGCGTATGGCGGCGATCACCGGCCTGCCGGAAGGCGAGCACTCGGCCCAGGGCGGCGAGGTCCTCGACGCCTATGTGCATCCGGACGACGTCGGCCTGCTGCGCGCCGACCGGGCCGCGAACCTGGCGCAGGGGGACGGCTTCGACCTCGAGCTGCGCTACCTGCATCCAAAGGAGCCGGGGCAGCGCTGGATCCGCATCGCCGGGATCATCGTGCGCGACGCCGCCGGCAAGGCGCGGACCGTCACCGGCGTCGCCGAGGACATCACCGCCCGCAAGACCGAAGAGGAACGCCGCCAGCAACTGATGATCGAGCTCGATCACCGGGTGAAGAACGTGCTGGCCGCGGTGCAGTCCCTCTCCAGCCAGACCGCCAAGCAGACGACCTCGCTGGAGGCCTTCCTGCAGGCCTTCGCCGGGCGGCTGAAGGCGATGGCCTCGGCCAACGAGCTCTTGACCGCCGCCCGCTGGCGCGGCGCGGCCATCGACCACCTGGCGGCCGCCGAGCTGGGCGCCATCGCTCCCGGCCAGACCCGCTGGCAGGGGCCGGAGCTGTTCCTGACGCCGCGGGCGGCCAACGCCCTGGCCCTGGCGCTGCACGAGCTGGCCGCCAACGCCGCCAAGTACGGAGCGCTCTCCAACGAGGCCGGCCGCGTGGACGTGCGCTGGGAGCGCCTGGCGGACGGCGGCTTCGAGCTGGTCTGGACCGAGAGCGGCGGGCCGCGGGTCACCGCGCCAAAGACGCGTGGCTTCGGCTCGACCCTGCTGCAGCAGGTCACCGGGCGCGAGCTGAACGGCGGGGCGAGCGTCGAATACCGGCCCTCCGGCGTGCGCGCGACCCTACGGGCCGGGGCGGCGGCGCTGGCGCCGCGTCCGGACACCGTGCCCCAAGCCCCGGCGGCGCGCGCCCCCGAGGCCGCCGCCCCGGCGGGCCGGGCGGCCAGCCTGAAGGGCGCGCGGGTGCTGATCGTCGAGGACGCGGTGCTGCTGGCGCTGGAGCTGGAGACAGGGCTCTCCGAAGCCGGCGCCGAGGTCATCGGCCCGGCCTACGAGCTGGAGGAGGCGATGGCCCTGCTCGACCGGCCGATCGACGCGGCGGTGCTCGACGCCAACCTCAACGGCCAGTCGGTGACGCCCGTGGCCGAGGCCCTGGCGGCGCGGCACGTGCCGTTCGTCTTCGCCACCGGCTACGGCGAGGCGGGCGGGGGGCCCGGCGGCTTCGACGCGCCGGTGATCCGCAAGCCCTACGACGTGACCCAGGTGGCCGCAGCGGTGGCTGAACTGCTTGCGACGGCTTGACGCTGACCTGAGACAAGGCGCCGCCTCGACTAAGCCAAGCTGAGCCTTAAGAGTGCGCGACGGGGGATCTGCGGCTCAGTCGCAGAGGCCGGACCGGCGGCCATGGGACATCGCCCGGATCAAGCGACCCGACCTCCCGCGCCTGGGGCGAACCCAGGGCGCGTCTTGCGCGGGCGTCAGACGACGCCCTTCTCGCGCAGCTCCGCCACGCGTTCGGCGGAGAGGCCGAGCACGCTTTGCAGCACCTCGTCCGTATGCTGGCCCAGCGCCGGCCCCGGCCAGCGCACCTGGCCCGGCGTGGCCGACAGCTTGGGGAACGCGTTCTGCATCTTCACCTTGCCGAACACCGGATGCGGCAGCTCGACGATGGCCTCGCGCGCCCGGTACTGCGGATCCTCGAGCATGTCGGGGGCGCGGAACACGCGGCTAGCCGGCACGCCCTTGGCTTCGAGCAGGGCCAGCAGGTCGTCGAGCTTCTGGCCGCCGGTCCAGTCGGCGATGATGGCGTCGAGCTCGGCCTGGTTCTGGCCGCGGGCCGCGTGGCTGACGAACTTGGGGTCGGTCTTCAGATCCGGCCGCCCCATGGCCTCGGCGAGGCGGGCGAAGACGGTGTCGCCGTTGCCGCCGATCAGGATCATGTCGCCCCCGGCGCAGGGGTAGGCGTTGGACGGGGCGATGCCCGGCAGGATCGAGCCCGAGCGCTCGCGGATGTAGCCGGTCAGGTCGTATTCGGTGACCAGGTTCTCCATCACCGCCAGGACGCTCTCGAAGAGGGCCGCGTCGATTACCTGGCCGCGGCCGGTGCGCTCGCGGGCGTGCAGGGCCATGGTGATCCCCATGACCGCGTGCATGGCCGCGAGGCTATCGCCGATGGAGATGCCGGCGCGCGCCGGCGGTCGGTCCGGCTCGCCGGTCACGTAGCGCAGGCCGCCCATGGCCTCGCCGATCAGGCCGTAGCCGGCGCGCTGGGAATAGGGGCCGGTCTGACCGAAGCCCGAAACCCTCGCCATGATCAGCTTCGGGTTCTCGGCGGCGAGGCTCTCGTAGGAGAGGCCCCACTTCTCCATGGCGCCGGGGCGAAAGTTCTCGATCACCACGTCGGACGAGGCGATGAGCTGACGGGCGATCGCCTGGCCCTCCGGCGTGCGCAGGTCGAGGCCGACCGACTTCTTGTTGCGGCCGATCACCGGCCACCAGGGCGACTGGCCCTTGGGCAGGCTGCGGCCCCACTGGCGCATGGGATCGCCGACGCGGGGGTCCTCGATCTTGATCACCTCGGCCCCGAAGTCGCCGAGGATCTGGCCGCAGAACGGGCCGGCGATCAGGGTGCCCATCTCGATCACCCGCAGATCGGCCAGCGGTCCTGTGGCGGGCGGGGCGGCGGCGTCGGTCATGGAGCGGCGGCTTTCGGCGGAACGGGCGAGGCGACGGTGTCGTTTTCGGCGAAGGCGTCAGGAGCCGTGCCCTGCGCCGCTTGTCAACGTCCGGAGGCGCCATGCCCCGCCGACTGCCGCTCCTCGTGTGTCTCCTGGCCGGCCTCGCCGCCTGCGGCAAGGCGGGCGAGGGGGCGCAGCAGGCGGCCTTCACCGCCGACCGCCAGGCGAGCGGCCGGGTCTCCATGGTGATCGCCGCCGCGCCGTCGCCGCCGACGCCGGCCGCCGACTTCGCGGCCAGGGCCGCGGCCGGCGACGCCTTCGAGCTGCAGGCCGCCCAGGCGGCGTCACAGCGCGCGGCCAATCCCGAGGTGAAGAGCTTCGCGGCGATGATGCTGCGCGACCACGGCCAGTCGTCCGACGACTTCACGAAGGCCCTGGCGTCCGCCGGCCAGGCGCTCCCGGCCGGCGGCGCCCTCGACAACGATCAGCAGGCCGCGCTCTCCGAGCTTTCCGGCGCCGATCCGGCGGGCTTCGACAAGGCCTACATGGCCGGCCAGGTGAAGGCGCACCGGGCAGCCCTGGCGCTGACGCAGGACTACGCCCAGAACGGCGACAACGTGGCGCTGAAGGCGTACGCCACCCAGACCCTGCCAGTGATCCAGCACCACTACGAGGTGGCGAGCGCGCTCGCCGACCGGCTGAAATAGCCGCCGCTTTCCATGGCCGCCCCGCGGGTCTAAGTCGCTGGACATGACCTCCTACGTGATCGATCCTCCCGCCACGGTCAGCGCCCCCGTCGACGGCGAGACCGCCCGCTTCCCGGTGCGCCGCATCCTCTGCGTGGGGCGCAACTACGCCGCCCACCGGCGCGAGATGGGCGGCGATGACCGCGACCCGCCGTTCTTCTTCGCCAAGCCCGCCGACGCCCTGGTCGAGCCGGGCCGCGACGTCGCCTATCCGCAGCGCACGGCCAACTTCCATCACGAGATCGAGCTGGTGGTCGCCCTGGGGGGCGGCGGCGCGGACCTGCCGGTGGAGACGGCGCTGGATCTCGTCTTCGGCTACGCCGTCGGCGTCGACCTGACCCGCCGCGACCTGCAGGCCGCCTCGCGCGACAAGGGCCAGCCGTGGGACAGCGCCAAGGGATTCGACCAGTCGGCGCCGATGTCGGCGATCCGCCGCTGGAGCGGGGCGCCGCCGCAGGGCCGCATTGCGCTCTCGGTGAACGGCGAGACGCGCCAGGACGCGACCGTCGCCGACATGATCTGGAACGTCGCCGAGATCATCTCCGAGGCCTCGAAGCTGTGGCGCCTGGCGCCGGGCGACCTGATCTTCACCGGCACGCCGGAGGGCGTCGGCCCGCTGGTCCGCGGCGACAAGGTCGAGGGCGAGGTCGAGGGCGTCGGAACGCTCGCCTTCGGGATCGTCTGAGATGGCCCTCGTCCTGCACAGCTACTGGCGGGCGACCGCGCCCTACCGGGTGCGGATCGGCCTCAACCTGAAGGGCCTCGAGTACGACTACGCGCCGGTGAACCTCGCCAAAGGCGTGCAACACGAGGACGCCTACGCCGCGCTCAACCCGCAGGAGCTGACCCCGGCCCTCGTCACCGAGGCCGGGCGGGTGATCACCCAGAGCCTGGCGATCCTCGAGTGGCTCGAGGAGACCCATCCGGAGCCGGCCCTGTTGCCGGGCAACCCCGAGGACCGGGCGGTGGTGCGCGCCATGGCGGATATCGTCGCCTGCGACGTCCATCCGCTGAACAACCTGCGGATCCAGCAGCAGCTCACCGCGATGGGCGTCGACGACGCCGGCCGGCAGGCCTGGTCGCAGCGCTGGATCAACGACGGGTTCAAGGCGTTGGAGCCGATGGTGGCTCGTCATGGGCGGGGCTTCGCCTTTGGCGAGGCGCCGAGCCTGGCCGACTGCTGCCTGATCCCGCAGGTCTATTCGGCGGAGCGCTACGGTGTCGACGTGGCGCCCTATCCGGCGATCCGCGCGGTGGCCGAGCGGGCGGCGGCTCATCCCGCCTTCGCCGCGGCCCATCCGGACCGGCAGCCGGACGCCAGGCCCGCCTGACCCAACGAAAGTGACGCGACGGAAGCTTGTCGCGCCCGTCCCATCGATCTAGAGGCGCGCCATGCTCGAGGACCTGAAAGCCAACAACCGCCGCTGGGCCGACAAGAAGACCTCCGTCGACCCGAGCTTCTTCAAGCGCCTAGTGGGCCAGCAAGCGCCGGAATACCTGTGGATAGGCTGCTCCGACAGCCGCGTGCCGGCCAACGAGATCATCGATCTCGACCCCGGCGAGGTGTTCGTCCACCGCAACATCGCCAATCTCGCCCCGCCGCAGGACGCCAACTACCTCAGCGTCCTCCAGTTCGCCGTGGACGTGCTGAAGGTGAAGCACATCCTGGTGGTGGGCCACTACGGCTGCGGCGGCGTCGCCGCGGCGGTGGACGGCAAGCGCCTGGGCCTGATCGACCACTGGCTGCACCCGATCCGCGAGGTGCACGCCAACCACAAGTGCGAGCTGGACGGGCTGCCCGACGAGCGCGCGCGCTGGGACCGGCTCGTGGAGCTCAACGTGATCCGGCAGGTGAAGAACGTCGCCTCCGACGTCTTCGTGCAGGACGCCTGGGCGCGGGGTCAGGACCTCTGCGTCCACGGCTGGGTCTATTCGATCGCCAACGGCCTGATCACCGACCTGAACGTCAGCGTGAGCGGCGTCGAGGCGGCCGAGGCCCTGACCACCTGAGCGCGCCCACCTGAGCGCGCCCACCTGACCGCGCCCATCTGAGCCCGCCCCGCCAACGGGGCGTGACCTAGGCGAGCTTGATCTCGCGCAGGCGTTCCTGGAGGTACTCGTTGGCCGTGATCGGCGTCGGGTAGCGGTCCGGGTGCTCGGCGTCGACGCAGTTCGGCAGGGTCTCGATCAGGTAGTCCGAGTTGAAGTGCAGGAAGAACGGCGTCGAGTAGCGCGCAAAGCCGCGCCGCTCGGGCGAAGGATTGACCACCCGGTGCGTGGTGGACGGCAGCCTGTGGTTGGTCAGGCGCTGCAGCATGTCGCCGATGTTGATGACGAGGGAGCCGGGCGGCGGGTTGATCGCCAGCCAGCTGCCGTCCTTCTCCTTGACCTCCAGGCCGGCCTCCTCGGCGCCCAGCAGCAGGGTGATGACGTTGATGTCCTCGTGCGCGCCGGCGCGGATGTGCGGCCCGTCCTTCGGCACCGGCGGATAGTGCAGCAGGCGCAGGATCGAATTGCCCTCGGACACGGTGGTTTCGAAGAAGTGGCGGTCGAGGCCGAGCCAGACGGCGATCGCCTCCAGCACCTTGAAGCCCATGGCGTCGAGCGCGCCGTAGAGCCAGCCGACGTTCTTGTGGAACCCGGGGGCGTCGGCGTCGGGCCAGACGTTGTCGGGCATGTGGTCGCGGTAGCGGTGGCCCTCCGGCAGGTCCCGGCCGACGTGCCAGAACTCCTTGAGGTCGTAGTGGGCGTGGCCCTTGGCGGTCTCGATGCCGAAGGGGGTGTAGCCCCGCTGGCCCATCACCGGCAGCTTGTACTTCAGCTTGGTCTCTTCCGGCAGGGCGAAGAACTGCTTGGCCGAGCGCAGCGCCAGGTCGATGCGGTCCTGCGGAATGCCGTGGTCGGCGACGACGGCGAAGCCGTACCGGGCGAAGCTGTCCCCGAGCGCCTTGGAGAAGCCGTCGAAGTCGCGGCTGAAGTCGGCGAAGGAGACGGGCGCGATGCCGCGCTGGAGGGTGGGAGCCTGGCTCATGGCGCCCTTCCTACACCTGGTCGGATCAGGCCTCCAGACGGCGCGACGTTTGGCGCCCGCCGTCCTCGCCGGCCTCCTCGTCCTCGTCGGCCTCGGCGATCTTGGCCATCTCGGTGCGGATCAGCCGCTCCCAGGTCTCGCGAGAGGCGCGGGTGGCGCTGATGTACTGATCCTCGGCCTGGCCATAGGAGGCCTGCAGCTCGCGGAACAGCTCGTCGTCGTGCTTGCGGAAGAGCACCGCGGCCTTGAGCGCCCGCCGGTCGGTGAAGCCGAGCTGCTCGAGGGCGTGGCGGCCGAAGTTGAGGGCGCTCTCGTAGGTCTCGCGCTCGACGGCGTCGACGCCGCGCTTGAGCAGCTCGTAGGCGTGCGGGCGGTCGTAGGCGCGGGCGATGATCGACAGGTGCGGGAAGGCTTCCTTGGCGGCCTCGACGACCTCCAGCGTCTTGTCGCGGTCGTCGATGGCGACGAGCAGCAGCTTGGCCTTCTCGGCGCCGGCGGTGCGCAGCAGGTCGAGGCGGCTGGCGTCGCCATAGTGCACCCGCCAACCGAAGCGGCGGATGGCGTCGATCTGCTCGACGCTGGAATCGAGCAGGACGACGTTGAAGTCGTTGGCGATCAGCAGGCGCGCGGCGATCTGACCGAAGCGGCCGAAGCCGGCGATGATCGCGTCGGGATCGCCCTCGTCGAAGGGCAGGCGCTCGGGCTCGGCGCGGTCTTCCTGGCGGTCGAGCACCAGCCGGGCGTAGGCGGCGAAGACGAGGGGCGTGGCGGCCATCGAAACCGCCACGACGGCGGTGAGCAGGCGCGCGTCGGCCGGGTCGAGCACGCGGGCGCCGGCGGCGAAGCCCAGGAGGACGAAGGCGAACTCGCCGCCCTGGGCGAGGGCCACCGCGCTGGTGCGTGCGGTGCGCTCGGTGAGGCGGAAGAGGCGGCCGACGCCGTACATGGCGACCGCTTTCAGGATCATCAGCCCGGCGACCAGCCCGGCGACCAGGGCCGGGCGGGCGGCCACCACGCCGAGGTCGAGCCCCGCGCCGACGGTGATGAAGAAGAGGCCGAGGAACAGGCCGCGGAACGGCTCGATGTCGGTCTCGAGCTCGCGGCGGAACTCGCTCTCGGCCAACACGACGCCGGCCAGGAAGGCGCCGAGCGCCGGCGACAGGCCGACGGTCTCCATCAGGGCGGCGACGGCGACGACGAGCAGGAGCGCGGAGGCGGTGAACATCTCGCGCAGGCGGGCGGCGGCGATGAACCGGAACAGCGGCCGGGTCAGGTAGCGCCCCGCCACCCAGACGACCACCACGGCGGCCAGCACAGCCAGCGCCCGGGCCCAGCCCGGCAAGCCGTCGAGCAGCAGGGGCTCGTGGTCGGCGACCGGGACCGCGCCGCCGACCGCGAGCAGGGGCAGGAGGGCGAAGAGCGGGATGACGGCGAGGTCCTGGAAGAGCAGCACGCCGAACGCGGTCTCGCCGACCGGCCCTTGGCGCAGGCCGCGCTCCTCCAGCCCCTGAAGGACGATGGCGGTGGAGGACATGGCGAGGATCAGGCCGGCGGCGATCCCCGTGCGCGGGGCGATGCCGAACGCCATGCCGGCCGCGGCGACGAGGGCCGTGGTGGCGAGGAGCTGGCCGAGCCCCAGGCCGAATATCGCGGTGCGCATCCGCCAGAGGAGGGCCGGGCGCACCTCGAGGCCGATCAGGAAGAGCAGGATGACGACGCCGAACTCGGCGAAGCGCATGACGTCGCCCGCCTGGCCGACGAGGTTCAGCGCGAACGGCCCGACGACGACGCCGGCCAGCAGGTAGCCCAGCACCGAACCGAGCCCCAGGCGCTTGGCGATCGGGACCGAGATCACCCCGGCCGCGAGATAGACCAGGGCCTGGATCAGGAGGGCGTTCGAACTCATCGCGCGAAAAGAGCCCGGCTGCTCGCCCGGTGCACGCGGTTTTTCGGCTCGCCAAATCTCATCAGATGATGAAATAAAGCCGCGACCGGTTCTCAACCCCTCGTTTCGAGCGTAACTAACCGCCATGGCGAACAAGGTGCAGACGAACGCCGAGGAGGCCCTGGCGGGCTTGCTCTTCGACGGCATGACCATCATGGCCGGGGGCTTCGGGCTCTGCGGCATCCCGGAGAACCTGATCGCGGCGATCCGCGCCTCGGGGGTGAAGGAGCTGACGGTCGTCTCCAACAACTGCGGGGTCGACGACTTCGGGCTCGGCATCCTGCTGGCCGGCGGCCAGATCAAGAAGATGATCTCGAGCTACGTCGGCGAGAACAAGCTGTTCGAGAAGCTCTACCTCTCGGGCGAGCTGGAGCTGGAGTTCAATCCGCAGGGCACACTCGCCGAGCGGATCCGGGCCGGCGGCGCGGGCATCCCGGCCTTCTTCACCAAGACCGGTGTCGGCACCCTGGTCGCCGAGGGCAAGGAGACCCGCGAGTTCGACGGCGAAACCTATGTGATGGAGCGGGGCCTCGTGGCCGACCTCTCCATCGTCAAGGCGTGGAAGGGCGATGCCGAGGGCAACCTCGTCTATCGAAAGACCGCCCGGAACTTCAATCCGATGATGGCCACCGCCGGCAAGGCGACGGTGGTCGAGGTGGAGGAGCTGGTGGAGGTCGGATCGCTCGACCCGGACCACATCCACACGCCGGGCATCTATGTCGACCGCATCCTGAAGGGGCCCGTGTTCGAGAAGCGCATCGAGCGAGTGACGACCCGGCCCAAGGAAGCGGTGGGCGCCGCGGCGGGAGAGGAAGTCTAAGATGGCATGGACCCGTGAAGAGATGGCCGCCCGCGCCGCCCGCGAGCTGCAGGACGGCTTCTACGTGAACCTCGGCATCGGCATCCCGACGCTGGTGGCCAACTACATCCCCGCCGGGATGAGCGTCACCCTGCAGAGCGAGAACGGCATGCTCGGCATGGGCCCCTTCCCCTACGAGGGCGAGGCCGATCCGGACCTGATCAACGCCGGCAAGCAGACCATCACCGAGCTGGCGAGCTCGTCCTATTTCAGCTCGGCCGACAGCTTCGCCATGATCCGCGGCGGCCACATCAACCTGTCCATCCTGGGCGCCATGCAGGTGACGCCCACCGGCGACCTCGCCAACTGGATGGTGCCCGGCAAGATGGTGAAGGGCATGGGCGGGGCCATGGACCTCGTCGCCGGCGTGCGCCGCGTCGTCGTGGTCATGGAGCACACCGAGAAGTCGGGCGCGCCGAAGATCGTCAAGCAATGCTCCCTGCCGCTGACCGGCAAGGGCGTGGTCGACCTGGTGGTCACCGACCTCGGCGTCTTCGAGGTGAACCGCGGTAAGAGCCCGCTGACGCTGCTCGAGCTGGCGCCCGGCGTCAGCCTCGACGAGGTGAAGGCCAAGACCGAGCCGGCCCTCGAGGTCGCGAAGAGCCTAGCGCCAGCGTAGGGCGAAGCGGCCGAGCGCCGCGCCGACGGCCGTGGTGAGGATCGCGCCGGCCGAATACCAGGTGGCGATGAACGCGGGCTCGGTCTCCGGGCAGTGCAGGCAGTAGACCGCCATGGCCGTGCCGCCGGCGAAGAGGCCGCAGGCCGCGCCGGCCAGCGCCAGCCGGGTGGGGGCGAGGCCGCGGGCGACGAACAGGCTGGCCAGCAGCAGCGGCCCCGACAGCGCCAGGATGTTGTAGGGGCAGTGCCGCCAGGACTGGCCGAGCCAGACCGACATGCGGTCTTCCGGCGCGGTGGTCACGAGCTGGGCCGCACCGAGCACGACCAGCAGGGCGAAGGCCGCGAGGGCGAGGCCGATCCCGCGCCGCCCCGAGCCGGCCGGCCGCGACAGCCGCTCGACGGCCACGAAGCCGGCCATGGCGAGGACGAGGCCATAGGTCATCTTCAGCCACCAGTGGGCGGTGCGGACGGCCTGCGCGAGGTCCGGCCGCATGTGCAGCCAGTTGAGCAGCAGGACGAAGGCGCCCGCCGCCCCGAAGACCAGGGCGACGGCGAAGCGCCGGCCGACGGCGGCGCGGCGCACCGGGGCGACGTCGAGCGCCAGACGATCGATCAACTCATCCGTCTGCACGGCCCACCTTCATCGTCAGCGCCTTGAGCGCCCTGTGCAGCGAGACCTTGGCGGCGCCTTCGCTCATGCCCTGTTTCGCACCGGCCTCGGCCAGGCTGAGGCCCTCGATCTTGACGTCGCGGATCAGGCCCTGCTGGCGTTCCGGCAGGCTGGCCAGGAGACGGTCGAGATCGGCCGCAGCGTCGGCGGCCTCCTGGTCGCCCTCGGCCCAGAGGCCGTCGGCCACGTCGTCGAGCGCCACGTGCGGGCGGCGGCTGCGGCGACGCCAGAAGTCGATCAGCTTGTAGCGCGCGATCGCGTGCGTCCAGGCCGTGAAGGGCTGGGCGGGATCGTAGGTCACGCGGCGCGTGTGCATGGCGATCAGCGTCTCCTGCACCAGGTCGTCGACGTCGACGGCGAGGTCCCCTGAGAGCCGGCGCGCGAAGTAGGCCGTGAGCCTCTTCTGCAACTGGACCAGGAGCGCCCGCCAGGCCGCGGCGTCGCCGTCCTGGGCGCGAAGCATCAGCATCTTCAGCCTGAGTTCGAGACCGGCCTCCAAAGCTCGCTCCAACTGGATGAATTCGCCCCGCCGAAGCGGAAGGTTACAGCCCAAATCGCAAAATAAAAAATCCGAAAAACGCTGTAACGCGCCAAACCTCGGCCGCGAACTAGCCCTCGAACCCGCCGCCCTGGCGGGCCGAAAACTCGAGGAGCTACCACATGAACAAGACCCAGACCGCCTTCGCCGCCGCCACCCTGCTCGCGCTGGTGGGCGGCGCGGCCATGGCCGCCGAGAACAACATGGCGTCGGGCAAGATGGCTCCGGCCGCCACCGAGAAGTGCTTCGGCGTCGCCAAGGCCGGGCAGAACGACTGCAAGGCCGGCCCCGGCACCACCTGCGCCGGCACCTCCAAGACCGACTACGCCGGCAACGCCTTCAAGGAAGTGGCGAAGGGCACCTGCGTCACCATCAAGACGCCGAAGGGCATGGGCTCGCTGTCCCCCAAGGCCTAAGCCCGCGCACCCCTGAGGACCTCCCCCCGAAGGGACCTTCGCCATGAACCACAGCCTCACCGCAGGCGTCAGCCTCAAGCCCCAGTATGTCGCCCCCGCCCTCGCGGCGGATGCGGCGGGGCTGTGGTTCGAAGTCCATCCCGAGAACTACATGGCCGAGGGCGGGCGCCGGCTCGCCGCCCTGGCCGCGGTGGCCGAGCGCTGGCCCGTGTCGCTGCACGGCGTCGGCCTGTCGCTGGCCGCCGATGAGGCGCCCGACCGCGCGCATCTCGCCGCGCTCCGCCGGCTGATCGACCGCTTCGAGCCGGCGCTGGTCTCCGAACACCTCGCCTGGTCGACGCGGCGCGGCGCCTATGCGCCCGACCTGCTGCCGTTTCCCCGCACCGCCGGGGCGCTGGCGCGCATCGCCGACAACATCGGCCGGATGCAGGATGCGCTGGGCCGCCGCGTGCTGATCGAGAACCCGGCGCTCTACGCCTCGCTCGCCGGCCACGCGTTCACCGAGACGGGCTTCCTCTACGAACTCGTGCGCCGCACCGGCTGCGGGCTGCTGGTGGACGTGAACAACGTCTTCGTCAGCGCCCACAACCTCGCCTATTCGGCCGAGGCCTATGTGGACGCCCTGCCGGCCGAGGCGATCGGCGAGATCCACCTGGCCGGTCACACCTTGGACGACCGCATCGCCGGGGGCCTGCTGATCGACAGCCACGACGCGGCGGTGAGCGAGCCAGTGTGGCGGCTCTATGAGCGCCTGATCGCACGGATCGGGCCGCGCCCGACCCTGATCGAGCGCGACGACAACCTGCCCGACTTCACGGTGCTGATGGCCGAGCGCGACCGCGCGCACGGCCTCCTGACCGGCGCGCGGGAACTCGCCGATGCGTGAGCTGTCGGCCTTCCAGGACGCCTTTTCCGAGGCCCTCGCCGGCGACATCGCGCCGCTGGCGCCGTGGCTGCGCGGCGCCGACGGCGAGGCGCGGGTCTCGGTCTATCGCAACACCGTGGCCAAGGGCTGCGCCGACGCTCTCGCCGCCCAGTTCCCTACCGTCGAGCGGGTGGTGGGCGAGGCCTGGATGCGCCAGGCCGGCGTGATCTTCGCCCGCGCCCATCCGCCGAGCCGGCCGAGCCTGCATGCCTACGGCGAGGCCTTCCCCGACTGGCTGGCGGGCTTTGCCCCGGCGCGGGAGATGCCGTTCCTGCCCGACCTGGCGCGCATCGACTGGGCGTGGACCTGCGCCGAGTTCGCCGCCGATGCGCGGCCGCTCGCGCCGGCGGCGCTGGCCGACCTCGCGGCGGAGGACTTCGCGTCACACAGGGCCGAGCCGCATCCGGCGGCGGGCGCCCTGTGGTTCGACTGCGCCATCCCGTCCCTGTGGCGCGCGCTCCAGGGCGAGGCGGCGCCGGACGGCGCCGATCTCGAGGCCGAGCCGCAAGGCCTGCTGCTCACCCGCCCGAGTTTCGAGGTGGAGACGCGGGTTCTTGGCCGCGGCGCCGTCGCCTTCTTCGCCGCCTGCCGTCAGGGCGCGAGCCTCGCGCTCGCCGCCGAGGCGGCGCTGGAGGCCCAACCCGACCTGCCGCTCGCGACGACCTTCGCCGAGCTGATCGCCGCCGGCGCCTTTTCGCGCCTCCTGCCCCTCTGACCTCCCGCCCTCTGAACGGAGACTGCCATGACCGCCGCCGCCCTCGCGCCGCGACCCGCCGCCAATCCCTACCGCCTTGTCGCCGAGACGCTGACACGCCGCGTGCCGGAGAGCGCCATCGGCTTGGTCACCCGCCTCGGCGTGGCCGGCGTGTTCTTCCTGTCGGGCCGCTCGAAGGTCGACGGCTTCCTGCACATCACCGACGGGACCTACACCCTGTTCCGCGAGGACTATCGGGTGCCGCTCGTGCCGCCGGAGATCGCGGCGCACATGGCGACCTATTCGGAGCACCTGTTCTCGATCCTGCTGGTGCTGGGCCTGTTCACCCGGGTCTCGGCCCTGGCCTTCCTCGGCATGACCACGGTGATTGAGGTGTTCGTCTACCCGGACGCCTGGCCGACCCACCTCTCCTGGGCAGCGCTGCTGCTCTACCTCATCGCCCGCGGCGGCGGCGCGCTCAGCCTCGACCGCGCGCTGAAGCTGGATTAGCGGGCCGCGAGCGCCCATTCTCGAACCACAGGACACGGAGCGTGCGCATGAACACCCGTCTCTTCGCGGCGAGCGCCGCGGCGGCCCTCGTCTGCGCAAACGCGGCGCCGGCGGCCGCAGCGCTGAAGACCGCGGTCTTCGCCGGCGGCTGCTTCTGGTCGGCCGAGCACGACATCGAGGGGACGCCGGGCGTCGCCAAGGTGGTGGTGGGCTATGCGGGCGGCGCGCGGCCCAACCCCAGCTACCAGAACCACGAGGGCTACCTCGAGGCGATCCAGGTCACCT
Source organism: Phenylobacterium soli (assembly GCF_003254475.1). Taxonomy (NCBI): domain Bacteria; kingdom Pseudomonadati; phylum Pseudomonadota; class Alphaproteobacteria; order Caulobacterales; family Caulobacteraceae; genus Phenylobacterium; species Phenylobacterium soli. The sequence continues at coordinate 969,098 of NZ_QFYQ01000001.1, forward strand.
ACGACCCGGCGAAGATCAGCTACCCAGCCCTGGTGGACGCCTTCTTCCACCACATCGACCCGACCGACGCCGGCGGCCAGATCTGCGACCGCGGACCGACCTACCGCACGGCGGTGTTCGTCGCCGACGCCGGCGAGCGCCAGGCGGCCGAGGCGGTCAAGGCGAAGGTGGCCAAGACCCTGCGCCATTCGGTGGCGACGGAGATCCGGCCCGCCGCCCGGTTCTGGGTCGGCGAGGACTACCACCAGGACTTCGCCCACAAGAATCCGGCGCGCTACAACGCCTATCGGGTCGGCTGCGGGCGGGATGCGGTGCTGAGGACCGTCTGGGGCGGCCGCTGAAGCGGGATGCCGGTCTTCGGATCGCGCGGCGCGGGGCGGAAGCCCTGCCCGATGAACATGACGAGCTTGCGCTTGTGCTTGCGGTCCAGCCAGACGCTGTCGATCTCGCGGCCGAGCACGCGTGAGAAGTCACCGGTCATCTCGTCGATGAGCCAGCCCTCGTAGGAGACGGCCAGGACGCGCACGCCGTCCTTCTCGTTCAGCGGGGCGTTGGATTCTGCCTGGTTGGCCGGCTTGCCGGTGCGCAGCCAATAGGTGAGCGGCGGGGCGCCCGGCTGGCCGAAGTAGTCGCGGCCGTAATAGGCGAGGGCGTAGTAGAGGAAGCGGTTGTTGACCGCGACGGCGGAGAGGCCGGCGTCCTCCTCGACGCGGGCGCGTTCGGTGACCAGGCGCGCGCTCGCCGCCCAGCCGCGGACGCGCTTGAGGCTGTTGGAGCCGCCGGTGGCGTCGGCCACCCTGGGATCGACCAGGGCCAGCAGGACATAGGCGGCGAGCAGGGCCTGGATGGCGATCGCCGCCGTCAGCCAGCGGCGCGCCCGCCAGCGGGTCAGCCAGGCGGCGACCAGCACCGCGCCCGGCAGGTAGCTCGCCCCCGACCAGTTGGCGTTGGCCCGCGACAGGATCGCCTGGACGCTGACGATGGCGAGGGGCGGCAGGATGAAGCACAGCAGAAGGAGGTCCTCGCGCGCCATCGCCTTGCGGCGCGCGGCGAGCACGAGGCCGGCGATCAGGACGCCGAACGGGATCGGCCCGAAGACGCCGAACTGGGTGGCGAGGAAGCTGGCCAGGCCCCTCGGATTGAACATCGAGCCGCCGCCCCAGTCAGCGTTGGCGGCGGTGTGGTGCAGGGTGGCGAAGCCGTGGTGGGCGTTCCAGACGACGTTGGGCGCCAGGAAGGCGGCGAAGACGGCGGCGGCGAGGACGGCGGCGGCCGGCGACCAGGCGCGGCGCGCCTCGCGGCTGAGGATCAGGTGCAGGGCAAGGCCGATGACCGCATAGACGGCGGCGTACTTCGACAGGAAGGCGAGGCCCAGGGCCGCCCCGAACCCGGCGGCCAGAGCCAGGCGCCGGCCGCCCGTCGCCGGCTGCAGGTGCACGTAGGCGAGGATGCTGAGGCCGAGGAAGAAGAGCAGAGGCGCATCGGTGGCGACGACGATACCGGAGAGCTGGACGGCCGGCATCAGGGCGTAGAGGGCGGCGGCGGCCAGCGCCGCCGGCCCGCCGTAGAGCTTGCGGGCGATGGCGAAGACCGCGAGCGTGGCGCCGCCCTGGAACAGCGGGGCCGAAAGGCGCACCAGGGCCTCGGCGTCGCCGAGGTGGGTGGTGGCCCAGATCGCCCAGGCCACCATCGGCGGCTTGGAGTAGTAGCCGAAGTCGAGGGTGCGCGACCAAAGCCAGTACTGGGCCTCGTCGGGATAGAGCTCGAGCGGGGTGCGGAAGAGGGCGACGAGGCGGGCGAGCGTCAGGCCCGCCGTCAACAGAATCGCCGCGCTCCAATCCGACGCTTCGGGGCTGCGAATGCTCGGGGCGCGCGCCATGGACCTTCCTTACCGTGAGTTGCGGAACCTAAGGCCGCGCCGCCTCCTGTAAAGGCGCCGGCGCCACAGTTGGCGACAAGCTGCGCATCGACGCCGCACCGTAGCAAAAGCGTCACCCACGTCCGGATTTTCCACGCTATAGGGGCATCAGGATTCGGGCTCTGCCGGGGGTGGCGGGCCCGATGGGTCGATGAAGGGGGTTTCTCCATGATTTCTATGAAGCGGCTCGCCGCTGGCGCCGCCGTGTCGGCGCTCATGTGTGCGGCGGCCAGTGCGGCCTATGCGCAGGAAACGACGTCGGCGGTGCACGGCGTCGTGACGTCCGGCGGCGCGCCCGTCGAAGGCGCCTCGGTTCAACTGCTGCACACGCCGTCCGGCACGCGCCTGACCACGGCGAGCGGCGCCGGCGGCGCGTTCGATGCGCGCGGCCTGCGCGTCGGCGGTCCGTACACCATCACCGTCACCACCAAGGGCGCGCCGCCCCGGGTGATGCGGAACATCTTCCTCGAAGTGGGCAAGACCACCGACGTCGACATCGACGTCACCGGCGCCAACGAGGTCGAGGAACTCGTCGTCACCGCCGCCGGCGTGAAGGACACCGAGCAGGGCCCGAAGACGGTCCTCAACCGCGTGCAGATCCAGGAAGTGGTGAGCGTCAACCGCGACCCGCGCGACCTGGCCCGCCGCGACATCCTGGTGGCCCAGGACCTCAACGCCGGCGCCCGCATCGGCGTCAACTCGGGCGGCGTCTCGATCGCCGGCTCCAACCCCCGCTACAACCGCATCGCCGTCGACGGCGTGTCGGCCCAGGACCAGTTCGGCCTCAACCAGGGCGGCATGACCACCGCCCGCGGCCCGGTGACGCTGGACGCGGTCGACCAGTTCGCGGTGGCCGCAGTGCCGACCGACGTCGAGAACGGCGACTTCGTGGGCGGCGCGCTGAACCTCGTGCTGCGCTCGGGCACCAACAACTTCCACGGCGTGCTGTTCGACAACTATCTGAACGACGGCCTGGTCGGGAAGCAGACCGAAAGCACCAAGGTCAAGCAGTCGATCACCCAGCGGAACTACGGCGGCTTCCTCTCCGGCCCGATCTGGAAGGACCACCTGTTCTTCGCGGTGTCGTACGAGAACTACGAGACCACCGAGACGGCGCAGTTCGGCGTCCAGGGGTCCGGCGCGCCGAACATCTTCCTGAACAACGGCACGCAGGCGACGGTCGACAGCGTCGTCAACACCTACAACACCAAGTACGCCAGCAAGTACAACCTCGGCGGCATCGCCCGCACGAGCCCGGTGCTGGACAAGAAGTACTCGGCCAAGCTCGACTGGAACATCAACGATCGTCACCGCGCGAGCTTCACCTATCGCTACGCGGAATCTTCGAACGTCCTGCGCCCGAACATTGGCCAGACGACCATCCAGCTCGATTCGCAGAACTACACCCGCTACGACTCGGACGAGGCCTACACCCTCGAGCTGCACTCGAACTGGACCGACCGGTTCTCGACCTTCTTCAAGGCCACGAGCCGCGAATACGTCGACATGCAGACGCCGCCGAGCGGCCAGAACTACGCCGACGTGCGGGTCTGCACCGCGCCGACCTCCGACGCGACGCCGACCAGCTGCCAGACCGGCTTCGATCAGGTGAACTTCGGCCCTGACCAGTTCCGCCACGCCAACGCCCTCGGCGAGAAGGAGCTGCGCTTCCAGTTCACCGGCAACTATTCGCTGCCGCCGCACCTCTTCAAGTTCGGCGCCCAGGCCCGTCGCGCCAACCCGGCAGACCTGTTCGTGCCGCAGTCGCACGGCATCTACTACTTCGACTCCCTGGCCGACTTCACCGCCGGCAAGGCGAGCGAGCTGCAGTACCAGAACGCGGTCACCGGCAACCCCGCCGACGCCGGCTTCAACACCACCTACTGGACCTACTCGGTCTTCGCCCAGGACACGCTGGACGTGACCGACAACCTGAAGGTCGCGGCGGGCGTCCGGGTCGACACCTACGACTATCCGGACAAGCCGATCGTGAACCCGAACTTCCTGTCGAAGTACGGCTTCTCCAACTCGACGACGATCGACGGCCAGACCATCGTCATGCCGCGCCTGTCGGCGGAGTGGAAGGTCAGCCCCGACCTGAAGATCAACGCCGGCCTCGGCCTGTTCTCGGGCGGCGCCCCGGACGTGCTCACCGGCACGCCGTTCTACAACACCGGCTACACCACCACCCAGGTGGACATCCGCCGGAGCAGCGCGGGCTTCTCGGACGCCTTCAACACCCCGGGCTTCACCCAGGCCATCGGCTCGGCCGCCCTGGACAACCTGACCTCCGACTCCAACTTCGGCTATCAGATCCCGAACGTGGTGCGTCAGCTCCAGCAGGGCACTCTGATCGCCGGCGGCACGCCGACCATCAACCCGCTGGGCTCGGTGATCGCGCTGTCGCCGACGTTCCAGCTGCCGGCCCAATGGAAGGTCTTCCTGTCGGGCGACTGGCACCTGCCGGGCGACTGGAACCTGAACGCCGACTTCGTCGGCATGAAGGTGCAGCACGACTTCACCTTCTATGACCTGCGCGCCCAGCGCCTGGTGATCAACGGCGTCCAGCAGTACCTGCCGGACGGCCGGATCCGCTACGACGGCCTCGGCGCTATCGCCGGCAAGCAGTCGAACAACGGCGCCGCGGCGCCCGGCGGCAACGACATCATCGAGGGCTCGAGCGACAAGGGCTACTCCTACACCGCCGGCTTCACTCTCTCGAAGTCGTGGGATTGGGGTGGCGACCTGGCCATCGGCTACGCCCATCAGAAGATGCGCGATCTGACCGCCGGCCTGTTCTTCGGCACCACCGCCGGCTCGCTCTACGGCAGCGTTCCGGCCGGCATGGACCCGAACCGCGACTACCTCGGGCGCTCGGTCTACGAGATCCCGAACCGCTACAAGCTCGAGTTCGGCTACCACCACAAGTTCTTCGGCGACAGCGAGACCCGCATCAACCTGTTCGCCGAGCAGCAGGACGGCCGTCCCTACGGCTTCTCCATGGGTGACGTGGCCAGCGGCCGCAGCCAGGTGTTCGGGGTGACCCGCAACGCCCAGGCGCTCTACGTGCCGAACATGTCGGCGCCGGACGCGACCAACCCGCTGAAGTACGGCTTCGTGACCTTCGCCACGGCGAACGACGCGGCGCTGTTCAAGAGCTACGTGCAGAAGTTCAACCTGCCGCAGGGCCAGCTCCTGGAGAAGTACTCCAAGGACAACGCCCCGGTGGCGCGTCTCGACCTGTCGGTCAGCCAGGAACTGCCGAGCCCGATCCAGGGTCACAAGTTCCGGGTCCAGGCCGACGTCCGCAACGTGCTGAACCTGCTCAACAACAAGTGGGGCCGCGTCTCGGAGTGGGTCGACAACTCCGGCACCGGCGCCATCCAGCTGGCGCGCGCGGTCTGCACCGACGCGGCGGGCAACGCTACGACGACCACCTCGTCGACCCTGTCGACGAACCCGGTCTGCGCCGGCTACCGCTACTCGAACGTGCCGACCTCGGTGACCAAGCAGGTCAACTCCCTGCTGTCGCTGTGGTACGCGCAGATCAGCTTCCGCTACGAGTTCTGATCGTTCCGACGATCGGAGAGAGACGGAGGGCGGCCCGGCCACGGGCCGCCCTTTTTCGTGGGGGCCTGTGGTCCTGGCGGGCCGAAGGCCATGCTTGACGTGGCCGCCGATGGCGCCCATCTGCGCGCGTCCTTCGCGAGAGAGGTCTGGATGAACGTCGTCGTCCCGCCGGAGTGGGCCCCGCACCGGGCCATGTGGCTCGGTTTCCCGAGCCATGCGGAGCTGTGGCAGGAGGACCTCGAGGCCGCTCAGGAAGAGGTCGCCGCCCTGGCGCGCGCCCTCGCCGGCCCCGGCGGCGAGCGGGTCATGCTGATGACCGGCCATCCGGACGGGGAGGCCGCAGCCCGCGAGATGCTGGGTGACGTCGACGGGATCGAGATCGTGCCCGGCGCCTTCGGCGACATCTGGCTGCGCGACACCGGCCCGATCTTCGCCAAGCGCCGCGAGGAGACCGTGGCCATGGGCTTCCGCTTCAACGGCTGGGGCGGCAAGTACGACCTCGAGCACGACGACACCGTCGCCGAGCAGATCGCCAAGGCGTCCAGCGCGCGGCTGGTGCGCCACGACTTCATCCTGGAAGGCGGCGCCGTCGACCACGACGGCGAGGGCACGGTGCTGACCACCACCCAGTGCCTGCTCAACCCCAACCGCAACACCGGCTGGAGCGCCGGCGACGCCGAGGCCGCCCTCGGCGGGGCGCTGGGCGCGACCAAGACGCTGTGGCTGGGCGATGGCCTGCTCAACGACCACACCGACGGGCACGTGGACAATCTGGCGCGGTTCGTGGCGCCCGGCGTCGTCGCCTGCCCGATCGCCTGGGGGCGCGGCGACCCGAACGCCGAGGTCTACGACGCCACCGCCCGCAAGCTCTCGGAGATGACCGACGGGGCGGGCCGCAAGCTGACGGTGGCGCGCATCCCCTCGCCCGGCTTCGTGGAAGGCGAGGGCGGCCGCCCCGTCCCGGCCTCGCACATGAACTTCCTGATCGCCAACAAGGCGGTCATCGTGCCCGTGTACGAAGAGCAGCCGGCCGAGTTCGCGGTGCAGGCGCTGGAGCACCTGTTCCCCGGCCGCGAGGTCATCGCCCTGCCGTCGATCGCGATCCTGACCGGCGGCGGCTCGTTCCACTGCATCACCCAGCAGGAGCCCGCCTGATGGCGCGAACCGTCAACGTCGCGGCGATCCAGTCCTCCTACGGGAGCGACATGGCCGCCAACATCAAGAAGACCGAGGGCTTCATCCGCCAGGCGGCCGGCGAGGGGGCGCAGGTGGTGCTGCCCTCCGAGCTGTTCCAGGGCCCCTATTTCTGCGTCGCCCAGGAGGAGCGCTGGTTCGGCGAGGCCTATCCCTGGCGCGAGCATCCGTGCGTCACCGCCCTGGCGCCGCTGGCCGGTGAGCTGGGCGTGGTCATCCCGATCTCGATCTTCGAGCGGGAGGGGCCGCACTACTTCAACAGCGTGGTCATTGCCGACGCCGACGGCAGCCTCGCCGGGGTCTATCGCAAGAGCCACATCCCCGACGGCCCGGGCTATATGGAGAAGTACTACTTCCGGCCGGGCGACACCGGCTTCCGCGTCTGGCCGACGCGCTTCGGACGGCTGGGCGTCGGCATCTGCTGGGACCAGTGGTACCCCGAGTGCGCCCGGGCCATGACCCTGATGGGCGCGGAGATCCTGTTCTATCCGACCGCCATCGGCTCGGAGCCGCACGACACCACCCTCGACACCGCCGCGCCGTGGCGGCGGGCGATGCAGGGCCATGCGGTGTCGAACGTGATCCCGGTGGTCGGCGCCAACCGCACGGGCTTCGAGCCCTGGGACAACTATCCGAACGGCGGCCAGCAGTTCTACGGCTCGAGCTTCATCGCCGACCACCGCGGCGACCTCGTGGCGGCCTTCGGACGCGAGGACGAGGGCGTGCTGTCGGCCGAGTTCGACCTCGACTTCCTGGCCACCCACCGCGCCGCCTGGGGCTTCTTCCGCGACCGGCGGACGGACCTCTACGGCCTCCTGGCGCAGCCGCGGCCGGCGTGAGGCGTCACGGGGCCGCACGGCCCCCGGCGGGCGCGTAGTCGCAGCGCAGCGGGGCCTTGCGGTCGCGGGCGAGTTCGGCCCGGGCGGCGGCGAGGTCCTTGCGGAACTGTGGCTCCGAATGCAGGCGCGCCACCATGGCCGCGCCGAGCTTGCGCCCCGCCTCCACGTCGGACTGGTAGTGCACGCCGCAGATCACCCGGCTGTCGCCGATCGCCGAGCCCGCCGCCATCAGCGGCCCGGTCTTGGCCGGCTCGATCTCGCTCAGCACCAGGGCCCAGGCCCAGCCGGCCATGGCGTGGCCGGAGGGATAGGAGGCGTTGGTCTTCATCCAGTCCTCGCGCGGCACGCAGACCGGCCGGTCGTCGCCGATCAGCGGGCGGATGCGGCCGTAGTGGTCCTTGGGCGGGGTGCCGACCGTGCGCACGTCGAGCTCGATGCGCTGGAGCATGCGATAGGTGACGGGCGTCGCCTTGGCGTCGATCCGCACGCCCAGGGCGCAGCCGTAGCGCTCCACCGCGCCGCCCTTCCAAAGGTCGTTGTCGCGGACCGCCTCCGACCAGCGCGGCGATCCGGCCTCGGCGCGGGTGGCGAGGTAGATCTGCCGGTCGGCCTGGCCGCGCGGGGACTCCGGCGCCGGCGGCGGGCCGATCACCGCCTCGCCGTCGATGTCGTCGCTCTTCAGGTAGCCGGTCAGGTGGCCCGCGACGGGCGGGCCCGACGGGGTCTTCGAAGGCCCGTGGGCCGGAAGGGCCTGGGCGAGGCCGGCGCCGGCGGCGATCGCCGCAGCCAGCACCGCGCCGGTAAGCAGGTACTTGAAGGTCAAAGCGGCTCCTAACTGCGCAGAACGGTCTTGCCGTTCTTGATGACGGTGGCGCCCCGGTCGAGCACGCGCGCCTCGAAGGAGATCACGTCGCCGTCCTTCCACATGTCGACGGTGATGGTGTCGCCCGGGAAGACGGGGGCGGAGAAGCGCACCTGGTGGCTGAGGATGCGGGTGGGGTCGTAGTCGCAGAACTCCTGGAGCACGGCGCGGCAGGTGATGCCGTAGGTGCACAGGCCATGCAGGATGGGCCGTGGGAAGCCGGCCTTGCGGGCGACGTCCGGATCGGAGTGCAGCGGGTTGCGGTCGCCGTTCAGTCGATAGACCAGCGCCTGGTCGGGCCGGGTGTCGAAGGGCACGGAGAGGTCCGGCTTGCGCGTCGGCACCTCGTGCGGCTCGGGCGCGCCGTCGCTCGGACCGCCGAAGCCGCCGTCGCCGCGGGCGAAGGTGGAGCCGGTGAGGGTGGCGACCTTCTCGCCCTTCTCGTCGGTCCACACGGTCTCATTGACGACCACCGCGCCCTTGTCCTTGCCCTTGTCGAAGGCGCCGGTCGTGCGGCTGGTGGCGGTGAAGGTCCCGAAGGCGGGCAGGGGCTTGTGCAGCTCCACCTTCTGCTCGCCGTGGACGACCATGAGATAGTTGAGCTGGCTGACCCGCAGGCCGGGCCGCTGCTCCGTCTGGGCGGCCGAGCGTCGGCCCATGCCGGCGGCCAGCACGGTGGCGGCGGTGGGCACCACCTTGAGGTCCTTCTCATAGACGAACGGCAGCTCGCGCTCGTCCATCGGGTCGCGGCCCATGCCGATGCCGAGGGCGTAGAGCATCACGTCCTTGTCACCATAGGTGAAGGTGCGCGGCTCGGTCTTCTGCTCGAGGATGTCGGGGTAATAGATCGGCATGAAATTTCCTCCGGGAATATGGGGCGCTGCAAGAATTCGAGGCCTTGTTCTGGGCCTTCTCACTTATGGTTGCGATTGAAGCCTCGAACCCGGTTCGCGGCAAGCGGCGAGCCGCCTCAATTGCCGCCTCCGCCCCGTTGGGCTAGAAGCGGCGACCTCGCGTGGGGGTGAGCGCACCGGCCCATGCTTCTCGATCTCGAAGGCTTCGGATGACCACCACCACCGCTCCCGCCAACAGCCCCGTCACCGGCAACGTCCTGTTCTACAAGCAGCCGGAGCCCCTGGCCCCCGAGCTGCACGGCAAGCTGGGCGTGAAGCAGAGCGACCGGCCGTTCAAGTTCGCCCGCGAGGGCCACGCCGTGCCGCTCACCGTGGGCGAGTTCCCGCTGGCCGCCGTCTCCGGCCCGATCATCTTCGTCGGCGAGGAGAAGACGCCGATCGCCGTCATGGGCCTGAACTCGGGTCAGAACATGTTCGTCGACGAGAGCGGCGTGTTCGAGCCGGGCGTCTACATCCCCGCCTACATCCGCCGCTATCCGTTCGTGTTCGCGCAGGACGACTCGGCCCAGCAGATGGTGCTGTGCATCGACCGCCAGGCCGACTTCATCGTCGAGGGCGGCGACATGGCGTTCTTCGAGAAGGACGGCGAGCCGAGCGACTACACCAAGCGCTGCATGGAGTTCTGCCAGAACTTCGAGCAGGAGCGTCAGCGCACCCTCTCCTTCGTCGAGCTGCTCAAGGAGCTCGACCTCTTCGAGGTGAAGGTCGCCAACTTCACGCCGGTCAATCCGGACGGCAGCCAGGGCGCGCCGCAGAAGATCGCGGAGTACTTCGGCGTCTCGGAAGAGAAGCTCAACAAGCTGCCGGCCGAGAAGCTCGTCGAGCTGCGCGACAACGGCGCGCTCGGCCAGATCTACGCCCACCTGGTGTCGCTGGTCGGCTGGGACCGCCTGGTGGCCCTGGCCATGGCCCGCTCGGCCCAGCCAGCCGCCGCGAACGCCTAAGGGGCCGCGCCCCTATCGCTGGAACACCCCGCGGGTGAGGCAGGAGAAGACCAGCCGGCCGGCCTCGTCCAAGAGGTCGTGCTGGCAGATCACGATGCCCTTGTCCTCGCCCACGGGATCCTTGGCCATGACGGTCATGCGGCCGCGCAGCAGCTCGCCGGGCGGCGGATTGCGCATCCAGCGCAGCGCGTCGACGCCGAGCCGCTTGGTCTGCGGCCAATCGGTGTGAGCCACCGCGTCGAGCTTGGCCCAGATGGCGTAGACCATGGCGTCCGGGGCCCCGCGGTCGAGCGTCCAGCCGGGGGTGAAGGCGGAGATGAAGGTCGCCAGCGCGTCGGGGTCCACGGCCATGGCGCCAAGCGGCACAACCTGGCCGATCTCGATATCGTCGAAGCGGGCGGGCACTGGATCAGTCTCCGAAGGACGAACGCGACTCTCTCATGATGGCCGCGCGCCGGGCGCGAGGCGAGCCTTGCTTTGCGTCACGGCATGGGACGGGCCATATAGCCCTCATCTTCGGGGGTTCGGCGGAACGAGGTCTGGATGCGCTGGCTTGCTGCCCTGCTGACGGCCGTGATGGCGCATCTGGCCGTGGCGAGCGCCGCCCAGGCCGACGCCGTCAACACGGGCCACCTGAGCGCCGAGCTCGTGCCCGAGGCGCAGGGGATCGCGCCAGGCCAGACGATCCACGTCGCTCTGCGCCAGAAGATCCAGCCGGGCTGGCACACCTACTGGCGCAACGCCGGCGACAGCGGCGAGCCGACGCGGCTTACCTGGACCCTGCCGGCCGGCTGGAAGGCGGGCGAGTTCATCTGGCCGACGCCGAAGCGCCTGCCGGTCGGGCCGCTGGTCAACTACGGTTACGAGGACGAGGTGCTGCTGCCCGTGCCGGTGAGCGCGCCGGCCGACGCCCGGCCGGGCGAGCGGGTGACTCTGAAGGCCGCGGCCGCCTTCCTGGTCTGCAAGGAGATCTGCGTGCCCGAGGACGCGGCGCTGCAGATCACCCTGCCGGTGACGCCCGCCGCCGCGCCCCTCGATCCCAAATGGGGCCGGCCCATCGAGGCGAGCGTCGCCGCGGCGCCGAAGCCGGCGGGCCTGGCGGCCGTGTTCGAGAAGACCGCCAAGGGCCTCGTCCTGGCGGTCACCGGCGGCCCGCTGAAGGGCGCCGATCTCCACGACGCCTATTTCTATCCCTACGACTCCACCGTCATCGACCATGCCAAGCCGCAGGCGGCCGAGCGCGGGCCCGACGGGCTGACCCTGACCCTGACGCCGGGCTACGCCTTCCAGGGCGCGAGCCCGCCCAAGAGCCTGGCGGGCGTCCTGGCGGTGGACGACGCGGCCTACGAGATCACCGCCGGGCCCGGCGCACCGCCGGCCGGCGCGGCGGGCCTGGGTCCGCCTGCGGCGCGGGGCAAGGGCGGCGGCGCGGACTTCGGCCTCGTCTCGGCGGCGGTCTTCGCCTTCCTGGGCGGGCTGATCCTCAACCTGATGCCCTGCGTCTTCCCGGTGCTGGCCATGAAGGCCGCCTCGCTGGCCGGCCACGGCGGCCGCGAGGAGGCCCAGGCGCGCCGGCACGGACTCGCCTTCGGCGTGGGGGTGCTGGTCACCTTCATGGGCCTCGCGGGCCTGCTGATCGGGCTGAAGGCGGCGGGCTCGGCGATCGGCTGGGGCTTCCAGTTGCAGTCGCCGCCGGTGGTGGCCGTGCTGGCGCTCCTGATGCTGGCCATCGCTCTCGACCTTTCCGGCGTCTTTGAGGTGGGAACCTCGCTGCAGGGCCTCGGCGCGGGGCTCGCCAGCCGCGGCGGCCTGATCGGCGACGTCTTCACCGGCGCCCTGGCGGTGGTGGTGGCCGCGCCCTGCACGGCGCCCTTCATGGGCACGGCGATCGGCTGGGCCCTGACTCAGTCGCCGGCCGCCGGGCTCGCGGTGTTCCTGGCCCTGGGCGTGGGCTTTGCCTTGCCGTTCGTGCTGGTGACCTTCTGGCCGGGGCTGCTGACGCGCCTGCCGAAGCCCGGGCCGTGGATGGACGTGTTCCGCAAAGCCCTGGCTTTTCCGATGTACGGCGCGGCCGCTTGGCTGGCGTGGGTGCTGACGCTGCAGGCCGGCGCCTCGGCCCTGGCGCGCATCCTGATCGCCGCCATCGTGCTGGGGCTGGCGGCCTGGCTCGCCGGCCTGGCGCAGCGAAGCGCCGCGGCCGGACGGCGTCCTCTCACCACCGGCGGGGCCGCGGCGCTGCTGGCCCTGGCCGCGGTGGCGGCGGTGATCTGGCCGGCCTACGCCGAGACGCCGATGGCGGACGGCGCGGGGGCGAAGACCGCCGAGGCCGCGTCGGAGCCCTACAGCCCCGAGCGGCTGGCGGCGCTGAGGGCCGAGGGCAAGCCGGTGTTCGTCAACTACACAGCCGCCTGGTGCGTGAGCTGTCAGGTGAACGACCGGGTGGTGCTCTCCACCGCGCCGGTGGTGAAGGCCATGAAGGCCAACGGGATCAGCTACCTCAAGGCCGACTGGACCAAGCGCGACCCGGTGATCGCCGGCGAGCTCGCCCGCTTCGGCCGGGCCGGGGTGCCGCTCTATCTGGTCTATGGCGCCAACGGCGGCGAGCCGGCTATCCTGCCGGCGATCCTGACCCAGGGCATGGTCATCAAGGCCTTGGAGACCGCCGCCCGAAAATCCTGACAGGGGCCCTCTGGCGAGCATGAGCAAGTTGGCCGCCATCCTCGTCGCACTGCTGGCGCTCGCCGCGCCCGCCCTGGCGCAACCGGTCCTGGGCGCGCCGGCGCCGGATTTCCGCGCCCGCGACGCCGCCGGCCGCACCCGCTCGCTGTCGGAGTTCAGGGGGCGCACGGTGGTGCTGGAATGGGCGAGCGACGCCTGCCCCTACACCCACAAGCACTATGACGCCGGCAACATGCAGCGCCAGCAGGCGGAGGCGGCGAAGGCGGGCGTGGTCTGGCTGACGGTGATCTCGGACGCGCCGGACAGCGCGGGCTACATGACCCCGGCGCAGGCGCGGGCCTGGCGCACCAGGGAGAAGAGCCGGGCGAGCGACATCCTGCTCGATCCTGAAGCCCGGGTGGCGCGCGCCTACGAGGCCAAGGTCACGCCGCACATGTTCATCATCGATGAGGCGGGGAAGCTGGTCTACATGGGCGGCATCGACGACCGGCCCTATGTCGATCCCGAGAGCCTGAAGGGAGCCGAGGACTATGTGCTGGAGGCGCTCGCCGAGCTGAAGGCCGGCAAACCGATCTCGCATCCCGTGACCCGTCCGTACGGCTGCAGCGTTAAGTACGCATCCGCACAATAGAATGAGCGCCATGGACGATCAGAGCCCGCCCGCGACCGACGCTTCCGCCATCGACTACGCCTGGCGCCGCCTGCTGGCGGCCGGGGAGACGGCCCAGGACAGCGAGATCCTGTCGCTGTTCGAGACCGAGCCCGGCCGGGCGGAGCGGCTGAGCGTGACGGCCGCCGGGCTGTTCATCGACCTCTCCAAGCAGCCCTGGTCGCTGGACGACCTGGTCACCGCCCTGGTGCTGGCGCAGATGGCCGGCGTCGAGCCGGCGCGCGAGGCGCTGTTCGCCGGCGCGATCGTCAACGCCTCGGAAGCGCGGCCGGCCCTGCACATGGCGCTGCGCGCGCCCGCGGGCGCGGACTTCAAGGCCGCCGGCGTGGCCGTCTCGGGCGAGGTCGAGGCGACGCGGGCGAAGATGGCCGCCTTCGCCAGGGCCGTGCGCTCGGGCGAGCTGAAGGGCGCGACCGGCAAGGCCTTCCGCGCCATCGTGCACATCGGCATCGGCGGCTCGGACCTCGGGCCGCGACTGATCTGGGAGGCTTTGAAGCCGCTGGAGCCCACGATCGAACTGCGCTTCGCGGCCAACGTCGACCCGGCCGAACTGGCCCAGGCCCTGGCCGGGCTCGATCCGGCCGAAACCCTGGTGGTGGTGGTTTCGAAGAGCTTCACGACCCAGGAGACCCTGGCCAACGGCGAGGCGGCGCGCGCCTGGCTGCGGGCCGCGCTGGGACCGGCCTCGGACGCGCACCTAGTGGCGGTGTCGGCCGCGCCGGACAAGGCCCAGGCCTTCGGCGTGCCGGCCGAGCAGGTGTTCGCCTTCTGGGACTGGGTCGGCGGCCGCTATTCGATCTGGTCGGCGGTGGGCCTCTCCTGCGCGGTGGCCCTGGGCTTCGAGGTCTTCGAGCGGCTGCTGGCCGGCGCGGCGGCCATGGACGATCATTTCCGCACTGCGCCCCTGGAGGCCAACGCCCCGGTGCTCCTGGCCCTGGCGCACGTCTTCAACCGCAACGCCCTTGGCCGGCCGATCCGGGCGGTCGTGCCCTATTCGCAGCGGCTTCGCCTGTTCCCGGCCTTCCTGCAGCAGCTGGAGATGGAGTCGAACGGCAAGTCGGTGACGGCGGACGGGCGGCCGGTGAGCCAGCTCACCGCCGCCTCGGTGTTCGGCGATGCGGGCACCAACGGCCAGCACGCCTTCTTTCAGCTTCTGCACCAGGGGACGGACGTCGTGCCGGTGGACATCCTGGCCGTGCGCGAGGCGACGGACGGCGACCCCGCGGCGCAGAAGAAGCTGCTGGCCAACGCCATCGCCCAGGCCGAGGCGCTGCTGGTCGGCCGGCCCGCGGCCGAGGTGCGAGCCGAACTGGAGGCCAAGGGATTGCCCGCCGCCGAGATCGCGGCGCTCACCCCGCAGCGCACCTTCGAGGGGAACCGGCCCTCAAGCTTCCTCGTGCTCGAGCGGCTGGACCCGGAGCGGCTCGGCGCGCTGATCGCGCTCCATGAGCACAAGGTCTTCGTCGAGGGCGTGCTCTGGGGGATCAACAGCTTCGACCAGTGGGGCGTCGAGCTCGGCAAGTCCCTGGCGAGCCGCGTGCTGGGCGAGCTGGAGGGCGGGACGGCCGGCCACCACGACCCGTCGACGGCGGCGCTGATCGCCCGGCTGAAGGCGTGACCCGGGCAGAGGCGCAGCTGGGGCCGCCGACTCGCTTTCTTCACATATCCCCGCTATAGGCCCAGCCCCATGAGCGGTTTTTCGCATCATCACGGCCACCACCACCATCCGACCCCCGCGGGATCGGCCTGGGAGCGTCTGGCCTAAGCGCAAGCCCCCACCGAGCCCCGCCAATGCGGACGGGGCTCCCCTTGGCTCCGTCCGTCGAGACCTACCCTTAGGACCGACCGATGGACCTTCCGAGCAAGCCTTCCTTGAGTGACGCCGCCGCAGAGGCTAAGCGCGGCGCCATGAGCGACATCCAGCGCCCCGAGGCCCGCACCCCGCGCGGCTTCATCGACCGACGCGCCCGTGACCTGGTGGCGGAGCGGAAGATCCTGACCGCCGTCTCGGCGATCTACGAGCGCTACGGCTTCGAGCCGCTGGAGACGCCGGCGTTCGAGTACGCCGACGCCCTGGGTAAGTTCCTGCCCGACGCCGACCGCCCGAACGAGGGCGTCTTCGCCCTGCAGGACGACCCAGATACGGATTCTGGGCAGTGGATGGCGCTGCGCTACGATCTCACCGCGCCGCTCGCCCGCTTCGCCGCCCAGAACTGGGAGACCCTGCCCAAGCCTTTCCGGCGCTATGCCTACGGTCCGGTGTGGCGCAACGAGAAGCCGGGCCCGGGCCGCTTCCGCGAGTTCGTCCAGTGCGACGCCGACACGGTGGGCTCGGCTCGCCCGGAGGCGGACGCCGAGATCATCGCCATGGCCGCGGAAGGCCTGGTGGCCGCCGGCGTGCCGGCCGGCGCGGCGATCCTGAAGATCAACAGCCGCAAGCTGCTCAATGGCCTGATGGCCTCGGCCGGCGTCGCCGACGACGGCCAGAAGCTCGCGGTGCTGCGGGCGGTGGACAAGCTCGACCGACTGGGCCCGGAGGGCGTGCGCCTGCTGCTCGGCGAGGGGCGTCTCGATGAGTCCGGCGCCTTCACCAAGGGCGCGGGCCTGAGCGCGGCCGCCGCCGAGCGGGTGCTCGCCTTCACCGAGGCCGGCGCAGGCCGGGGCGACACGCTCGGCCAGCTGGCCAATGTCATCGGCGGGTCGGCCGAGGGCGACGAGGGCCTGGCGGAGCTGGCGGCGATCGACGCAGCGCTGACGAGCCTCGGGGTCGGGGCCGCGCAGGCGGTGTTCGATCCGTCCGTCGTGCGCGGGCTCGAGTACTACACCGGGGCGGTGTTCGAGGCCGAGCTGCTGCTCGACGCCACCGACGAGAAGGGTCAGCCGGTGCGCTTCGGCTCGGTCGGCGGCGGCGGCCGCTACGACGACCTGGTGGCCCGCTTCACCGGCGAGCGCACCCCGGCCACGGGCTTCTCCTTCGGCGTCTCGCGCCTGGCGGCGGCCCTGCGAGCGGCCGGCAAGGATGCAGCGTCCGACGTGCGTGGGCCGGTGGTGGTGATCGTCTTCGACCAGGCGCGGATGGCCGACTATTTCGCGGTGGCCGGCGAGTTGCGCGCCGCCGGGCTGCCGGCCGAGGTCTACCTGGGCCAGTCGGGGATGAAGGCGCAGATGAAGTACGCCGACCGGCGGCTGTCGCCGGCGGCGGTGATCATCGGCGAGGACGAGTTCGCCGCCGGGACCGCCACGGTGAAAGACCTCGACCTCGGCCGCGAGCTGGCCAAGGGGGTCACCGACAACGCCGCCTGGCGCGCCGAGCGCCCGGGCCAGGCGACCGTCGCCCGTAGCGAGCTGGTGGCGACCATCAAGAAGATCCTGGACCCCCGCCCGTGAGAACCGAGCCCCCCGTCCCGCCCGAGGCGCTCGGGCGGATCCGCGCCGCCCTGACGCCGAACGCGCAGGCGGTCGACGCGCCGATCCTGCAGCCGCTCGGCCTGCTGCTCGACCTCGCCGGCGAGGCGATGCGGGCGCGACTGTTCGTGGTCCAGGCCGAGGGCGGTTCCGAGGCCTGCCTGCGGCCCGACTTCACCGTCGCGGTGGCGCGCAGGCATATTGAGGGCGGGGGCGCCTCGGGGCGCTATTTCTACGAGGGTCCGGCGTTCCGGGCCGCGCGCGGCGAGGAGCCGGACGAGTTCGTGCAGATGGGGGTGGAGCAGTTCGCCCCCGCCGGCGAAGCCGCGCCGCCGGCCGACGCCGAGATCGCCGCCGCCGCCTGGCGGGCGGCCGCAGCCGGCGGGCGCAAGGACCTGACGCTCTGGCTGGGCGATGTGGGGCTGTTCAGCGCCTTCATCGACTCGCTCTCCCTGCCGGCGGCGCTCGCCGCGCGGCTGAAGCGGGTGGCCGGCCGGCCCCGGATGCTGGCCGCCGAGCTGGCGCGGGCCGGCGAGGCGCCCAAAGAGGCGCTCGAGAGCAGCCGGCTCGCGGGGCTCCTGGCCGGGCGCTCGCCCGAGGAGGCGACGGCTTTGCTGGAAGAGGTCTGGGCCCTGGCCGGCATCGAGCCGGTGGGCGGACGACGGCCCGCCGAGATCGCCGCCCGGCTGGCGCGCCGCTCCGACGCGGCCGCGGCGCCGGCGCTGGGCCTCGCCGAAGCCCGCGCCATCGGCGAGTTCATGGCCATCTCCGACGTCCCGGCCGCCGGCCTGCCGAAGGTCAAGGCGCTGGCGGGCCGCAAGGCGCCGGCCTTGGACAAGGCGCTGGACGACTGGCTGGTGCGCCTGGAAGCCCTGGCCGAGGCCGCGCCCGTGGAGGCCATGCGGTTCGCCCCGGCCCTCGGCCACGCCTTCGACTACTACGACGGCCTGACCTTCGAGATCCGCAGCCAGGCCCTTGGCGCGGAGCGGCCGGTGGCCGTCGGCGGCCGCTATGACGGCCTGCTCGCCCGGCTGGGCGGCCAGTCGGGCCGGGCGGTGGGCTGCATGGTGCGGCCCTGGCGCGCGTTCGCGGGAGGCGAGGCATGAGCGGTCCCCTGATCATCGCCGTGCCCTCCAAGGGCCGCCTCAAGGAACAGGTGGAGGAATGGCTGGGCGACTGCGGGCTCGACCTGCAGTCGGTGGGCGGGGCGCGCGGCTACATCGCCAGGCTGAGGCGCCTGCCCGACGCCCAGGTGCGGCTGCTGTCCGCCTCCGACATCGCCGACGCCCTGGACGCCGGCGAGGTCCACCTCGGGATCACCGGCGAGGACCTGCTGCGCGAGCGGGGCGAGGATCTCGACGCGCGGGTCATGCTGCTCAAGGCGCTGGGCTTCGGCCGCGCCGACCTGGTGGTGGCG
Organism: Phenylobacterium soli; assembly: GCF_003254475.1. NCBI lineage: Bacteria > Pseudomonadati > Pseudomonadota > Alphaproteobacteria > Caulobacterales > Caulobacteraceae > Phenylobacterium > Phenylobacterium soli. The sequence continues at coordinate 987,510 of NZ_QFYQ01000001.1, forward strand.
GCCCCTAAGAGCTGGCTCGACGTGGAGACCATGGCCGACCTCGAGGAGGTGGCCCACGAGCACCTGGCCCGCACCGGCCGGCGGATGCGGGTGGCCACCAAGTACCTGGCCCAGACCCGCGCCTTCTTCGCCCGCCACGGGGTGGTCGACTATCGGATCACAGAATCGTCGGGCGCCACCGAAGGCGCGCCGGCGTCCGGCGCGGCCGAGCTGGTGGTCGACATCACCACCACCGGCGCGACCCTGGTCGCGAACGGGCTCAAGGTGATCTCAGACGGACTGATCCTGAAGAGCCAGGCCCAGCTCGCGGCGAGCCTCCAGGCGCGCTGGAGCCAGACCCAGGCGGCCGCGGCCGAGCGGCTGCTGCGGATCGTCGAGGCGCGGACCGCGGCGCGAAACAGCGCCACCCTCACCTGGCCGGCTACCGGCGGGGCGGAGGAAACGGCCGCGGTCGACCGACTGGTGGCGGCCGGCGCCTCGAAGCGGCCGCACGGCCTGCTGGTCGATGCCGGCCAGCTGGCCGACGCCTCCCTGGCGCTCACCGCCGCAGGGCTTGGGCCCGTCACGGCGGCGCGTCCGGACTTCGTCTTCGAGGTCGGCTGCCCACCGTTCGAGCGCCTGAAGGCGCGACTGGCCGAACGCGTTATTTGACGGTTCTGTCAAAAAACGGCGTAAATTTTTGTCCGCTCGCGAAATTCTGATCCAGCCTTGCCGGGAACTGCGCTGCTGACCGTTGACTCAGGCAGAAAATTGCCGTTCCTTCATGTGGCGAGAGACATGAAGGCGACTAGTCCCGAGGTCTCCGGCGTTTCGGGGAGGAAACGCCCGCTCATTAGAGCGACTGCTCAAGATGAGGCCCGCTGCGATTATCCCCCGCAGCGGGCCAAATTTTTGTCAAAAGCGAATTTTTAGCGTCAGCGTCAAAAACGTCCCTGTCCTTCAGGGCGGGTGACGAACGGCGCGAGAAGGGTGGGGCGACCAGGGCCAGGCTCCCGCCTGTCCCCGCACCTCCCCACCCTGTCCGCTTCGCGGAGGTCCCATCCCCGTGAGGGGGAGGGAAGAAGTCACCAGATCCGCACGCGGTCCGCCGGGGCGACGTACATCTTCTCGCCGGGCTTCACGCCGAACGCCTCGTAGAAGGCGTCGATGTTGCGAATCGGCACGTCGACCCGCGCCTGGTTGGGCGAGTGCGGGTCGGAGACCAGCTGCTGGCGCAGACGGTCCTCGCGCATCTTGCCTCGCCACACCTGGGCCCAGCCCAGGAACACCCGCTGTTCGCCGGTCAGGCCATCGATCACCGGCGCCGGCTGGCCCTTCAGCGAGGCGTGATAGGCGTCGAGCGCCAATAGCAGGCCGCCGAGGTCGGCGATGTTCTCGCCCATGGTCAGGTCGCCGTTGATCTTCGCGCCAGGCAGGACCTCGAAGGCCGAGTACTCCTTGCCGAGCTTGGCCGCCTCGGCTTCGAAGCGCTTGGCGTCCTCAGGCGTCCACCAGTCGGTGAGCCGGCCCTTCGCGTCGTAGCGGCGGCCCTCGTCGTCGAAGCCGTGGGTCAGCTCGTGGCCGATCACCCCGCCGATGCCGCCATAGTTGATGGCCGGGTCGCCGTCCGGGTCGAAGAACGGCGGCTGCAGGATGGCGGCCGGGAAGACGATCTCGTTGCCGGTCGGGTTGTAGTAGGCATTGATGGTCGGCGGGGTCATGCCCCACTCGGCCTTGTCCACCGGGCCGCCGAGGCGGCCCACCCGGAAGTTCCAGTCGAAGGCGGCGGCGCGCTGCACGTTGCCGTAGAGATCGCCGTCCTTGATCACCAGGCCGGAGTAGTCGCGCCACTTATCCGGGTAGCCGATCTTGACCCGCAGGGTGGCGAGCTTCTCGAGCGCTTTTTCCTTGGTCTGCGGGCTCATCCAGTCGAGCTTCTCGATCCGCGCCTTCATGGCCGTGCGGATGTCGCCCACCAGGGCCAGCATCTTGGCCTTGCTCTCCGGCGGGAAGTAGTCGGCCACATAGACCTTGCCGAGCGCCTCGCCGATCTGGGTGTCGACCAGGGAGACCCCACGCTTCCAGCGCGGCTGCTCGGCCTGTTGGCCGGCCAGGGTCTTGTTGTGGAAATCGAAGTGCGCCTCGTCGAAGGCCTTCGTCAGGTAGGGCGCGGCCTGGTCGGCGAGGGTGAAGGCCTCCCAGGCCTTGAGCGTCTCGAGCGGGGTCTTGGCGTAGAGCTCCGCGATCTTCGGGAAGGCGGTCTTCTCCCCGACCACCACCTGGTTGACCTTGGTGAGCCTGGCGCCGGTCAGGAAGGCGCTCCAGTCGAAGCCGGGAGCCAGCTTGGGCAGCTCCGCCACGGGCGTGGCGTTGTACATCTTGACGTCGTCGCGCCGCTCGGCGCGGGTCCAGGAGGCCTTCGCGATCTCCGTCTCGAAGGCGACGATCGCCTTGGCGTTCTCGGCCGGCTTGGGCCAATGGGCCAGGGTCAGCATCTTCGCCACGTACTGCTCGTACTTGGCCTTCTGCGGGGCGAAGCTGGGCTGCAGGTAGTAGTCGCGGTCCGGCATGCCGAGGCCGGCCTGGCCGAGATAGACCGCATAGTGGTCCGGGTCCTTGGCGTCCTCGGCCATGCCGGCCGAGAAGATGGAACCGCCGAAGCCGGCCATGGAGGCGCCCATCATGCGGGCGATGTCGCTCTTGGACTTGGCCGCCTTCACCCGGGCGAGGTCGGCCGCCATCGGCTTGGCGCCGAGCGCCTCGACCTTCTGCTCGTCGAGGAAGCTGCGGTAGAGGGCGCCGACCTTGGCGCGCTCGCCCGTGGCGGCCTTGTCCGCGGCGGCCTTGTCGACCACGGCGCGCATGCGGTTCTGCGACAGCTCGTTGAGCACGTCGAAGGAGCCGTAGCGGGTGCGGTCGGCCGGGATCTGCAGGGTCTTGAGGTACGCGCCGTTGGCGTACTGGAAGAAGTCGTCGCCAGGGCTCACGGCGAGGTCGCGGCTGGAGAGGTCGTAGCCCCAGGTCCCAAGGCGCGGCGCCTTGGTGAGGTCGGTCGCGGGGCCTGCCGTCGCGGCGGCGGGCGCAGCCGTCTCGGCCAGCGCCGGACAAGCGGCGAGGAGGGCGGTCGCCGCGGCGGCCGCAAACCAGAAGGTCTTCATAGGATAGATCTCACCCCGAATAGTTCACTGGCGCGACCATGCCCTCTCCCAGCGGAATAGGGACGTTATTTTTTCGTCACGATCAGGAAGCCGGGGAGATCAGCTCCCCTGATATGGCAGGCCGGGTTCAGTGGCCCTTATGATCCATATGGTCCATCGCCCCCGCGGCGCCCCCCGGCGCGCCCGCGCCGACGGCGAAGTCGACCTTGACCTTGCGGCCGCCGGTGAAGGTGAGCGTGGCGGGCAGTTTGTCCCCGGCCTTCAGGGCCTTGGCGAGGCCCATGAACATCAGGTGGTAGCCGCCGGGCGCGAAGGTCACCATGCCGGCCGGCGGGATATCCACCTTGGACTGGGCGGTCATCGTCATCACCCCACCGGTCATGGCCGAGCGATGGATCTCCACCTTGCGCGCCAGCGGGCTCTCGACCTTCACCAGGGCCTGGGGCGTCTTGCCATGGTTCATCAAGGTCATGAAGCCGGCGCCGGTGGTGCCCTGCACGGCCGGCCGGCTCCAGGCATCGGAGACCATGATCGGGCCTGACATCTGGGCGCTGGCGCCAATCGGCGCGAGGGCGAAGGTGGCGACGGAGGCGAAGACGATCGGGCGCATGGCGGCGTCTCTATGCCTTTGGGGGGATTCCGCAAGCGGGCGGGCCTAGGTCATAGTGACCAATCGAAGTCGTCGCGAACCCAGGAGCGCTGATGGAAAGCCACGTCCAGCCGGGCGCCTACAAGGACGTGGTGCTGTTCCTGGCCACCGCCGGGGTGGTGGTGCCGCTGTTCCGGCGCTGGCGCGTGAGCCCAATCCTCGGGTTCCTGGCGGCGGGCGTTCTGCTCGGCCCCTATGGGCTCGGCCGGCTGGCGCACGAGGTGAGCTGGCTCTCGGCCCTGACCATCGACAATCCCGACGAGGTCGCCCAGCTCGCCGAGTTCGGGGTGGTGTTCCTGCTGTTCACCATCGGGCTGGAGCTCTCCTGGGAGCGGCTGCGGCGGATGCGCCGCTTCGTCTTCGGGCTCGGCGCGGCCCAGGTGCTGGTCTGCATGGCGGCGGGGGCGGGCACGGCCCTGGCGCTCGGCCAGCCACTGGGCGCGGCGATCTCGCTAGGCTGCGCCCTGTCGCTGTCGTCGACGGCGGTGATCATGCCGACGCTCGCCGAGAGCCATCGCCAGCACACCATGGCCGGGCGCGCCACCTTCTCGGTGCTGCTGTTCCAGGATCTGGCAGTCGCGCCGATGCTGGTCGGCCTGGCCCTGCTCGGCCGCCAGGCCGACGCGGTGCTGACGCCCAACCTGCTGGTCGCCTTCGCGCCGGCGGTGCTGGGCATCGCCACCCTGGTGGTCATCGGCCGGCTGCTCCTGCGGCCGATGCTGCGCTCGGTGGCCAAGGCCAAGAGCGAGGAGCTGTTCGTGGCCGCCTGCCTGCTGGTGGTGATCGGCTCGGGCCTGGTCAGCGCTTTCGCCGGCCTCTCCATGCCGCTGGGCGCCTTCATCGCCGGCCTGCTCCTCGCCGAGACTGAGTTCCGGCACGAAGTCGAGGTGGTGATCGAGCCGTTCAAGGGCCTGCTGCTCGGCCTGTTCTTCGTCTCGGTGGGAATCGGGCTCAACGTGCCCCTGCTGCTCGACCATCCGGCGACCGTGCTCGGCCTGGCGGCGGGCCTGGTGACGCTGAACGCCACCGTGGTCTTCGGCCTGGCGCTGCTCTTCCGCCTGCCCTGGCGCAGCGCCCTCGAGGCGGGGCTGTTGCTGGCGGCGGGGGGCGAGTTCGCGTTCGTGATCCTCGGCCAGGCCATGGAGGGCGGGCTCGTATCCGCACCGCTCGGCCAGAGCGTGCTGGTCGCCGTCACCCTGACGATGATCGCCATCCCCGCCCTGGCGACGGCGGGCGCGCGCATCGGCGGCCGGCGGGCCGCCCCGCCCGACCTGCCGCCGAACCCGGAGGCTGCGCCGGGCCCGAAGGTGCTGGTGGCGGGCTATGGCCGGGTCGGCAAGCTGGTGGGCGAGATGCTGAACGCCCACGAGATCGCCTGGGTGGCCGGGGAGGAGGACCAGCGGCTGGTCGAGGCCGGCCGCCACGCCGGCGCGCGGGTCTATTTCGGCGACGCCTCGCGCCCCGAGTTCCTGATGCGCTGCGGCCTGGCCGAGGCGGCGGCCTTGGTCGTCACCATGGACAATCCGGAAGGGGCGGAAACTATCGTAGAGGTTGCACGCCAGCTGCGTCCCGATCTAACCATTGTGGCGAGGGCCCGCGACGCCCGCCACGCCAAGCGGCTCTACGAGCTGGGCGCCACGGACGCGGTGCCGGAGACCGTCGAGGCGAGCCTGCAGCTCTCCGAGGCGGTGCTGGTGGAGATCGGCGTGCCGATGGGCCTGGTGATCGCCTCGGTGCACGAACGGCGGGACGGATTCCGCGCCGAGCTGAACCGGCCCGACGCGCTTGGCGGTCGCCGCCGGATGGCCCGCCGCAACGCGGGCTGATCGGCGCCTAAATTGCGGCGGAAAACTTGAGATAGATCACGGAACCAAGCGCAGCCGTGGGCGTTAAGGGGCGGCGCAACATTGGGGCGCGTAGGGCTGTTCAGTGGGGCTGAATGTCGCCGGTAGGCACCGATCCGGAGCTTGCGGAAGCGTTTGCGACGCCAAATTGGCGCTGCGACCTCGCGTCCACTTTACAAGCAAATCCAAAGACTTCTCCGGCCTTGGCGCGTAGGGCGCGCCGGTCGAGCGCAGGTGCTGCATTAAGATTTTACACAAGCTTCGATGGTTCGGATGGACGCCAGGCCCATCAGGACCATCGTCGGGGAGTCTGTCTCCCCGCCTCCGCATCCATTGCAGAGGGGATCATCGTCTAAGGTCCTGGCCTAGGCTGAAACGGGCCCCGAGATTGCGGACTGAGTGTGGCTTCGGCGACACTTACGTGACCGAGGGGCCTTGATATAAGAACCGCTGGGTCAATTGGCCGCAGCACTGAGGGCAACGAGAGGGCTCTGAGAATGAAGTTCAAACTCCTGGCGGGAGCCGCAATGGCCGCGGTGTTCACCGCTTCCGGCGCTGCCGCGCAACCCGGTTGGTACGGCGCGGTCGATCTCGGCTACCACTGGCCGGAAGGCCTCCGGGCGACCTCTTCGACGAACGCCGCCAACGGCATCCCCTACACCTGGGATTTCAACCAGAAGGAAGACTGGGCGGGCTTCGCGCGCCTTGGCTACCAGGTCAGCGATCACTGGCGCGTCGAGCTCGAGCTCGGCTATCGCGGCGGTGACCTCGACTCGGTCCGCGGCGGCTCGAACCAAGCCGTCATCGGCCTCTGCACCCCCGGTGTGATCCGCTCGGCCACGGCGCCGAACTGCGGCTCGCCGGACGGCGACATGAAGTCGTGGACCGTCCTCGGCAACGTCATCTACGACATCCTGCCGGAGTCGAACCTCAATCCGTTCATCGGCGCCGGCGTCGGCGTGAACCACCTGTCGGTGAAGGCGAACGGCCAGTTCTCCAACATCCCGGGCGTGATCTCCGCGACCAACCCGGCGATCCAGAACCTGACCATCGACGACGACGACACCTCGTTCGCCTGGCAGGTGCTGGCCGGCCTGGCCTGGAAGGCCACCGACCGCCTGAACGTCGACCTGACCTACCGCTACCTGAGCGGCGCGGACTCGACCTTCGCGTCCACCGGCTCGGCCGCGGCCGGCCTGCAGCCCGGCACCTTCAAGGGCAAGTACAAGGACGACTCGCTGACGCTCGGCCTGCGCTACTCGTTCGCGCCGCCGCCGCCTCCGCCGCCGCCGCCCCCGCCGCCGCCGCCGCCTCCCCCGCCGCCTCCGCCTCCGCCGCCGCCGCCTCCGCCGCCGGCCTTCGAGGCGAAGCAGTTCATCGTGTACTTCCCCTTCGACCAGTACATCCTGACGCCGGAAGCGCAGCAGGTCGTGCAGGAAGCGGCCAAGTACGCGAACGACGGCCATGCGACCAAGGTCGTGGTCGTCGGCCACACCGACACCTCGGGCTCCACGGCCTACAACCAGCGTCTGTCGGAGCGCCGCGCCAAAGCGGTCGCCGACGCCCTGGTGGGCCTGGGCGTGAACCAGACCGCCCTGGCTGTCGACTGGAAGGGCGAGACCCAACCGGCCGTGCAGACCGGCGACGGTGTGAAGGAGCCGCTGAACCGTCGTTCGACCATCGACATCAACTTCTGATCTCGATCTGACGACGGCTTCTTCGGAAGTCTCTAGGGAGAGCCCGGCCGCGAGGCCGGGCTCTTTCCGTTTGGGGCTCTCGAAATTCGGGGATCAACAAAGCAGCCTTACGGCCACGTTGTGCGTTTCATGCCCAGGCCATCCCAGGAATCCCGGATGGGGGATCGGGCCAGGGAGAACGCATGACCTATCAGCAGGTCCTGGCCTTCGGCCTGGTCGTGGTGACGATCGGCTGCTTCGTCTGGGGACGCTTCCGTTACGACGTCGTCGCCCTGGCCGCCCTGATGGCGGGCGTGGTGCTGGGCGTCGTGCCCGCCAAGAAGGCCTTCGACGGCTTCTCCAACGACGTGGTGGTGATCATCGGCTCGGCCCTGGTGGTCAGCGCCGGCTTCGCGCGCTCGGGCCTGATCGAGGCCCTGCTGAGGCCGATCGCGCCACGGCTGAAGAGCGCCGCCAGCCAGGTGCCGGTGTTCGTCGGGGCGGTGACCCTGCTCTCCATGGCCACCAAGAACGTCGGCGCCCTGGCGATCATGATGCCGATCGCCCTGCAGACCGCCCGCCGCACCGACACCCCCCCCAGCCGGCTGCTGATGCCCATGGCCTTCGGTTCCCTGCTCGGCGGCCTGGTGACCCTGGTCGGCACCTCGCCCAACATCATCGTCTCCGAGGTGCGCCAGAACCTGTTCGGCGCACCGTTCGGCATGTTCGACTTCGCCCCCGTCGGCCTCGCACTCGCCGCTATGGGGATGGTTTTCCTGTGCTTCGCCTACCGCCTGCTGCCGCGCTCGCGTCCGCCCGGCGAGACCCTGGAGGCGGCGCTCGAGGCCAACACCTACGTCACCGAGGTGCGCGCGCCGGATGACTGGACCGGCCCCTACCGGCGCATCGGCGACCTGCACAAGGCGGGCGAGGGCGACGTCGCTGTCATCGCCCTCCTGAGGGACGGCAAGCGGCGGTCGCGGCCGCACCCCAACACCCACCTCCAGGCGGGCGACGTCCTCCTCCTGGAAGGCGCCCAGCAGGCCCTCGACGGCCTGATCTCGCGCGCGAAGCTGAAGCTGACCCGCTCGGACCGGCCCGTGGCCATGGAGGAGCCGACCGAGGAGGTGCTGCTGGTGGAAGGGGTGGTCGCGCCCGATTCCATGCTGGGCGGCGAATCGGCCCAGCGCCTCGACCTGCACGGCAAGCACGGGGTGAACCTGCTGGCGGTGAGCCGCAGCGGCTACCGCCTGAACCAGGCGTTGAACACGGTGCGCCTGCGGCCCGGGGACATCGTCCTGCTGCAGGGCGGCGAGCGGACCATGCCGGGCGCCCTCAAGACCCTCGGCGTGCTGCCGCTGGTGGAACGCGACGTGCGGCTGGGCGGCCTTCGCCGGGCGTTCGCGCCCCTGGCGATCCTGACGACCGCCATGCTGCTGGTCGCCTTCCACGTCGCGCCGGTGTCCATCGCCTTCTTCGGCGCGGCCGTGGCCATGGTGGCGTTCGGCGGCCTTCGCATGCGCGCGGCCTATTCGGCGCTCGACGGCCCGGTGCTGGTGCTGATGGGCGCCCTGATCCCGGTGGGCGAGGCGATCCACGCCACCGGCGGGGCGGAGGTGGCGGCGGCCTTCCTGTCGCAGATCCTCGGCCCCGCCCCGCCGCTGCTGGGCCTTGGCCTTCTGATGCTGCTGTCGATGCTCAGCGCGCCCTTCATGCACAACGCGCCCACGGTGCTGGTCTTCGCGCCCATCGCGGCCGGATTCGCCCGCCACCAGGGCCTCAACCCCGACGCTTTCCTGATGGCGGTGGCCGTCGGCGCCGGCTGCGACTTCCTCACGCCCATCGGCCACCAGTGCAACACCCTGGTCATGGGACCGGGCGGCTACCGGTTCTGGGACTACCCTCGATTGGGCGCGCCGCTCTCCCTGCTCGTCCTGGTCGTGGGCACCCTGCTCATCTCCATGGTGTGGCCGCTGAGGGGTTGAGTCCGGGCCGGTCACACTCTCGTGAGCGGGGTGACCTTGCGGCGCCGCCAAGGCCTTGATCTGCCGAGAGCGGCCTTACCGCGTTAAGGTCTGGTTAACGAAAAAACCTGGGCGCCGATGAGCTGTCCTCATTGACGACTCCTTAGGCTCTGTGTCCCCATATGTGGGTTGTTCGGGCGTGTCGCCCACAACATCTTGGGGGCGCGAGGCGGGCTGGGGTGAGGCCGTAAGTCTCGCAAAAGTATGGATTTGGGGACGATGAGCGAAGCGGCGAAGGTTGGGATTGCCGAAACGGCGGGCCAGGTCCAGGCGCGGCCGGAACGTCCGCAGCTGCAGCTTGTGCGCAAGGTGGAGGTGGATCGCTCGCGCGACGCCAACCTGACCGACTTCGGCAAGACCACGCTGGAGGACCGCTACCTGCTGCCGGGCGAGTCCTATCAGGACATGTTCGCCCGGGTGGCCACGGCCTTCGCGGACGACGCCGAGCACGCCCAGCGCATCTACGACTACATCTCCAACCTGTGGTTCATGCCGGCCACGCCGGTGCTGTCGAATGGCGGCGCGGCGCGCGGCCTGCCCATCTCCTGCTTCCTCAACGCCGTGCCCGACAACCTCGACGGCATCGTCAGCGTCTGGAACGAGAACGTGGCGCTCGCCTCCAACGGCGGCGGCATAGGCACCTACTGGGGGGGCGTCCGCTCGATCGGCGAGAAGGTGAAGGGCGCGGGCCAGACCAGCGGCATCATCCCCTTCATCCGCGTGATGGACTCCCTGACGCTGGCGATCAGCCAGGGCTCGCTGCGCCGCGGCTCGGCGGCGGTCTATCTCGACGTCCACCACCCGGAGATCGAGGAGTTCCTGGAGATCCGGAAGCCGTCGGGCGACTTCAACCGCAAGTCCCTCAACCTGCACCACGGCATCTCGATCACCGACGAGTTCATGGAGGCGGTGCGCGACGGGGCGATGTTCGGCCTGCGCAGCCCCAAGACCGGCGAGGTGATCCGCGAGGTCGACGCCCGCACGCTCTGGCAGAAGATCCTCGAGATCCGCCTGCAGACCGGCGAGCCCTACCTGATCTTCTCCGATACCGTGAACCGCTCGATGCCGCAGCATCAGCGCGAGCTCGGCCTGTCGGTCCGCCAGTCGAACCTGTGCTCGGAGATCATGCTCCACACCGGCAAGGACCACCTGGGCCAGGAGCGGACCGCGGTCTGCTGCCTCTCCTCGGTCAACGCCGAGAAGTTCCTCGAGTGGCGCGACCATCCGACCTTCATCGAGGACGTGATGCGCTTCCTCGACAACGTGCTGGAGGACTTCATCCAGCGCGCCCCGCCGGAGATGGCGCACGCCGTCTACGCCGCGACCCGCGAGCGCTCGGTGGGCCTGGGCCTGATGGGCTTCCACTCCTTCCTGCAGCAGCAGAACGTGCCCTTCGAGAGCGCCCTGGCGAAGAGCTGGAACATGCGCCTCTTCAAGACGCTGCGCCGCCAATGCGACGCCGCCTCGCGGACCCTGGCCGCCGAGCGCGGCCCGTGCCCGGACGCCGCCGAGCGCGGGGTGATGGAGCGCTTCAGCCATAAGCTGGCGATCGCGCCGACCGCCTCGATCTCGATCATCTGCGGCGGCACCAGCGCCGGCATCGAGCCGATCCCGGCCAACATCTACAGCCACAAGACTCTGTCGGGCACCTTCGCGGTGAAGAACCCCTACCTGGAGCGCCTGCTCGAGGAGAAGGGCCAGAACACCCCGGCGGTGTGGGACTCCATCCTGCAGAACGAGGGCTCGGTCCAGCACCTGGACTTCCTCAGCCAGGACGAGAAGGACGTCTACAAGACCGCCTTCGAGATCGACCAGCGCTGGGTCATCGAGCTCGCCGCCGACCGCACCCCGGACGTGTGCCAGTCGCAGTCGGTCAACGTCTTCCTGCCGGGCGACGTCGACAAGTGGGACCTGCACATGCTGCACTGGATGGCCTGGGAGCGGGGCTGCAAGAGCCTCTACTATCTGCGCTCCAAGTCGGTGCAGCGGGCGGCCCACGCCGGCGGCGAGGTGGCCGAGCAGGTGGTCGACATGGCCGGCGCGGCCAAGACGGACTACGAGGAATGCTTGGCCTGCCAGTGAGTTAGGCCAGTAGCTCAGGTCAGATGAAAAGAGCCCCCGGCGGCGACGCCGGGGGCTTTTTCGTGTCCGGCGTCTTGGTTAAGGCCGGACCGGGGCGAAGCCTCGCTGTTTCAGGCATTCGCGCCCGCTCAGCGCCCCCGATTGAGGCACATCAAGGTGCTGTCACGAATTCCATTTAGGCACGGGAACTGCATTTCATTTTGCGACTTTGAAGGTCCGTGGAATGGTGCGGGATAACCGCGCTACAAAAGAAGCGGGCTGGGAGAACGTCTGATGAGGCGGTTGGCTGTTCTGGCCATCGTCCTGGGTTGTGGCGCCGGATGCGGCGCCCTAAGCGGCGCCTGGAGCGGCACGGCGATGGCCGCGCCGGCGGCGAAGGCCCACGCATCGACCCGCGACGCCCTCGCGCAGGCGGCGTTCAAGCCGAACATCAAGCCCGTCGAGACCGACCCGATCGGCGCCCTGCTCGACCACGACACCTATGCCCCCGGCGCCGGCCTGGTGAGCTGGCGCACCGACGAGGCGGCGCTGTCCGCCCGCTCGGACGGCCCCATCGATTCGCTACGTATCCGCCAGGGCGCGGTCGTGGCGCGGCCCGGCGACCTTCCGCTGACCCAGCGCTCCGCCGTCGACCCGAGCGACTACGAGGTCAGCGTGATCCGCAAATGGCCCGGCGCGGTGAGCTTCGACGCCGGCCGCCTGGCGGTGGACGTCTCGCCCCACGCCGGGGTCGGGGTGATCGGCGGCGACCGGGCCGGCGGCGGCTCGGCCGAGGCCGGCGCCACCCTCTCGGTCTCCAAGGCCGACCTCGCCGGCGAGCGGCTGAAGTCCATGGGCGTCAAGGATGGCTCCGCGTTCGGCGACCAGGGCCGCTGGTATCTCTTCGCCGCCGCCTCGGGCCGCGCGGTCGGCATGAACATGCTGCACGGCGAGAGCGGCTGGAACCGGGCCGGCTGGTCCACCGACGCGACCTCCAAGCTGGTCGGCGACACCCAGGTCGGCGTCGGCTGGCGGCGCGGCGCGGTGCAGACCTCGGTCGGCTATGTCCACCGCAAGGTGAAGGGCGAGCACGTCATGTACGGCATCGACCCGCACGACGACGACATGGTCGCCTTCTCCCTGTCGATCCGCCCGCGGAAATAGCGGCGGAATACGCAAGGGGACGCAGAAGGGCGGCTTCGGCCGCCTTTTTACTTCACGACCGATCTCACGGCGGGGCCACCTTATCCCCCGCCCATTCACAACATCTTGGGACCCCCGGACACTTTGGCGCTAGATGTTGACCGGTTTGAGTGGCACGGTTCGTGTCGTCGTTCCGCACCTCGCGATTCAGGGATCCACGCCCGTGACCAACGTCCGTAGCCTGCCTGGCCTGCTCACGCCGTCCTACGCCTACAAGCCGTTCCGGTACCCCTGGGCCTACGAGTTCTGGAAAAAGCAGCAGCAGGTCCACTGGCTGCCGGAGGAGATCCCGCTCGGCGAGGATTGCAAGGACTGGGCGTCCAAGCTGAACGACCGCGAACGCGCCCTGCTCACCCAGATCTTCCGGTTCTTCACGCAATCGGACGTCGAGGTGAACGACAACTACATGGAGCGCTACGGCCGGGTGTTCAAACCGACCGAGGTGAAAATGATGCTGGCGGCGTTCTCCAACATGGAGACGATCCACATCGCCGCCTACGCCCTGCTGCTCGAAACGATCGGCATGCCGGACAGCGAGTTCACGGCCTTCCTCGACTACAAGGCCATGCGCGACAAGCACGACTATATGCAGCAGTTCGGGGTCGACACCCCGGCCGACATCGCCCGCACGCTGGCCATGTTCGGCGGCTTCACCGAGGGGCTGCAGCTCTTCGCGTCCTTCGCCATGCTGATGAACTTCCCGCGCCACAACAAGATGAAGGGCATGGGCCAGATCGTCTCCTGGTCGGTGCGCGACGAGAGCCTGCACTGCGAAGGGATCATCAAGCTCTACCACGCCTTCAACGCCGAGACCGGCGCGGTGACCAAGGCGGTGGCCGACGACATCGTCGACTGCTGCCGCACCGTGGTGGGCCTGGAGGACAAGTTCATCGACCTCGCTTTCGAGGCCGGCGAGGTCCAGGGCATGACGCCCGAGGACATCAAGAGCTACATCCGCTTCATCGCCGACTGGCGCCTGCGCCAGCTCCATCTTCCTGAAGTCTATGGCGTCAAGGAGAACCCGCTGCCCTGGCTGCAGTCGATGCTCTCCGGCGTCGAGCACGCCAACTTCTTCGAAGCCCGCGCGACCGAATACTCCAAGGCTGCGACCAAGGGCATGTGGCACGGCGAAGAAGGCGTTTGGGCCGAATTCGACCGGATGATGGTGAAGCGCTCGGAGAACGTGCTGCCGGCGGAGTGAGTTTCTCCGCCTCTCCCCGCGAGCGGGGAGAGGGGAGGTGGCGCCAATCGATCGGGGATTGCCCCTCCTCTCCCCCACGCGAAGCGTAGAGGGGAGAGGAAGGCGCGCGCCTAGGCCGCCGCCTGCGCCCGCCGCTGCGCCAGGAGCACCTCGGCGATCTGGACCGCGTTGAGGGCCGCGCCCTTCCTGAGGTTGTCGTTGGAGAGGAAGAGGGCCAGGCCGTGCGCGACGGTCGGGTCGGGGCGGACGCGGCCGACGAAGACCTCGTCGCGGCCGGTGGCGGCGAGCGGGTTCGGCACGTCGGCGAGGACGACGCCCGGGGCCTGGGCGAGCAGGGCGAGGGCCGCTTCGACCGACAGGGGGCGCTCGAACTCGAGGTTCATGGAGATCGAGTGGCCGGTGAAGACCGGCACGCGGACGCAGGTGCCCGAGACCGGCAGGCCGGGGATCTCGAGGATCTTGCGGGTCTCGTCGCGCAGCTTCAGCTCCTCGTCGGTGTAGCCGTCCTCGGCCGGGACATAGTTGAGCGGCACGACGTTGAAGGCGATCGGCACGGGCCACTTCTCCACGTGCGGGAAAGCCACCGCCTCGCCGTTGCGGGCGAGGGCCGGGCCGGCCTCGCCGAGGGCCTTGGCCTGCAGGTCGAGTTCGCGGATGCCGGCGACCCCGCCGCCGCTGACCGCCTGGTAGGTGCTGGCCACCAGGCGCTTTAGGCCCGCCGCGTCGTGCAGCGGCTTCAGCACCGGCATGGCCGCCATGGTGGTGCAGTTGGGGTTGGCGACGATGCCCTTCGGGATCGAGGCCAGGGCGTGGGGATTGACCTCGGAGACCACCAGCGGGACGTCCGGGTCGCCGCGCCAGGCGGAGGAGTTGTCGATGACGATGGCCCCGGCGGCGGCGACCTTGGGCGCCAGGGCCTTGGAGGTGGAGCCGCCGGCCGAGAAGAAGACGATGTCGAGCCCGGCGTAGTCGGCCGTGGCGGCGTCCTCGACGACCACCTCGCCGCCGGCGAAGGGCAGGCGCTTGCCGGCCGAACGGGCCGAGGCGAAGAGGCGAAGCTGGCCGACGGGGAAGCCGCGTTCGGCGAGGATCTCGCGCATCATCTCGCCGACGAGGCCGGTCGCCCCGACGATACCGACGTTCGGCGCCTGGGGAAGGTTGCGGGTCATGAGGTCACGTCTCCTGTTGGGCGGAGGCGCGGGGACCGGCGGCTTTCGGTGAGGAAGCGGCCCCGCGCGTCGGCGGGGCTTCTCGGGGGTCAGGCTCGGTTCAGACCGCGCGCACACCCGCCGACGCCCCGCCGGAGCGGGTCGGTTTGCGGGTAATCGGCAGGATGGTCCGGGCGGACATGGGTGAGGCTCTTAAGGGCTGGCGGCGCGGATGTAAATCACCCGACGATCTTCACCCGACGTCAGCGGCGAGCCGTGGCAGGATGGGGTCGAACGAGACATCGGGAGACAGGCGTTGCAGTACGACGAGGTGGTGAAGGGTCGGCGGAGCATCCGGGGCTATCTGGACAAGCCGGTGCCGCGGGAGCTGATCGAGGAGATCCTCGAGCTCGCCATGCGCGCGCCCTCGTCGATGAACACCCAGCCGTGGAATTTCTATGTGATCAGCGGCGAGCCGCTGGACCGGATCCGCGCCGGCAACACCGAACGGAACCTCGCCGGCGTGCCGCACAGCCGCGAATTCCGCACCGGCGAGGCCTTCGCCGGCAAGCACCGCGAACGGCAGATCGGCGTCGCCAAGCAGCTGTTCGCCGCCATGGGGATCGCCCGCGAGGACAAGGAGGGCCGCCAGGACTGGGTGCTGCGCGGCTTCCGTCAGTTCGACGCGCCGGTCTGCATCATCGTGACCTACGACAAGGAGCTGCACGGCAGCGACGACGCGCCCTTCGACTGCGGGGCCGTCGCCACGGCCCTGGTCAACGCCGCCTGGTCCCGCGGCCTGGGCGCGGTGATCAATAGCCAAGGTATCATGCAGTCGCCGGTCGTGCGTGAGCACGCCGGGATCGCCGACGACCAGGTGATCATGAAGTCCATCGCCCTCGGCTGGCCCGACGAGACCTTCCCCGCCAACGCGGTGGTCTCTGAGCGCAAGAGCGTCGACGAAGCGGCGGTGTTTATCGGCTTTGAGGAGGGTTAGGGCCGGCGGCCCTCTTCTTCGCCCCGGTCGCCACATAGTGCGCGAACATGCTCAGGACCGCCTCGCCGGTGGCCTTGGTCTCGCCCGGCTGAAGCGTCATCCAGATATCGTCCCACCCGTCGTTGTAAATGATGAGGACCGGCCGCTTTCCGTGGTTGGACAGCCTCACGCTGTCGCCGTCCCCGATGGAAGCGATGTCGCCGCAGGCCTCTCCCTGGCAGGTCGGAGCCGCGTGGGCCGGTCCGGCGATGGCGGCCGCGGCGAGCGCCGCTAAGATCAGCTTCTTCACGTGGAGCCCCCCAAGACCCAATGGTGAAGCTTACCGCAGGCGCGGCCATGGCGGAAGCCGCACGCCAGGAAAGGCGGCAGGCGCGTGGGGGACGGCGCTTGCCGGCGAGGTGGTGTGCCTATGCGAGGCGGCGCGGCCGGGCTGAAGATGCTGGCCGAAGAGCCTGGCGCGCGCCGCCTGCGTTCCCGAGCGCTTAGCTCAGGACGATGATCGCCACCCGACGGTTTTGCGAGCGGCCTTCCTTGGTGTCGTTGGGCGCGACCGGCACGGTCTGGCCGTAGCTGATCGTCGCCATGCGGTTCAGCGGCACGCCCTGCTTGTTGAGATAAAGGCGCACGGCCTCGGCCCGCGCAGCGCCGAGCTGCTCATTGTAGGCCTCGGTGCCGGTGGAGTCGGTGTGGCCCTGGATCTCCAGGTAGACGTTCTTGTTCTCGCCCTTCAGCCGCTCGGCCAGTTCGGAGAGCCGCTGCTCGGCCTCCGGCGACAGCGCGTGCCGGTCGGTCGGGAACTTCACGGAGTCGTCGGAAAGGACCACCTGGTAGAGGAACTTGCCCTCGGCCAGCTTGTGGGCCGCGTTGGCGCGGTCGAGCGCGTCGCGGGCGGTGCCCTCGACGGCGGTCACGTGGTTATCGACGACGGCCACCTGATCGCGGACGAACTTGTGGCTGGCGCAGCCGCTGGCTGCGATCCCGGCCATGATCACCGCGCCGCCGATGGCGAGACTCTTCAGGACCGGAGCCTTGAGCGCGGGGGTCTTGAGCGGGGTATTCAGTATCGCGTGGGTCAAAAAAGCCTCTCCTTCCAAGCCTGACCCCACCCCGAGGCATATCGCCAACTCGCAAAGTGCAGGTTGGGTTGCGGCGTGGTCATGACCCGACCGTGGCCTGAATGGGGCAAGCTTGACCGTTCGCCACGATCCAGCCCCGCTCGCGTGGTCTTCCTGGCCGAGGTTCAGCGGCGCCGGAAGGATCATGGCCGAGGGCGGCAGGCGAATAGCGAAACGCTGGGGCGCGGTGGCCCTGAGCCTGTCGGCGCACGCCGCGGTGCTCGGCGCCCTACTGATGAGCCGCGCGTCCTCGCCGCTGGTGATCCAGGAGAGCGAGCCGATCGCTGTCGCCCTGGCCGAGCCCCCGCCGAAGCCCGTGGAGGTCCCGGCGCCCGACCCGGAGCCCTCGCCCGCACCGCCGGCGCCGAGCCCTTCGCCGGTCCCCAAACCCGCGCCGACCCCAGCTAAGGCGCGGCCGGCGATCAAGGTCCACGAGACGCCGCCGCCGCAGACGCCGGTCCAGCCCCTGGTGGTCGCCAAGGCCGCCGAGACCGCGCCCCTGCCCGAGCTCACCGACGCCCAGCTGGTCGGCGCCACCACGGCCGGCGAGGGCGAGGGCGGCGGCGGGGCCGGCGAGGTCGACGGCGCGGGCGGGCGGCCCTGCGACATGGTGGCGAGGCTGCAGACGGCGCTAAGGCGCGACGGGCGGGTGCGCAGCGCCGTCGCCGGGGTCCATCGCGGCAAGGCGGTGCTGATCTGGAACGGCGAATGGATCCAGAGCCCGGGCGAGGAAGGCCGGGGCCTGGCCAGCGTGCGCCAGGCGATCGCCGTGGAGGTCGGCTTCGCGCCGGAGGCGTGCCGGGCCCAGCCGATGCGGGGCCTTGTGCTGATCTCGCTGACCGACGGCCAGCGGATCGCCTTCGGCGCCGGCGCCTGGCGCTGGAGCGACCTGCTCCACGCCAAGGGCGCGGTCTATTCGCGGCGCTAGCGGGCGGGCGCCGGCGCGGCCTCCGCCTCCGCGTTGCGGCGGGGCAGGCTGAACAGGTTGCGGTCGACCGGGCCGAAGGTGACGGACTCGATCTGGCGCACCGCCACGGGCGTGCCGGAGGGGCCTTCGGTCCAGATACGGAAGGCGATCCGCACCCCGCCGACCTTGCGGTAGTCGGAGAACTGCTGGGCGACGGGCCTTGGGCCCGTGCGGTCGACCATCCGGGCCAGCAGATGGCTGCGGCGGTCGAACCACAGCTCGCGCGGCTCGGCGGCCCAGGGCTTGACCATGACCACGTCGAAACTGCGGCCCTGGAAGCTGCGGACGCCGACGTACTCGCCGCGGGCGTCGAAGCGGCCGGGATAGAAATAGCCGCGGATGTCGAAGAAGGCGTCGGTACGGGTCTGCGAGATGACGCCCCGGATGTCGGCGCCGGTGGCCTGGCCGGAGGGCGCGATGCGCCAGTCGCCGCCGCCGTTGAAGCCGTGGACGTGCAGGCCGTCGGCCTCGCGGGTCTCCACCCGCATGCCGTAGCGCAGGGGATCGAGCCAGGTCTCGTAGGGCGTGGCGCCGAGGCGGCCGGCCTCGTGCCAGCCGCGCAGGCTGTTCCAGGCGCCGCCGCCAGCCGCCAGGCGAGCGCGGGTCAGCACCTTCTGGGCGGCCGGGGAATAGCCCTGGGCGGCCGCCGCAGCGGAGGCGGCGGCGAGGCCGAGGGCGAGGCCGAATCCGAGGAGGAGCTTGCGCATGGGTCGGTTCATGTCGGGCCGGACGGAAGCGGGCAAGCCTGTTCAGATTGTGGCGGCGCAGAGGAGCGGCCTCAGGCGGGACGGAACAGCGCCTCGAGGCCGGTGATGACGTCCTCCATCAGATGGTCGCCGCCGGCCCCGGAGATGGTCAGGGACGCCGCGCCGTGGGCGGCGGCCCAGATTGCCAGGGCGATCTGCTCGACCGGCCGCTCGCGCTCCTGCTGGGCGGCGACGCGGGCAACGAGGCCGCGCAGGTTGTCGAGCGCCGCTTCGCGCGGTTCGGCGACGGTGGGAAGGGCGGCGATCGTGGGGTCGAACATCAGGCCATAGAGCGCCGGCTGGCGGTGGGCGAAGTCGAAATAGGTCAGGGCCCAGGCGCGCAGGCGGCCGCCGTCGCCGGCGGCGCGGTCGGCCTGCTCGAGGGCGCGGCGCAGGTCGGCGAAGCCCGAGCCGGCGAGCTCGCCCAGGAGCTCGGTCTTGCCGGCGTAGTGGTGATAGACGCTGCCGGCGGTGATGCCGGCGCGGGCGGCCAGGGCCCGCAGGTTCAGGCCCGCCAGCCCCTCCGTCTCCAGCGCCGCGCGCGCGGCCTCGATGAGCCGGGCCCTGAGGTTGCCTACGTGATAGTGACGCCGCTCGTCCAAGCTCATGCCGATCACCCGCGCCCGCCGGGGCGCGGGATCAGCTTGCCTCAATTCCGCGCCGGGATCACCACGGGCAGGGTCTCGTAGCCCTTCACGAAGATCGAATGGGTGCGGGTCGGCTCGGCCACCACCTGCACCGTCGGGAAGCGCTTCATGATCTCTTCCCAGATGATGGTCAGCTGCAGCTCGGCCAGGCGGTTGCCGACGCAGCGGTGGATGCCGAAGCCGAACGACAGGTGCTTGCGCGGCTGGGCCCGGTCGATCCGGTAGGCTTCCGGATCCTCGATAGCGGTCTCATCGCGGTTGCCGGAGACGTACCACATGACCACCCGGTCGCCGGCCTTGATGGTCTTGCCGCCGAGCACATGGTCCTGGGTGGCGGTCCGCGCCATGTGGGCGAGCGGGGTCTGCCAGCGGATGGTCTCGGAGACCATGGACGGGATGAGCGCCGGATTGGCGCGCAGCTTGTCGTACTCGCCCGGGTTCTTGTTCAGGGCGTAGAGCGAGCCGGAGATGGTGTTCCGCGTGGTGTCGTTGCCGCCGATGATCAGCAGCACGACGTTGCCGTGGTACTCGAGCGGATCCATGTTCCGCGTCGCCTCGCCGTGAGCCAGCATGGAGACGAGGTCGAAACGCGGCTCGGCGTTCACCCGCTCGTTCCACAGCTCGGTGAAGGCGGCGAAGCAGTTGTTGGCTTCCTCCCGCTTGTGCTCCCAGCTCTTGGCCGGGCCGTGGCCGGGCGCGTTGGTGAACATGTCCGACCAGTAGGTCAGCTTGCGCCGGTGCTCGAAGGGGAAGTCGAAGAGCGTGGCCAGCGTCATGGCCGTCAGCTCCTTGGACACGAGGTCGACCCAGTCGAACTCCTCGCCGATCGGCAGGCCGTCGAGGATGGCGCCGGCGCGCTCGCGGATCACCGGGGCCATGCGCGCGAGATTGGCCGGCGCCACGGCCGGGCTGACCGTCTTGCGCTGCTCGTCGTGGCGCGGCGGATCCATGGCGATGAAGGAGGGACGGGTCGGGCGCGTCGCCTGTTCGGCCTTGGCCTCCAGGCTCTGCAGGACGATGCCGTCGGCCGAGGAGAACACCTGGTGGTTGGTGTCCACCGCCATGATGTCCTCGAAGCGGGTCACCGACCAGAAGCCGCCGAAGTCGCTCTCCGGCGTGAAGTGGACCGGGGCCTCGGCGCGCAGGCGCTCGAAGTACGGCCAGAAGCTGTTGTTCTCGAAGAGTTCCGGGCGCGCCGGATTCAGCGTCTCCAGCGGCTCGGCGTAGACCCGGGCGCGGGCCTCGTTCCTGAGGTCGACCGATCCGTCGCTCATGGCAGATCCTCCCAGCGGACTTCCTGCGGCGCCGGTCTCGCGCCGGCGTCCTTCGATCGAATGGGGCCCATCCAAACAGCGTTTCGCAAGCGCTTTCGCCGCAGCGGGCGACGTTGGGACAGCGTTGTCAAAGGCGGCAGATCACCGGAACATTCAAAGCCATGGCGGCGACGACCAGGACGGCCAGAAAGTTAGTCGAAGGCACAGGCGTGGCGCTGGACGAGCTCCTGCATCGTTCGGCCGCCTTCGTGACCGACGCGGCGAACATCAGCCGCGGCGACGGAGACCTTCTGGAGCCGCTGGTCTTCGCGGCCATCGTCCAGGCCAACATAGCGCCTTCGCGCAACCAGCCGGAGCGCAAGCGTCTGGACGCGGCGGGCGAGGCCCTGCCCGACGAGATCCGCCGGCCGATCAGCATCTACGCCGTGGCCAACTCGCTCGCCCTGCCCTACGAGACCGTGCGCCGGCGGGTCCTGGCGCTGGTCGAGGCCGGTCGCTGTGTCCTGACGCCCGACGGGGCCTATGTGCCGCGCGAGGTGATCGTCTCGCCGGCGCACATGAGCATCCAGGCCGCGCGGTTGCAGCGGCTGCAGCGCTTCCATGACGAACTGGTCGGCATCGGCGTCCTGCAAGCCGGGGAAAGCCTGCCCGGGCCCCTCCCTTCGTCGCACATGCGGCCGGTCAACACGGTGCTCTCCGAGTTCATGCTGCGCACCGCGGACCGGATGGTGGCCCTCACCGGGGAGCTGATGAGCGGCCTCGTCCTCCTCGCCATGTGGTCGACGGGACCGGGCGCGCCGCCCTGCCCGAGCCTCAGGCTCTCGACCCAGCTCGGCATGCCGCGCGAGCGGGTGCGCCGGCGGCTGATGGAGCTCGGCCGGATGGGCTTCGTGCGCCAGCTGAAGGAAGGCTGGGTGACCCAGACCCCGTCCGCCCAGCGCCAGGCGCTGGAGGCTCTGGCGGCGGCCAACGAGGCCGAGGTGCGCCGGCTGTTCGCGCGCTTGCGCGACATCGCCGCCCGGCCCGCCGCCTAGGGGCGGATCAGCCCCAGGGGCCGCGCGCCGCCTCGGTGATCGGCACGGCCGTAGCCGGCCGCGCCTCCGGCGCGCGGCCGGCCATCTGCATCAGGGCGGCCACGCGGTTCTCGGTGGCGGGGTGGGTGGCGAAGAGGTTGTCCCCGGGCCGGCCGCCGAGCGGATTTATAATGAAGAGGTGCGCCGTGGCCGGGTTCGCCTCGGCCTCCGGGTTGCGGTAGCCGCCGCGGGCGAAGGCCTCGATCTTGCGCAGGGCGGAGGCGAGCGCCTCCGGATCGCCGGAGATGTCCGCGCCGCCGCGATCGGCCTCGTATTCGCGGCCGCGGCTGATGGCCATCTGCACCAGGGCCGCGGCGAGCGGGGCGACCAGCGACACCACCAGCATCGGGATCAGGCCCGTAGGGCGGCCGTCCTCGTCGCGGCCCCCGAAGAAGAAGGCGAAATTGGCGAGGGCCGAGACCGCCCCGGCGATGGTCGCGGTGATCGTCATCGTCAGGGTGTCGCGGTTCTTCACATGGGTCAGCTCGTGGCCCATGACGCCGCGGATCTCGCGGCGGTCCAGCATCTGCAGCAGTCCGCGGGTGGCGGCGACGGCGGCGTGGGCCGGGTCGCGGCCGGTGGCGAAGGCGTTGGGCTGGTCCTCGTCGATGACGTGGACGCGCGGCCGTGGCAGGCCGGCGCGGTCGGCCATCTCGTAGACGTCGGCCACATAGTTGCGGACCAGCGGCTCGGGGTCGGTCTCGTCGACCAGCCGGGCCCGGTACATGGAGAGCACGATCCTGTCGGCGTTCCAGTAGCTGAACAGGTTCATGCCGGCGGCCATCAGGAAGGCCAGGGCCATGCCGGTCGGGCCGCCCACCAGATAGCCCGCGCCGACGAACAGCGCCGTCAGGGCCGCCAGCAGGATGAAGGTGCGAAGGTGGTTGCGCATCGCGTCCGATGTTCGAAGGCCGCCCCCGGCCCAGGATCGGAATATGGGGGTTCGCGAGCGCGGCCGGAAGCCACGCGGAGCGCGACGGCGTTTTGCGGAAGATCAAAGCCGCGCGAGGCGCGCTGCGGCTTGTGAGGTCAGGTCTCGGGAGCCTGCATGTTCGAACGTGATCTTCTGCCGTCCGGCGTCGCCGAAGCCGTCGCCGCCATCGCCGCGCTGATGCTCGATCCTATTCCGACCTACATCGACACCGCGGTCATCGCGACCACCATCGCCGGCGTGGTCGCCTACTGGAACGACGCGGCCGAGCGGCTCTACGGGTGGAAGGCCAAGGAGGCGCTCGGGCAAAACGTCGTCGACCTGACGCCGGCCAGCTACAGCCGCGCCGAGGCCGAGGCGATCATGGCCCGGCTACAGGCCGGCGAGGCCTGGGACGGCGAGATCGTGCTGCGCGGCCGCGGCGGGGCGCCGTTCCTGGCCTATGTCATGGACCTGCCGGTCGGCGACCTGGCCAGCGGCCAGGGAGCCATTGTCGGCGTCTCCCTGCCGGCCGAGCATCGGCGGCTGATCGACCATCGCCGTCAGCTCATCGAAACCGAGCTGCACCTGCGGTTCCGGTCGCCGAGGGGCTGAACGTCCCCAGGCGCTTCCGGTCGCCCCCAGGGCGACCGGAACCGCAGCGCAGGACCTAGCCGCGCTCGCCCGCGTTGGCGCCGGTCGCCGCCGGCGCGTGGTGGCGCGTGCGGTGGTGGCGCTTGCCGCTCGTCGCGCGCTGGCGCTGCATGCGGTCCACGCGGGTCGACAGGTCGCCCACCTGGGCGCTGGCCGCCTGGGCCGCGCTCTGGGCGGACTGGGCGGCGCTGGCCGCGGCGTCGGCGCTGGACTGGGCGCGCTGGGCCGCCGCCGCGGCAGCATCGGCGCTCGACTGCGCATGCTGCGAGGCGGCCTGGTCCGACTGCGCCATGGCCAGGGCCTGATCGGCCGTGGCCTGGGCGCGCTTCACCGAATCGATCGAAGCGCAGCCGCTGAGCGCGACGGCGCCGGTCAGCAGGGCCGTGAGGGTAAGCTTCGTTGCTGCTGTACGCATCGAGACACGTCTCCTCCGACAAGGGGCGACCGTCCCGGGTCTCAACGAGCCCGGGCGGCCTTTGGGCGGAGAGGAAACTCACGGCGCCGCCTGTTTGATCCCGACGACCTCAACTGCAATTTCAGCCGAGGCGGCGACGGAGGATCTCGGCCGGGGTTTCGAGGCGCCGTTCGGGCCGGTCGAGGGTGAGGCTGAGGCCCTCGCGGAGCTGGCGCTCCATGGCCTCGGCCGGCATCGGCCGGGCGAACAGATAGCCCTGCATGCGGTCGCAGCCGGCGGCGCGGAGGAACAGGGCCTGGGCCTCTTCCTCGACACCTTCGGCGACGATGCCGACGCCCAGGGCGCGGGCGGCGTGCAGCATGGAGCTGACCAGCTTGGACACCCGCGCGTCGCGGCCGACGGCTTCGATCAGGCTGCGGTCAAGCTTCACGGTCTGGATCGGCAGGTTCATCAGCGCCCGGACGTTGGAATATCCGGTGCCGAAATCGTCGAGCGCGATGCGCACGCCCTTGGCCGCCAGCCGCTCGATGTGCCGGCGGGCGAGGCCGAGGTCCTGCAGGAGGAAGGTCTCGGTGATCTCCACCGTCAGGGCGGTCGCGGGCAGGGCGGTGCGCGCGAGGCGCCCGATCAGCTTGCGCGAGAAGGCGGGGTCGAGGAGGTCGCGCGGGCTGACGTTGCACGAGATGCTCTCGATCAGGCCGGCCGCGACCCAGGGCGCGGCGCGGGCGCAGGCGGCCTCGAACACCGCCTCGTCGATGCGGCCGATGATGCCGAGCTCCTCGGCGATCGGCACGAAGGCGGCGGGCGCCAGCAGTCCCTGCTCGGGATGGTTCCACCGCGCCAGGACCTCGACGCCGACGAAGCGCCCGCTGGAGGCGTCGACCACCGGCTGGAACCAGGGCTCGATCTCGCCGGCCGGAATGGCGCGGCGAAGCTCGGCCTCGAGGGTATGGCGACGTTCGTTCTCGGCGCGAAGCTCGGCGTCGAAGGCGCTCCAGCGCCGGCCGCCGCGGGTCTTCACCCGGTAGAGCGCCATGTCGGCGAAGCGCTGCAGGTCCGAGGCGTCGCCGGCGTCGCCGGGATAGACCGCCACGCCGATCGAGGCTCCCGGCGAGACGCTGCGGCCGTAGATGGCCAGGGGCTGGCTGAGTCGCTGCAGCAGCCGGGCCGCGCGGGCGGCCACGTCGGCGACGTCGGAGATCAGGGCGAACTCGTCGCCGCCCAGGCGCGCCACGAGCTCGCCGTCCTGCGCGTCCTCGCGCAAGCGCTGGCCCATCTCGGCCAGCAGCAGGTCGCCGGCGTGATGGCCGAGGGTGTCATTGAGGTGCTTGAAGCGGTCGAGGTCGATGACGAACAGGCCGACCCGCCCGCCCTGCACGCGCGCATGGTCGAGCCGGTCGCAGAGGGCGGCGGTGAACGCGCCCCGGTTGACCAGGCCGGTGAGCGAGTCCGTCTGCGCCAGGCGCAGAGTCAGTTCGCGCTCGGACTCGAGCTCGGCCACGCGGGCGGCGAGCGCTGAGAGTTCGGCTGACTCGACCATATGCGGACGTTCCGGCACGCGGGGCTTGGCCTCGGACCAAGGGACAGAGACCCGAACAAGAGCCCAGGTGAGGTGAATCCCAGGTCAAGGGACATGGTGAATCTGGATCTAAGGGCGAGGCTCCCGCCGGGCTCGCTCACCGCCCCCGGGGAGGTCAGGTCAGCCGCAGGTGCAGGAACTGGTTGAACTCGCTGCCCTCGTAATCGCCGAACGCCTCGCCGTTGACGAAGCCGCGCCGGCGGTAGAGCCGCAGGGCCGGCTCGAAGGCCGGGCCGCTGCCGGTCTCGAGGCTGAGGCGCTCGAGCCCCTGGGCGCGCGCCTCGGCGATGATGCGCTCGAGGATGGCCGCGGCGACGCCCTTGCGCACGTGGTCGGGGTGGGTGCGCATCGACTTCACCTCCCCGGCGGCGGCGTCCAGCCGCCGCAGGGCGCCGATTCCCAGGATCGCCTCGCCCGCCCAGGCGCTCCAGACCGTCACGTCCGGCGTCTTCAGTCCAGACAGGTCGAGCGCGAACACGTGGCCCGGCGGCGAATTGGCGTGCATGCCCGCCAGGTGCAGCCGGAGGAGCGCCTGGGTCTCGGCGCTGGACAGATCGTCCCGGCGGATCTCCATGTCTTCCCTCAGCTGCGGCTGCGACGGTGCGCTCCGGGAAGGAGCCAGGCTCAGGCGCTCGCGGGTTGCGCTTCCGGGGGCTCGATCTGGTTCTCCCAGCGGGCGACGACGGCGGCGGCTACCGAGTTGCCCACCACGTTGGTGGCCGAGCGGCCCATGTCGAGCAGGTGGTCGACGGCGAGGATCAGCAGCAGGCCGGCCTCGGGCAGGTTGAAGTAGGTGAGGGTGGCCGCGATCACCACCAGCGAGGCGCGCGGCACGCCGGCCATGCCCTTTGAGGTCACCATCAGCAGCAGCAGCATGGTGACCTGCTGGGCGATTGAGAGATGGATGCCATAGACCTGCGCGATGAACAGGGTCGCGAAGGTGCAGTACATCATCGAGCCGTCGAGGTTGAACGAGTAGCCGAGCGGCAGGACGAAGCTCGCCACCTTGCGGCTGACGCCCCACTTCTGCAGCTCCTCGAGCGTGCGTGGATAGGCGGCCTCCGAGGAGGCGGTGGAGAAGGCCAGCAGGGCCGGGCTGCGGATGGCGGCGATCAGCTTCAGGGCGCGCGGTCCGACGATCAGCACCACCGCGCCGATCAGCAGGCCCCAGAGCAGGCCGAGCGATAGATAGAAGCCGCCAACGAACTTGGCGTAGGTGGCCAGGATCGACAGGCCCTGGGTGGCGACGGTCGAGGCGAGCGCGGCGAAGATCGCCAGCGGCGCGGTGCGCATCACGAAGCCGGTCACCTTGAGCATGATGGCGGCCACCTGCTCGACGAGGGCGAGGACGGCCGGAGCGCGGTCGTCGATCGAGGCCACGGCGGTGCCGACGAAGATCGAGAACACCACGATCTGCAGGATCTCGTTGTTGGCCATGGCGTCCACGATCGAGCTCGGGAAGACGTGGACGATGAAGTTCTTGAGCGTGAACTTCGACATGTCGACCGCGCTCGTCGCCTGGCCGGCGTCGGGCAGGGCGAGGGAGAGGCCCGCGCCCGGCTGCAGCAGGTGGACCATCAGGAGGCCGATCAGGAGCGAGACGATCGAGGCCGAGATGAACCAGCCCATCGTCTTGGCGCCGGTCCGGCCGATGGTGGCGGCGTCCTCCATGTGGGCGATGCCCGAGACGAGGGTCGAGAACACCAGGGGCGCGATGATCATCTTGATCAGCCGCAGGAAGACGTCGGTGACGATCGACAGGTTCTCGGCCGCGGTCTTGGCCTGGGCCGGCGAGGCGTACTGGTTGAGCCCCCATCCGACCGCCACGCCGAGCACCATGGCGGCGATGAGGAAGCTCGTGAACTTGCGATTCATGGAGAGGACGCCCCGGGGAATGTTTTGACCTTTGTAGCCCGAAGTGCGGGCGCGTCCATTCCGCCGGCTCGCCAAGCGGGGCCTTGCATGCCTATAAATCGCGATGATGACTGAAAGGAATGCAGCCGGCATCGTCGATCGGCTGGAAGATGAATACCGGAGCAGCGTCGATGCGCTCCGGAACTCGCTCCGGGAGTTCCTCGCCAACGGAACCCCGCCCGACCCGAGGTTGCGCGCCGACCGGGCATTCACCTATCCCGAGCTTCGGCTCCACTGGCCGCAGGGACGGCCCTATCCCCGCATCAGCCGCGCCTTCGCGCGCATCGGACTGCCCGGCCAGTACGCGGTGACGGTCACCCGGCCGGACCTCTACCGCGACTACCTGACCGAGCAGCTGTCCCTGCTGCAGCAGGACTTCGAGGTCGAGGTGGAGGTCGCCCGCTCGACCCAGGAAATCCCCTTCCCCTATGTGCTGGACGGGGCCCGCGACATCGAGCTGGCCGACCGCAGCTCGCAGGATATCGCCCGCCACTTCCCGACCACGGAACTGGCCCACATCGGCGACGAGATCGCCGACGGCTCCTGGCTGACCCCCGGCGAGGGGCCGCGGCCGCTGGCCCTGTTCGACGGCCTGCGCGCCGACTTCTCCCTGGCGCGGCTGGCGCACTACACCGGCACGCCGGCGGAGCACACCCAGCAGTACATCCTGTTCACCAACTACCATCGCTACGTGGACGAGTTCGTCCGCTGGGGCTGCCAGCAGCTGAAGGCCGGCGGGCCTTACACGGCGCTGTCGGCCGCGGGCCATGTGCACGTCACCGCCGACACCCCGGAGCCGGAGGCGCAGATCGCCGCCGGCGCCTGGCGCAAGCACCAGATGCCGGCCTACCACCTGATGGCCGAGGGCCGGCGGGGGGTGACCCTGGTCAACATCGGCGTCGGCCCCTCTAACGCCAAGACGATCTGCGACCACCTGGCGGTGCTACGGCCGCAGGCCTGGTTGATGATCGGCCACTGCGGCGGCCTGCGGGGCTCGCAGACCATCGGCGACTATGTCCTGGCCCACGCCTATCTGCGCGACGACAACGTGCTCGACCGGGTGCTGCCGCCGGAGATCCCGATCCCGCCGATCGCCGAGATCCAGGTGGCCATGAACCGCGCCGCCGAGATCGTCACCGGCGAAAGCGGCGAGGTGCTGAAGCGGCGCCTGCGCACCGGCACGGTGGTGACCACCGACGATCGCAACTGGGAGCTCCGCTACTCCTCCTCCGCCCAGCAGTTCAACCAGAGCCGGGCGGTGGCGATCGACATGGAGAGCGCCACCATCGCCGCCCAAGGCTACCGCTTCCGGGTGCCGTACGGGACGCTGCTCTGCGTCTCCGACAAGCCGCTGCATGGCGAGATCAAGCTGCCCGGCCAGGCCAACGCCTTCTACGAGCGGGCCATCGGCCAGCACCTGCAGATCGGCATCGCCACCATGGACCTGCTCCGCCAGGAGGGCGCCAGGCTGCACTCGCGCAAGCTCCGCAGCTTCGACGAGCCGCCGTTCCGGTGAAGCCGCTCGCCTGAGGGATCGGGTGACGCCGTTCGGACGACGGCGTCACAATTGCCCCTGGCTGAGCCGCAAGGCGACAGAATTGTGGCGCCGAGGTCACTACGCTCACGTAAAGGTTGAGATACTGCGGTTATCTTGTGGCCGCGCTCCCATACCGTGCCATCCAATTATTCCCTACGTAACGTCGCGTAACAGCGATCGTTTTTGTCATTTGTTGGGGAAGTGGGCATGAATATCGCCTGGAAATCTGCCCTGTTGGGCACAACGTTGTTCGCTGGAATGACGCTCGCTGGAGTTGCGTCGGCCCAGACGGCGGCGTCGGACAACAGCGTCGGGGAAGTGATCGTCACCGGCTCGCGCATTCCGCGGCCGAACCTCGAGCAGCCGACCCCGGTGTCGGTGGTCTCGTCCAACATGATCCAGCAGGCCGGTCCGCAGAACCTCGGCGACATCATCGTCCAGCTGCCGGCCGTCGGCGCCAACAGCACCGTCCGGGCGAACTCGAACAACTTCTCCAACACTGCCGGCATCAGCGCGCTCGACCTGCGCAACCTCGGCCCGTCGCGCACCCTGGTGCTGGTCGACGGCCAGCGTCACGTGAACGGCGACGTCAGCTACAACGCGGTCGACATCAACTCGATTCCGACCGCCCTCGTGGACCACGTGGAAGTGGTCACCGGCGGCGCTTCGGCCATCTACGGCTCGGACGCGGTGTCGGGCGTCGTCAACATCATCCTGAAGAAGCGCTTCGACGGCTTCCAGGCCAACGCCCAGATCGGCAGCTACGATGGCTTCGGCACGAAGTACAGCGGCAGCTTCATGGCCGGCCACAGCTACCTGGACGACCGGCTGAACGTGAACCTCACCGGCTTCTGGCAGAAGGAGCGGACGATCTGGGTCCGCAACGTCCCAGGCGCCAACGACTGGGGCCGCATCACCAACCCCGCCGACCTGACCGGCCGCGTCGACCCGACTTTCCTGTCGAGCCGCCCGCCGATCCGCAACGACCACATCCCGGACACCATCTACGTCCCGCACGTCGGCAGTGAGTACCTCGGGCCCAACGGCACCCTGCTCAACGCCAACACCTTCGCCCCGCAGTTCGCCTTCGACCGCCAGGGCAACCTGATCCCGGTGGCGAAGCGCACGGGCTACAACAGCTTCGCCTTCGGCCAGCTGCCGGCCGACTGCCAGGACTGCTACTTCGAGAGCGACTACAACCAGGAGGCCTCGCCGGTCGACACCAAGGGCGCGGACTTCCGCCTCGCCTTCGACGTCACCGACCACCTGCACGCCACCCTCGACGCCAAGTACGTCCAGGCCGACGTCAGCAACGCGGTGCAGCCGTCCTACACCTTCGGCGACTACCAGCTGGCCCCCGACAACGCGTTCATCCGGCCTGACCTGGCCGCGGCGCTCGCCGGCACGGACGCCGCCGACTATCCCTTCATCTCGGCCTTCCTGCAGCCGGGCGGCCGGACCCAGGACATCACCCGCAAGACCTATCGCGTGGTGGCCGGGCTGAACGGTGACTTCGACGCCGGCTTCTCGACCGTGAAGTGGGACGCCTCGCTGAACTACGGCAAGGTGAAGAACCACATCACCAACAACAGCCTGATGATCACCGAGAACTTCGCTGCGGCGCTAGACTCCGTGATCGACCCGGCCACCGGCAAGCCGGCCTGCCGCATCAACGTGGCCTCGGCTCCGCAGACCGGCATCGGCGCGGGCGCCGCCCCGGGCTGTGTGCCGTACAACCCGTTCGGCCAGCAGAACAACGCGGCGGTGTTCGGCTACTCCTTCGGCTCGTTCGCCACCCGCGACACCCTGAGCCAGGAAGTGGCGAGCCTGAACGCCAACTTCGACACCAGCCGGTTCTTCAACCTGCAGGGCGGCCCGATCGGCGTGGCCGTCGGCGCCGAGTACCGGATGGAGCGGACCAAGGACGTCAACGATCCGGCCCTGGTCAACGGCTCGACCGAGAACCTCTCGTCGGACTCCTCGGGCGGCTACAACGTCAAGGAAGCCTACGTCGAGGTGAACGCCCCGGTGTTCAAGGGCTTCGCCCCGCTGCTCGACGAGCTGACCTTCGACGCGGCCTACCGCGGCGCCGACTACTCCACGGTCGGCAATGTGGGCGCCTACAAGTTCAGCGGCACCTACGGGCCGGTCTCGTGGCTGAAGCTGCGCTCGACCTATTCGCGCGCCATCCGGGCCCCGAACATCTCCGAGGCCTTCCAGCCGCCGTCCCCCGGCTATTTCAACGTCACCGATCCGTGCTCGGTGGAGAACATCACGGGCCACGCCAACTACGCCGCCAACTGCGCCAAGCAGGGCATCCCGACCGGCTTCGTGGCCAACCTGAACTCCTCGATCGTCGGCCAGAGCTCGGGCAACCCGAACCTCGATCCGGAGAAGTCGATCAGCTACACGGGCGGCATCGTCTTCCAGCCGCCGGTAGTGCCGGGCCTGGCGGTGACGCTCGATTTCTACGCCATCAAGATCAAGGACGCGATCACCCAGGTCGCGGCCCAGGACATCATCAACAACTGCTACGACTCGGCCAATCTCGACCCGAGCTATTGCAGCCTGTTCACGCGCGGTGCTGACGGCAATATCAACTTCGTCAAGACGACCTTCGTGAACGCCTCGAAGCTGTACACCCAGGGCTACGAGCTGCACGTCACCTACAACCACGACGTCTCGCCGCTCACCAGCCGGTGGCGGCCGACCGAGTGGATGACGGGCGCCATCGGCTTCGACATGACGGTCGACTACATCGCCCGTCTGCGGAACTTCCCGTTCCAGGGCGATCCGTCCAACTACCAGGTGCTGGAAGGGCGGCCGGTGAACGCCAGCAACGAGGGCACCCCGCGTCTGCGCGGCCTGGCGGCCGTCAACTACAAGCAGGGCCCGTGGACGGTGAACTGGCAGACCCGCTACGTGGGCAAGGCCGCGCTGTTCAACCTCGACCCGGTGTCGGTGGATCGTTCGGAAGAGCGGAACGTGCCGTTCATCTCCCCGACCTTCTACCACGACGTCTCGGTGCACTACCGGCTGGACGACCGCTTCGGCAAACCGCTGGAGGGCTCGGAGGTGTACGCCGGGGTCAACAACCTGTTCGGCGAGGATCCGCCGTTCATGACCATCGGCGCCGGCAACGACCTGGCCTACGACCTCGGCCGGTTCTTCTTCATGGGCTTCACCTACCGCCACTGATCGAGAGCCGAACCGAACGCGTGTGGAGGGCGGCCCGAAAGGGCCGCCCTTTGACGTTCGGGGCGGCCCTGGGCTCAGGGCTCGGGCGACACCTGGATCAGCAGCTTGCCGTCATGGTTGCCGGTGAACAGGCGCTGCAGGGAATCCATGGCGCCCTCCAGCCCCTGGTCCACGTGCACCTTCCACTTGAGCTTGCCTTCCATCACCCACGGGATCAGCTCGGCCATCGCCTCGGCGGCGCGGGGCAGGAAGTCGATGATGATGAAGCCGCGGATGGTGAGCCGGTGCATCAGCACGCGCGCGAAATCCTTCGGCCCGGCCGGACGGTCGGCGTCGTTGTAGGTCGAGATCATGCCGCACAGGGGCATGCGGCCGAAGTTGTTCATCCGCGAGACCACGGCGTCCATGATGTCGCCGCCGACGTTCTCGAAGTTGACGTCGATTCCGTTCGGGCAAAGCCGGTCGAGCGCGGTCCCCACGTCCTCGTTCTTGTAGTCGATGGCGCCGTCGAACCCGAGTTCGCCGGTCAGCCAGTCGCATTTGGCCTTGCCGCCGGCGATGCCGATCACCCGGGCGCCCTTCAGTTTGGCGATCTGGCCCGCGATCGAGCCCACGGCGCCGGCGGCGGCCGAGACGACGACCGTCTCGCCGGGCTGCGGCTTGCCGATGTCGCACATGCCGAACCAGGCGGTCAGGCCGGTGGCGCCGAGGACGCTCATGTAGGCGGTCAGCGGGACGCCGGGCAGCTGCGGCGCCGGGGTCAGGAAGGCGGCGTCGGAGATCACGTGGGTGGTCCAGCCGCCGAGGCCGGCGTTGACCACGTCGCCCTGCTTGAAGCGTTCGGAGCGCGACCGCTCGACCACCCCGAGGGAGCCGCCGCGCATGGTGTCGCCGATCCCCACCGGCGGCATGTACTGATCCTGGTCGCTCATCCAGATGCGGTTGGTGGGATCGAGGGACAGGTAGAGGGTTCGCACCAGCACCTCGCCTTCCGCCAGGTCGCGGATCGGCTCCTCCACGAGGTCGAGGTCTCCCGGCTGGATCTCGCCCGCCGGTCGGCGGCGCAGCACCCATCGCTTCAAGGTGGCCATCTTGTCTTCTCCCTCTCACGCGCGGAGCGGTCCGGCGGCGGCGCACCGTGCCCGTCGGGTCGGGACCCGGCAAGGGCGTCGGCGGGGTTCCCCAACGGCGCCTCAAGATCGCGGCCGGCGGTGACGTGGCGTCCGTCTGACGTTCGACATCATTTGCGTGTAAGGGGCGAGGCATGACCCGCCGCATCCCCTTCGAAGGCATCGAGAACTTCCGCGATTTCGGCGGCTACGACACCGCCTGCGGGCGGGGGCTGAGGCGCGGCCTGCTCTATCGCTCGGGCCACCATGGGGCGGCCACCGACGCCGACCTCCAGAAGCTGACCGAGCTGGGCCTTTCGGTGGTGGTCGACCTGCGGCGGCCCAACGAGCGGGAGCGCTTCCCGCACCGCGCCTGGCCGACGGGCCCCGAGCCCGTGGTGATCACCTCGGACGCCGAGCAGGAGCACAGCCAGGAATGGCTGGACTTCATCCAGGAGTCCGACCTCTCGGCGGCCTCGTTCCGGGACTACATGACCAACTACTACCGGACCGCTCCGCTCGACCCGCGCTACGTCGACCTCTACCGGCGCTACTTCGAGGCCTTGGCCTCCACCGACGGCGCCATCCTGGTCCACTGCGCGGCGGGCAAGGACCGCACCGGCGTGATCTGCGCGCTCACCCACCACATCGCCGGCGTCGCCGACGAGGACATCCGCGCCGACTATCTGGCGACCAACGATCCGGTGCGCGCCGCGGCCCGCGCCGACATGATCAAGGGCTTCATCCACGAGACCACCGGGCGCATGCCGGAGGACGGGGTGATCCGCTACATCGTCGGAGTCGAGCCGGAATTCCTCGACGAGGCCTTCGCCGCCATACGCCGGGCGCACGGGTCGCTCGATGGCTACCTGGAGGAGGCGATCGGCCTCACCGCCGACCAGCGCGAGCAGATCCGCGGCCGCCTGCTG
This sequence comes from Phenylobacterium soli, assembly GCF_003254475.1. Lineage (NCBI taxonomy): Bacteria > Pseudomonadati > Pseudomonadota > Alphaproteobacteria > Caulobacterales > Caulobacteraceae > Phenylobacterium > Phenylobacterium soli. Next base: position 1,021,517 of record NZ_QFYQ01000001.1, read on the forward strand.
GGCTGATCCGGCCCGGCGACGATTGCGCGAGGCGGCCGCGAAGGCCTAATCACTCCGCCGCCTAAGACACCGGAGTGATCATGCAAAGCTTCCAGCCGCCGCGCCGTATCCTGATGGGGCCGGGCCCCTCCGACGTCAGCCCCCGCGTGCTCGCCGCCATGGCGCGGCCGACCATCGGCCACCTGGACCCCGAGTTCCAGTCGCTGATGGAAGAGATCAAGGGCGCGCTGCAGCGGCTGTTCAACGCCCCAGATCACGCCTGCGTGCCGCTGCCGGCGCCGGGCACGGCGGGCATGGAAGCGGCGATCATGAACCTGCTGGAGCCAGGCGACCGGGCGGTGATCGCCGTCAACGGCGCCTTCGGCGGCCGCATGGCCGACATGGCCGGCCGCGCGGGCGCGACGGTGGTTACGGTCGACCACGACTGGGGCCAGCCGGTGGACGTGAAGCGCGTGGAAGCCGCGCTCGCCGAGGCGCCGACCAAGGTGCTGGCCTTCGTCCACGCCGAGACCTCGACCGGGGCGCGGTCCGACGCCGGCCCGCTCTGCGCCCTGGCCCGCAAGTACGGGGCGCTGTCGGTGGTCGACACCGTGACCTCGCTGGGCGGCATCGCGGTGGACGTCGCCGGCTGGGACGCCGACGTGGTCTATTCCGGCACCCAGAAGTGCCTCTCCGCGCCGCCCGGCCTGTCGCCCATCGCCCTGTCGAAGCGGGCGCAGGAGGCCATCCGGAACCGCAAGGAGAAGGTCCGCAACTGGCTGCTCGATTTCAACCTCTTGATGTCCTACTGGGGCGGCCCGGATGGAAGTGGGGGCGGTGGCCGGACCTATCACCACACCGCGCCGATCAACGCCCTCTACGGCCTGCACGAGAGCCTGGTGGTGCTGTTCGAGGAGGGCCAGCAGGCCGCGATCGTGCGCCACGCCAAGATGCACCAGGCCCTGGCCGCCGGCCTCGAGGCGGCGGGCCTGAAGCTGCTGGTCGACGAGGCTCACCGCCTGCCGCAGCTCAACGCGGTGGTCGTGCCCGACGGCGTCGACGAGGCGGGCGTCCGCAACCATGTGCTCAAGAACTGGGACCTCGAGCTCGGCGCCGGCCTCGGGCCGCTGAAGGGCAAGGTCTGGCGCATCGGCCTGATGGGCGCTTCAGCGACCCCCTGGCACGTGCGGCTCTGCCTGACGGCCCTCTGCGAGGCCCTGGCCGCGCAAGGCGTGAAGCTGGACGCCGCGGCGGTGCTGGCCGCCGCCGACGCCAAGCTCGCCGCCTAGCGCCCCTCGGGGGATGCGGCTAACGTTCGCCGCAAACCGCCCACTCAATAAGGGCGGACTCCCTGGAAGGACGCCCCTCTTGATCGACCCGACTTCGCTCGAAGCCCATGGCCCTGCCTCCGCCATTGACCCACCTGTGATCGCCACGGTGGGAGGTGACCAGAAGCTCAATCGGGGCGGGGTTGCGTGGTCGGTGTTCCAGGGCGGTCGGGATCCGTACGTGATCCTGATGACCATCTACATCTTCATGCCCTACGTGGCGTCGGTGATGGTCGGCGACCCGGTCAAGGGGCAGGAGGTGATCTCCCGCTGGCAGCAGTATGCGGGCTGGATCGTTATGGCGACGGCGCCGTTCCTGGGCGCCTCCATCGACAAGCTGGGCCGCCGCAAGGGTTGGCTGGCCATCGCGGTCGGACTGATGACGCCGCTGATCGCCGCGCTCTGGTGGGCCAAGCCCGACGGCAGCGCGCTGTCGGTCACCGCCACCATGTCCATCGCCCTGCTGGTCAATGTGCTGTTCGCCTACTCAGAGGTGCTGCACAACTCGCTGCTGGTGCGCGCCGCTGGCCTGGAGAGCGCCCACAAGGCCTCAGGCCTGGCGCTGTCGCTCGGCAACGCGGCCTCGGTGCTGGCGCTCGCTTTCACCGCCTGGGCCTTCGCCCTGCCCGGCAAGGTGAGCTGGAGCTGGGTGCCGGCCCAGCCGCTGTTCGGGCTGAGCGCAGCCGCCCACGAGCCGGAGCGGGTCGTCGCGCTGCTCGCGGCGGGCATCCTGCTGATCGGGGCGATCCCGCTCTTCCTGTTCACGCCCGATGCGCCGCGTTCGGAGATCCCGGTGCTGAAGGCCTTCCGCGACGGGGTGCGCGAGCTCTGGGGCATGCTGAAGACCGTGCAGCACTACCGCGACGCGGTGATCTACCTCGGCTCGCGGATGTTCTTCGTCGACGGCATGAACGGGGTGCTGTTCTTCTTCGGCGTGCTGGCGGCGGGTGTCATGAAGTGGGGGCCGCTCGAGCTGCTGGTCACCGGCATCATCCTCAGCGTCGTCGCGGTCCTCGGCGGTTTCGTCGGCCGCTGGCTCGACGCGGGGCTTGGGCCCAAGAACGCCCTGCGCATCGAGATCTTTGGCGCGATCGTCGGGTTGATCGCCCTGCTCGGCATGGCGCCGGACAAGATCCTCTATTTCTGGAGCTACGACGCCGCGGCCCATGCGCCGCTGTGGAACGGGCCGGTGTTCAGGACCCTGCCGGACCTGATCTATCTCTTGATCGGCTTCAACAACGCCATCTTCATCACCGGCCAGTACGCCTCCAGCCGCACGACGCTGACGCGCCTGACGCCGCCGGACCAGTCGGGGGCCTTCTTCGGCGTCTACGCCCTCTCCGGCGTGGCCACGGCCTGGCTGGCCCCGAGCCTCGTCAACCTCGGCACGCGCCTGACCCACAGCCAGCAGGGCGGCTTCGCCAGCATCGTGCTGCTGCTTGCGGTCGGTCTGGTGGGGCTGATGTTCGTCCGGGGCGGCGGCCGCAAGCTCACGTGATCGATCCCACCGACCGCGGCTTCACCCTGGCCGACGGCCTCTTCGAGACGGTGCTCTCCGAGGGCGGGGCGTTCGCCCACCTGGACCTGCACCTTGCGCGGCTGGCGCAGGGCTGCGCCGTCCTCGGCCTGCCGGCGCCCGGGGCTGGCGAGGTCGAGCGCCGGATGGAAGAGGCGCTGAGGGCGGCCGGCCTCGCGCACGCGCGCGCGGCTGTAAGGGTGAGCTGGAGCGCCGGAAGCGGCGGCCGCGGCCTCGACCGGCCGGAGACGCTCAGTCCGACCCTCGCGGTCACCGCCGCGCCCGCGCCGATCCCGTCGGCCCCGGCGAGGCTCGCCACCGCCCAGGTGCGGCGCAACGACGGCTCGCCGGCCTCGCGGCTGAAGACCCTGGCCTACCTCGACAACGTCCTCGCCCGCCGGGAGGCCCGCGCCAGGGGTTGCGACGAGGCGGTGATGCTCAACACCCGCGGCGAGGTCGCGTGCGCGGCGGCGGCCAACCTCTTCTGGATTCGCGGCGAGCGGTTGTTCACCCCGGCCCTAGGATGCGGCGTGCTGCCGGGGATCGTCCGCGGGCGGCTGATCGCGGCGGCGGCCGAACTCGGGATTGCGGTGGAGGAGGCGGCGTTCGGGCCCGCCGATCTGGCCGCCGCCGAGGCGATCTTCCTGACCAACAGCCTGATCGGCCTGCGTCCGGTCGCCGAGCTCGACGGAAAAATCGTCGGCGACAGCCGGCTCGTCGACCTGCTTCTCGGCGCGCTCGGAATTTCCTAATGCGCGGAATGTATGGGGAAAATTCGTCGGTTTCGGACGTATGCTTAACCGCTGTTCAGCATTAATTCCAGTAAACCAAAGAAAAGCCAGCGCGATTACTTAGATCTTTACTTGGAATTAAGCGCGATGCGCGAAATTGATCCTGCGATTGGGCGAGCAGGCGGTGAACGAAGCCTCCCGCCGCCTGCCCGCCGATGAAGGAGACACCCCATGACCAAGTTCGTTTCGCGCTTCATGAATGACGAATCCGGCGCCACCGCCATCGAGTACGGCCTGATCGCCGCCCTCGTGGCCGTCGCCATCGCCGCCGTGCTCCCGACCCTGGGCGGCCGTCTGAGCAACACCTTCGGCAACGTGGCGAACAAGCTGCCGTAAGCCTGAAGACAGCTTTTCCTGGCGAGGCCCTCCGGCGACGGAGGGCCTTTTCTTTTGCCCGCCGCACAGTGGCGGCGATCGTTCTGGTAAATAGAAGTGAACTATACAACGAAGTAATTCGCTCACAACTTTCGCGATAACTGTCGCCTGCATTTCGGCGGCCCACGTTCAGTCAGCGCCGCTCAGAACTAGGAGAGAGAGACCATGTTCGTGAAGCGCTTCCTGAAGGACGAATCCGGCGCCACCGCCATCGAGTACGGCCTGATCGCGGCGCTCGTCGCCGTGGCCATCGCGGCGGTCCTGCCGCTGCTCGGCGGCAAGCTGAGCAACACCTTCGGCAACGTGGCCAACAACCTGCCGTAAGCTCGCGGCAGACGCGTATCCGGAAGGGGCCCCGCACCACGCGGGGCCCTTTTCTTTTGCGGCTCATTACGTCGCGGGCTCAACGCTCCGTTCATCGGCGCAGGTCATGGTGGCTGCGGAGGTCGCGCCCATGATCCACGTCCTGCAGGCCCTGCTCGTCGCCGTGTTTCCGGCTCTCGTGATCGTCGCTGCCCTGCGCGACGCGACGAGCTACACCATCCCCAACTGGATCTCGGCGGCGCTGATCGCCGGTTTCGCCCTGGCCGCCCCGGCCATGGGACTGACCCTGCCGCAGATCGGCCTTCACCTGGGCGTCGGCGTCGTGGGCCTCATCCTCGGCATGGCCATGTGGACCCTGGGCTGGATCGGCGGCGGCGACGCCAAGCTGTTCGCCGCCGCCTCGCTGTGGCTCGGCTGGCCCGCGGCCCTGACTTACGCGGCCCTGACCGGCATGGCCGGCGGCGCGCTGGCGGTCGGCCTCCTCACCCTGCGCTCGGGTTACGTGCGACCCTATGTCGTGACCGGCCCGTCCTGGTTCGCGCGCCTCGCCGAGCCGGGCGAGAACGTGCCCTACGGCGTGGCGATCGCCGCCGGCGCCTTGATGGCCTTCCCGGCGACGCCGTTCATGGCCGCCTTACGGGCGTTCTGAGGCGTTGCGGCGGCGGTCCGGTTGGGCGAGGTTCGGCCCATGTCCGAAGTGATCCTCGAGGCGGCCGAAGGCGCCGCCGTTCCCGTCATCGCGCTCACCCAGGCCGAGACCCCGGCCTTCCTCCAGGCCGCCTCGCCCCTGGCGCGCGGCGCCGCGGCTCTGGCGGAGTTCAAGGGCAAGGCCGGCCAGGCGGTGAGCGTCCTCTCGCCCGCCGGCGAGGTGGAGCAGGTGCTGTTCGGCCTGGGTGACGCACCCGAGGCCATGACCTTCCGCGCCCTGCCGCCCAAGCTGCCGGCGGGGACCTATCGCATCGCCCAGGCGCCGGCGCAGGTGGACCGCGCCCAGGCGGCCTTGGCCTTCGCCCTCGGGAGCTACCGCTTCGACCGCTATAAGGCGCGCGACGCCGACAAGCCGCGGCTGGTGGCCGAGGACGTCGACGTGGCGGAGGTCCGCCACCTCGCCCACGCCTGCGCCCTGGCCCGCGACATGGTCAACACCCCGGCCAACGACCTCGGGCCCCTGCAGATCGAGACCATCGCCCGCGAGATCGCCGAGCAGCATGGGGCCCAGATCACGGTGGTGACGGGGGAGGGGCTGCTGGAGGCCAACTATCCGGCGGTTCATGCGGTCGGCCGCGCGGCCGTGGCCGAGCGCGCGCCGCGGATGATCGAGATCGCCTGGGGCGAGGCCGGGCGGCCCCTGGTGGCCATCGTCGGCAAGGGCGTAGTGTTCGACACCGGCGGCCTCGACATCAAGCCGTCCGCCGGCATGCGGCTGATGAAGAAGGACATGGGCGGGGCCGCCCACGCCCTGGCCCTGGCGCGGATGGTGATGGCGGCCAGGCTGCCGGTGCGGCTGGCCGTGCTGGTGCCCGCCGTGGAGAACGCCATCAGCGGCGACGCCATGCGGCCTGGCGACGTCATCGCCTCGCGCAAGGGGCTGTCCATCGAGGTCGGCAACACCGACGCCGAGGGGCGGCTGATACTCGCCGACGCCCTGACCCGGGCGGCCGAGCTGGAGCCGGTGCTGACCCTGGACTTCGCGACCCTGACGGGCGCGGCGCGCATCGCGCTCGGGCCGGAGCTGCCGCCCTTCTACACGGACGACGAGGACCTCGCGGCCGCCATCGAGGCGCACGCAAGGAAGACCGCCGACCCGGTCTGGCGCATGCCGCTCTGGAAGGGCTACGCCCCCGCCGTCGACAGCGACATCGCCGACCTCAAGAACGACCCCGACGGCTGGGCCCAGGCGGGCTCGGTGACGGCGGCCCTCTTCCTGCAGCGCTTCGCCCCCGCCGGCGCCTGGGCGCACTTCGACATCTTCGCCTGGAACCCGCGCAGCCAGCCGGGCCGCCCGACGGGCGGCGAGGCCCAGGCGATCCGCGGCCTCTACAACCTGCTCAAGGAGCGCTTCCGGTGACCCTCGACCCGCGCCTGACGCCGCTGCGCGACGGCATCGCCAGCCGCACCCTGGAAGGGGTGGTGGCGGCGGAAGTCTATCTGGACCCGAAGCCGCTCGCCTGCGTGGTCCCGGCGGCGGGGATCCATCGGGCGCCGGACGCCGGCTCCGAGCAGATGGACCAGCTCCTGTTCGGCGAGCTGTTCGACAAGCTGGAGGAAGAGGCCAACGGCTGGGTCTGGGGCCAGGCGCGGCGCGACGGCTATGTGGGCTTCGTGCCGGCGGCGGCTCTGGGGCCGGTGGGCCCGGCGCCCACGCATCGAATCTCGGCGCTGCGGACCTATGCGTTCGAAGGGCCGAGCATCAAGTCGCGGGCGCTCGGCTGCTACTCGATGAATTCGCTCGTTTCGGTCGAGGCCACCGAGGGGCGGCTCGCCAGGGTGGCGGGCGCCGGCTGGATGACCCTCGAGCATCTGACGCCGATCGGCGCCTTCGCGGCCGATCCGGCCGGCATCGCCGAACGTTTCCTCGGCGCGCCCTATTTGTGGGGCGGACGCGAGAGCATCGGCCTCGATTGCTCGGGGCTGGTGCAGGCGGCGCTGTTCGCCTGCGGCCGGGCCTGCCCGCGGGACACCGACCAGCAGGCGGCGATGGGCAGCGAGATCGGCCGCCAGGCCTTCGGTCGTGGCGACCTCGTGTTCTGGAAGGGGCACGTGGCCATGGGGCTGGACGAGGACCGGATCGTCCACGCCAACGGCCATCACATGATGACCTTCGTCGAGCCGCTGGACGAGGCGATCACGCGCATCGCGGCCCAGGGCTACGGCGAGCCGACGGGGTTCCGGCGGCCCTAGATCGAGCCACGGACCTACCCGCCGGCGTCACGCGTCAGGCACAAAAAAGGCGGCCGTGAAGGCCGCCTTTTCCGTCTGGACCGAGGTCCGGATTACTTCTTGTTGTCGGCGCCCGCGGTGGTCGGGGCGGCCTTGGAGGCGGAGGTCTGGGCCGGCGCGCCCGGCGCCGGAGCGCCCGTGCCCTGGCCGGCCGGACCGCCGGCGTTGGACTTCTCGCCGCCCGCGGTCGCGCCGCCGGCGGTCGAGCCGGTGGCGGTGGGCTGGCCCTCGGCCGCGGCGGCCGGCGCGGCGGCCGCCGGCTTCGGCGGCGGCACCGGCAGGCTGGAGCCCTGGGTGTGCAGGTAGGCGATCAGGTTGACGCGGTCTTCCGGCTTCTTCAGGCCGACGAAGGTCATCTTCGTGCCGTTCACGTAGGCCTGCGGCGACTTGATGAACTCGTAGAGGTGGTCGTAGTCCCAGATCGGGGTCTTGGCGCCGAACGCCTGCATGGCCGGCGAATAGGCGAAGCCGGCTTCCGAGCCAGGCTTGCGGCCCACCACGCCCATCAGGTTCGGGCCGGTGCCGTTGGCGGTCAGGCTGTGGCACGACTGGCACTTGGCGAACACCGCCTGGCCGGCGGCGACGTCGGCCTTCGGCAGCACCGTGCCCCAGTCCGGCGGAACGTCCGCGGCGGCCGCGCCGCCACCGCCCTCAGCGGCGACTTCCACGGCGTAGCCCGGCTTGGCCACGGGCTCCTTGTTGAAGACGCCGGACGAGAGTTCGCGAAGGCCGACAACGGCCAGGCCCGTCGCCAGCAGCGCGCCGGCGACCTTGTTGAACGTGAGATCGCTCATAGATCCTAAATCGGCCCCTCTCCACGGCCGGCCCTCGTCGGGTCGGCGAACGCGCGGGAATCCCGCCCCTTATTGCGCCCGGCTCTCTTACACGCTACCGCCGCTCGCGCAACCGCCCTGACACTCACATGAACCCCATCGTCATCATCCCTGCGCGCATGGCCGCGACGCGACTGCCCGGAAAGCCGCTGGCCGATATCGGCGGCCTGCCGATGATCGTGCGCGTGCTGCGCCAGGCCGAGGCGGCGGGGGCCGGTCCGGTTGCCGTTGCGGCAGGCGATTACGAGATCGTCGCCGCCGTCGAAGGGGCCGGCGGCCGCGCCGTCCTGACCGATCCGCACCTGCCCTCCGGCTCGGACCGCATCCTCGCCGCCCTCGGCGAACTGGACCCGGCGGGCGAGCACGACGTGGTCATCAACCTGCAGGGCGACATGCCCTTCGTGGACCCCTCGGTGCTGGCCGCCTGCGCCGGCCTGCTGGCCGAACAGACCGACTGCGACATCGCCACGGTGGTGGCCCCCGAGCACGGGCCGGACGACCGCGCCAACCCGGACGTGGTCAAGGCGGTCCTGTCGCTTCAGCCGGACGGGCGCACCGGCCGGGCGCTCTATTTCACCCGCTCGACCCTCTATGGCGACGCGCCGGTGTGGCGTCACATCGGCATCTACGGCTACCGGCGCGAGGCGCTGGAGCGCTTCAACGCCGCCGCGCCCTCGCCGCTCGAAACCCGCGAGAAGCTCGAACAGCTGCGGGCGCTCGAGCTCGGCCTCTCGATCTGGGCGGCGGTGGCCGACGCCGCGCCGATCTCCGTCGACACGCCGGCCGACCTGAAGGCCGCCCAATCCTTCGCCCAACGGCACGCCGGGAAGATCCCATGACCAAGCCGCGCATCGCCTTCCAGGGCGAGCTCGGGGCCAACAGCCACGAAGCCTGTTCGACCTATTTCCCGGACTACGAGCCCGTTCCGCACGCCAGCTTCGAGGACGCCTTCGAGGCGGTGAAGTCGGGCGCCTGCCAGCTCGGCATGATCCCGGTGGAGAACTCCATCGCCGGCCGGGTGGCGGACGTGCACCACCTCCTGCCCTCGTCGGGGCTGAAGATCATCGGCGAGCGGTTCAAGCCGATCCACTTCCAGCTGATGGCCAATCCGGGCGTGACGCTGGACGAGGTGAAGACGGCGATGTCGATGCCGATCGCCCTCGGCCAGTGCCGCAAGACGATCCGCCGGATGAAGCTGAAGACCGAGGCGACCGGCGACACGGCCGGGGCCGCCAAGCTGCTCGCCGAGCATCCCGACCGGAGCAAGGCGGCGGTGTCGCCGGCGCTGGCCGCCGAGATCTACGGCCTCGATATCCTGATGCGGGACATCGAGGACGAGCACAACAACACCACGCGCTTCCTGGTGATGACGGCCGAGGCCAATCCGCCGCCGCCACCCTTCACCAGCCCCTGCATCACGAGCTTCATCTTCCGGGTCCGTAACCTGCCGGCGGCGCTCTACAAGGCGCTCGGCGGCTTCGCGACCAACGGCGTCAACATGACCAAGCTCGAGAGCTACATGGAGAACGGCGCCTTCACGGCGACCTTCTTCTACGCCGAGGTGGACGGCCGCCCGGAAGACCGGGGCCTGGCCCTGGCCTTCGAGGAGCTGCGGTTCTTCTCCGAGCGCTTCGAGATCCTCGGGGTCTATCCGGCCGATCCGTTCCGCGCCGCGCGCGCCTAGCCCTCTTCGGCCCAGGCCTTGATGAGCTGGTGGGCGATGGCCATCGGCGTCGGCGAGGCCATGCCCTCGAGCCCGCCGGCGATCAGCTGCCTGGCCTCCTCCCGGGTGATCCAGCGGATCTCGGAGAGCTCGGTCTGGTCGGGCGTGCCCTCGTCGTCCTCGACCTCGGCCAGCAGGCCGATCATCAGCGAGGACGGGTAGGGCCAGGGCTGGGTGGAGTGGTAGCGCACCTTGCGGGTGCGCAGGCCGGCCTCCTCGGACAGCTCGCGCGCGCAGGCCTCCTCGATCGTCTCGCCCGGCTCGAGGAAGCCGGCGAGGGCCGAGAACATGCCCTTGGGCCAGATCTCCTGGCGGCCCAGCATGCAGCGGTCGCCATGGTAGGGCAGCATGATCACGACCGGGTCGGTGCGCGGGAAATGCTCGGCCTCGCAGGACGGGCACTGGCGCTTCCAGCCGCCGTCCACGGCGCGGGTCGGCTCGCCGCAGGCCGCGCAGTGCTTGTGTCGCCGGCGCCACTCGAACATCGCCTTGGCGGTCGACACGATCGCCGCGTCGGTGGGCGGCAGCTTGAGGGCGATGCGGCGCAGGTCCTCGAACTTGCCCATTCCCTGCAGCGGCCCGTCGCCGGGATCGGCCTGACCCTCCAGATCCACCGCGAAGACCGCGGTCTCCTTCCACAGGCCCATGAACAGCAGCCGCTCGCTGCCGTCCGCCAGCTCGGCGGCGAGCTTGGTCGGCAGGTAGGCGATCTGCACCCCGCCGTCCTTGCCGGTCTCGACCAGCGGCTGGCCGTTCCACATGGCGAGCGCCAGGCTGTCGGCGGACGCCAGCTGGCGGGCGATCCAGTCCTTGTCGGAACGGCGGTCGCTCGCGCGGTCGAGCGGATTGCCGGCGAAGGTGTTCATGAATGCGTCGAGAGCCATGGGCGGCCTTGTAGGGCGCCTCGGCGTCGGCGTCACGACAACCGGCTGCGGCGGTCGGGCGGGTTGCGGAAAGCCCCGTCACCAGCGATATAGGGGGCGGAGATCGGCGACGGGCGGACGCCTCGCCAACCCGGTCAGGTCCGGAAGGAAGCAGCCGTAACGAGTTTCGCTCCGGGTCGTTGTCCGGTCTCCACCTCACTCTCCTGAAGAGCCAGATGGCGGACGAAGACCTCACGCTCGACGACGATCAGGCGCCCGAGCGTGACCCGAACGCGCGCGACATGTTCGGCGGGGCGCCCGACGTCGCGCCGGCGCAGGAGAGCGCCGCCTACACCGTCATCGCGCGCAAGTACCGGCCGCGGACCTTCGAGGACCTCTATGGCCAGGAGGCCATGGTCCGGACGCTGAAGAACGCGTTCGCCACCGGCCGCATCGCCCACGCCTTCATGCTCACCGGCGTCCGCGGGGTCGGCAAGACGACCACGGCGCGCCTCCTGGCCCGGGCCCTCAACTACGAGACCGCCAGCGTCCACGAGCCGACGCTCGACCTGCGCGAAGAGGGCATCCACTGCCGCGCGATCATCGAGGGCCGGCACATGGACGTGCTGGAGCTCGACGCCGCCTCGCGCACCGGGGTCGCCGACATGCGCGAGCTGCTGGACGGGGTGCGCTATGCGCCCGTCGAGGCGCGCTACAAGGTCTACATCATTGACGAGGTGCACATGCTGTCGACGGGGGCGTTCAACGCGCTCCTGAAGACGCTGGAAGAGCCGCCTCCGCACGCCAAGTTCATCTTCGCCACCACCGAGATCCGCAAGGTGCCCGTGACGATCCTGTCGCGCACCCAGCGCTTCGACCTGCGCCGGGTCGAGCCGGAGGTGATCGTCAAGAACCTGGAGATGATCTGCGAGAACGAGCAGGCGCGGGTCGAGGCCGAGGGGCTGATGCTGATCGCCCGCGCCGCGGAGGGTTCGGTCCGGGACGCCCAGTCGATGCTCGACCAGGCCATCGTCCAGGCCGAGCCCGGCCAGACGGTCACCGCCGAATCGATCCGCGACATGCTCGGCCTGGCCGACCGGGCGCAGACCATCAGCCTGCTCGAGCAGGTGATGCGCGGCGAGGCCGGGCCGGCCATCGAGACCTTCCGCACCATCTACGGCTACGGCGCCAATCCGGACCAGGTGATGCTGGACCTGTTGGACCACACCCATGGCGCCTCGGTGGCCAAGGCGATCGGCCCGCAGGCCCTGGTCATGCCCAAGGAGCAGGCGGCGCGCCTGGCGGCGATCGGCGCCTCGGTCTCGGCCGGCGCCCTGTCGCGGATCTGGCAGCTGACGCTGAAGGCCTACGACGAGGTGCGCCGGGCTCCCGATGCGGCCGCGGCCGCCGACATGGCGATCATCCGTCTCGCCTACGCGGCCGACCTGCCCGGGCCCGAAGAGGCGCTGAAGCGGCTGCAGGAAGGCCAGGCCGTGGGCGGCGGCCCGATCGGCGGCGGGCCGTCCGGGGGCGGGGCGGGCGGCGGCGCTTCGGCGTCGTCGGGAGGCGGCGTGGCGGCCGTGGCCCGCGCCCAACCGCAAGGTCAGGTCCAGGCCCGGCCTGCCGCCGAGCCGACCATGGCGCTGCAGACCTTCGAGGACATGCTGGCGCTGATCGAGAAGCGGCGCGACATCTCCCTGAAGCTCGACGTGGAGCGCTTCGTGCGCCCGATCAGCTTCCGCCCCGGCGCCATCGAGTACGAGCCCGCGCCCGGCGCGCCGCGCGACCTCGCCCAGCGGCTGGTCGCCCGGCTCAAGGAATGGACCGGCGAGCGCTGGCTGATCGCCGCCCAGGGCGGCGGCGGGGCCGAGAGCCTGTGGGAGCGCCAGAAGCGCCAGGAGCGCGAGGTCCGCGCCCAGATCGAACAGGACCCCTTCGTGCAGGAGGTCATGCAGGCCTTCCCCGGCGCGGAGATCGTGGGCATCCGCAACATCGCCGCCCCGGAGCCGGCCGCCGAGCCGCCGCCGGAGGAAGACGACAGTGACAATGACGAGGACTGACGCGTGAAGGACCTAGGCTCCCTGATGAAGCAGGCTCAGGCCATGCAGCAGAAGCTGGCCGAGGCCCAAGCGAGGATCGCCGAGCTGGAGGTCGAAGGGACCTCGGGCGGCGGCATGGTCAAGGTGGTGCTGAAGGGCTCGGGCGAGCTCGCCAAGGTGGACCTCGACGAAAGCCTGATGGCGCCCGGCGAGGGCGAGGTGGTGGCCGACCTGGTGATCGCCGCCCACGCCGACGCCAAGCGCAAGCTGGACGCCGCCCAGGCCGAGCTGATGAAACAGGCGGCCGGACCGCTCGCCGGCATGCCCGGCATGCCGAAACTGTTCTGACCCGCGCTTGGCCGCCTCCGCCGGACCCGAGATCGAGCGGCTGATCGGCCTGCTCTCCAGGCTGCCGGGCCTCGGCCCGCGGTCGGCGCGGCGTGCGGCCCTGGCGCTGCTGAAGCGGCGCGAGCAGCTGCTCAATCCCCTGGCTGACGCGCTCAACGAAGCCGCCGCGCGGGTGAAGACCTGCTCGGTCTGCGGCTCGCTCGACACCCAGGACCCCTGCGCCATCTGCGCCGACCCAGGCCGCGACGGCGCGCTGATCTGCGTGGTCGAGGAGGTGGGGGCCCTGTGGGCCATGGAGCGGGCGGGCGCCTTCCGCGGCCGCTACCACGTCCTTGGCGGGCTGCTCTCGGCCCTCGATGGGGTGGGGCCGGAGGCGCTGCGCATCGGCCCGCTGGTCGCCCGCGCCGCCGAGGAGGGCGTGCGCGAGGTGATCCTGGCCCTGCCGGCGACGGTCGACGGCCAGACCACGGCCCACTACCTCGCCGACCGGCTGGCCAACGCCAATGTCCAGGTGACCATGCTGGCCCGCGGCGTGCCGGTCGGCGGCGAGCTCGACTGGCTAGACGATGGCACCATCGCCCAGGCCATGCGCGCGAGGCGTCCGGCCTGACGCCGCGTATCTGAAGCGCCGTGCTGGCGGCGACTCGGCGTTCGCGGTAAGAACAACCCATGAACGCGATCCTCATCGTCGCCATCCTCGCAGGCGCTGCGGCGCTGGGCGGTGTCCTGTGGGCCTTCAAGGAGCGGCTGCGCGCCGCCACCGCCGAGGCGCGGGTGGCCCTGCTGGAAGAACAGGCCGTGCTGGTGCGCGACCAGGCCGCCCGCTCGGCCGAGAGCGTCGCCGAGGCGATCCTGAAGCGCAACGAGGAGGTGCTGCACAACCGCGAGCAGCTCGTGCAGGCCAAGCTGGAGGCGCAGCTCAAGCCGGTCGCCGAGACCCTGCAGAAGTACCAGGAGCAGCTCGCCGCCGTGGAGAAGGTCCGCGCGGAAGAGACCGGCGGCCTTAAGGAGCAGATCGCAGCCCTGCTGCAGGCCTCGACGGCCACCCAGGACGAGGCGCGCAAGCTCTCGGCCGCCCTTCGCCGCGGGGCGGGCGTCCAGGGCCGCTGGGGCGAGCAGACCCTGCGCAACGTGCTGGAGGCGGCGGGTCTGTCGCATCGCTACGACTTCGAGGAGCAGACCTCCACGGACACGGACGAGGGGCGCCGACGGCCCGACGTCACCGTGCGCCTGCCCGGCGGGGCGGTGTTCGTGATCGACGCCAAGTGCTCGCTGAACGCCTTCCTCGAGCTGCAGGAGGCGGCCGACGAGGCCGGCCGCGCCGCCGCACTCGGCCGCCACGTGCAGAGCGTGCGCAGCCACATCCAGGGCCTCTCGGCCAAGGCCTACTGGGATCAGTTCGAGCACTCGCCGGACTTCGTCGCCATGTTCATCCCTGGGGATTCGATCCTGGCGGCGGCCCTCGACCACGCGCCCGACCTGATGACGGAGGCGATGGACAAGCGGGTGGTGATCGTCACCCCCTCGACGCTCTTCGCCCTGTGCAAGGCGGTGGCCTACGGCTGGCGGGTCGAGGAGCAGGCGGCCAACGCGCGCAAGATCGCCGACCTCGGGCGGGAGCTCTACAAGCGCATCGCCGTGATGGGCGGCCACGCCAGCTCGGTGGGCAAGGCGCTGGAGGCGGCGGTGAGCCGCTACAACCAGTTCGTCGGCTCGCTGGAAACCCAGGTGCTGACCCAGGCCCGCCGCTTCGAGGACCTGAAGGTCGACCACGAGGGCAAGGAAGTGCCGCAGCTGGAGGCGCTGGAGAGCGCCGTGCGCCCGATCACCAAGCTTTCCAAGGGCGAGTCGCCGCAGGTGCGGCTGGTGGCCGGCGAAGAAGGCTAGGGTGGCGATGTCCCACCTTGACGCTCGGGATTAGGCCCCCTACCTCGCTCGCCATGGCCATCCGCGAAATCCTTGTCGTGCCGAACCCCGTCCTCAAGCAGGTCTCCGAGCCTGTGGAGAAGGTCGACGACGCGCTGCGCGCGCTCATGGATGACATGCTGGAGACCATGTACGACGCCCCCGGCATCGGCCTCGCCGCCATCCAGATCGGCGTGCCCAAGCAGGTGATCGTCATGGACCTGGCCCGCGAGGGCGAGGACAAGCAGCCGCGCTACTTCGTGAACCCGGAGATCATCTGGGAGTCCGAGGACACCGCCCCCTATGAGGAGGGCTGCCTGTCGATCCCGGAGATCTACGAGGAGGTCGAGCGGCCGGCGCGGGTGAAGCTGCGTTACCTCAACTACCAGGGCGAACAGGTGGAGGAGGACGCCGAGGGCCTCTTCGCCGTCTGCATCCAGCACGAGATGGACCACCTCAAGGGCGTGCTCTTCATCGACCACCTGTCGCGGCTGAAGCGCGAGCAGGCGGTGAAGAAGGTCAAGAAGCTCGTCCGGGCCGCCTAGGGCGGACTATTTCTTCGCCTCGCTCGTATTCGACGCGCTGTCGGTCTTGTCCTTCTTGGACGCATCCTTCACGGCGTGGCCGAGGTCCTTCAGCGAGCCCTTCAGCTCGTCGGCGGCCTTCTTGACTTCCGGGTCCTTGGCGATCGCCTTCAGGTCGTTGCCGCTCTTCTTGGCGCTTTCCTTGACATCCTCGCCGAGCTTCTTGGCTTCGGTCTTCACGTCCTCGGTGGCGTTGGAGGCGCTGGACTTGACGTCGGCCGCCGTGGCGCTCGCCTCGGTGTTGGTCTTCTGCTGGTCGGCCTTGCTGCAGCCGGCGACGGCGAAGACGAGTCCCAGCACGGCGGCGGTGATCAGGGTCCGGTTCGAGGTGGTCATGCAGCGCCTCCTGAGGTCGGGCTTCTAACTGCCAAGCTTGGCCGGCGGTTCCGTCGCCGATTTTGCACGGGACCGCGCGGACCGCTACATGGCCGCCATGCGCCTCGCCTTCCTCGGCACCCCCGACTTCGCCGTCGCCTCGCTCAAGCGCCTCGTGGAGGCGGGCTTCGAGGTGGCCTGCGTCTATTCCCAACCGCCGGCCCCGCGCGGCCGCGGGCACGAGCTGAAGCCCTCGCCGGTCCACGCCTACGCCGAGAGCCAGGGCATCCCCGTGCGCACCCCCGCCTCCATGCGCGACCCCGCCGAGATCGCCGCTTTCCAGGCGCTGGACCTCGAGGCCGCGGTGGTGGTGGCGTTCGGCCAGATCCTTCCGCGCGAGGTGCTGGAGGCGCCGCGCCTGGGCGCCTTCAACCTGCACGGCTCGCTGCTGCCGCGCTGGCGGGGCGCCGCGCCGATCCAGCGCGCCGTGATGGCCGGCGATCCAGTGACCGGCGTTCAGGTGATGCGCATGAGCGAGGGTCTCGACGAGGGGCCGATCATCGCGACCGAGACCCTGCGCATCGGCCCGCTCGACACCGCCCAGACCGTCCACGACCGCATGGCTGAGGCCGGCGCGGAGCTGCTCGTCCGCACCCTGCCGTTGATCGCGCGCGGGGAGGCGACCGAGACGCCGCAGGCGGCCGAGGGCGTCACCTACGCCAAGAAGATCCGGCCCAGGGAGGCGCGCATCGAGTGGGTGAGGCCCGGCCGCGAGGTGGACGCCAGGATCCGCGGCCTCTCGCCCTATCCCGGCGCCTGGTTCGAGCTGCCGACGGACAAGGGGCCTGTGCGGGTCAAGGTGCTGCTCTCGACCTTCGAGGACGCCGAGGGCGTGCCGGGCGAGGTGCTCGACGAGCGCCTGCTGGTGGCCTGCGGCGAGGGCGCAGTGCGCCTCCTGAAGGTCCAGCGCGAGGGACGCGGCGCGCAGGACGCCGAGGTCTTCCTGCGGGGCCAGGCCGTGGCGCCCGGGACGAAGCTTTCCTGATGCCCCGCTACCGCCTCCTCGTCGAGTACGACGGCCGGCCCTATCACGGCTTCCAGGCGCAGGGCGCGCTGCCCTCGGTGCAGGCCTCCATCGAGCGGGCGGTGAAGGCGTTCTGCGGCCAGGCGCTGCGCCTCCAGGCGGCGGGGCGCACCGACACCGGCGTGCACGCCAGTGGCCAGGTGGTCCACGTCGACCTCGAAAAGGAGTGGCGGCCGGACGTGGTGCGCGATGCGCTGAACGCCCACCTCGTGCCCGAGCCGATCGCCATCCTGTCCGCGCAGGTGGCGCCGGAGGGTTGGCACGCCCGCTTCTCGGCCACCGAGCGGCGCTACCTCTACCGGATCCTCAACCGCCGCAGCCCGCCGGCGCTCGACCAGGGCCGCGTCTGGCACGTCAAGAAGCCGCTCGACGCGGCCGCGATGCACGCGGCCGCCCAGGCCCTCGTCGGCCACCACGACTTCACCACCTTCCGCGACCTGCAGTGCCAGGCGAAGTCGCCGATGAAGACGCTGGACCTCGCCGCCGTGCGCCGCGAGGGCGACGAGGTGCTCCTGGAGTTCGCCTCTCGCTCCTTCCTGCACCGGCAGGTCCGGTCGATGACCGGCACTCTGGCCGAGGTCGGCGTCGGCCGCTGGACGGCCGAGGATCTGAAGACGGCGCTGGAAGCGCGCGACCGCCGCGCCTGCGGGCCCGTGGCTCCCGCCGAGGGGCTCTATCTGATGGGGGTGGGGTACGGGGACTGAGGTCCTCCCCTTCAGGGGGAGGTGGCCCGGAGGGCCGGAGGGGGTTGAAGCCCGCGAGCGCCTGACGCCCTGCCCTTCAACCCCCTCAGTCGCTTCGCGACAGCTCCCCCTAAGGGGAGCATCTTCAACCGCCGAACGCCGCGAAATACCGCTCGATCAGGCGCTCGTAGACGGCCTGGAGCATCTGGATCTCGGCGACCGGGGCGCGCTCGTCCACCTGGTGCATGGTCTTGCCGACGAGGCCCAGCTCCACCACCGGGCAGAGGGCGCGGATGAAGCGGGCGTCGGAGGTGCCGCCGGAGGTGGAGAGCTCCGGATCGCGGCCGGAGACGTCGCGCACGGCGGCGGCGACCACATCGGTGAACGGGCCGGGTTCGGTGAGGAAGGCCTCGCCGCTGATCTGCGGCACGACCTTGACCTGGCAGCGGGTCCCTTCGGCCGCCTTGCCCGCTTCTGCGGCGATCCAGTCGGCCAGGGCCTGGCCGGTGTGGTTCGGGTTGAAGCGGATGTTGAGACGGGCCCGCGCCGCGGCCGGGATGACGTTGGTCGCGCTGTTGGGCATGTCGATCCAGGTGACCTCGAGGTTCGAGGGCTGGAACTCCGGATAGCCCTCGTCCAGCACTCGCGCCTGCAGGGCCGCCAGGATCGGGATCAGCACGCGGGCCGGGTTGGCGGCGCGCTGTGGATAAGCCACGTGGCCCTGGATGCCGGTGACCTCGATCTCGGCGTTGATCGACCCGCGCCGTCCGACCTTGACCATGTCACCGAAGGTCTCCGAGGAAGTCGGCTCCCCGACCACGCAGTGGTCGATGACCTCGCCCTCGGCGGCGAGGGCCTCCACCACCTTCTTCGTCCCGTCGAGGGCCACGCCCTCCTCGTCGCCCGTGATCAGGAAGGAGAGCGAGCCCTTCACCTGGCCCGCGGAGATGGCTTTGGCGGCGGCGGCGGCGAAGGCTGCGATGGCGCTCTTCATGTCCACCGCGCCCCGGCCGATCAGCACCCCGTCGGTCACGTCGGCGGCGAAGGCGTCCTTGGACCAGGCGGCCGTGTCGCCCACCGGCACCACGTCGGTGTGGCCGGCGAAACAGAGGTTGGGGCGGGCGGTCCCATAGCGGGCGTAGAGGTTCTCGATCTGGCCGAACCGCATGCGGCGGCAGGAAAAGCCGAGGCTCTTGAGCGTCGTTTCCACCAGGTCCATGGCCCCGGCGTCGGCCGGGGTGACGGACGGCTTGCGGATCAGCTCCCGCGTGAGGTCGACGGCGTCGATCAAGCTCGAACCTTTGCCTTCGAGTTCATAAGTAGGGCTCTTCCTAGAGCATGAGGGGCCCATGCCCAAGATCGACATCGACAAGGCGCCGACCCGGTTCGGCACGGCATATCCGCCGCCCTACGACGAGCCCTGCCGCGGGCGGCGGCGCTGGCAGCTCGGCGACGCGGGCGGGCTCAGCCAGTTCGGCGTCAACCTGATGCGGCTGCCGCCGGGCCAGTGGTCGAGCCAGCGCCACTGGCACACCCACGAGGACGAGTTCGTCTGGATCGTCGAGGGCGAGGTGGTGCTGGTCACCGACGACGGCGAACAGGTGCTGCGGGCCGGCGACTGCGCGGCCTTCCCGGCGGGCGCGCCGGACGGCCACCACCTGCAGAACCGGTCCGACCGCGAGGCCGTGCTGCTGGAGGTGGGCTCGCGCCGGCCGGCCGAGGACGCCTGCGACTATCCCGACCTCGACATGCTGACCGATCCCGCCACCGACCTCTACCTGCACCGGGACGGCACGCCCTATCCGGCGAAGTAGCCCCCCTTCTCCGAAAGGGGAGTAGGACCTCAGTCCCTGAGCAGCTCGTTGATGGAGGTCTTGGAGCGGGTGCGCTCGTCGACCGTCTTCATGATCACCGCGCAGTAGGTGCCGGGCAGGGCGGGATCGACGGGGTTCGGGCGCGAGCCGGACATGATCACCGAATAGGGGGGCACCTCGCCGGTGGTCACCTCGCCGGTGCGGCGGTTCACGATCGGAGTCGTGGACGTCAGGTAGACGCCCATGGAGAGCACGCTGCCCTCGCGGACGATGACGCCCTCGGCTACCTCGGAGCGGGCGCCGATGAAGCAGTTGTCCTCGATGATGGTCGGGTTGGCCTGCAGCGGCTCGAGCACCCCGCCGATGCCGGCGCCGCCCGAGAGGTGCACGTTCCTGCCGATCTGGGCGCAGGAGCCGACCGTGGCCCAGGTGTCGACCATCGTCCCTTCGCCGACGTAGGCGCCGATGTTGACGAAGGAGGGCGTCATCACCACGCCCTTGGCGATGAAGGCGCCCTTGCGGACCACGCAGCCCGGGACGGCGCGGAAGCCGGCCGCGTCGAAGCGCCCGGCGTCCCAACCGGTGAACTTCAGCGGGACCTTGTCCCAGTAGGGGCCGGGCGCGTCGGCCTCGACCAGGGCGTTGGGGGTGAGGCGGAAGAACAGCAGGATCGCCTGCTTGGCCCATTGGTGGGTGGTCCAGACGCCGTCGTCGCCGCGCGAAGCGACCCGCAGCGCGCCGGAGTCGAGCCGCTCGATGGTCTCGAGCACGGCCTCGCGCACCTCGCCCTTGGTGGCGGTGTTGATCGCGTCGCGGTTTTCCCAGGCGGCTTCGATGATGCGCTTCAGGTCGTCCATGGAGATGCTTTCGTTCAGGCGGCTTGCTTGAGCCGCGCGCCGCTGAGGAACGGCGCGAGCTTGTCGGTCCGGTGGTGCACGAAGGGGGCGGTGGAGGCGGGCGCGTGCGGGCCCACCAGCACGGTGGTCATGCCGAGGTCCGCGGCGGGCGCCAGGTTGCGCTCGCTGTCCTCGAAGAAGGCGGCGGCGGCGGGCTCGACGCCATGCTCGGCGCTCATCCGCCGGAACGGGGCCGGATCGGGCTTGGGCGTGTAGTCGAAGGAGCCGATGTGGAAGACGTCGTCGAACAGCGACGCCAGCCCCAGCCGCTCCAGCACGCGACGGGCGTGGATGTCGTCGGCGTTGGTGAAGATCAGCCGCCGGCCGGGCAGGCGGGCGATGGCGGCGATCAGCGCCGGGTCGTGGGCCAGGCTCTCCAGCGACATGTCGTGGAACAGGGCGTGGAATTCCGCCGGGTCGACGCCATGGTTGAGCATCAGGCCGCGCAGCGTCAGGCCGTGCTCCGCCAGGTACTGCTTCTGGAGGCGGTAGGCCTCGTCCCGCGGCAGGCCGGTGACCTTCTCCACGAAGGCCGTCATCCGCCCCTCGATCTCGCGCATGAAGCCGCTCTCGACCGGGTAGAGAGTGTTGTCCAGGTCGAAGAGCCAGGTGTCCACGTGGCGCAGATCGGGGGTCTGGTCGCTCATCGGCAGATCAGCGTTCCGGCCCCGTGCTCGGTGAAGAGCTCGACCAGCATGGCGTGGGGCCGTCGGCCGTCCAGGATGACCACCGCCTCGACGCCCGCCTCGACGGCGTGGATGGCGGTCTCGAGCTTGGGGATCATGCCGCCGGTGGCGACGCCGTCGGCGATCGCCTTCTTGGCCTCGGCGACGGTCAGCTGGCGGATCAGCTCGCCGTTCTTGTCGAGCACCCCGGCGACATCGGTCAGCAGCAGCATGCGCTTGGCGTTGAGCGCGCCGGCCAGGGCGCCGGCCACGGTGTCCGCGTTGATGTTGTAGGTCTCGCCGGTCGCCGAGACGCCGATCGGGGCGACCACCGGGATGTAGTCCTCCTCGGCGTAGATCAGGGCCTGGATCAGCTTGGGGTCGATCTTCTTGGGCTCGCCGACGAAGCCGAGGTCGACGATACGCTCCTCGTCGCTGTCCGGGTCCTTCTTGGTCCGCTGGACCTTCTCGACGGTGATCAGCCGGGCGTCCTTGCCCGAGAGGCCCACGCCGCGCACGTCGGCCTCGGCGCCCGCCTGGGTGATCCAGGAGGCGATCTCCTTGTTGATCGCGCCGGAGAGGACCATCTCGGCCACCTCCATGGTCGCCTCGTCGGTGACCCGCAGTCCGTCGACGAAGGTCGACTTCACGCCCGCCTTGGCCAGCCAGGCGGAGATCTGCGGCCCGCCGCCGTGGACCACCACCGGATGGACGCCCAGCATCTTGAGCAGCACCGCGTCGGCGGCGAACAGCTTGGCGACCTGCTCCTCGCCCATGGCGTGGCCGCCGTACTTGATGACCACGGTGGAGCGGTCATAGGTCTGGATGTAGGGCAAGGCCTCGGCGAGGGTCTTGGCCGTGGCCCATCCCTGACCTTCCTGAGCTTGGCCTTCTTGCTTCTCGTCGCTCAACGTGGCGGCCCTCTCCAACTTTCGGGCGTCCCGATAGCGGACGGCGGCCCCCCTGTCACCTTCGCGCGCGCGTGCTAAGCCATGCGCTTCAGTAGAGTTCGCGTGGGGGTTCCCGATGAAGATGTCGAGCGTGGCGGCCGCGGTTGCGGCCGGGTGGGTGGCTGCGTGCCTGGCTAGCGGGGCGGCCGAGGCCAAGACGGTGGCGGTCGCCGCCGACCGGCTGCTGGATGTGGCCACCGGCAAGTACGTCGACAAGCCGCTGGTCATCGTCACCGACGCGCGGATCACCGCGGTCGGTCATCAGGGCGATGCGGCGCCGGCCGGCGCGGAGCGGGTCGACCTGCCCGGCGTGACCCTGCTGCCGGGCCTGATCGACATGCACGTCCACCTGACGTCCTCGCCGCTCTACTCCGGCTACAACTACCTGCAGTTCACCGACAGCTTCTGGCCGATCATCGCCACCCGGCACGCCAAGGCGACGCTCGAGGCGGGCTTCACCACGGTGCGCAACGTGGGCTCGGAGAACTACGAGGACGTGGGCCTGAGGCAGGCGATCGACGAGGGCTTCATCGAGGGGCCGCGGATCGATGCGGCCGCCTACGCCATCGGCTCCACGGGCGGTCACTGCGACTCGACCTTCTTCCCGCCATCGATGAATCAGCGCGAGCCCTCGGTGATCGACAGCCCCGACCAGGGCCGCCAGATGGTCCGCCAGATGCACAAGTACGGCGCGACGGTGATCAAGATCTGCGCCACGGGCGGGGTGTTCAGCCACGGCGACACGCCGGGCGCCCAGCAGCTCACCCTCGAAGAGATCAAGGCGATCGTCGACGAGGCGCACCGCACGGGGATGAAGGTCGCCGCCCACGCCCACGGCGCCGAGGGCATCAAGGCCGCCATCCTCGGCGGCGTCGACACCATCGAGCACGTCTCCCTGGTCGACGACGAGGGCATCCGCCTCGCCGTCCAGAAGGGCGCCTGGTTCGGGATGGACATCTACAACACCGACTACACCCAGGCCGAGGGCGCCAAGAACGGGGTGCTGCCGGAGAACCTGAAGAAGGACCGCGACATCGGCGAGATCCAGCGCCAGAACTTCAGGAAGGCGCTGAAGGCCGGCGTGAAGATGATCTTCTCCTCCGACGCCGGCGTCTATCCGCACGGGACGAACGCCCGGCAGTTCGCGGTGATGGTGCGCTATGGCGCGAGCCCGCTGCAGGCGATCCAGACCGCCACGCTCAACGCGTCCCAGGCGCTCGGCGGCGAGTGGAGCCACGACGTGGGCCAAGTGGCCGTCGGCCGCTTCGGCGACATGGTCGGCGTGAAGGGAGATCCGCTCTCCGACGTCACGGTGCTGGAGCGGCCGGTGTTCGTGATGAAGGGCGGCGAGACGGTGGTCCGCCGCCCCTGAATTCTCATCCGTTGCCGAACACGTGCGCCAGGCGGGCGGCGGCCGGCAGCATCAGCGCGCCGAGAAGGCACGGGAAGATGAAGATGATCAGCGGCACGGTCAGCTTGGCCGAGAGCGCGAGCGCCTTCTCTTCCGCCTTCAGCATCCGCTTGGAGCGCATGTCCTGGGAGAACACCGACAGGGTCTCGCCGAGGCTCGTGCCCATCTCCTCGGACTGGCGCAGCATGGTGGCCAGGGAGCGGGCGTCCTCGATGCCGAGCCGCTCGGCGAAGGCGGACCAGGCGTCCTTGCGGGCGCGGCCGGCGCGCAGCTCCAGGACCAGGAAACGCAGGTGCACGGTGAGGTTCGGGTAGCGGCGGACGAGTTCGTCGGTCACCCGGCTTACCGAGGCGTCGAGCGACAGGCCCGCCTCGACGCTGGCGACCAGCAGGTCGAGCAGGTCGGGGAAGCCGTCGGCGTATTCGCGCTCCCGCGCCGTGCGGCGCGACTTCAGCACCTGGTCCGGGCCGAAGATGGCGGCGCCGGCGAACAGGAAGGCGACCAGCAGGCCGCCCATGCCCTTGCCGCCGGCGATCAGCGGCAGGGTGAGGACGACGCAGATCGTGGCGATGACCAGGGTGGCGGCGCGGGCGCCGAGGTAGATCACCGGCGCCTCGCGGTTGTGGAAGCCGGCCTGCATCAGCCGGGTGCGGAGCAGCGACAGCTTGGCCGGGTCGCGTACCGCGCTCTGCTGGCCGAGACGGCGGACCCCGGCCATCACCTGGCCGGCGATGACCCCGCTGGTCGGGGCGCGGCTGACCTCGGTCGGCGCGCCGCCGGCGGCGGCGAAGCGCGCCCGCCGGGCCGAGCGCAGGCGCAGCTCGCCGAAGGCGAGGAAAGCGCCGCCCCCCAGGGCCCCGACGACCAGCAGCAGGCCGACGGCGTAGATGAGGTTCTCGAGCGACATCGCCATGGTCTTCAGAGCCTCATGTCGATCATCTTGCGCATGACCAGGTTGCCGACGCCCAGCCAGACGAGCAGGCCCATCAGGCCGTAGCGCACCAGCGGCTCGTGGCTCACGTCGCCGTAGAAGTGCGGGTTGGTCAGGTTGATCAGGCCGAAGGCGACGAACGGCGCCGAGGTCAGGATCATGGCCGAGGCGCGGCCCTCGGCCGAGGCCGCCTTGATCTTCAGGCGCATCTTGTGGCGATCGCGCACCGTGGCGGCGTTGAGTTTCAGAAGGCCGGTCAGGTTGCCGCCGGCCCGCTCCTGCAGGCGCACGGTGGCGGCGAACAGGTCGACGTCCGGATGCTGGCATCGCTCGGACATGCGGGCGATGGCCTGCTCGAGCGTCGCGCCGTAGGCGATCTCGTCGGCGGCCATGCCGAACTCCGAACCGACCGGGTCGCTCATCTCGCGGCCGACCAGGGCGATGGCGGTGGGCACCGGGTGACCGGCCTCCAGGCTGCGGACGATGATCTCGAGCGCCTGCGGCAGCTGGAAGCCCAGGGCCTTGGCCCGGCGGCCGGCCATGAACTTCAGGTAGAAGATCGGAATCGCGACCCCGCCCAGCACGGCGCCGACCGGGATCGCCAGCGGATTGTGGGTCAGGACGAAGCCGCCCGCCCCGGCGATGCCGGCGGCGGCGATCGCATAGGTCAGCCACTTCTTCTGGTCGTAGGGCAGGCCCGAGGCGACGATCAGGTCGGACAGCCACTGCAGGCGCCCGGCGCGCTCGCCACTGGCGTTGAGGCCGCGCTGCTTGCGCAGCTCGAGGATCACCGCCGACAGGCCGTCGACCTTCTCGGCGACCTTGAGGCGCTGGGTGAGCTTGCGGCGCTCGGTGGCGGTGGTCAGCAGGCCGATGGCCGCCTGGGCGCCGGTGAAAACCGCCGCCCCTACGAGGACCATGAACAGCGTCTTCCAGTCGGCTTCCATGGCTTAGCCCACCGGCAGCGGCTTGGAGGGATCGAAGTTGGTGACGTCGAAGGCGATGCCCCGTCGGAGCATCTCGTCGAGGCACTTGGGTCGCAGGCCGGAGGCGCGGAACTCGCCGTGCACCGTGCCGTCGGGATCGGTGTGGGTGCGGTTGAAGGTGAAGATGTCCTGCATCTGCACCACCTGGCCCTCCATGCCGACGATCTCGGTGACGTGGGTCACCTTCCGCTTGCCGTCCGACAGGCGGTTGACCTGCACCACCATGCCGACCGCCGAGGCGATCTGGCTGCGCATGGCGTCGGGGCTGAGGTTCATGCCGCCCATGGCGATCATCTGCTCGAGGCGGCCGATGGCCTCGCGCGGGTTGTTGGCGTGGATGGTGGCCATGGAGCCTTCGTGGCCCGTGTTCATGGCCTGCAGCATGTCGAAGGCTTCTTCCGAACGGACCTCGCCCAGGATCACGCGGTCGGGACGCATCCGCAGGGCGTTCTTGACCAGCTCGCGCTGGCGGATCTCGCCCTTGCCTTCGATGTTCGGCGGCCGGGTCTCCATGCGCACCACGTGCGGCTGCTGGAGCTGCAGCTCGGCGGCGTCCTCGATGGTGATCAGGCGCTCGCCGGGACTGATGGCGGCCGAGAGGGCGTTGAGCAGGGTGGTCTTGCCCGAGCCGGTGCCGCCGGAGATGACGGTCGAGACGCGCGCCTTCACCGCCCCGTGCAGGAAGTCGGCCACGCACATCGGCATGGCCTGGAATTCCACCAGGCGCTCCAGGCTCAGCGGGCTCTTGGAGAACTTACGGATCGAGACCGAGCCGCCGTCGATGGCGATCGGCGGGATGGCGGCGTTGACGCGGCTGCCGTCGGGCAGGCGGGCGTCGACCATCGGCTGGCTCTCGTCGATCCGGCGGCCGACGCCGGAGACGATGCGGTTGATGATCCGCAGCAGGTGGTCGTTGTCGCGGAAGTGGACCGGCGTGAGCTCCAGCTCGCCGCGCCGCTCCACATAGACCTGGTAGGGGCCGTTGATCAGGATGTCGCTGACGGACTCGTCCTTGAGCAGCGGCTCGATCGGGCCCAGGCCGACCATCTCGTCGTAGATCGAGGCGCCCAGCTCGTCGAGCTCGGCGGTGTTCAGCGCCAGGCGCTCGGCGCGAGCGAAGTCGGCCACGAGGTTCATCACCTGGCGGCGCAGCTCGCTCTCGTCGAGCTTCTCCAGCTTGGACAGGTCGAGCTCGTCGATCAGGCGCGCATGCAGCTTCATGCGCATGTCGATCTGCTGGGCCTGCGGCGACTTCGGCGCGGGCGGCGCCGGCCGGGCGGGGCGCGGCTCGGCCTTGGCGGCGGCGACGGGCGCGGCGGGCGCGGGCTTGGGCGGCTCGGGGGCGGGGGCCGGCTGCGGGGCCGGCGTCTCGACCTTGCGGCTCAGGCTGAAGCGACCCATCAGGCGGCGCCTTTCATGGTGACCGGACCGTCGCGCCGGGCCGGCTCGGAGGCGAGCTTCTCGACCAGGGTCTGGACGTCCTTGACGATCTTCGACTTGGGCCGGTGCTGGGCGATCGGACCGCCCAGGTTGGCCGAGGCCGCGGCCGCCTCCCAGTCGGACGAGATGCCGGCCAGGGCCTTGCGCTGCAGGGCGCGCTCGGCCTCGGCCATGGACGGCGCGGGACCGAACATGCGGCTGGCCAGGCGGTTCAGCACGATGCGCGGCTTCAGGCCCGTGCCGAGCCCGTCCTCGATCTCGTCGGAGAGGGCGCGGGCGGCGAGCAGGGCGGGCACGGTGAGCTCGGAGATCACCACCACCTCGTCGGAGCCGGCGAGCGCGTCGAGGGTCCAGGCGCGGCGGTGGCGCGGCATGTCCAGCACCACCCAGTCGTAGGTCTCGCAGGCGATCTCCAGCACGCGCAGGACGGCCTCGCGCGAGGCGAGGTCGAAGGCGCCCGGATCACGCGGATGGGCCAGGAGGTCGAAGCGCTCGGAGATCGGCGTCACGAACGCCTGCAGCACGGACTGGTCGATGCGCTCGGCGCTGGCCGCGAACTCGGCCAGGCGCATGGTCGGCGTCGCGCCGAGATAGGCGGCGGCCGCGCCGTCGGCGAAGTTCAGGTCGATCAGGCAGACCCGTTCCTTGCCCGGGCGCTCGGAGAGCGCGGTGGCGATCTCGACGGCGATGGTGGTGGCGCCCGCGCCGCCCACCGCGCCCGTCACCGCCCAGACGCGCGAGGCGCTGGCCGGGCCGGCGGGCGCGGCCGCTGCGGCGGCGAGGTTGGTCATCAGGCCGGTGATCGCCGCAGCCAGCTGGTCGGGCGAGAACGGCGCCTCGAGGATATCGGCGTGTTCCAGGCGCAGGAGGTTGCGCACCAGACCGGCGGGCAGGCTCTCGCCCACCATCAGGACAGGCGGCGGCGCCTTGGCGCCGGCCAGGGTCTTGACCGCGCCCGCGAGGGCGGCGGCCTCCCAGGCGTCGGCGTCGATCAGCACCAGGTCGCAGGCGGCCAGGCTCAGGCCCTCCAGGGCCTCGACGCCGGCGGAGGTGACTTCGGCCCCGGCCAGGGGCTCCGCGGCCAGCTCGGCGAGCGAGGCTCCCAGCGCCAGCACACGGCGCCCGGCGAGCCCGCCCGCGGGGCTCTGTCGGCCCTTGGATCCGAGCAGCGCCATCAGCGGGTTCCCTTCGTGGGCGCCAGGGGAGCCGAGACCGGCGCGGGGACGGCGGCGGCGAGCGGCGCAGGCGCCGGGGCCGGCACGGGAGCCGGAGCGGGCGCGGGCGGCGCCTTGCCGAGGTTGTCGCCGCGCAGGAGCATGTCGCGGACCGTGGGCTCGGTCGCGTTGACCGAGGCCGTCCGGGCCGCCGCGAAGTCGGCCGGCGTGGCCATCCGCGGGGTCACGATGATGACCAGCTCGGTCTCGTTGTTCTGCCAGCGGGTCGAGCGGAACAGGGCTCCGAGGACCGGGATGTCGCCGATGCCCGGCACCTGGCTGATGTTGTTCTGGTAGTTGCGCTGGAAGAGGCCGCCGATGGCCAGGGCGGCGCCGTCGCGCAGCTCGACGGTGGTCGAGGTGCGGCGGGTGATCAGGCCCGGCACGGTGTAGCCGTTGATACGCAGGGAGTTGGTCGGGTCGAGCTGGCTGACCTCCGGCGCGACCTCCAGGCGGATCAGGCCGTTGTCCTGGACCACCGGGCGGAAGTCGAGCTTCACGCCGTATTCGCGGAACTCGATGGTGATGGTGGTCGAGCTGCCGTTGGCGCTCTGCGGCACGGGGAAGGGATACTCGCCGCCGGCCAGGAACGAGGCCTTCTCGCCGGAGATGGCGACGAGGTTCGGCCGCGCCAGGGTGTGCACCAGGCCCTTGTTCTCGAGCGCCTCGAGGGCGACGTCGATGGTGGTCTTGCCGACCCCGCCGAACAGGCCGAGCACGCCGTTCGGACCGTCGGAGCCGACGAGGCCGCGGGTGGTCAGGAACTGGAACGAGTTGTTGTGGATGTCGGCGGTGACGCCCATGTCGTGCAGCACCGAGCGCGAGGCTTCCAGCACCCGGACCTCGAGGATCACCTCCTGCGAGGCGCGCGCCGTCAGGTTGTTGATCACGAAGCCCTTGGCGGCCTGTTCGGCGATGGCGCCCGCGCGGGTGGCGACGCCGGTCGAGGAGACCTGGCCGGTGAGCAGCAGGCCCTGGCCGGCGTTGCGGACCTGGATCCGCTCGCCCGGGAAGGCCATGCCGAGGGCGTCCTGCAGCCCGCTTGCGTCATAGGCGACGTCGACGTCGATCACCTGGTCGACCCGGCCGCCGGGGCCGTAGACCAGGAGGTTCGTCGAGCCGATCTCCTTGCCGCGCACATAGAAGGTGCGGTCGGAGGTGGGCACCACCTGGGCGATGTCGCTCTGGGCGACGACGATCCTCGACGCCGGCTCGGCGAGGCGGAAGGCCAGGGTCTTGT
The DNA here is from genome assembly GCF_003254475.1 of Phenylobacterium soli. Lineage (NCBI taxonomy): Bacteria > Pseudomonadati > Pseudomonadota > Alphaproteobacteria > Caulobacterales > Caulobacteraceae > Phenylobacterium > Phenylobacterium soli. The sequence continues at coordinate 1,050,694 of NZ_QFYQ01000001.1, forward strand.
CCTTGGCCACCGTGATCCGGCGGCTGACCGCTGGCTCGGCCGACATCGGGGTGGCGGCTTGCGCCGGGGCGACGTGCAGGCTCGAGAGGGCGAGCGCGCCGGCCAAGGCTCCGATCAGGGGGGAGCCGATCAGGGAACGCTTCATAAGCTTCGAACTCCGCATCGGGGTCAGGCCGCGGGCTTTTCGTTAGCCGGCGCGGACGGGGCGGCAGGGGCGGGGGCGGCCGGCGCAGGCGCCGGAGCCGCGGCGCGGCCCTTGCCGGAATATTCGACGACGGTGATCAGGCCTGGGCCGCGATAGACCCCGCCGCCACGGCTCACCACGCGGCGAACGCCGCCGGACGCGGGCAGGCCGCCGGCGTTGGACAGGAAGGCCGGCGTCGCCATCATCCGGGTCTGCTGCACGTCGGCCTCGCCGGTGCGGCGCAGGGCGATGGACAGCGTGCCGAGGGTGGCGGCGATGGACAGCTTCTGGGCGTCCTCCACCGACACCTCGAGGGTGACGTTCTTCGGCTCGGCGGCCTTGCTCGAGGCGAGGTCGGCGTTGAGGTCGACGCCGAGGACGCGGATGTTCTGGATCACCACGTCGGAGACGTAGGTGCGGTTCTGGGCGGTCGGCGTCAGGTCGCGCATCAGCACGACGTCGACGTGGTCGCCCGGCAGGGCATGGCCGCCGGCGCCGGTGACGTCCGTCACCTTGATCGTATAGGCGCGCATGCCCTCGGCGACCTCGGCGGCGACCGAGGGACGGGCGCCCGGACCGGAGAGCTTGGCGGGCAGCAGGGCCTCGCGCACGGCGATCGGCTGCAGCGCCACCGGCGCGCCGCCATGATCCTGCGACAGGACCTGCTGGATGGTCGAGAAGGCGCCGACGGGCGCGACCTCGGCCGGCGCCTTGACGATCGTCAGCATGCTGGCGTCGAGCTTGTCGCCGTACTTGATGTCCTTGGAGGCGACCACGATCGCCACCCCGGCCGAGGCCGGCGAGGCGGCGACGCCGGCCTTGGCGGCGGCCACGTTCGGCAGCACGGTCTTGGCGACGACCAGGGCGCCGAGGCCCAGCACGGCCGAGGCGCCGAGACTGACGATGGTGATCATGCGCATATGGCAAAGCCCGCGGAAACTTTGAGGTGCTTCATAGGGTTACCGGCCGCCGCCTTGCGATATCGCCAACAAACGCGGTGAACAGCCGGCAACCATTCTGAAGGGCGCGGGGTCTGGCGCGCCGCTCGCGCTGGCGCGGGAGCGGACGATCGGACTAGGGTCGCGTCAGCCAATCAACAAAGGTGAGGGGACGGATCATGGAGCTGCGGCGTCTCGGGGCCTCGGGCCTGAAGGTCAGCGCGGTCGGCCTGGGCTGCAACAACTTCGGCATGCGCATCGACGCGCAGCAGACCCAGGCGGTGGTCGACGCGGCCATCGAGGCGGGGATCACCCTGTTCGACACCGCCGACATCTACGGCGGCACGAAGTCGGAGGAGTTCCTCGGCAGGGCGCTCGGCAAGCGCCGCCACCAGGTGGTGCTGGCCACCAAGTTCGGCATGCGCATCGGCGACGACGACGCCAAGAAGGGCGGCTCGCGGCGCTGGATCATGACCGCGGTGGAGGACAGCCTGCGCCGGCTCGGCACCGACTACATCGATCTTTACCAATTCCACCAGCCGGACGCCGAAACGCCGGTCGAGGAAACCCTGCGCGCGCTCGACGACCTCGTGAGCCAGGGCAAGGTCCGCTACCTCGGCAATTCCAATTTCGCCGGCTGGCAGATCGCCGACGCGGACTGGCAGGCGAGGACGGCGCATCGGACGCCGTTCGTCTCGGCCCAGAACCAGTACTCCCTGCTCGACCGCAAGGTGGAGCACGAGGTGCTGCCGGCCTGCGAGCGATTCGGCCTCGGCTTCCTGCCGTTCTTCCCGCTGGGCTCGGGGCTGCTGTCGGGCAAGTACCGGCGCGGGGAGGCGCCGCCGGAGGGCAGCCGTCTGGCGGCCTGGGGCGCGCGCGGCGCGGCGGCCCTCAACGACAAGAACTTCGACAAGGTCGAGACGCTCACCGACTGGGCCGAGGCGCGCGGCCACACGATCCTCGAACTGGCCTTCGCCTGGCTGCTCGGCCACCCGGTGGTCTCCTCGGTGATCGCCGGCGCCACGAGCCCGGAACAGATCCGCGCCAACGCCGCGACCGCCGCCTGGAAGCTGACGCCAGGGGAGGTCGAGGAGGTGGGCAAGCTGGTGGCGTGACCCACCTCGCCTGACCTTGGGACAGGCCGCTTAAGGACCGCCGCATGTACGATCTGCTCAAAGGCCTTCGCGTGGTCGAAGGCTCGGCCTTCGTGGCCGCGCCCACCTGCGGTCTCTACCTCGCCCAGATGGGCGCCGAGGTGATCCGTTTCGACAACATCGGCGGCGGGCCCGACTTCCGCCGCTGGCCGCTCGCCGACAACGGCAAGAGCCTCTACTGGGAGGGGCTGAACAAGGGCAAGAAGTCGATCGCCCTCGACCTCACCCGGCCCGAGGGGCGCGAGATCGCCCAGGCCCTGGCCACCGCGCCGGGCGAGGGCCCGGGGCAGGACGGCGGGCTGTTCGTCACCAACTTCCCGGTCGACGGCTTCCTGTCCTACGACCTGCTGGCCAAGCGCCGGCCCGACCTCATCTGCGTGCGCGTCATGGGCTGGGCCGACGGTTCCCAGGGCATGGACTACACGATCAACGCCGCCCTCGGCCTGCCGCAGATGACCGGGCCCGCCGACGATCCGCGGCCGGTCAACCATGTGCTGGCCGCTTGGGACCTCCTCACCGGCGCCTACTGCGCCTTCACCCTGGCCGCGGCCCTGATCGCGCGTCACCGGGACGGCAAGGGCCGCGAGATCCGCGCCCCGCTGTCCGACATCGCTGCGGCGACCATGGCCAACCTCGGCTTCGTCGCCGAGACCATGCAGACCGGTCATCAGCGCCCGCGGATGGGCAACGACATCTTCGGCGCCTTCGGCCGCGACTTCGTCACCAAGGACGGCCAGAAGCTGATGCTGCTGGCGATCACGCCCAAGCAGTGGTCGAAGGCCCTGGAGGCGCTCGGCATCTCCGGGGAGATCGCCGCCCTGGAGGGCGAGCTCGGCGTCTCCTTCGCGGTGGACGAGGGGCTGCGCTTCACCCATCGCGCGCGGATCTATCCGCTGTTCGAGAAGGCCTTCGCCGCCAGGACCGCGGCGGAGTTGACGCCGGCCTTCGACGCCGGCGGCGTCACCTGGGGCGCCTACCAGTCGCTGGAGGCCGCCCTCGAGGACCGCCGGCTTTACAAGGACAATCCGCTGTTCGAGGCGGTGCGCCAGCCGAGCGGCCTGACCTATCCGATCCCCGGCGCGATGGGCACCATCCCGCAGGAGACCCGCAAGCCGGTGGCTCCCGCGCCCTCGCTCGGCCAACATACCGATGAGGTCCTGGCCGAGGTGCTGAAGCTGTCGTCCGCCGAGATCGCGCGGCTGCACGACACCGGGATCGTCGCCGGCTAGGCGCTGGCGAGGAGCGCCGCGCGGTAGGGCGCCAGATCCCAGTCGGGATAGCGCCGCTGCGCGCGGGCGAGGGTCGTCTCCGTCCAGAACGGGTCCCCCGGGCGGGGCACGCCCAGGCAGGCCAGCTGGTCGGCCGTGGCGCGGGCGAAGAGCTGCCCCCAGGGCTTCATGTGATGGAAGGGCCAGGCGGTGAAGGCGATGGAATCGTCGCCGGCCCGCTTGAAGCAGGCGGTCACCGCATAGCGCACGCCGCCCGGCGCGGTCAGGTTCGTGCCGCGGTGATAGAGGTCGATGCTGTAGGGGAAGATCGATCCGGCCGGCCCGGCCGTGGAGCGGGCGTGGGGCGCGAGGCGGCGATGCAGCTCGGCGACTTCCGGCGGGCCGCCGATGGTGGCCTCGGGCGGGGCGATGGGCTCGCTCAGCGGCCGGGGCACATAGTGCATGGGCCCGTGGCCCTCGGTCACGTCGCTGAAGTAGCACATCACCGTGCAGGTGTTGCGGGTGGTGTCCTCCGACGGCGCGACGAGGGTGTGGTTGAGGTAATCGCAGTGGAAGGGCTGATCGTAGTCGGCCGCGCCGGTGTACTTGGCCCAGGCCTGGCACTGGTAGAGGTAGACCTCCTCGACGCCCAGGGCCGCGCGGGCGAAGGCGATCAGCGCCGGATGCAGGCCGATCAGGTTCAGGGCGTGGCAGCCGTCGAACGGGATGGAGTCCAGGTTCCTGAACTGGGCCGCGTGGAAGGCGCCGCCCTGGCCGTCGGCGGTCTTCACCAGCGGCTGGTCCGCGCCGGCGGCGTCGCCGAACACCCGGCCGAAGTCGGCCTGCACGGCGGCCACCTCCTCGGGCGTGAAGAAGGCCTCCACCAGCACGCCGCCGTCGCGGCGCCAGGCGTCGATCTGCTCGGGCGTGAACCGCGGGCTCATGAGCCGACGCTAAACCCGGCAGCCCGCGAGGGCTAGGCGCTCTCCAGCACCGCCAGGACGGCGCCTTCCACCACCTGGGCGCCGACCGCCGCCGAAAGCTCGGCGACCTTGCCGTCGAACGGGGCGGCGAGGGCGTATTCCATCTTCATGGCTTCGAGGGTGAGCAGGGTCTGGCCCTTGGTCACCTGATCGCCGGCCTTGACCTGCACCGCGGTGACCTTGCCCGGCATGGGCGCGCGGACCTGGGCCTCGCCGTCGCCGCCCTCGGCCGCATCGGCGCTCGGCGGATGGTCGGAGAAGGCGAAGGCCTCGCCGGCCTCGAAGACCACGATGTGGTTGTCGTCGGTGATCAGGACCGAACGCGGCTGCAGGTCCTCCGCCGCCCTGGCCATGACCGAGCGGCCGTTCAGGAACAGGCGCACGGCGTTGGCCGGCTCGGCGTTCAGGCGGAAGCCGGCGAGCTCGCGCCAGGGCGAGGGCTGGGGTTCGGCCACCGCGTCCTCGACCGCCAGCATGGCCCCGCCGGCCGCGGCGGACAGGGCCGCGGCGCTGGGCTCCGGCTCGGCGGTGAGGGTGTCGAGGTTGCGTTCGATGAAGCCGGTGTCGACGTCGCCGGCGATGAAGTCCGGGCTCTCGAGGCAGCGGCCGAGGAAGCCGGCGTTGGTCTTCACCGGGAACACCTCGACCTCGTCGCAGGCCTCGCAGAGCTCGGTGATCGCGCCCTCGCGGGTCGGGGCGTAGGCGATCAGCTTGGCGATCATCGGATCGTAGAAGGGGGTGACCTCGCCCTCCTCCTCCACGCCCGGATCGACGCGCACGCTGACCGGCAGGCGGAAGTGCTCGAGCCGGCCGGTGGACGGCAGGAACTTTCCGCCGGCGGTGGCCTCGGCGTAGAGGCGGGCCTCCACCGCATGGCCGGTCAGGCGGATCTCGTCCTGGCGCAGGGGCAGGGGCTCGCCGGCGGCGACGCGCAGCTGCCATTCCACGAGGTCGAGGCCGGTGACCATCTCGGTGACCGGATGCTCCACCTGCAGGCGGGTGTTCATCTCCATGAACCAGATGCGGTCCGGCTTCAGGCCCTCGCTGGCGTCGGCGATGAACTCGACGGTGCCGGCCCCCACATAGCCCACGGCCTGGGCGGCCTTGACCGCCGCGGCGGTGACGGCGGCGCGGGTCGCCTCGTCCATGCCGGGCGCGGGCGCCTCCTCGATGACCTTCTGGTGGCGGCGCTGCAGCGAGCAGTCGCGCTCGAACAGGTGGACAGTCTCGCCGGTGCTGTCGGCGAACACCTGGACCTCGATGTGGCGCGGCCGGGTGACATAGGTCTCCAGCAGCACGCGGTCGTCGCCGAAGGCGGCCTTGGCCTCTCGGCGGGCGCTCGTCAGCGCGTCGGCGAAGTCCTCGGCGCGGTCGACCCGGCGCATGCCCTTGCCGCCGCCGCCGGCCACCGCCTTGATCAGCACCGGGAAGCCGATGCGGGCGGCCTCGCGGGCGAGCGTCTCCGGGCTCTGGTCCTCACCGAGATAGCCCGGCGTCACCGGCACCCCGGCCTTGTCCATCAGCGCCTTGGCGGCGTCCTTCAGGCCCATGGCGCGGATCGCGGCAGGCGGCGGACCGACCCAGATCAGGCCCGCGGCGGTCACCGCCTCGGCGAATTCGACGTTCTCCGACAGGAAGCCGTAGCCCGGATGGATCGCCTCCGCGCCGGCGGCTTTCGCCGCGGCGATGATCTTCTCCGGGACGAGGTAGCTCTCGCGCGCCGCGGCCGGGCCGATGCAGACCGCCGCGTCGGCCTCACGCACGTGCAGGGCCTCGGCGTCGGCCTCCGAATAGACGGCCACCGTGGAGAGCCCGAGGCGGCGCGCGGTGGCGAAGACGCGGACGGCGATCTCGCCGCGGTTGGCGACCAGCAGGGATTTGAACATCGCGGTCTTGGGTCCTCAGTGCATGGTCGCCAGGCCCACCATCACCAGGGCGCCGATGAGGACGGCGACGGCGACGGAGGAGCCGAAGAACAGGAAGGTCATGCGCGCCAGCGTCCCGACGACGCCGCTGCGGTAGGTGCCGCGCATGTGGAAGAAGAGGTGGACCGGCGCCAGCCACAGGATCTGCCAAGCCGCGTCGGTGAGCATGCCGAGCAGGAAGCCGGCCGTCACCAGCAGCCCCTGGAACGACAGGGAGTGCATCGAGAAGATCAGGTGGTCGAAGACGTAGACGTCCTTCTTGAAGGCGAAGGCGAGCGTCAGCAGCAGGGCGGCGACCGGCAGCATCAGGACCGCGAAGCGGTGGCCCCACTGTTCCACCGCGGTCATCAGCGCCTCAGGGTCTTCCAGGGCGTGCTTCACCTTGGCCGTCCAGTAGGCGTTCGTGCCCTTGTCGGCCGTGATGTCGAGGTTGATGTCCTTGGCTTGGAGGTGCGTGGCCTTCTCGCCCAGCGCCGACTCCAGGTTGGCCTTCTGCTCGGGCGTCAGCTTGGCCTGCACCTGCGGGTCGCCCAGCGTCGCCAGCTTGAACTTCTGGTGCGAGGCGCCGAGGTTCAGGCCGCCGGCGAAGAACACCAGCAGCAGCACCACGAGGAACAGCCGGAACGGCGGGATCTGCGAGGCCCGGTGCCCGTCGAGGTAGTCGCGGGTCAGCTGGCCGGGCTTGAGGAACAGCCGGGGCAGGGTCTGCCAGAAGCGGCCGTCGAAGTGGGTGAGGCCCTCGACGGCCTCGGCGGCCAGATGCCAGATGGAGCGATGGAACGCCTCGCCCTTCTGGCCGCAGGCATGGCACCAGGGTCCCTGCAGGGGCGTGCCGCAGTTGGGGCAGGGCGTTCCTGGCGGCAGGGCGTGCTTGGAGGCGCGGCCGATCTCGCCGGCGATGGCGTCGGCGGTGGCGGCGTCGAGTTCGGGAGCGCCCAGACCCATCGACCTACATCCGGAAGACGCCGAAGCGCGTCTCGGGAACCGGCGCGTTCAGCGAGGCGGAGATGGAGAGGCCGAGCACGTCGCGGGTCTGGGCCGGGTCGATGACCCCGTCGTCCCACAGGCGCGCGGTGGCGAAGTAGGGATTGCCCTCGTCCTCGTACTTCTGGCGGACGGGCGCCTTGAAGGCTTCCTCCTCCTCGGGGCTCCACTTGCCGGCGTCGCGGTGCACGGTCGCCAGCACCGAGGCGGCCTGCTCGCCGCCCATCACCGAGATGCGGCTGTTGGGCCAGGTCCACAGGAAGCGCGGCGAATAGGCCCGGCCGCACATGCCGTAGTTGCCGGCCCCGAACGAGCCGCCGATCAGGACGGTGAACTTCGGCACATTGGCGCTGGCGACGGCGGTGACCAGCTTGGCGCCGTCCTTGGCGATGCCGCCGGCCTCGTACTTGCCGCCGACCATGAAGCCCGAGATGTTCTGCAGGAAGACGAGCGGGATCTTCCGCTGGCAGGCGAGCTCGATGAAGTGGGCGCCCTTCAGCGCGCTCTCGGAAAAGAGGACGCCGCTGTTGGCGAGGATCGCCACCGGGTAGCCCCAGATCCGCGCGAAGCCGGTGACCAGGGTGGTGCCGTAGAGCGGCTTGAACTCGTGGAACTCCGAGCCGTCGACGATCCGGGCGATCACCTCGCGCACCTCGTAGGGCGCGCGCACGTCGGTCGGCACGATGCCGTAGAGCTCTTCCGGATCGTAGGCCGGCGGCCGGGCCTCGGCGAGGTCGAGGTCGACGCGCTTCACGGTGTTCAGGTTGGCGACGATCGAGCGGACGATCGAGAGCGCGTGCTCGTCGTCGTTCGCCACGTGGTCGACCACGCCGGAGCGGCGGCCGTGGGTGTCGGCGCCGCCGAGCTCCTCCGCCGAGATGACCTCGCCGGTCGCGGCCTTCACCAGCGGCGGGCCGCCGAGGAAGATCGTCCCCTGGCCCTTCACGATGACGGTCTCGTCGCTCATCGCCGGGACGTAGGCGCCGCCGGCGGTGCAGGAGCCCATCACGCAGGCGATCTGGGCGATGCCCTCGGCGCTCATCCGCGCCTGGTTGTAGAAGATGCGGCCGAAGTGCTCGCGGTCGGGGAAGACCTCGGCCTGGTGCGGCAGGTTCGCGCCGCCGCTGTCCACCAGATAGACGCACGGCAGGCGGTTCTGCAGGGCGATCTCCTGGGCCCGCAGGTGCTTCTTCACCGTGATCGGGTAGTAGGCGCCGCCCTTCACCGTGGCGTCGTTGGCGACGATCATCACCTCGCGGCCGGAGACGCGGCCGATGCCGGTGATGATGCCGGCCGCGGGGGCCTCGTCGTCGTGCATGCCGAAGGCGGCGAGCTGGCCGACCTCCAGGAACGGCGCGCCGGGATCGAGCAGGCGCATCACCCGGTCGCGCGGCAACAGCTTGCCGCGGCTCTCGTGGCGGTCGCGCGAGGCCTTGGGCCCGCCCAGCGCCGCCTCGCCAGCCCGCTGGCGCAGCTCCTCGACGAGGGCGCGGTTGACCTTCTCGTTCGTCGCGAAGCCGTCGGCGCTGGGGTCGACGGTCGTGGCGAGCTTCCTCATTCGCAAATATCCCCGATCAGGCCCCCGCGCGGCCGGAGCCGCCGCGCGCTAGGCGGTCTTTTCCAGCACAAGGTCGAGTTCTGCAATCATTGCCTCGCGCATGGCGAACTTTTGCACCTTGCCCGTGACCGTCGTGGGGAAAGATTCCACGAACTTCACGTACCGTGGAATCTTGTAGTGGGCGATCTGGTCCTTGCAGAAGGCTCGCACCTCGTCCTCCGTCAGCGCGGCGCCGGGCCTGACCACGATCCAGGCGACCAGCTCCTCGCCGAAGCGGGTGTCGGGCACGCCGACCACCTGCACGTCCTGGACGGCCGGGTGGCGATAGAGGAACTCCTCGATCTCGCGGGGATAGATGTTCTCGCCGCCGCGGATGACCATGTCCTTGATGCGGCCGACGATGTTGCAGTAGCCGCCCTCGTCGATGGTCGCGAGGTCGCCGGTGTGCATCCAGCCGGCGCGGTCCAGGGCTTCGGCGGTGCGCTCCGGATCGTCCCAGTAGCCGAGCATCACCGAATAGCCGCGGGTGCAGAGTTCGCCCGGCTCGCCGCGCGGCACGATGCGGCCCTCGAGATCGACGACCTTCACCTCCAGGTGTGGCTGGATGCGGCCGACGGTCGAGACCCGCCGCTCCAGCGGATCGTCGGTCGAGGACTGGAAGCTGACGGGCGAGGTCTCGGTCATGCCGTAGGCGATGGTCACCTCCGGCATGTGCATCCGGGAGACCACCTCTTTCATCACCTCGATGGGGCAGGGCGAGCCGGCCATGATGCCGGTGCGCAGGGACGAGAGGTCGAAGCGCCCGAACTCGGCATGGCCCAGCATGGCAATGAACATGGTCGGTACGCCGTAGAGCACGGCGCAGCGCTCCGCCTCGACGGTCTGAAGCACCGCGAGGGGCTCGAAGGCCTCGGCCGGATAGACCACGCAGGCCGCGTGGGTCAGGCAGCCCAGGTTGGCCATCACCATGCCGAAGCAGTGGTAGAGCGGCACCGGCGCGCAGAGCTTCTCGCCCGGCTGCAGGCCGATCGCCTCGCCGACGAAGAAGCCGTTGTTGAGGATATTGTGGTGGCTGAGCGTGGCGCCCTTCGGAAAGCCGGTGGTGCCGCTGGTGAACTGGATGTTGATCGGATCGTCGAACTGCAGGCGTGCGCCGATCTCGGCGAGGCGTGCGCGGTGTTGGTCGCCGCCGGCCGTCAGGACCTCGGCGAAGGGCAGGCAGCCGGCGTGCGCCGCCTCGCCAAGCGTGATGACGAGCGTCAGGTGCGGCAGCCGCCGGGCGGCAAGCCGCCCGGGTTGGGCGCCGGCCAGCTCGGGGGCGAGCTCGCGCAGCATGCCCACATAGTCGCTGGTCTTGTGGCTGGGCGCCGTGATCAGCGCGCGGCACGCCACCTTGTTGAGCGCGTACTCGGCCTCGCTCGTCCGATAGGCCGGGTTGATGTTCACGAGGATGAGCCCGGCCTTGGCGGTGGCGTACTGGGTGACCAGCCATTCCCAGCAGTTGGCGGCCCAGATCCCGATCCGGTCGCCGGGCTCCAGCCCCAGCGCCAGCAGGCCGGCGGCGAACGCGTCGACCCGGTCCTTCAGCTCGGCGTAGGTCCAGCGGATCTGCTGATGGCGCGAGATCAGCGCCGGCCGGTCGGGATGGCCCGCCGCCACGGCGTCGAAATAGGCCCCGATCGTCTGGCCGATCAGCGGCCTGTCGCTCACCCCGCTCACGTACGAGAGCTCGGGCATGGCGTTCCTCCCCTTGTTGGTCGCCAGCCTATCCCAGCCCTCAGCGCCCGCGAAGGGTTGGCTCCCCCAGCGGCAGGCGCCATTGATGCCGGCGCATGAGCGAAACCTTCCCTGAAATCCGCGACGCGGTGCGCAAGCTCTGCGCCCGTTTCCCCGGCCAGTACTGGCGCGAACTCGACCGCGAGCGCGCCTATCCCACCGAATTCGTCCGGGCCCTGACCGAGGCCGGCTTCCTCTCGGTGCTGATCCCGGAGGAGTACGGCGGCTCGGGGCTGGGCCTTCGCGCCGCGACGGCGGTGCTGGAGGAGATCCACCGCTCGGGCTGCAACGGCGGCGCCTGCCATGCCCAGATGTATACCATGGGCACCATCCTGCGGCACGGCAGCCCGGCGCAGAAGGAAGCCTACCTGCCGAAGATCGCCACGGGCGAGCTGCGCCTCCAGGCCTTCGGCGTTACCGAGCCCGACGCCGGCACCGACACCACCCGCATCACCACCTTCGCGAAGAAAGTGGGGGACAAGTACGTGGTCTCGGGCCGCAAGATCTGGATCAGCCGGGCCGAGCACTCCGACCTGATGGTCCTGCTCTGCCGCACCACGCCGCGCGACCAGGCGAAGAAGCCGTCCGACGGCATGAGCGTGCTGATCGTCGACATGAAGCAGGCCGTCGGCGCCGGTCTGACCATCCGGCCCGTGCGGACCATGCTGAACCACGCCACCACCGAGCTGTTCTTCGAGGACCTCGAGGTGCCGGCCGAGAACCTGGTCGGCGAGGAGGGCAAGGGCTTCAAGTACATCCTCGACGGCATGAACGCCGAACGGATCCTGATCGCCAGCGAGTGCATCGGCGACGCGAGGTTCTTCATCGACCGCGCCTCCGCCTACGCCAAGGAGCGCAAGGTCTTCGGCCGCCAGATCGGCGAGAACCAGGGCGTCCAGTTCCCGATCGCGCGGGCCTATGTGCAGATGACCGCCGCCGCCCACATGGTCGACGACGCCGCCGCCAAGTTCGAGGCCGGCGTTCCCTGCGGCGCCGAGGCCAACATGGCCAAGCTCACCGCCTCGGAGGCGAGCTGGTACGCGGCCGACATGTGCTTGCAGACCCACGGCGGCTTTGGCTTCGCCGAGGAGTTCGACATCGAGCGCAAGTTCCGCGAGACGCGCCTCTACCAGGTGGCGCCGATCTCCACGAACCTGATCCTTTCCCACGTGGCCACCCACGTCCTCGACCTGCCCAAGTCATTCTAGGCCGAAGAGCTTCTGATGCCCGAGACCCTCAAGATCAGCGAGCCCGCGCCCGGCGTCGTCGTCGTGGCGTTCAACCGGCCGGACGTCGCCAACGCCCTCTCCACCCAGATGGGCCTGGAGCTCCTGGAGACCTGGGCCGCGCTCAAGACCCGCGCCGACGTGCGCTGCGTGGTGCTGACCGGCGAGGGCCGCCACTTCCAGGCCGGGGCGGACCTGAAGGAGCGCAACGGCATGACCGACGAGGCCTGGGCCGAGCAGCACAGGATCTTCGAGGCCATGATCCGCGCCCAGCTCGCCGTCGACGTGCCGGTGATCGCCGCGGTCAACGGGGCGGCCATGGGCGGCGGCTGCGAGATGACGCTCGCCTGCGACTTCGCCTACGCCGCCGACAATGCGCGCTTCGGCCTGCCCGAGGTGGGACTCGGCATCATGCCGGGGCTCGGCGGCACCCAGCTCCTGACCCGCCAGGCCGGCGAGCGGCGGGCGATCGAGATCCTCACCACCGGCCGGCCGCTCACCGCCGAGGAGGCGCGCGAGGCCGGCATCGTCAACAAGGTGGTTCCGGCCGACCAGCTGATGGCCGCGGTGCTGGAGACCGCCCAGAAGATCGCGGCCAACGCGCCGCTGTCGGTGAAGGCGCTCAAGCACGTGGTCCACGAGGGCGCCGCCATGGACCTCGCCGCCGCCATGGAGCTGGAGCTCTCGCACTATAACCGGCTGTTCAAGACCGCCGACCGCCGCGAGGGCGTGGCGAGCTTCAACGAGAAACGGACGCCGGCCTTCAAGGGGGAGTGATGCGGCGATGGGTTGGACGCGGCGAGCGGTGGGAGCGGCCGGCTTCGGCCTGGCGGCGTCGGCGGCCGTGAGCGCCCGGGCCGCCGCCGATCCGCTGTCCGGCGCGGCCCTCTACGCCGACGTGAAGGCCTATGCGGCCCTCGGCGAGCACCGGACCGGCACGGCCGGCGACCAGGCCTGCACGGCGTGGCTCGAACGGGCCCTGAAGCGCGAGGGCTATGCGGTCGAGCGCCAGGGCTTCGACTATCCGGTGTTCGACCTCGAGGCCGCGACCGTCACGGTCGATGGGGCGAGCGTTCCGGCCTTTCCGCTCTGGACGCCGGCGGCGGGGCAGGCGTCGGCGCGGATCACGGCCGAGCCGGCCCGCGGCGCGATCGCGGTGCTGCGCTTCCCGTTCGGCACGGGCCACGCCCTCGAGGTCTCCCAGGCCTGGCGCAAGCCGGTCGAGGCCGCCATCGCGGCCGGCGCCAGCGGCGTGGTGGCGGTCACGGAGAACCCGCTTGGCGAGCTCGTGGCCTTCAACTGCGCCCCCAAGCAGCCGGCCTGGCCGGTTCCGGTGGTGGCGGTCGCCGCCCGCAGCGCCGCCCTCCTGGCGACTGGATCTGAGGGCCGCATCTCGATAGCCGGCGCGATGCGTCAGGGCCGCGCCGAGAACCTGGTCGCCCGACGTCCGGGAACGGGCAAGCCGCTGATCGTCTCGACGCCCAAGAGCGGCTGGTTCGAATGCGCCGGCGAGCGGGGCTCGGGGATCGCGATCTGGCTCGGCCTCGCGCGCCGCCTGGCGGCCACGGACCGCAACCTCGTCTTCATGGCCGCCTCGGGCCACGAGTTCGACGGCTACGGCGGCCATCTCTTCGCCGAGCATCTGGCGCCCGGGCCCGCGGAGGCGCGCGGCTGGGTGCACATCGGCGCCAATGTGGCGAGCTACGACTTCGCCCTCGCGGACGGCAGGATCACCCGCCTCGACCATCCGCAGGTCAGCCGCCTGGCGGCGGCGAGCGAGGCCCTGCTGCCGGTGGCGCGCAAGGCCTTCGCGGGCCAGCTCAAGTACGAGGCGCCGATCGACATCGACAAGGAGCGCGCGCCCGGCGAGATCGCCGAATACCAGCGGCGCGGCTACGCGCCGCTCTTCAGCCTCGTCGGCAGCCACGTCCTGCACCACACCCGCCGCGACCTGCCCGACGTGACCTCGCCGGCGATGCTGGAGCCGGTCGCCCGCGGCCTTGCGGCGGTGGTCGAGGCGATCTAGTCGCCGCCCTTGGTGCGGTAGTCGCCGAAGTCGCCGTCGCGGGCGTCCAGCGCCTGGCGGACGCCGTCGCGGAAGCGGGCGAAGGTCTCGCGGCTGGAGGGCGTGGTGAGGGCCAGCGCCTGGATCTCGGTGCCGGCGCGGATGGCTGCGCGCAGGCCCATGATCTCCATCGCCCGGTGCACCGAGCGCTTGTTCATCTGCTGCACGTCGGTGGGGATCTTGGCGACGCGTTCGGCCATGGCCAGCACCTCGGCCTCCAGCCGCTCGGCGGGGAAGGCGCGGTTGGCGAAGCCGACGCGGACGGCCTCTTGGCCGTCGATGGCGTCGCCGGTCAGCATCATCTCCATGGCGGGCCTGAGGCCGCAGAGCCAGGCGTGGAACTGGTTGTCCGGCGGGCTCATCATGCGCACCGGCGGGTAGCCGATCTGGGCGTCTTCGGCGACGTAGACCAGGTCGCAGGCGGTCGCGAGCTCGGAGCCGCCCGCCAGGCACCAGCCGTGGACCTGGGCGATGACCGGCTTAGCCAGGTCCCAGATCCGGAAGCAGCCCTCGACCACGTGGCGGGCCCACTGGCCGGCGCCCGCCGCGGTCTGAAAGGGGTAGGGCTCGGCCGCGCCGCCGCCGAGATCGTAGCCGGCCGAGAAGCACGCCCCGGCGCCCCGCAGGATCATCACCCGGATCTGCGGATCGCGGTCGGCGGCCTCCAGTCCCTCGAGCAGCTGGGCCCGCAGGCTGTTGGAGAGGGCGTTGCGCTTCTCCGGCCGGTTCAGCGTGAAGCGCCGCACGTGCGGCGCGGGTTCGTCGACGAGCAGGATGTCCATGGCCGTCCTCCCTTTTGCCCGAGCTTGCGCCGATGTCGCGGCGGCAGGGAAGCGCTGGAGCCGCGGCGCCCTTTCGCGCTAGTCAGGGCGGGATGAAGATGCCCGTCCCGGACGCCGACCTGATCGCCCGCAAGGGGGAGATCGTGAGGGCGCTGCGCAAGATCGTGCCCGGCGAGGGAGTGGTCGCCGACCCCGACGGGCTGGTCCCCTTCGAGTCGGACGGCCTCTCGGCCTATCGGCAGACGCCGATCGCGGTGGTGCTGCCCGAGACCACGGAGCAGGTCAGCCATGTGCTCAAGTGGTGCCAGGCCAACGGGGTCAAGGTGGTGCCGCGCGGCGCCGGCACCTCGCTCTCCGGCGGCTCCCTGCCGCTCACCGACGGCATCGTGCTCGGCATGGCCAAGTTCAACCAGATCCTGGAGGTGGACTACGCCAACCGCTGCGCGGTGGTTCAGCCGGGGGTGACCAACCTCGCCATCACCGGCGCGGTCCAGGCGCAGGGCTTCTATTACGCGCCCGACCCCTCCAGTCAGATCGCCTGCACGATCGGCGGCAACGTGGCCGAGAACTCCGGGGGGGTGCACTGCCTGAAGTACGGCCTGACGACCAACAACCTGCTCGGCGTCGAGATGGTGCTGATGGACGGCGAGGTCGTGCGCCTCGGCGGCCGCGGCTACGACGCCGCCGGCTACGACCTCCTGGGCCTGGTCACGGGTTCCGAAGGCCTGCTGGGCGTCGTCACCGAAGTCACGGTGCGCATCCTGCCGACCCCACCGGTGGCCAAGGCCCTGCTGCTCGGCTTCCCCTCGGTGGAGGCGGCCGGCGCGACGGTCGGCGACATCATCGCCGCGGGGGTCATCCCGGCCGGCCTGGAGATGATGGACAAGCCCGCGATCCAGGCCGCCGAGGCCTTCGTCCACGCCGGCTACCCGACCGAGGCCGAGGCCCTGCTGATCGTCGAATTGGACGGTCCGGAGGCCGAGTGCGCCGAACTGGCCGGCCACGTGAAGGCCCTGGCCCAGGCGCGCGGCGCCGACTTCATCCGCGTCAGCCGCGACGAGGCCGAGCGTCTCGCCTTCTGGGCCGGGCGCAAGGCGGCCTTCCCGGCGGTCGGGCGGCTCTCGCCGGACTATTACTGCATGGACGGCACCATCCCGCGCCGCCAGCTGCCGCAGGTCCTCACGCGCATCAACGCGCTCTCCCGCCAATACGGCCTGGGCGTCGCCAACGTCTTCCACGCCGGCGACGGCAACCTGCACCCGCTAATCCTCTACGACATCGAGAAGGACGGCGAACTCGAGAAGGCCGAGGCCTTCGGGGCTGACATCCTCAAGCTCTGCGTCGAGGTCGGCGGAGTGCTGACCGGCGAGCACGGCGTCGGCGTCGAGAAGCGGGACCTGATGGGCGAGATGTTCGACGACACCGACCTCGCCTGCCAGCAGCGGGTCAAGTGCGCCTTCGATCCCGACGCCCTGCTCAACCCCGGTAAGGTCTTCCCGGTCCTGCACCGCTGCGCCGAGCTCGGCCGCATGCACGTGCACCGCGGCAAGATCGCCTTCCCCGAGCTTCCCAGGTTCTGATGCTCGACACCCCCACCCGCATGGAGACGCCGGGCACGCCCGAAGAGGTGCTGGAGATCCTCGCCGACTGCGCCGCCAAGGCGCGGCCGATCGAGGTCATGGGCGGCGGCACCAAGCGCGGCGTCGGCCGCGTCGAGGGCGCGGTCCTGACGCTCAGCACCAAGGCGCTGGACTCCGTGCTCGACTACCAGCCGGAGGAGCTGGTGCTCACCGCCCGGCCGGGCGCCGGGCTTGCGGATCTGGAGCGGCTGGTGACGTCCGAGAACCAGATGCTGCCGTTCGAGCCGCCGAGCCTCGTCAAGCTGCTCGGAGCCAAGGGAGAGCCGACCCTCGGCGGCGTGCTGGCCGCCAATCTGTCCGGCCCGCGCCGCGTGCGCGCCGGGGCGGCCCGCGACCACCTGCTGGGCTTCTCCGCGGTCAGCGGCCGCGGCGAGGTCTTCAAGGCCGGGGGCAAGGTGGTGAAGAACGTCACCGGCTATGACCTCTCCAAGCTGATGGCCGGCTCCTGGGGAACGCTGGCGGTGCTGACCGAGGTGACCATCAAGGTGCTGCCGCGGGCCAAGACCGAGGCGAGCCTGCTGGTCTTCGGCCTCGACGACCGACGGGCGATCCAAGCCATGTCGCGGGCGCTGAACGCGCCGGTCGAGGTCTCGGGCGCGGCGCACCTGCCCCTCGCGGTCGCCGCCCGGCCGCCGCTCGCGGCCCAGATGCCGGTGACAGTGCTCAGGCTCGAAGGTTTCGAGGCCTCGGTCGCCGCGCGGGTGGAGAGCCTGGCCGAGGCTCTGCGCGAATTCGGCCGGGTCGACCGGCTCGATGCGGAGCACTCGCGCGAGTTCTGGGCCCAGGTGCGCGAGGTGGATGCCTTCCAGGCCGACCCGCGCCCGCTGTGGCGCGTCTCGGTCCCGCCGGCCGCCGGCTGGCGTATCGGCGAGGCCCTCTCCGACGTGGTGTACGACTGGGGCGGCGGGCTCGTCTGGGCGCTGTCCGACGATGCTTCGGCGGTGCGCCGGGCGGCCCGTTCGGCCGGCGGCCACGCCACTCTCTATCGCGGCCAGGCCGAGGCGACCGCGTTCGAGCCGCTGGACGGCGCGCTCGCGGCCCTGACGGCGCGGGTCAAGGCGGCGTTCGATCCGCAGGGGATCCTCAATCCCGGCCGGACGGGGATCTGACCATGCGCACCCACTTCAGCCCAGAACAGCTCGCCGATCCCGACTACGCCCGGAGCCAGCAGGCGCTGCGCAAATGCGTGCACTGCGGCTTCTGCACGGCCACCTGCCCGACCTATGTGCTGACCGGCGACGAGCGTGACAGCCCGCGCGGCCGCATCGAGCTGATCCGCACCATGCTGGAGAAGGGCGGGCGCCCGACCAAGGAGATGGTCACCCACGTCGACCGCTGCCTGTCGTGCCTGGCCTGCACCACCACCTGCCCGTCGGGCGTCGACTACGCCCAGCTGATCGGCCACGCCCGGGCCTACATCGAAGACCATCACCGGCGTCCCCCCTGGGAGCGGCTGCTGCGCTGGTTGATCCCGGCGGTGATGACCAACCCGCATCGGTTGAAAGCCGCGCTGGCCCTCGGCCGTTCGGTCCAGCACCTGGAGCCCTGGTTCCACCGCCTGCGCCTGGGTCCGATCGCCGCCCTGCTGCGGCTCGTTCCGTCGCCGATGAAGCCGCCCCGCGGCCCGGGGACCTATCCCGCCGTCGAGGCGCGGCGCGGGCGGGTGATCCTGCTGCAGGGCTGCGTCGAGCCGGCCATGGCGCCGCAGGTCCGGGAGGCCGCCGTCCGCCTGCTGGCGCGGGCGGGCTACGACGTCGTGCTGGCCGCCGGCGAGGGCTGTTGCGGGGCCCTGTCGGAGCACCTCGGCCGCACCGAAGAGGCGCGCGGCATGGCCCGCAAGAACGTGCTCGCCTGGGGCCATGTGGCGCCCGACGCCATCGTCACCACCGCGGCCGGCTGCGGCACGACGCTGAAGGCCTACGGCCACCTGCTCGGTGAGGCCGGCGCGCCGGTGGCGGCCAAGGCCCGCGACATCCTGGAGTTCCTGGCCGAGGTCGGCCTGCCGCCGCTCGCCGACCGGCCGCGCCTCAGCGTCGCCTATCACGCGCCCTGTTCGCTGCAGCACGGCCAGAAGGTGACGACGGCGCCGGCGCGGCTGCTCGCGGAGGCCGGCTTCGACGTGCGCGCGGTCCCGGAGGGGCACCTCTGCTGCGGCTCGGCCGGGGTCTACAACATCCTGCAACCGGAGTTCGCCAACCAGCTTCGCGACCGCAAGGCGGCCAACATCGTGCGGACCGGCGCGCTGGTCGTGGCCGCCGGCAATGTCGGCTGCATAGCCCAGATCGCGCCCGCGGTGCAGGCGCCGGTGGTCCATCCGGTGGAGTTGCTGGACTGGGCGACGGGCGGCCCCAGGCCGGCGTCGCTCGATCAGGTGGTGGCCGGCGCGGCCCGCACCTGATCTCGCGCGCTCAGGGTGGCCTCAGGTCGGGCTCAGTAGGCCGCGCAGGCGTCCGCCAGGCCCTTGTCGGCCGGGATCGGGGCTTCCGCCGCGCCCGCGCCGCCGGGCGGTCGACGCGAACTCACGAAATGGCCGAAGCCGGGCGGGAACCGCCGGCCTTTGGGGCCCATCGGGTGCTTGGAGAGGGACCGGAGGCGCTCGAGCAGATCCTCGAGACTTTCGCTCGATCCCGTGAGGTCGGGTTTCAGCTGCCGGTACGTCATGGGACGGCGTTATGCCATTTTCCGCGACACAACGCCACAGTTAACAGGCTCGTAACTTTCTGACTTGGCCACACGTTTCGGTGATTCGTTTGACCGACGCGACGGCGCCCTCCTACGGTCCCCCACTCAAATTGAGAGGGGAAACACCATGAAGCTCCATCAGTCCGTCGGCCCGAACCCGCGCGTCGTGAAGATGTTCATCGCCGAGAAGGGCGTGGACGTGCCGCGCGTCGAGGTGGACCTCATGGGCGGCGAGAACCGCCAGGACCCCTACAAGGGCAAGAACCCGGCCGGCCAGACGCCCTGCCTGGAGCTCGACAACGGCGCCTATCTCTCCGAGATCACCGCCATCTGCGAGTACCTCGAGGAGAAGCACCCGACCCCTGCGCTGATCGGCTCCACCCCGGAAGAGCGGGCGCAGACCCGCATGTGGACCCGTCGGGTGGACCTGAAGATCTGCGAGCCCATGGCCAACGGCTTCCGCTTCGCCGAGGGCCTGCCGCTGTTCAAGGACCGCATGCTGACCGTGCCGGAGGCCTCCCCCGGCCTGAAGGCCATGGCCAAGGACGGCGAGCAGTGGCTGGAGAGCCAGTTCAAGGGGCCCTGGATCTGCGGCGATCGCTTCAGCCTCGCCGACATCCTGCTGTTCGGCTTCATCGACTTCGGCTTCCAGGTGGGCCAGCCGCTGGACCCCGGCTTCGCCAAGCTGACCGACTGGTACAACCGCGTGAAGGCGCGCCCGAGCGCGGCCGCCAGCGCCTGATCCCCGGCTGACGTCGGCGGGCGGGCTTCCGGGATACGGCTCCCGGGTCTAGGGGTTTTCCGAACCCATGCAGACGCCCGCCTCCGACACCGACGCGCAGGCCTCGCCGGCGACGCCCGACGGCCTGCCGATCCCGCGCCGCTACTGGTCCATGGCCACCATCTGGCTGGCCATGGCCATGTCGGTGCTGGACGGGGCCATCGCCAACGTGGCCCTGCCGACTATCGCGCGCGAGCTGAACGCCAGCGCCGCCTCTTCGATATGGATCGTCAACGCCTATCAGCTGGCGATCACCGTCACCCTGCTGCCGCTGGCCGCGCTGGGCGACAAGCTGGGCTACCGGCGCGTCTACATGGCGGGCCTGGCGGTCTTCACGGCCGGCTCACTCGGCTGCGCCCTCTCGCACACCCTGACCGAGCTCACCGCCGCGCGCGTGCTGCAGGGCCTGGGCGCGGGCGGCATCATGAGCATCAACGCCGCCCTGGTGCGCTTCACCTATCCCAAGCGCCTGCTCGGCCGGGGCATCGGCCTCAACGCCCTCGTCATCTCGATCTCCGCCGCCATCGGCCCGACGGTCGCTTCGGCGATCCTGTCGGTGGCCTCCTGGGAGTGGCTGTTCGCGATCAACGTCCCGATCGGCGCGGTGGCCATCGCCATCGCCTCGCGCGCCCTGCCGCGGACCGTCGGCTCGGGCAAGCGGATGGACTTCGTCGCCGCCGGCCTCAACGCCGTGGCCTTCGGCTTCCTGATCCTCGGCGCGGAAAGCGTCGTGCGCGAGGGGCTGGCGATCGGCCTCGCCAAGCTGGCCGTCGGCGCCGTGGCGCTCGTGATCCTCATCCGCCGGGAATTCGGCCGCCCGGCGCCGCTGGTGCCGCTGGACCTCCTGGCGATCCCGATCTTCGGCCTGTCGATCGCCACCTCGGTGGTCTCGTTCGCGGCGCAGATGCTGGCCTACGTCTCCCTGCCCTTCTACTTCCAGACCGTGCTCGGCCACTCGGCGGTGCAGACGGGTTTCCTGATGACGCCCTGGCCGCTGGCCGTCGGCGTCGCCGCGCCCCTGGCTGGACGCCTCGCCGACCGCTTCCCGGCCGGCCTGCTGGGCGGGATCGGACTTGGCCTGCTCGCCGTCGGCCTCGCCTTCCTGTCCAACCTCCATCCCGGCGCGCCGGACTGGCAGATCGTCTGGCGCATGGCGCTCTGCGGCCTGGGTTTCGGCTTCTTCCAGTCACCGAACAACCGGGCGATGCTCTCGTCCGCCCCGCTGCACCGCTCGGGCGCGGCGGGCGGCATGCTGGCCACCGCGCGCCTCCTCGGCCAGACCGCGGGCGCGCTCGCCGTCGCGGTCTTCTTCCACCTGGCCGGAACCCACGCCACGACGCTGGCCCTGATGAGCGCGGCGGGGGTGGCTGCCCTCGCGGCTTGCGTCAGCCTGCTTCGCCTGCGGATCGCGCCAAGCGCCCCGCGCGAGGAGGTCGGGCCGGTGGTCGCCGGTTCTTAGCCCACCATCCGGTCGCGGCCTTCCCAGTAGGGCTTGCGCAGCTCGCGGCGGAGCACCTTGCCGGACGGGTTGCGGGGCAGGGCGTCGATGAAGTCCACCGACTTCGGGGCCTTGTAGGCGGCGATCCGCTGGCGGGCCCAGGCGATGATCTCCTCGGGTCGGGGATCGGCGCCGGGCGCGCGGACGACGATCGCTTTCACCGCCTCGCCCCAGCGAGCGTCGGGCACGCCGATGACCGCGGCGTCGGCGACGCCGGGGCAGCCCAGGATCGCGTTCTCCACCTCGGCCGGATAGACGTTCTCACCGCCCGAGACGATCATGTCCTTCACCCGGTCGTGGACGAAGAAGAACCCGTGCTCGTTGCGGTAGCCGGCGTCGCCGGTGCGCAGCCAGCCCTCGGGTGTGACGGTCTCGGCGGTGGCCTCGGGCCGGTTCCAGTAGCCGGCCATGACGATCTCGCCGCGGATGGCGATCTCGCCGATCTCGCCGGGCCCGACCTCGCGGCCCCCGTCGTCCATGATCGTCACCTCGAGGGTCGGCCAGGGCTTGCCGCAGGAGCGCAAGAGCTCGCCCTCGTGGGCGTCGGGCGGCAGGTAGGAGCCGGCGCCCGTGGTCTCGGTCATGCCGTAGAACTGGATGAAGCCGCAGCCGAACCGCTGCTTGGCCTCGGCCAGCAGCGCCTCGCTGATCGGCGAGGCGCCGTAGGCGATGGTCTTCAGGGCGGAAAAGTCCGCCGATGCGATCTCCGGCTGCTGCAGCAGCATGTTGATCATAGCCGGGGCCAGGAAGATGTGGGCGACCCGCTCCTCCTGCATCGTGCGCAGCACCTCGGCCGGCTTGAACTCCGGCATGACGATCACCCGCCCGCCGGCCGCCAGGCCCGCGAAGCTGATGTTGGTCCCGGCCACGTGGAACAGCGGCATGACGATCAGCACCGTGTCGTCGGCGCCGTAGTCGAAGCCCTCGACCTGCGTCCGCAGCTTCAGGAAGGCGGCGTAGTTGGCGTTGTTGAGCCGCACGCCCTTGGGCAGGCCGGTAGTGCCGGAGGTGTAGAGCTGCAGCACGTCGTCGGCGTGGACGGGGGTGTGCGCCGGGCCGGCGGGGGCGGCGTCGCGCAGCGCCTCGTAGCTCTCGATCCCCGGCCGGCTGTCGCCGACCCCGATCAGGCGGATCGGCCGGTCGACCTGGCTGACCACCTCCTGCGCCACGTCGAAGAAGTCCGGGGTGACGAAGAACAGGTCCGCGCCGCTGTCCTTCAGGATGAAGGCGATCTCCGGCGGGGCGAGGCGGCTGTTGATCGGCGCCAGGCAGGCGCGCGCCCGCGCCGCGCCGAAGAAGATCTCGAAGAACGCTTCCGAGCCCCGGCCCAGCCATGACACCCGGTCGCCCGGCTTGACCCCGGCGGCGGCCAGGAGGCCCGCCACCCTGTCGGCGCGGCGATCGAGTTCGGCGTAGGTGAGGGTGCGGCCCTCGACCTCGACCGCCGGCTTGTCGCCGAAGGCGTTGGCCTGGGCGGCGGGGATGTCGGCCAGGATACGGATCGCGTCGCTCATGACGCGACGCTAGCTCAGCACCCTCCATGCGCCAACGGCGCCTTTGGGTGAGGCTCCGGCCTGGCCTCGAAGGCTCAGGCCGGCGGGTCCTGGTTCACCTCGCCACGAGGCCTCGGGCCCACCGGGGTCGGGATGCGGTGCTTGATGCGGCGGACCTTCACGACCGTGAAGTTCGGCGTGGGGCGCACTGCGCGGTGCAGCGACGTCATGGCTCTCCTCTCCATGCTGACGCTGCGAAAAAGCGGGGTCGGCGGAAGGGTTCCGCCGGCCCGCCGTCTCAGTGCAGTTTGAGCCGCACGAAGCCCATGGCGCCCCCGGGCTCTGACCGGCCGTAGAGCGCCTTCAGTTCGCCGGGGACGAAGTTGACCGCATAGAGGCCGCCGAGGCCGACGCTCACGTGCTCGCTGACTGGGAAGTCGCGGACCGCGCCGAGCGACACCTTGCCGACGGTGAAGGTGGGGCCGTGGTGGCCGCCCGTGAACACCAGCTCGTCGGTGTCGATCCGCTCCGCGCGGCCGAAGACGGTCCAGGCCGGGTTCAGCCTGACGGCGCTCTCCAGGGCGAAGGCGTCGAGGTCCTGGTGCTCGGCGCTGCGGCGGCCCCAGGCGGCGGTGGTGGACCACCAGCCGTCCGCGCCGAACGGCACAGTGTAGATGGCGCTGGCCGACCACTTGCGCACATCGGTGTCCGGATCGAGTTGCTCGGGGCTCTTCACGTCCGCCCACGAGGCCTGCAGGGACCAGTTCGCCGTCGGATTGTAGGAGAGGCGCAGGGCCGTGGAGTCGAGCGTCGCGTGCTCGATGTCGAAGCGGTGCTCGTCCGGTTCGCGACCGCGGAAGCGTGAGGCCTCGACCTTCCAGTTGTCGTGCACATAGCCGGCGGTGACGACGCCGAAGACGATGTGGGTGGAGTCCAGCCAGTGGTGGCTGATCGGCGCCTCCGGACTGTCCATGATCGACGCCCGGTGCATGAAGGCCGGCGGCCCGAACGCTGGCTCGCCCGGCAGGCCCGCGTAGAGGAAGACGCTGTCCTTTTCCGTCAGGCGATAGGCGTAGGCGCCCGAAAGCTCCATGAAGAGGTCGTGCGGGTGCTGGCGGTCGACGAGCGGCGTCACGCCGTCCGCCGTCTCGCCGGTGGCGAGCAGCTCCGGATAGCCGCGCTTGCCCATGAACGGGTCGGGACTCAGCATCGCCCGAAACTGCAGCGTGCCATGGTCGCCGATCTCGCGGCGCGCCGAGCTCATGATCATGCCGGAGACGAAGCCCTTGTCGTCGCCGCGGGGACCGTCCTGCCACGAGTAGACGCCGTCGATCGTGGCGTGGGCCATGACCATCCACGGGCCGTACATCAGGTGCAGGCCCTCATGGGTCGAGGCGTCCGGCTGCCAAGAGGTGCCGGAGGCCTCCCGCGTCATGGCGTAGGAGCCGAGCGCGCCCTGGCTCATGGCGTGGCCGGCGTGCGTCATGCCGGGCATTTCGTCCATCTCGCCCATGTCCATCTTCGAATGGTCCATCTGGGAATGGTCCATCTGGGAATGATCCATGTCGGGCCGATCCATCCCGGAGTGCTCCATGGGGGGCGCCGCCTGCTGGTTCGTGGGCTGGGCCATGGCCGGAGCGGCGAGAAGGGCCAGGGCGGCGGTGGTGGCGAAGAGGCGCGTCATCGGTTGGTTCGCTCCAGAAGCTCGATCAATTCGGCGGCTTTCCTGCGCTGTTCTTCCCTGTCCCCGCTGACGATCGCCCCCTCGATGCAGTGGCCGAGGTGGTCCTTGAGAAGCTCGTGCTCCACCTTCTGGAGGGCCGCCCGCACCGCCTGGACCTGGGTCAGGATGTCGATGCAGTAGCGGTCCTCCTCGACCATGCGGGCGATGCCCCGCACCTGGCCTTCCACGCGTTTGAGGCGATTGAGCAGCCCCGGTTTGTTGTCGCGCTTCATGGGCGGAAGTCCTTCTCGTCAGCGGCTCGGAACATATACCCCCGCCGGGTAATTGCAAGATGCCCCCATGGGGTATATCTCTCCGGGCCGGGAGAATGCGAATGTCCGATCACGCCCACCATCACCACGACCACGCCGCGCCGGCCGACGACGGCAAGACGGCGACCGATCCGGTCTGCGGGATGAAGGTCAACCCGAACACCACGCCCCATCACGCCGAGCACGCGGGCGAGACCTTCCATTTCTGCTCCAACGGCTGCCGGACCAAGTTCGAAGCCGACCCCGTGAAATATCTCGAGAAGGAGAGCCGTCCGGCCGAGCCGCCGCCGCCTGCCGGGACCATCTACACCTGCCCGATGCACCCGCAGATCCGCCAGGAAGGGCCGGGTTCGTGCCCGATCTGCGGCATGGCGCTCGAGCCGGAGCTGATCACCGCCGACGCCGGACCGAACCACGAGCTGGCCGACATGAGCCGGCGGTTCTGGATCGGCCTCGTGCTCACGGTTCCGGTGTTCGCGCTGGAGATGGCCGGCCACTTCCTCGACCTGCACCGCTACCTCTCGCCCACCGCATCGAACTGGATCCAGTTCGCGCTCTCGACGCCTGTGGTGCTGTGGGCGGGCGCTCCGTTCTTCGCCCGCGGCTGGGCCTCGCTGCGGACCCGCAACCTCAACATGTTCACCCTGATCGCCATGGGCGTGGGCGTGGCCTGGCTCTACAGCGTGGCGGCGATCCTGGCGCCCGGCGCCTTCCCGCCGGCGTTCCGAGGCATGGACGGCGCGGTGCCGGTCTACTTCGAGGCCGCGGCGGTGATCACCGTCCTGGTGCTGCTCGGCCAGGTGCTGGAGCTGCGCGCCCGCGACCAGACCTCCGGCGCCATCCGCGCCCTCCTCAACCTCGCGCCCAAGACCGCCCGGCGCATCAAGGCCGACGGCTCCGACGAGGAGGTAACGCTCGACCTCATCCAGGTCGGCGACCGCCTGCGCGTGCGACCCGGCGAGAAGGTGCCGGTCGACGGCGTCCTGACCGAGGGCCGCGTCTCCATCGACGAGAGCCTGGTCACCGGCGAATCCATGCCGGTCACCAAGGAGACGGGCGCCCAGGTGATCGCCGGCTCGATCAACAAGACCGGCTCCTTCGTCATGCGCGCCGAGAAGGTCGGCGCCGACACCCTGCTGTCGCGCATCGTCCAGATGGTCGCCGAGGCCCAGCGCAGCCGCGCGCCGATCCAGCGCATGGCCGACCGGGTGTCCGGCTGGTTCGTGCCGGCGGTGATCGCGGTGGCGGTGATCGCCTTCGCCGCCTGGGCGCTGGTCGGGCCGGAGCCGCGCTTCGGCTATGCCCTGGTGGCGGCGGTCTCGGTGCTGATCATCGCCTGTCCCTGCGCCCTCGGCCTCGCCACGCCGATGTCGATCATGGTCGGGGTGGGACGCGGGGCCCACGCCGGCGTGCTGATCAAGAACGCCGAGGCCCTCGAGCGCTTCGAGAAGATCGACACCCTGGTGGTCGACAAGACCGGCACCCTGACAGAGGGGCGCCCGGCGGTCACCCAGATCGCGCCGGCCGCCGGCTTCGACCAGCCGGGCCTCCTGCGCCTGGCCGCCAGCCTGGAGCGCGGCAGCGAACATCCCCTGGCCGACGCCATCCTGCGCGCCGCCCAGGAGCGCAGCCTCGACCTCGCCGAGGCGAGCGACTTCGACTCCCCCGTCGGCAAGGGCGTCACCGGCGTGGTGGAGGGCCGGCGGGTGGCGCTCGGCGGGGCCCGCCTGATGGAGGAGCAGGGCGTCGACCTCTCGCCCCTGGCCGACCGCGCCGAGGCCCTGCGCCGCGAGGGCGCCACCGCCGTGTTCGCCGCCGTCGACGGCCGCCTGGCCGGCGTGCTCGCCATCGCCGACCCGGTGAAGGCCACGACGCCCGAGGCCGTCGCCCAGCTCAAGGCGGAGGGCGTGCGCCTCGTCATGATGACCGGCGACAACCGCACCACCGCGCTCGCCGTCGCCCAGCGGCTCGGCATCGAGGAGGTCGAGGCCGAGGTCCTGCCGGAGGACAAGGCCAAGGTGGTCCAGAAGCTGCGCGCCGAGGGCCGCTCGGTGGCCATGGCCGGCGATGGGGTCAACGACGCCCCGGCGCTCGCCGCCGCCGAGGTGGGCGTGGCCATGGGCGCGGGCGCCGACGTCGCCATCGAGAGCGCCGGCGTCACCCTGCTGAAGGGTGACCTGCAGGGGCTGGTGAAGGCGCGGCGGCTGTCGCAGGCGGTGATGCGCAACATCCGCCAGAACCTGGTGTTCGCCTTCGTCTACAACGTCGCGGGGGTGCCGCTGGCGGCCGGCGTGCTCTATCCAGCCATGAACCTGCTGCTGTCGCCCCAGATCGCCGCGGCCGCCATGGCGCTGTCTTCGGTGAGCGTCATCGGCAATGCGCTGAGGCTGAGGGCGGCGAAGCTCTAGAGGGAGGGCGGATGCTCTATCTGCTGATCAAGGCCGGGATCTCCGGCGTCATCATCGCGGTGGTGTCGGAGGTGGCCAAGCGCAGCCCGGGTTTCGGCGCTCTCATCGCCTCCCTGCCGCTGGTCTCGGTGCTCGGCATGATGTGGCTGTGGCGGGACACGAGCGATCCGGAGCGCCTCGCGGCCCACGCCGGGGCCACCTTCTGGTACGTGCTCCCCTCGCTGCCGATGTTCCTGGCGATCCCGGCCATGCTCCGGCGCGGCATGCCGTTCTGGCCGGCCCTGGGCCTCGGCTGCCTTCTGACCATCGGCCTCTACCTCGCCATGACCTGGGCCGGGCCGCGCTTCGGCCTGAAGTTGTAGGCACGTCCCGCGGTTTACGTAGAAGCCCGTAAGGGTTCGTCCCGAATTTCCCATGACGCGGGTCGAACGTAGCTTCTGGTCATCGAACCGGAGCCGCCGCCATGACCCTCGCCTACCCCTTCGACGACGCCCGCACCTCCATCCAGTCGCAGAACCTGACCGAGGTCATGGATCGCCTGGGCGTGCGCATGACCTTCGCCAAGGACGAGGAAGTCTACGCCCAGGAAGAAGACGCCGACCTGGTCTACCGGGTCGTGTCGGGCGTGGTGCGGACGACCCGCCTGCTCTCCGACGGCCGCCGCCAGGTGGGCGACTTCTACCAGACGGGCGACCTGTTCGGCCTCGAGGTCGGCGCCCAGCACCGCTACTCGGCCGAAGCGCTCTGCGACTGCACCATCCAGGTGGTCAAGCGCTCGTCGCTGAAGGCCCAGGCGGACGAAGGCGAGCTCGACCGGGCGATCTGGGAAGCCACCTGCCGCGACCTCGAGCGGGCCCAGGACCACGTCCTGCTGCTCGGCCGCAAGACCGCCGCCGAGAAGGTCGCCACCTTCCTGATGGACCTCGCCAGCCGCGGCGAGGCCGAGGCCATCGACCTGCCGATGGGCCGCCAGGACATCGCCGACTACCTCGGCCTGACCATCGAGACCGTCTCCCGCATGCTGACCCAGCTGCAGTCCTCCAAGGTCGTCGAATTCGCCTCCTGCCGGCAGTTCCGCGTCCGCAAGTGGGAAGTCCTGGAACGCCTCGCCGCCTAGAGCCTGAAAGCCTGAACCGGAGTTTTTGATCTGGATCAAACCGCCGCCGTGACCGGCCCGCAGGTTGTCCTGGTCCCCGTCAATGGAACAGTGCCGTGGATTCGTTTAGCCCTCGTCCGCTGGTCGTCGTCGTCGATGACGATCCCGCTGTGCGCGGCTCGCTGACCTTCTCGCTTGAGCTCGACGGTTTCGACGTCGAGGCTTTCGAGAGCGGCGAGGCCCTGCTGCTGCGCCAGCTGCCGCACCGGCCGACCTGCCTCGTCCTGGATCAGAAGCTGCCGGGCATCAGCGGGCTGGAAGCCCTGCGCCAGCTGCGCGACCGCAAGGTGAGTTCGCCGGCCATCCTGATCACCAGCCACCCGCACCGGAGCGTGGTCGCCGAGGCCGCCGAGGCCGGGGTGCCGATCGTCGAGAAGCCGCTGCTGGGCGACGCCCTGCTGCGCGACATCCACCGGGCCCTGGACGCCTGACCTGAACTAACCCCGAACCGAATTCATCTGTCGTCTGACTTCGGCCCCGCGGTTCGTCCGCGGGGTCTTTTTCGTCAGAGCGTCTTGGAGTGGCGCTGGGCGTCGGCGACGACGTAGGCGTCGAACACCGCGCAGACCGAACGGACCAGCACGCGGCCGGCGTCGGTGACCGTCAGCTTGGCGCCCGACCAGGCGATCAGCCCGTCCTCGGCGAAGTCGGCCAGCCGGGCGATCTCGCCCCTCAGCTCGGAAAGCTGGCGGCCGTGGCGGGCGCAGACCGCCTCGAGGTCCACGGCGAGGTTGCACATCAGCTGCTCGATGATCTCGCCGCGGAAGCGGTCGTCGGCGGTCAGGGCGACGCCGCGGGCGATCGGCAGGTCGTTCTTCTGCACCGCCGCGCGCCAGGGCAGCTCCTGGGCCACGTTCTGCACGAAGCCCTGCGGCAGCGAGCCGATGGCCGAGGCCCCCAGCCCCAGGAGCGTCTGGGCCGCGTCGGTGGTGTAGCCCTGGAAGTTGCGGTGCAGCCGGCCTTCCTTCAGGGCCACGGCGAGCTCGTCGCCCTCCAGCGCGAAGTGATCGAGGCCGATGCGTACATAGCCTTCCTGCGCCAGCCGCTCGGCGGCGGCCTCGGACTGGTCGAGGCGCTCGGACGGGCCGGGCAGGGCCGCCTCGTCGAGCAATTTCTGGTGCGACTTCATCCACGGCACGTGAGCGTAGCCGAACAGGGCCAGCCGCTCGGGCCTCAGGCGCAGGACGCCGTCGATGGTGGAGAGCGTGTTGGCCACCGTCTGCCGCGGCAGGCCGTACATGAGGTCGAAGTTGATCGAGCGGACGCCCGCCTCGCGCAGCCAGCCGACGCAGGCGGCGATATCCTCGAACGCCTCGATGCGGTTAACCGCCGTCTGGACTTCGGGCGAGAGGTTCTGAACGCCCAGGCTGGCCCGGGTCATGCCGTGGAAGCCCGCCGCCTCGACCCATTCGCGGGTCAGTACCGCCGGATCCAGCTCGGCGGCGATCTCGGCGTCGGGCGCGAAGCGGAACACCGCCCGCAGGGCCGCGAAGATCACCGCCAGGTCGTCGGGCGACAGCATGTTGGGCGTGCCGCCCCCGAAGTGCAGCGCCTCGGCCGTCATCTTGCCCGGCAGCGCCGCCTCGAGCAGCTCGGCTTCCTGCACGAGCAGCTGGACGTAGGCGGCGATCGGGTCGTGGCGGTTCACCGCCCGGGTGTTGCAGCCGCAGTACCAGCAGAGCCGCTCGCAGAACGGGATGTGGACATAAAGCGAAACCGCACGCTCGGTCGGCAGCTCCGCCAGCCAGCGTCGATAGGTCGCCGCGTCCACCTGCGGGGTGAACTGCACGGCGGTCGGATAGCTGGTGTAGCGGGGCGCACGGCCCTCGTACTTGGCGATCAGCTGATCGCGGGACAGCGGGGCGGTAAGCGTGGCGGTCATACTGGGGCCTCTCTCGGCCTAGAGCGGGCGGTCGTCGTCGTCGTCGAGAAGGATGCGGGAGGCGTCGCCCACCGGGTCGTCGTACTGGCCGGCCCGCAGCGTCCACCAGAAGGCGCCCAGCGCCATCAGGCCGAGGCCGACCGAGAAGGGGGCGAGGAACAGGACGATGTTCATTTGCGGCCTCCCATGCGGAGCGCGTTCAGGGTGACGAGCAGCGAGGAGCCGGACATGGCGATGGCCGCCACGAAGGGATTCACCAGGCCGAACATGGCGGCCGGCGCGGCCACCACGTTGTAGAGGGCGGCGAGGCCGAAGTTCTCCAGCGCCCGGGTGCGGGCCTGGCGGGCGGTGTCGATCGCCTCGACCACGGCCATCAGACCCTCGCCGGAGAACACCAGGTCGGCGGCGTTCTGGCTGGCTTCCAGCGCCGTGCCCGGCGCCATGGCGGCGTGCGCCTTGGCGAGGGCGGCCGCGTCGTTCAGGCCGTCGCCCACCATCAGGGCCTTCCGGCCCTTGGCGGCCATGGCCTCGAGGGCCTCGGCCTTCTCGAAGGGCGAGAGGCCGGCGCGCCAGACGCGGACGCCGACGGTCTCGGCGACCCGGGCCACCGGGGTGGCGAGGTCGCCCGACAGGATCTCGACAGTCAGGCCGCGGGCCTTCAGGGCGGCGACCGCCTGGACGGCGTCCGGGCGCAGGGTGTCGGAGAAGCGGAATCGGACCGGGGCGTGGCCCTCTTCGGCGAACCACAGCTCGGTCTCGCCGTCGCCCTCGGTCTCAGCGCCCACGAACGCGGCGCGGCCGAGGCGCGCGGGGCGGCCGTCGATCAGGCCTTCGACGCCGAGGCCGGCGTGTTCCTTGGCCTCGGCCGCGACGACGCCGATCCCGGCCTCGGCGGCCAGCGCCTTGGCCAGCGGATGGCGCGAGGCCCGCGCCAGCGGCGCGGCGCGCAGCAGCGCGACTTCGTCGGCCTCGATCAGTTGCGGCCGGCCCTCGGTCAGCACGCCGGTCTTGTCGAAGACCACGTGATCGACCTCGGCCAGGCGCTCGAGCGCGGCGCCGGACTTGACCAGCACGCCCTTGCGGAAGAGGCGCGCGGAGGCGGTGATTTGCACGGCCGGAACCGCGAGGCCGAGCGCGCAGGGGCAGGTGATGATCAGCACCGCCACGGCGCGCAGCAGCGCCTCGCGCGGGCCAAGGCCCAGGGCCCAGCCGCCGGCGAAGGTCAGGGCCGCGGCGAGGTGCACCACGGGCACGTAGAGGCCGGCGGCCTTGTCGGCCAGCTGGACGTATTTCGACTTGGACTGGGCGCCGGCCTCGACCAGGCGGGCGATCGCCGCCACCGCGGAGTCCTCGGAGCGGGCCGCGGCCTTGAGGGTGATCACGCCCGAGAGGTTCAGGGCGCCGGCGCGCACGGCGTTGCCTGCAGTGGCGGCGGCCGGCGTCGTCTCGCCGGTCAGCAGGGCGTTGTCGAGGTCGGTGGCGCCGGTCTCGATCACCCCATCCACCGGGATACGTTCGCCGGGCCGGACCACCAGGAGATCGCCGACGGCGACCTCGGAGAGCGGCGCGCGATGCTCGCGGCCCTGGGCGTCGAGCCGGGTGGCGGCGGGCGCCTGCATGGCCAGGAGGTCGCCGGCCGCGCCGCGCGCCTTGGCCCGCAGCTGATGGTCCAGCCAGCGGCCGATGAGCAGCAGGAAGAGCAGAGAGACGGCGGCGTCGAAATAGGTGTCGCGGCCGTGCAGCAGGGTCTCGGAGAAGCTGATCAGGAGGGTGAGGATCACGCCCACCGAGATCGGCACGTCCATGTTGGCGCGGCGGCGCTTCAGCGAGTTCCAGGCCGACTGGAAGAACGGCAGGCCGGCGTAGATGGCGCAGGGCCCGCCGACGGCGGCGGCGAACCACTGCATCACGGTGCGCGTCGCCGGGCCGAGCTCCTGGCCGAAGATCCCGGCCCACAGCGGCACCGAGAACATCATGGTGTTCATCGCCCCGAAGCCGGCGACGGCCAGCGCCAGGATCAGCCGGCGGCCTTCCTTGTCGTGGGCGACCTGGGCCTGGGCCGGATCGTAAGGGGTCGCCGGATAGCCGAGCTTGTCCAGCGCCTCGACCACCTTGGCCGCATCGCCGGCCGCGCCGTCGAAGCCGACGGTGAGCTTGCCGGTGGTCAGGTTCAGCCGCGCCGAGGCGACGCCCGGCAGGCCCTGCACCTCGCGCTCGATCTTGGCCAAGCAGTTGGCGCAGCGCGCGCCCTTCACCAAGAGGTCGAGGCTGCGCGCGCCGTCTTCGCGCTTGCGCAGGAAGGCGGAGTAGTCGGGCGCCGGCGCCGCCGGATAGGTCAGGGCCACGTCAGCCTCCGCTCGGCCATGAACAGATGGCCGGCCGAGTCGCGGGCTTCGGCGGTCAGGTCCCAGGCTCCGGCAAGGCCGCCGACGCGCGCCTCGTAGCGGCCGGCGGCCACTTCCTTGAAGGCGGCGTTGATGCGGCCGCTCTCGGTGGCCGGCCGCTCCAGCTTGGCCGAGATGCGCAGGTCGCGCACCGGCTGGCCCTTGGCGTCCTCGACCAGCAGCACCACCGCCGTCGGCTCGGCCGCCGCGGCGGCCTTCCAGCCCAGCTTCTCCTGGGCGGCGATCTGGGCGAGCTTCTTGTTGTAGAGCAGCCCATCCTCGTAGGGCGTGACCGAAACCTCGCCCGGGAAGGTCCTGTAGGCCATCACCGCGAAGCTGACGTCGACGGCGATCACCACCCCGAAGAAGCCGACGATGATCGCCAGGAAGTGCCAGCCGGTGAACCGGAAGCCGCGCGGACGGGCTTCGCCGACGACGGAGAGATGGCTCATCGCAGGTCTCCCGAGATGAAGGTGGTCTTCGCCTCGGCCGTGTCGGTGTCCGAGCGGACCTCGAACTCGGCGGGGACGTTGGTGGCCATGGTCGCGCCCTTGGGGGCGATCACGAACACGCGGAACGACTGGTCCTGGTTGCCGGCCACCTTGAACTGCAGCGGGCCGGTCACCGAGTCGGCGCCAGGGGTCTTCATCCGCGCGCCGGGCACGCCCTTGAAGGTCACCGTGACGGTCTTCGGATAGAAGGTCCGATTGACGATCTTCAGGGTGTAGCCGTTGCGGATCGAGCCGTCCTGCAGGCGCACATAGACCGGGTTGCGGTCACGCAGGGCGTGCACGTCCAGGAAGGTCCGGTTCATCAGGCCCCAGAGCATCAGGCCCGAGACCAGCACCAGGGCCGCCGAGTAGTAGATCGTACGCGAACGGAGGAGGCGGTAGGCCGCCGGCTCCTTCTTGGCGCGCAGGGCCACGGCGTGGTCGGTGTCGAAGAAGATCAGGTCCTTGGGCCGGCCGACCTTCACCATGATGTCGTTGCAGGCGTCGATGCACAGGCCACAGTTGATGCACTCGAGCTGCGGGCCGTTGCGGATGTCGATGCCCATCGGGCAGGCGACCACGCACTGGTTGCAGTCGATGCAGTCGCCGCGGCCTTCCCAGGTCTGGCCCTTCTTGTGCGGCCCGCGCGGCTCGCCGCGGTCATAGCGGTAGGTGACCTGCAGCGAGTGGTCGTCGAGCATGGCGCCCTGGATGCGGGGCCACGGGCACATGTAGGTGCAGACCTGCTCGCGCATGTAGCCGGCGAGCAGATAGGTGGTGGCCGTCAGCACGCCGCACGAGATGTAGGCGGTGAGCGGCGCCTGGCCGACCCAGAAGTCGCGGATCAGCGAGGGCGCGTCGTGGAAGTAGAAGATCCACGCGCCGCCGGTGCCGAAGGCGATGCCCAGCCACACCACGTGCTTGCCGGTCTTGCGCCAGGCCTTGTTGAAGCTCATCGGCTCGGCGTCGAGCCGCATGCGGGCGTTGCGGTCGCCTTCGAACAGGCGCTCCACATAGATGTAGAGGTCGGTCCAGACCGTCTGCGGGCAGGCGTAGCCGCACCAAAGCCGGCCGAACAGCGCCGTGATCAGGAACAGCGCCAGGGCCGCCATCACCAGCAGGCCGGTGATGAAATAGACCTCCTGCGGCCACAGCTGCAGGAAGAAGAAGTAGAAGCGGCGGCCGGTGAAGTCGACCAGCACCGCCTGTTGCGGCAGGCCCTCGGGCCGGTGCCAGCGAATCCACGGGGTGACGTAGTAGACGCCCAGCGTGGCGATCAGGACCGCCCACTTGATGCGCCGCCACGTGCCGTGGACCAGCTTCGGATAGATCGGTACGCGCGATTGATAGAGTCCGCCCCCCGAACCCTTCTTCTGCCGCACCCGCTCCGCCGCGGAGACGGGGTCGGACCCCTTCTCCGGCGGCTTGGTGCGATCGATGACGACGGTCACTGCAACTACTGACCCCCTGCGTTGGCGTGGACGTAGACGGTGAGGGCTTTGATGGTCTCAGGGTCGAAGCGCTTGCCCCAGGTCGGCATGACGCCGCCGCGGCCGTTCCAGATCTGCCCGCGGATGTCGGCGCGGGTCGGGCCGTAGAGCCACTCGTTGTCGGTCAGGTTCGGCGCGCCCTTCGCCTGGTCGCCGGTTCCAGTGACCCCGTGGCACGACGCGCACTGGTCCCGATAGAGCGTCACCGCCCGGTACACCGCGGCCTTGTTGGCCGGACGGTGCGACAGCGCCACCACATACTCGGTCAGGTCGTCGATCTCGTTCTCCTTGAGGAGCTGATCGCGGCCGAAGGCCGGCATCTGGGTGGAGACCGCCGTGGGCTCGCCGGTGCGCACGCCGTAGGTGATGGTGTGCTGGATCTGCTCCAGGGTGCCGCCATGCAGCCAGACGTCGTCGCGCAGATTCGGATACCCCTTGCCGCCGGTGCCGCCGGCGCCGTGGCAGGTGGCGCAGTTGTCGCCGAACACCGAGGCGCCGAGCGCCAGGGCGTAGCTCTGCAGCTCCGGGTCCTTCTCGATCTGCTCGAGCGAGGCGCCCTTCAGCTTGATCGCCTCGGCGCCGCGCTGGGCCCGCAGCTCGGCGAGCTGCTTGTCCACGTTGGCGCGCGCCGAGTTGTGCATCAGGCCGTGGGTGTAGCCGGTCAGGCCCGGCCAGGCCGGCATCAGCACCCAGTAGACGACGGACCAGAGCACGCAGGCCCAGAACACCCACAGCCACCAGCGGGGCAGCGGGTTGTCCAGCTCGCGGATGCCGTCCCACTCGTGGCCGGTGGTCTCGACACCCGTATGCTCGTCGACCTTACGCTCAGACATGGTCGCTCTCGTCCTTCTCGAGCGGGAGTTTGGAGAGGCGGTCGAACGCCTCCTTGTGCTTGGGCCACAGGGCGTAGGCGGTGCCGGCCGCGAAGATCAGGCCGAAGTAGATGAGGCCGCCTTGCTGCGCGAACTTGGCCACCATCTCGTAGGTCAGGCCGCTCATCGCATGTTCCTCGGGTCTTCGGCGTGATAGGTGCGGAAGTCGACGAGGGTGCCGAGCATCTGCAGGTAGGCGATCAGGGCGTCCATCTCGGTCACCTTGTCCGGGTTCCCGTCGAAGTCGCGCTGGTTGACCTTGGCGCCGTAGCGCGCCTGCAGACCCTTGGGGCTGGCGAACGGATCGGCCTGGTCTTCGACGTCCTTGGCCGCGTTCTTCACGTCGTCGGCCGTGTAGGGCACGCCGACCTTCTGCATGGCTTCGAGCTTCTGCTGGATGTCGTGGTAGTCCAGCTCCTTCTCGGCCAGGAACTTGTAGGGCGGCATCACCGATTCCGGCACCACGGCCCGCGGGTCCTCCAGGTGCTGCTTGTGCCAGCTGTCGGAGTACTTGCCGCCGACGCGCGCCAGGTCAGGCCCGGTGCGCTTGGAGCCCCACTGGAACGGGTGGTCGTACATGCTCTCGGCCGCCAGGCTGTAGTGGCCGTAGCGCTCCACCTCGTCGCGCAGCGGACGGATCATCTGCGAGTGGCAGAGGTAGCAGCCCTCGCGGACGTAGATGTCCCGGCCGGCCAGCTCGAGGGGGGTGTAGGGACGCACGCCCTGCACCTTCTCGATCGTGCTCTCCAGCCAGAAGAGCGGGGTGATCTCCACCAGGCCGCCGATGGCGACGACGATGAGGATCCCGATGACGAGCAGCAGGGAGTGCCGCTCCAGCTTTGCGTGATGTTTCCACATGGGAGGAGGCCCCTATTCCGCCGCCAGCGCGGCCGCGGGGGCGAGATCGATGGCCGTCGTCTTCGAGGATTCGACGCTCGGCATGCGGATCGTACGCCACACGTTGTAGGACATGATCACCGCACCCGAGAGGTACATGAGCCCCCCGATCGCGCGGATGACGTTTTCGATGTGCTTGGCCGCGACGGTCTCGACGAAGGAGTTGGCCAGGAAGCCCTGCGGCGTGTACTCGCGCCACATCAGGCCCTCCATGATGCCGGAGACCCACATCGCCGCGATGTAGAGCAGGATGCCCGTCGTCGCGATCCAGAAGTGCCACTCGATCAGACGGTTCGAGTACATCCCCTGCTTCTTCCAGAGCCACGGCACGAGGCAGTAGACGGCGCCGAAGGAGATGAAGCCGACCCAGCCCAGCGCGCCGGAGTGCACGTGGCCGATCGTCCAGTCGGTGTAGTGGCTGAGCGCGTTGACCGCGCGGATCGACATCAGCGGGCCTTCGAAGGTCGACATGCCGTAGAAGGCGATCGAGACGACCATCATGCGGACCACCGGGTCGGTGCGCAGCTTGTCCCACGCGCCCGAGAGGGTCATCAGGCCGTTGATCATGCCGCCCCAGGACGGCATCCACAGCATGATCGAGAAGGTCATGCCGAGCGTCTGCG
Source organism: Phenylobacterium soli (assembly GCF_003254475.1). Taxonomy (NCBI): domain Bacteria; kingdom Pseudomonadati; phylum Pseudomonadota; class Alphaproteobacteria; order Caulobacterales; family Caulobacteraceae; genus Phenylobacterium; species Phenylobacterium soli. The sequence continues at coordinate 1,087,769 of NZ_QFYQ01000001.1, forward strand.
CCCACTGCGGCAGGGCCGTGTAGTGCAGGTGGTGCGGGCCGGCCCAGATGTAGATGAAGATCAGCGCCCAGAAGTGCACGATCGACAGGCGGTAGGAGTAGACCGGCCGCTCAACCCGCTTGGGCACGAAGTAGTACATCATCGCCAGGAAGCCGGCGGTGAGGAAGAAGCCCACGGCGTTGTGGCCGTACCACCACTGGGTCAGCGCGTCCTGGACCCCGGCGAAGGCCGAGTAGCTGCGGTGGTTCAGCAGGCTGACCGGCATCGCCAGGTTGTTGACGATGTGCAGCATCGCGATGGTCACGATGAAGGCCAGGTAGAACCAGTTGGCCACGTAGATGTGCGGCTCGCGGCGCTTCCAGATGGTGCCGAGGAAGACCAGCAGATAGGCCACCCAGACGATCGTCAGCCACAGGTCGACGTACCATTCCGGCTCGGCGTACTCGCGGCTCTGGGTGATGCCGGCCAGGTAGCCGGTCGCCGCCAGCACGATGAACAGCTGGTAGCCCCAGAACACGAACCACGGCCAGATGCCGCCGGCCAGGCGCGCCTTGCAGGTGCGCTGGACCACGTAGAAGGAGGTCGCCATCAGCGCGTTGCCGCCGAAGGCGAAGATCACGCCCGAGGTGTGCAGCGGCCGCAGGCGTCCGAAGTTCAGCCACGGGATGTCGGGGAAGTAGAGCTGGTTCGGCCACGAGAGCTGCGAGGCGATCAGCACGCCGACGAGCATGCCGACCACGCCCCAGAACATGGTGGCGATCACCCCTGCTCGGACGACGCCATCCTCGTATCGGGTCTGGTCGGATTTGAACCGGCCGTCCGAGAGGCCGATCGTCATCACCGCGGCGGCGAGGACGAAGGCTCCCAAGAAGATGTAGCCGGAGAACCGGAACAGCGGGTCCTGGCTGAAGGCGGTCATGAGCAGGGAGACGAATGCTCCCACGGCCACGAACGCAAAAAGGAGGACGGCGTCAAAGGGCGCCTCCCCCCGCGGTTTGCTGAGAACTGACATGTATCCCCGACAACGCTTTGGTGGGTCGCGGCCCTGATGCGCCTTTCCGCATTGCGCGACCTTGATCTGCATCAAGGCGCGCGTCGGGCGCATGCATGAGGAAGCTTGATCCGACCGGGGCTTGCGTCCCCGGATGCGTACCGCCGAGAGGCCCTTCAGTGATGACCCGTTCCGCTTCCCGCATCACCCTGAGTTCCGGCCTGACGATCGCCGGCGCGGCGAGCTTCATCGGCGCCGCCGTCTCCGGCGAGATCGCCGTCGTCCACATGCGCTGGATGGCGCAGACCTATGGCGCGATCTGCGGCTCGGAAGGCCTGCCCCACTGCGCCGCCTGCCCGACGGCGGTCGGGCTGCTGATGAGCGGTCTGGCCCTGCTGGCCGCGGCGGCCGGCGAGCGCCGCCGGCTGATCGGATCCCGGGTCAGCTCGCGCGGCCGGTAAGGCTGCGCATATAGGCCACCACCGCCGTCGTCTCCTCCGGGGTGACGTAGATCGGCGGCATCTCCACGTGCCCGTTCCGCGAGATCTCGCCGATCGCCGCGGCGAGCTGGGCGTCGCTGCGCGTGCGCGCCAGATCACGGAAGGCCGGGGCCCGCGGATGGGCGCTGGCGCCGCTCGGGCCGGTGGCGTGGCAGCCGGCGCAGGCACGCTCGACGAAGGCGCGGCCGGACGCGTTGCCGGCGGCGGGGCCGGGGGCCGGCGCGGTCGCGGTCGTGCAGGCGGCGGCCGCCAGGGCGAGGCCGGAAACGACCAGAGCGACGAGCAGCGAGGCGCGGGTCTGCATTTTCAGGACCTCAGGCTGGGAAGACGAACATGGCGAGCACCGCCAGGGCCATGACGGCGGTGGCCGCCCAGCCGAAGATCCGCATGCCCGTGGTGGCGACGTAGCGGCCCATCTCGTGGCGACGCGAGCCGACCAGCATCATGCCGGCCATGATCGGCACCGAGATGACGCCGTTGATCACCGCGCTCCAGAACAGCGCCTTGATCGGATCCAGCGGCGAGAAGACCACGCCCAGGGCCAGGAGCATGGCCGCGGCGATGACCGAGTAGAAGCCCGGCGCTTCCCAGGGCTCGTGCTCCAGGCCCATCTTCCAGTCGAAGGACTCGGCCACGGCGTAGGCGGCAGAGCCAGCCAGCACCGGCACGGCCAGCAGGCCTGTGCCGACGATGCCGAGGCTGAACAGGCCGAACGCCATGGGCCCGGCGATCGGCTTCAGGGCCAGGGCCGCGTCGGCCGAGGTCTGGATGTCGGTCTTGCCGGCCACGTGCAGGGTCGCGGCGGTGGTCAGGATGATGAAGAAGGCGATCAGGTTCGAGAACAGCATCCCGACCACCGTGTCCCAGCGGATGCGGTTCAGCTCGCGCTTGGCCTTGGCGCCGGAGGAATGCAGCAGGTCGTGCTCGTGGTTGGCCTCGAGCTCCTCGACCTCTTCCGAGCTCTGCCAGAAGAACAGGTAGGGGCTGATCGTGGTGCCGAACACCGCGACCACGACGGTCAGGGCCTCGGAGGTCAGCGGCATCTGCGGCGCCAGGGTGCGGGTCAGCACCTCGCCCCAGTCGATCCGCACGGTGAAGATCACGCCGAGGTAGGCGAACAGCGCCAGCGTCAGCCACTTCAGGACATGGACATAGCGGTGGTAGGGCACGAACAGCTGCAGCAGCAGCGAGGCTGCGGCGAACACCACCGTGAGCGCCTTGGCGTCCCAGCCGGTGACCAGCTCGGCGGCGGCGCCCATGGCGCCGATGTCGGCGCCGATGTTGACCGTGTTGGCGATGAACAGCAGGGCCACCAGCAGGCCGACCACCTGGCGCGGCAGCACCTTGCCCATGTTGGCCGCCAGGCCGCGGCCGGTGACCCGGCCGATGCGCGCGCTGATCAGCTGGACGGCGACCATCAGCGGATAGGTCAGCACCACCGTCCAGAGCATGTTGGGGCCGAACTGGGCGCCCGCCTGGGAATAGGTGGCGACGCCGGACGGATCGTCGTCCGCGGCGCCGGTGATCAGCCCCGGGCCGAGCCGGCTGAGGAGGCCCGGCGGCCGGCGTCGGCGGCGATAGAGCGAGGAGGGCCGGTGGCGGCTCTGGGTCATGGCGCCTCGTAAGTAACGCCCGACCCGAAGCCGGCGTCTACCTCTTCGTCTTGCCGAAGGACGAGACCGCGAAGAGGGTCAGCATGAACGCCGCATAGGCGACGACCACCATGCCCAGGTACAGTTGTTGGCCCGACATGCCCGGCTCCCTTGTGAACTCGAGCTGACATGACGCAAGCCTTTGCCTGAAGGTACTCGGGGCTATCCCTTAAGGGGTTCTACGTATCCTTACGTAAACTACTCGCGTTCCGCGGCGAGCGTCATCCGCACCAGCTCGGAGAGGCTGGCGGCGCCCATCTTGGTCATGACGTTGGCGCGGTAGATCTCCACCGTCCGCGGGCTGATGCCGAGGTCGTAGGCGATCACCTTATTGGCCTGGCCGGCGACCAGCCCCTGCAGCACCTCGCGCTCGCGGGTGGAGAGCGAGGCCAGCTTGCCGCGGATGCCGGCCAGCTCGTCGCTGCGCTGGGCCTGGTCCTCGGCCTGGGCGAGGGCGGCGCGGATGGCGGTCAGCAGGGCCTCGTCGTCGAACGGCTTCTCGATGAAGTCGTGGACCCCGGCCTTCATCGCCTCGATCGCCAGCGGCACGTCGGCATGGCCGGTCATGACGATGATCGGCAGGGTGACGCCGAGCGTCTTCAGCCGCTGGATGAGCTCGAGCCCGCTCATCTCGGGCATGCGCACGTCGGTGACGATACAGCCCGGCTCCAGGTGCTTCACGTGCTCGAGGAAGACCACCGCCGACTCGTAGGTCTTGTTCGCCAGATCCGCCGACTCCAGCAGGAAGGACAAGGAATCGCGCATGGCCGCATCGTCGTCGATCACATGCACCACGCCGCTATTCATCCGCCATCTCCTCCGTCTCGGCCAGGCGCAGGGTGAAGTGGAACTCCGCCCCGCCCTCCGGCGCGCGCTCAACCCAGATCCGTCCGCCGTGCGCCTCGATGATGGTGCGCGAGATCGAAAGGCCCACGCCCATGCCGGTCGCCTTGGTGGTGACGAACGGCTGGAACAGCTGGGCCGCCACCTCGTCGGAGACGCCGGGCCCGGTGTCGGACACCACCACCTCGGCGAGGTCCTCCGGCCCGCGCTGGACCGCCACCGTCAGCTCCTTGCGCGGGCCGCCCTCCATGGCGTCAACCGCGTTGCGGATCAGGTTCAGCAGCACCTGCTGGATCTGCACCTTGTCGGCCAGCACCAGGTCCACGCCGCGGTCGTAGCGGAAGCGGACGCGCACGCCGTGCTCCTTGGCGCCGACCAGGGCCAGGGCGCTCGCTTCCTGCACCAGCTTGGGCAGGCTCTCCACCCGCCGCTCGGTGTCGCCGCGGCTGACGAAGTCGCGCAGCCGCCGGATGATCTGGCCGGCGCGCAGGGCCTGCTCCGAGGCCTTCTCCAGGGCGTCGTTCAGCCGCTCCACGGGAACCTCGGGCTGGGCCAGCAGGCGGATCGAGCCCTTCAGGTAATTGGCGATCGCCGACAGCGGCTGGTTCAGCTCGTGGGCCAGGGCAGAGGCCATTTCGCCCATCGCGGTCAGGCGCGAGACGTGGACCAGCTCGGACTGCAGCTCCTGCAGCCGGCGTTCGGTGGTCTGGCGCTCGGTGAGGTCGCGGACGAAGCCGGTGAAGAACCGGGCGTGGGGCGAGCGCGCCTCGCCCACCGCCAGCTCCATCGGGAAGGTCGAGCCGTCCTTGCGCTCGCCCACGACCACCCGGCCGATGCCGATGATCCGCCGCTCGCCGGTGGTCATGTAGCGATGCAGGTAGGAGTCGTGCTCCTCGCGGTAGGGCGCGGGCATGAGCATGGAGACGTTGCGGCCGATCACCTCGTCCGGCGTCCAGCCGAACAGCCGCTGCGCCGCCTGGCTGAACGACTGCATGACGCCGACTTCGTCGATGACGATCATGGCGTCGGGCACGGTGTCCAGGACCGACTGCAGGTGGGCCTCGCGGTCCATCATGCTGCGGGCGATCTCGTCGGTGCGCCGCCGGGCCCGCTGGAACCACTCGCCGCCGATCACCACCGCCGTCGCGCCGACCACGAACATCCCGGCGGCGAAGTATTCGGGGGTGTTGATGTGGCCGCGCAGCAGCGGCGGGGCGAGGCCGAGCGCGACGCCGAGCGCCGTGGCCAGGATCCCGGGCAAGGCGCCGCCCAGGGCCGCTCCGGCGACCACCGCCGGGATGTAGAGCGAGAAGCCGAGGGCGCTGTCGCCCATGTAGGGATCGAGGCTCAGGCGCAGGAGGAGCGCCAGCACCGCACCCAGGGCCGCTGCGCCGCAGCCCGTCAGCAGGGCGCGGGAAGAGCGCGGCGGCGGAGAATCGTTGCGAGCCATCAGATCCTGAGCGTGAGCGGTGGCGGGAACCTGCCCCGTGGGCTGCGTCGCGGCAAGCCCCCGCTAGGCCGACGCCGGCCCCGGCGGCGGCTACGTAGCATCCCGTAAGGTCGAAACCCTAAGGAGCAGACACGAATGGCGGGGGAAGGCGCAGGTCCGTAACCCTTGGGCCAACGAACGAATGGAGACAGTGATGTCGGAAGCCCTCGCCCATACCGCCGCCCACCCCGCCCTGGTGTCGCGCCCCGTGCTGCGCGCCGACGAGCCGGCCAGCTACCTGATGCTGAACCCGCAGGGCCAGGCCGCCTGGACGACCGATCCGGTCACCGCCACCAGCTTCGCCTCGATGCGAGAGGCGATGCGGGCGGCCATGCGTCTCCCCTCGAACCTGCGCGCCTTCGGCCTGCTGCGTGACGTCGAAGTCGCGCTCAGCAAGCCCCACTGACCGACGACGGCCTTACCTCCCCCAATCCCCCTCCGTCGTCGTTGTAGCCGAGCGCGTTCCCCCGACGCGCTCCTTGCGAGCGCCGTCCAGCCGGTCCCCCCTCTCCTCCCGGCTGGCGGCGCTCTTTTCTTTAGCCGACATCCGCAGCGGCCCTGAAGCGCCCCCTCAGGCCGCCTCCTCACGCCTCGGCCGGCTGCGCCTCGAGGCGTCGGGTCATCCGCACCCGCGCCGTGTCGTGGGCCGCCTCGGCGACGAAGCCCAGGTGGGCGGCCACCTCGCGCATCCGCTCGTTGTCGCGGGCCACGTCGCCCCACACCGTCGCGATGCCCTTGGCCGCCGCATAGTCGACCACCGCCTGCAGCAGGAACGAGCCGAGGCCCCGCGCCTGGCGGTCGCTGCGCACCATCAGGGCGAACTCGGCGGAGTCGCCTTCCGGGGCGCAGACCAGGCGGCCGACGCCGAGGATCTCGCCGGCCGGATTTTCGGCGATCAGCGCGATGTGCCGGTCGTAGTCGATCTGGGTCAGCCGCCGGGCGAGATCAGGCGTCAGGCGGCGCAGCCCGCCGGAGAATCGCAGGCGCACGTCCCGGTCCGAGGACAGGTCGACCATCTCGCACAGCCGGTCGGCGTCCGTCGGCCGGATCGGGCGAATGCGGAGGGTCTCGCCGCCCACCTCGATGTCGCGCGCCAGCTGCGCCGGATAGGGCAGGATCGCCAGCCGCGGCGTCTGGGCGTCCGGCGTGCGCACCCCGATGCGGGCGTCGACCGCGATGACCCCTTCGGCGTCACAGAGCAGGGGATTGATGTCGAGCTCGGTGACCTCGGGCAGGTCGCTCGCCAGGTCGCCCAGCGCGACCAGCACGCGCGCGAGCGCCTCGAGGTCGGCCGGCGGCCGGTCGCGATAGCCGGCGAGCAGCTTCGAGACCCGCGTGCGGGCGACCATGTCCCTGGCCAGGGCCGAATTCAGCGGCGGCAGGCCCAGGGCGCGGTCGGCCGTCACCTGCACCGCGACCCCGCCCTGGCCGACCATCACCACCGGGCCGAAGGTCGGATCCTGCACCAGGCCGGCCAGCAGCTCCTCGGCGTTGGGCCGTTCGATCATCGGCTCGACGATGAAGCCGTCGACGCGGGCCTCCGGGCGCAGCTTGGCGATCCGGCCCAGCATGTCGCGGGCGGCGAGCTCGGTCTCCGAGGCGCCTTCCAGCCCGAGCCGCACACCGCCCACGTCCGACTTGTGGCTGATGTCCCGCGACAGGATCTTCAGCACCACCTTGCCCTCCATGCGCCCGGCCGCCAGGCCTGCGCCGCCGGGCGTTGCGGCCGACTGGCTCTCCACCACCGGGACGCCATAGGCGCGCAGCACCGCGCGGGCCTCGGGGTCGGTCAGGGCGGTGCGGCCCTGGCGCAGCGCGTCCTCGACGATCTTGCGGGCGGTGGTCGGGTCGGTGGGGCCGGGGCCGGGCGGCGGCGCCTCGACCAGCAGCTCGTGGGTGCGGCGGGCGCGGACCAGCTGGCCAAAGGCGGTGATCGCCTGTTCGGGTGTGTCGTAGGTGGGGATCCGCGAGGTCGCGAATAGGCTGCGCGCGTCGGCCGTCCCGGCTTCGCCGAGCCAGGCCGTCAGCACCGGCTTGTGGCGCCGACCGGCCCGGGCCACGGCGTCGGCCGTCGCCTTGGCGGCCTCGGTGGAGGACGCCACCGCCACGGGACAGTTCAGGGCGAGGACCGCGTCGACCTCGGGGGCGTGCATCAGCACCTCCATGGCCTGGCCGTAGAGGGCCGGATGGGCGTCGCCGAGGATGTCCACCGGATTGCGCCGCGACCAATGCGCGGGCGCGATCCCGTCCAGGGCCGCGAGGGTCTCGGCCGAAAGCTCGGCGAGCGCCGCGCCCGCGCCCTCCAGCGCGTCCACCGCCAGCACGCCCGCCCCGCCGCCGTTGGTCAGGATCGCCAGCCGGTCGCCGGACGAGCGGACGCCGGCGCTGAACGCCTGGGCGGCCTCGAAAAGCTCGGCCAGGGTGTCGACCCGCAGCAGGCCGGCGCGGCGGAAGGCGGCGTCATAGACCGCGTCGGCGCCGGCCAGGGCGCCGGTGTGGGAAAAGGCGGCCTTGGCCCCGGCCGAGCTGCGGCCCGACTTGATCACCGCCACCGGCTTGCTGCGCGCCGCCGCGCGGGCCGCGCTCATGAACTTGCGGGCGTCGGCGACGCCCTCGAGGTAGAGCACGATCCCGTCGGTTTCGGCGTCGAGCGCCAGGTAGTCGAGCAGGTCGCCCACGTCCACGTCGGCGGAATCCCCCACCGTCACGATGTGCGAGAAGCCCACCCCATGCGGCGGCGCCCAGTCCAGCGCCGCGGCCGCCACCGCCCCCGACTGCGCCACCAGCGCCAGATGTCCGGCCTGCGGCATGCGGTGGGCGAAGCTGGCGTTGATCCGGTGCAGCGGCGACAGGAAGCCCAGGCAGTTGGGGCCGACGATCCGCATCAGGTGCGGCCGGGCGGCGTCCAGCACCGCCTGTTTCAGCTCGGCCTCGCGCCCGCCGCTTTCGAAGCCGGCGCTGATCACCACGGCGGCGCGGCAGCCCTTCTGACCAAGCGCCGTCACCAGCGCCGGGACCGTCTCGGCCGGCGTCGCGATGACCGCCAGGTCCGGGACCTGCGGCAGGTCCTCGATGCGCGCGTGGACGGCCTGTCCCTGGATCTCGCCGCCCTTCGGATTGACCAGCATCACGGGACCGGAGAACCCCGCCGAGAGCAGGTTGCGGGTGATCACCTCGCCGACCGAGCCCGGCCGGGCCGAGGCTCCGACGAAGGCGATGGCGCGCGGCTCGAAGAGGGCGTCGAGATTGCGTGTCGTCATGTCGAACGTCTTGTCCCAAGGAGGACCGGAGCAGCGTTGATACGCGTCAACCTGTTCCCATTTTGCGGGCGCCGCGGATAGTCTCGGCGGCGTCTTCACGCTGCGAGGCGCTGCATGCTCGCCATGGTCTGCCGGCCGCCCGGCCGGCTGCTCTGCAAAGAGGTCCGGCCCGCGCCGCAGCCGGGGCCGGGCGAGGTGCGCCTGAAGGTGCGGGCCTGCGGCGTCTGCCGCACCGACCTGCATGTGGTCGACGGCGACCTGCCGCCGGTGCGGCCGTCGATCGTCCCGGGACACGAGATCATCGGCGTTGTCGACGCCGTGGGGCCGGGCGTTTCCGGGGTTTCGCCGGGCGACCGGCTCGGCGTCCCCTGGCTGGGCGAGACCTGCGGCAGATGCCGCTACTGCCTGGCCGACGAGGAGAACCTCTGCGACGCCCCGGGCTTCACCGGATGGACCCGCGACGGCGGCTACGCCGAGGCGGTGGTGGCCCGCGCCGACTTCTGCTTCCCGATCCCCGACGAACTCGCCGACCCCGAGGCCGCGCCGCTGATGTGCGCCGGCCTGATCGGCTACCGCTGCTGGAAGAAGACGGCCGAGCACCGGCCGGTGGAGCGGCTGGGTCTTTACGGCTTCGGGGCCGCGGCCCATCTGCTGGCCCAGCTCGCCATCTGGACCGGGCAGCAGGTCTACGCCTTCACGCGCGAGGGCGATGCGGCGGCGCAGGGTCTGGCGCGCGACCTCGGCTGCGCCTGGGCCGGCGGCTCGGACCAGCCGCCCCCCGAACCCCTCGACGCGGCGATCATCTTCGCACCGGTGGGCGCCCTCGTTCCCGCCGCCCTCAGGGCGGTGCGCAAGGGCGGGACCGTCGTCTGCGGCGGCATCCACATGAGCGAGATCCCGGCCCTTCCCTATTCCATCCTCTGGGAGGAGCGGCGGCTGGTCTCGGTCGCCAACCTCACCCGCCAGGACGGGCGCGAGTACCTGCCCCTTGCCGCCCGGGCCGGGGTGCGCCCGCACGTGAAGACCTATGGCCTCGAAGACGCGAACGCCGCCCTGCAGGATCTGCGGGACGGCGCCTTCGCGGGGGCTGCGGTGCTCCTGCCTCCCGAGAGTTGAGGCAAGGGCGGGGGAGAGCTCGCGTCGAGCCTAGTGGCTCATCAGGATGAAGCGCTGGGGGTTGGCCAGCAGGTCGCGGGTGACGCCGCCGAAGAACCATTCGTTCATCCGGCTGTGGCCGTAGCAGCCGGCGACGATCAGGTCGGCGCCGATCGCCTTGGCTTCCTCGTTCAGCACCTGGCAGACCTTTTCGTCGGGCGCCTGGACGGCCTTGCCGCGCGCTTTCACGCCGTGGCGCTTCAGGCCCTCGGCCACTTCGGCGGCGTGGAACTGGGCGTCGCCGACGGCCTCGGCCTCGTCGCAGATCTCGACCACCACGACGTCGTCGGCCTTGGCCAGCAGCGGCAGGGCGTCGGCGATCGCGCGGCGGGACTCGCGGGTCTCCTTCCAGGCGATGACCACGGCCTTCGCCTTCAAGGTCCCGCCGGCCGGCGGGGCGACCAGCACCGGGCGGCCGGCCAGCAGCACCAGCTCGGCGGGATCGGCCGAGCGATAGCCGTCCTCGCCCTCCAGCGGCATGCCGCCGGCGACGATGACGTCGGCGCCGCGGGCCACCCGGGCCATGGCGTCACAGGGCTTGTCCTCGACCTTGCGCCATTCGTGGCGCACGCCCTTGGCCGCCTTGGTGAAATCGGTCTCGGCGTGGGCTAGGTTGTCCTGCACCTGCTCGCGCAGGGCGGTCAGCACCTGGGCGTCCCAGGAACCGTAGGGGTCGGCGAACATCACCGGCTGCACCAGCTCGGCGCCGAGCCCGATCAGCAGGGCGTCGCAGCCCTTGGCCAGGTCCACGGCCGCCGCCAGGCGCGGGGCGGCGGGCTTGCCGGGCTCCACATGGACGAGGATCGTCTTCCAGCCCAGGTCGGCCGCCGCAAGCTCGGCGCCCTTGGCGGGCGCGTCCTTGACGAGATCCATGTCGAGCTCCTTCTCTCCCGAAAGTTGCATGGAAGGTGCCTCTGGGCAGGGCGCGCCGAAATTCGGGTCTTTCGCTTAAGGGGTTTTCCGGAGCCGCTAGAGAAGGCCCGACCCGGCGCCGAAGCAGCGGCGCACGGCGGCGCGGACGCCCTTCAGGATCTCGCCCGCCGCCTCGGCGGTGATGCCCGGCACGATGCCGCCGTTGTGGATGTGCTCCACCAGCGTCATGCCGCAGACTGCCGCCACGTGGCTGTCGAACACCGCCGTCAGGGCGTTCAGCGCCCCGGTGTCGCGCACCCACGCTTCGGGCGCCCCGGAGGTGGTGAAGCTGATCAGATGGCGGCCGGAGAGCAGGGGGTCGGTGCCGTGCAGGGCCGGCTCGTAGCCGAAGCCGAGGCTGAACACCCGGTCCACATAGCCCTTCAGGATCGCCGGCGGGGCGTTGAACCACAGGGGGTAGACGAAGCCGAACACGTCGCAGTCGGCGATCTGTTTGCGCTCCGCCGCCACGTCGTCGCCGAACCGCGCGCCGGCGGGGCCGGGGATCTCCTCGGCCTTGAGGCATGGGTCGAATCCCATGCGGTAGAGGTCGCGCACGACGCTGTCGTGGCCCATCGCCCTGGCTTCCTCGGCATAGGCCTGCGCGATCGCGCAGGTCAGACTATCGGGATTGGGGTGGGCGACGACGATGGCGTGCTTCATGACGGGGCCTCCTGTGCATTGCATGGAACACACGGGTAGGCTGCAAGGCCTTGATCGAGATCATGCGCGCCGATCCGCGCTTTGATCGAGATCAGGGGCGGGACGCTTTGGCGCATGCCACTAACGGGCGGTGGAAATGAAACCTGACCTCCTGAATCCGGGCCCGTCCGGCGGCGCCGCGCCCAGCGTCCGAAGCGGGCCCGCGCCCCTTCGGGCCAAGCTCGTGGCCGTCGACACCTTCCGTGAAAACGTCGTCCTCCTGCCGCGCAACAGCCCGGCGGTCCGTCCCGAGCGCCTGGCCGGCCTGCGCAAGGTCGAAGTGCGTGCGGGCGAGCTCAGCCTCCTCGCCGTGCCCAACATCAGCGACGATCCGACCGCCGTCGGCCTCGACGAGGTCGGGCTGACCCAGCCGGCGTTCCGGCGCCTGGGCGTGAAGCCCGGCGACTACGTCACCATCGCGCCGGCGCAGCCAGCCCGCACCCTGGCCGCCGTGCGCGCCAAGATCATCGGCGCGACCCTGTCGGACGCCGACTACGTCGACATCGCCCGCGATCTCGCCAACCACCGCTGGTCGGACATGGAGATCGCCGCCTTCCTGGTCGCCTGCGCCAGCTTCATGACGCCCGAGGAGACCCTCGCCCTTACCAAGGGGATGATCGCCGCCGGCCGCACGCTCACCTGGGACCACGGCTCCATGGTGGTGGACAAGCACTGCATCGGCGGCGTGCCGGGCAACCGCACCTCGCTGATCGTGGCGCCGATCGTCGCCGCCCACGGCCTGATCATCCCCAAGACCTCCTCGCGGGCCATCACCTCGCCGTCCGGCACCGCCGACACCATGGAGGTCTTCGCCCGCGTCGATCTCGACGAGCAGGAGATGCGCGCCGTGGTCGAGCGCTGCAACGGCTGCGTCGTCTGGGGCGGTCGGGTGAACCTGTCGCCGGCCGACGATGTGCTGATCTCGGTGGAGCGGCCGCTGTCGATCGACACGCCCGAGCAGATGGTCGCCTCGATTCTCTCCAAGAAGGTCGCCGCCGGCTCGACCCACCTCGTCCTCGACATTCCGGTGGGGCCGACCGCCAAGGTGCGCGATACGCGCTCGGCCGTGCGCCTCAAGAAGCTGTTCGAGCACATCGCCGAGGGGGTCGGGCTCAACGTCGAGGTGCTGATCACCGAAGCCGTCGAGCCGATCGGCCGCGGCATCGGCCCGGTGCTCGAGGCGCGCGACGTCATGGCCGTGCTGGAGAACCGCGAGGACGCGCCGGCGGACCTGCGCGAGAAGGCCATCCGCCTTGCCGGGCGGGTGCTGGAGAACGATCCCGCCCTGCACGGCGGGGCCGGCGAGCGCCGGGCCCGCGAGCTTCTCGAAGGCGGCGCGGCCAAGGCCAAGCTCGAGCAGATCTGCGAGGCCCAGGGCCCCTCGCCGGTCAGCAACCGCGCCGGCGACATGGTCCACGAGATCCGCGCCAAGCGCTCCGGCCACGTGGCGGCCATCGACTGCCTGCGGATCGCCGGCATCGCCCGGCTGGCTGGCGCGCCGACCGACCCAGGCGCCGGCATCGAGATCCTGCGCAAGACCGGCTCGGCGGTGTCGAGCGGCGATCCGCTCTACCGGATCTACGGCTCCGAGCCGTCCGACTTCGCCTTCGCCATCGAGGCGGCGGGCGAGGATCCGGGCGTGAGGCTGGAGACGTGACCGCCGCCGTCTTCGCCTTCTCGGAGGATCTCGCGCCTGCGACGCGTCTCGCCGAAGCCCTCGGCCGGCCGCTCCGGGAGATCGCCCTGCACCGCTTCCCCGACGGCGAGAGTCTGCCGCAGGTGGGGCAGGGGGCGGAGGTGGCGATCCTCTACCGCGCCCTCGAGGATCCGGACCCCAAGCTCATGCCTCTGCTGCTCGCGGCCGACGCCCTGCGGCGGGCCGGCGCGCGCCGGCTGGTGCTCGTCGCCCCCTACATGCCCTACCTGCGCCAGGACATGGTGTTCGAGCCGGGCCAGCCGCTCAGCCGTGACGTCATGGGCGCGCTGCTCGGCCCGGCCTTCGACCGCATCGTCACGGTCGAGCCGCACCTGCACCGGACGAGCGACCTGACGCCGGTGTTCGCCGGCCGGCCGGTCACGGTGCTCTCCGCCTCCGCGCTCCTCGCCGACGCGATCGGACCGGCCGGCGATCCCCTGATCATCGGCCCGGACGCCGAGTCCGCGCCCTGGGCCCAGGCCGTCGCCGACCGGCTCGGCGCCGGTTGCCTGGTGTTCGAGAAGCAGCGCTACGGTGATCGGCACGTGCGCCTGACGCTGCCCGAGGACGCCGAGATCGCCGGCCGCCGCGTCGCCATCGTCGACGACATCTGCTCGTCCGGCGGCACCTTGGCCGAGGCGGTGAAGGCGGTGGTCGCCCGGGGCGCCGAGACCACCGAGATCGCCGTCGTCCACGCCCTGTTCGACGCGCGCGCCGAGGCCAGGCTCATGCGGGCCGGGGCGCGGCGGATCGTCTCCACCGATGCGGTGGAGCACCCGACCAACGCCATCCATCTGGCGGGCCTGCTCGCGGGCGCGCTCGAACAGGAGTTCTGATCCTTGCCCGTCAAGCTGACCTTCCACGGCGCCGCCGGCTGCGTCACCGGTTTCTGCGCGCGGCTCGAGACCCCGCAGGCCACGCTGCTGATCGATTGCGGCATGTTCCAGGGCTCCAAGACCCTGAAGCAGCTCAACTACGGCGCCTTTCCCTTCGACCCGAAGGAGATCCACGCGGTCCTCCTGACCCACGCTCACATCGACCACTCGGGCCTCCTGCCCAAACTGATGAAGGCCGGCTTCGAGGGGCCGATCCACGCCACGGCCGGCACGCGGGACCTCTGCGCCATCATGCTGGCCGACGCCGGCGACATCCAGGAGAGCGAGGTCGCCCAGCTCAACCGCCGCAACGAGCGGCGCGGCCGCGATCCGGTGGAGCCGATCTACACCGCCCGCGACGCGCACGAGACCATGCGGCTGTTCAGTAAGGTGAAGCTCTACGAGCCGGTGGAGGTCGCGCCCGGCGTCACCGCCACCTACTGGAGCGCCGGCCACATCCTCGGCTCGGCCTCGATCGAGATCCATGTCGAGACGCCGGAGGGGCCGACGAGCTTTCTGTTCTCTGGCGACCTCGGTCCCGGCGGCCGCGACTACATCGAAGACCCGGACGGCCCTTCGGGCGTCGACCATCTCATCCTCGAATCCACCTACGGTGACCGCGAGCGCCTGGCCATCGACCCGGCCACGCGCCGCGCCATGTTGGCCGAGGAGATCAATGCGGCGCACGAGGCTGGCGGGCCGGTGCTGATGCCGGCCTTCGCGGTCGAGCGCACTCAGGAGCTGCTCGCCGACCTGCTGCAGCTGATGGACGACCGCCAGATCCCCGAGGCCGACATCTTCCTGGATTCGCCGCTCGCCATCGAGGCGACCGAGGTGTTCCGCGAGCGCGGCTACAATCGCTCCAGCGGCGTCAATCCGTTCGCCGGCCTGCATGCCGGCCAGCGGCTGAAGTTCCTCAAGGAGCCGTGGGAGAGCGATCAGCTCGAGCGCCTCTCCGGCTGGCACATCATCATGGCCGCCTCGGGCATGTGCGACGCCGGCCGGGTGCGCAAGCACCTGAAGCGCCTGCTGTGGCGGCGCCAGGCCACCGTGCTGATCACCGGCTACCAGGCGGTGGGGACACTCGGCCGCATCCTCCAGGGTGGGGCGCGCCGGGTGCGCATCCAGGGCGACGACGTGCAGGTCCGCGCCCGCATCCGCTCGCTCGACGTCTATTCCGGCCATGCCGACGCCACCGGCCTGGTCGCCTGGGCCCAGGCGCGCGCGCCGGCCGGCCAGGTCTTCCTGGCGCACGGCGAGCCCGAAGGACTTGCCGCCCTGCGCGGCCGCCTCGGCGCGGCGGGTGTGGCCGCCGACCGGATCGCCACGCCGGAGCTCGATGAGAGCTATCTGATCACCGATGGCGCCAGCGCCGCGGCCCCGCTCGGCGCGCCGCGCCTGCGGCCCCAGGCCGTGTCCACGCCCGACTGGCACAACCTGCGCAGCCAGCTTCTCCTGGAGCTCGACCAGCGGCTGGAGTCGGCGGGGGACGACGCCGCCCGCGAACGCATCCTGGCCCGCGCCCGGGCCCTGCTGGAGGAGCTCGCGCCGGCGGCCTGAGCCCGGCGCCGGCTTGACCTCGGTCAATGCGGCCGATCGGCGGCCAAGCTGATGTCGGCCCAGCAGCACGAGGAGCCGACATGGCCAGGTCCGTCACCCGCAAGGTCAGCCGCGACGTCCAGGACGTGGTGAGCGACGTGAAGCACACCCTGCAGAAGGCCGCGCCGCGCCTGCGCGACGATGGCCGCGAGGCCGCCGCCGAGTTCGCCGAACGCGCCGGCGTCGCCGCACGCAGGGCCGCCGGCCAGGCCCGCGTCCAGGGCAAGGCCCTCGCCGTCCGCGCCGCACGTGAGGCCAAGGCCCGACCGTTCGCCGCCGGCGCCATCTTCGCCGCCGTCGCCGCCCTCGTCGGCGTGGCGCTCTTCAGCCGCCCCCGCCGCGGTTGAGCCAATCGGGGAGGCCGCCATGCGCCGAACCTGTTCGACCCTGACCCTCACCCTGACCTTGACCTTGGCTGTCGGGGTCGCCGGCCCGACGCTGGCGGCCGCGCCTCCGGCCCCGGCCGTCGACCACGGCGCCGAGGTGGCCCAACGCTGCGCCGCGTGCCATGCGGTCGGGCGCGAAGGCGCCAGTCCCAACAACGGCGCGCCGCCGTTCCGCAAGCTCACCGCGCGCTACAATCCGATCGGCCTCGAGAAGGCGCTGAAGCGCATCGGCCGTTTCGGCCACTTCGAGATGCGGCCCCAGCAGATGAGCGACGCCGACATGGCCGACCTCGCCGCCTACATCGCCAGCCTCGAGGCGCCGCCGGCCGGCAAGTGACGCTGACCGTCACGCTTTGACGCCAATCAATTCGCGGCCCGCCGAACGGGGCTAGCAGGATAGTGTCCCGTCGTCTCGCGACAGGGCAGGGCTCGGCTGGACCGGCCAAGCCCGCCGTATCCAATGCCGCGGCACGCGACCGCCGGCGGCGGAGTGGGCAAGCTCAGGGCCGGGCCGTCCGTCCGTGCGGACGCGCCCGGTCTGCGGTCTTGGTCTGCGGTCTTGGTCTGCGGTCCTGAAACGGAGGCCCGCATGCGCCCACACCTCGTCCTCTCCTCCCTCCTTGCGGTGGCTGCGCTTGGCGCCTGCGCCGCCCAGCCCATGGCCAGGCCTGGCGAGGACAAGGGCATGGGCCGCGCGGTCCAGCAGCCCATGCGCGACCTCAGCCTCATCCGCGACGCGGCCCCGCCGGTGCTCACCCGCGCCGTCGCCGAGCCCTACGACCGCGAGCAGGTCAAGACCTGCGCCCAGGTGACCCACGAGCTCGCCGAGCTCGACACCGCCCTCGGCCCGGACCTCAAGCCTGGCGACAAGCCCGGCAGCGGCCTCAGCATCGGCGGTCTGGCGGCCGATCTCGTCGGCGGCGCCATCGGCCTGCCGTTCCGCGGCGTGGTCCGTCATGTCACCGGCGCCGAGCAACGCGACCGCGCCCTGCGCGCCGCCGTGCTGGCCGGCATGGTCCGCCGCGGCTTCCTCAAGGGGCGACTGGCCGAGATGACCTGTGAGCCGCCGCCCGCACCGACCACGACCGCCTCGGCCAACGCCGGCCCCTGAGATCGGGCCGGAAAGGCGGCCAGACCGGGCGTTCAGAAAAGTCGCGCGATTTGTTCTGGATCAAACACCCCCTCCAACCCGCCGCTACACAGAAGAGGCTTCGCTCTCGCCGGCGAAGCGGGTCCTGAGCTCCATGCGAGACCAGGGTCGGGCCGCAGTTGAACCCCCGAACCGGCTGCGGCGAATCTAGAGCGGGCCCGTCTTCGCCGGCGGGTCCGCTTTTCCTTTCTGGGGCGCGCTTCGCCACCGGTTCGCGGCCGGGTTGATCCGCCTCAAGGCGCCCGCCCGGCGCGACCTGCCATATGGCGTCCATGTTCCCGATCTCGTTCAGCGTCCGCGTTCCCGTCAGCCTCGCCGCCGCCGCCGGGGCGGTCTTCATGGCCGCCGTGGCCTGGGCCCAGCCGCCCGCCCCGACTCCCGCCGCGCCGCCGGCCCTTTCGGCGGCCGACCGGGCGCTGATGGTCCAGGCGCTGCGCGACACCGAGGAGGCGGCGGCCACCGGCGCCGAGGACGCCCAGCTCAAGGCCGCCGTGGTTCGCCACGCCCAGCGCGAGCTCGGCCAGCGGCTGCGTCCCAGCGCCGTCGACCGCATGTGGGCCGTCCAGCCGCCGCGCCGCGACGTGGCCGCCGAGCTCGCCGCCGCCCAGGCGGGCGGGCGTCTCGGGTCCTGGCTCGCGGCCCTCTCTCCCACGAACCGCCAGTACCGCCTGCTGCAGGCGGCCGAGCGCCGCTACGAGGCCATGGTCGCGGCCGGCGGCTGGACCAGCCTGCCGGGCAAGGCCAAGCTCAAGGAGGGCGACAGGAGCGCCGAGGTGGAGGCGCTGCGCGTGCGCCTGTCCGCCGAGGGCTACGGCCAGTCCACCGCCCCGGAACTCGACCGCTTCGATCCCGCGCTGACCGCTGCGCTCGCCGCCTTCCAGAGACGCCACAACCTGACCGACGACGGGGTGCTGGGGCCGGAGACGCGCACCGCGCTCAACGTCCCGGCCCAGGCCCGCCTGGACCAGATCCGCGCCAACCTCGAGCGCTGGCGCTGGATGCCCCGCAACCTGCCGGCCGAGCGGATGATGGTCGACATCGGCGGCCAGCGCGCCGCCCTGTTCCAGGGCGGTCGGCCGATCCTGCGCATGAAGATCGTGGTCGGCGATCCCAAGCACCACACCCCGATGTTCATCTCCAAGATCAACGCCGTGGTCTTCAATCCGCCGTGGCTCGTGCCGACCTCGATCGCCAGCAAGGAGATCTGGCCCAAGGTCCGGCGCGACCCGGGCTATCTGGCGCGCGGCGACTACATCGTCTCGAGCGGCCGGCTGATCCAGCAGCCGGGGCCCAAGAACTCGCTCGGCCAGTTGAAGTTCGACCTGCCGAGCCCGTTCGGAGTCTATCTGCACGACACGCCCAGCAAGGGCGCGTTCGGCAAGCGCAACCGCGCGCTCAGCCACGGCTGCATGCGGCTGGAGAAGCCGCGCGACCTCGCTGTCATCCTGCTCGCCCGCCAGGGCTGGAGCGAGGCCGACGTCGACCAGGCCATCGCCGCCGGCGCCACCCGCCGCGTGGATCTGAAGACCACCGTCCCGCTCTACGTCTCCTACTGGACCGTGGTCGCCGACGAGGCCGGCGAGATCGACTTCAAGTCCGACGTCTACGGCTGGGACCGCAAGCTGGCGGCGGCGCTGGGGCCCGAGCCCGTCCGCCGCGCCGCTTTGCCGCGCACCGGAACCGATTGCGCCGACCCGCGGAGGTAAGCCAAGGTTAGCTTCAGCTGGGCAGTCTGGAGCAACCATGCAGTCGCATCGCCGTGATCTTTTGAAGGGCGCCCTCGGCCTGGCCGGAGGATTGGCCGGCGGATTCGCTGGCGCGACGATGTTCGGCGGCGCGGCCAGGGCCGCCGCGGTCGAGCCGCGCAGCCTGTCGCTGCTCAACCTGCACACCGGCGAGAAGCTGAAGGCGACCTACTTCGAGGGCGGCGAGTACCTGCCCGACGCGCTCGAGGCGATGAACCGCCTGCTGCGCGACTTCCGCACCGGCGACGTCCACCCGATCGCGCCCAACCTGCTCGACCTCGTCAACACCCTGCAGGGCCGGCTGGACACCACCCAGACCGTCCACGTCATCTCCGGCTACCGCTCGCCCCACACCAACGCCCTGCTGCACGAACGCTCCAACGGCGTGGCGACCAAGAGCCTGCACATGCAGGGCCTGGCGATGGACATCCGCATCCCCGGCGTCGAGCTGGCCGACCTGCGCAACGCCGCCCTCGGCCTGCAGCGCGGCGGCGTCGGCTACTATCCGTCCTCCGACTTCGTCCACGTCGACGTCGGCCGCGTCCGCCGCTGGTGATCTGAGTGGCCGCCGAGGTCAGCGCCGGCGTGCTGGCCTGGCGCCGGGCGCGCGACACGGCGGAAGGTCAGGTCGAATTCCTGCTCGTCCATCCGGGCGGTCCGTTCTGGGCGCGCCGCGACCAGGCCGCCTGGTCGCTGCCCAAGAGCCTCGTCGGGCCGGGCGAGGAGACCTGGGCCGCCGCCGCCCGTGAGTTCGAGGAGGAGCTCGGCCAGCCGCTTTTCGGCCGGGCCATCCTCGGCGCGCCGCAGCCCCTCACCCCCTGCCGCACCCCGTCCGGCAAGACGATCCACGCCTGGCTCGTGGAAGCCGACATCGACGTCGCCGAGGTGCGCAGCAACCTCTTCGAGATGGAGTGGCCGCGCGGCTCCGGGCGGGTGCAGCGCTTCCCCGAAGTCGATCGCGCGGGCTGGTTCGATCCCGTGACGGCCCTGGCCAAGATCCACCGTGGCCAGCGTCCGATCCTGCTGGAGGCGGGTCGGAAGCTCGGATTTGGTTTCACGACAGACACATAAGGTGCGGCCTGCGGTCGCACCCATTCTACACGCCTCGCGCGTGGATTTCGGGGCGCCGCAGTCTAGGTGACCAACGATCACCTTACGGAATATGCTCGCGGCCCGGTTGCGTAGGCGCCATTTCGTTCGGAAACCGACGTGATGCGTCCCCAAAGCTTTTCCGCTAGACGATCAGTGACTCAAACACTTGTAACAGCGGAAACTGTCATGGAAGAGGGTGGTCCCGATAGGTTGGACCAGGCGCTTGGGCTCGCCATCCGTCTGCGCCGGCACGCGCGGGGCCTGAGCCAGTCGGCGCTTGGAGAAGCCATCGGCGTTTCCTTCCAGCAGATCCAGAAGTACGAGCGCGGCACCAACCGCGTCAGCTTCTCCACCATGGTGCGCATCTGCGAGGCCCTGGACTGCCACGTGGCGGACCTGGTGGCCGAGGTGGAGCAGCTCGACACCGGCGACAAGCACGAGGGCCAGGACCTGCTGACCCAGCCCGAAGCCGCCCCCCTGCTCGAAGCCCTGGCGCAGATCCGCTCTCCCGGAGTCCGCCGAGCTGTCCTAGAACTGGCGAGGAGCCTGGCCCGGGAGAGCTGACGCATGACTGACCGCTACGGGGAAGCCCTCAGCTTCCTTAGAGAAGCGCGGTCGATCAGCAATCTTTCGGAGCTGGAGGCCCGGTTCGCGGGCCTCATCAGCCAGTTCGGTTTCGAACAGACCACCTGCGTGCTGATGGCCGAGCCGGGCCGTCCAATCCGCCCGCGCGTTCTCTTCGGCCTCGGCGATATCGCCGGCCGCAACCAGTACATCTCAGACGGTCGCCAGCACTACGATCCGACCTTCCGCGCGGTGTTCTCCGCCACCCGCGCCTTCACCTGGACCGACGTCGAGCCGCTCGCCGTCAGCGAGGAGGCCCGCGATCTCTTCGCCACGGCCCGCGCCAATGGAGCGGAGGGACTGGTGGTGCCGATCCACGGCGCCTATGGCGAGGTTTCGGCCGTGCTCCTCACCGGCCGCGACGCCGACGTCACCGACCAGGCCCGCGCCGTGCTCCAGGCCTGCTCCTCGATGTTCGCCGTGGCCGGGGTCCAGTTGCTGGAACTGGAGAACGACGGCCCGGCCGACCCGGTGCTCACGCGCCGCGAGGCCCAGGTGCTCACCTGGCTGTCGCGCGGCAAGACGGCGCCGGAGGTGGCCGAGATCCTCGACATCTCCATCGGCACCACCAAGACCCATCTCGAGCGCGCCAAGGCCAAGCTTGGCCATCAGGCGACCATTCCGACCATCCTCGAAGCCGCCCGCCGCGGCTGGCTGATCGACCCCGACGACTTCCGCTAGGGCGGCAAGTCGGCGGATCGGCCGACTACCCGCCAGACTGCGGCCCGCGTGTGATCGACGCCGAAGCCATGGGGGGCTCGAGGGCATGATCCACGTCGTCACCGGCGCGAACCGACATCTCTATGCGGACGCCCTGGCGCAGATGCACCGCCTGCGCCGGGCCCACTTCGTGGAGGAGCGCGGCTGGACGGAGATGACCGTCCGCGACGACGGCGAATACGACCCCTACGACGACCACCTCGCGGTCTATCTGCTGAGCCTGGACGAGGAGGGGCGCGTCGGCTGCTCGATGCGCATGCGGCCGGCGCAGACGGGCTCGGTGCTGGCCGACATCTTCCCCCACCTGGTCGCCGACGACGAGCCGCCTCTGAAGGTCGCCGAGGTGTGGGAGATCAGCCGCTACTTCGCCGCCCCGCACTGCCGTGGCCGAGCCGGACGCAAGCCGCAGGCGGAGATCCGCCTCGCCGCCCTGGAGGTCGCCTGCGCCCGCGGCGCCACACGGCTCGTCGGCATGATCGACCTGGAGATCCTGCCCGGCATGCTGGCCGGCTCCGGCTGGCGGGTGCGCCCGCTCGGCCTGCCGGCGCCCTACGCCGAGGGTGTCGCCCAGGCCATCGAGGTGCAGGTGAGCCGCGGCGCCATCGCCGACATGGCCGAGACGTTCGGCCTCGAGTCCGAGGTGGCGCTGGAACTCGACCCCGCCCGCGCGCCGGTCCTGCCGCCGCACGAGATCGAGACGTTCCTGACTCTGGCCCGCGCTTCGAGCGACCGCTCGCGGGTCATCGCGGTCCTCGTGCGCCGGATCCTGGAGATCCAGGATGATGCGGGCGAGGAGCAGCTCCTGGCCATGGTCGCCTACGTGGAGGCCCTGCTGAGGGGCGAGGCTGCCCTGGCCCACTGATCCGGCCCGTCGGCCCGGGCGACCGTCTGCGCAGGCTTGGCGGGACGCAGGAAGACGCGGGTGATCCGCGCGTCGATCGCCCGGACCTTCGCCGTCAGCTCCTCCAGCGCCGTCTCCATCTCCGCGCGGCTGAGCGCATCGGAGAGATGCAGGGTGAGGGCGAACAGGATCTCGCGTGGGCCGAGGTGCATGCTCAGCACCTCCGGGATCGCCGCCACCCGCGGATCCGCCTCCAGCACCCGGCGCACCTCGCCCACGATCCGCGGCGTCGCCGCCTCGCCGGCCAGCAGGCTGCGGGTCTCGTTGGCAAGGAAGGCCGCCACGGCCACCAGCAGTAGGCCGATGAGGATCGAGGCCGCCCCGTCCGCCCAGGTCTGGCCGAGCCAGGCGGAGGCGCTGACGCCCACGAGGGCGATGACGAGGCCGGTGAGGGCGGCGCTGTCCTCCAGCAGCACAGCGAACAGGTTCGGGTCCTTGCTGCCGCGGATCGAGCGGAACAGCGGCGTGCCGCGCCAGAAGCTGCGGAACTCGCGGAGCGCCACGGTGAACGAAGCGCCCTCGAAGAGGATGGCCACGGCGATCACCACGACGTTGATCCACGGCCGCTGCATGGGCTCGGGCGCGCGTATCTTCTCGACGCCCTCCCAGATCGACACCGCCCCGCCCAGCGCGAAGATCGCCAGGGCGACGATGAACGACCAGAAATAGGCCTCCATGCCGTAGCCGAACGGATGGCTCTCGTCGGGCGCCCTGGCGCCTCGGCGCATGCCGAGCAGCAAGAGGCCCTGGTTGCCGGTGTCGACCAGCGAGTGGATCGCTTCGGTGAGCACCGCCGAGGAGCCGGTGAAGGCGAAGGCCACGAACTTCGCGAGCGCGATGGCCAGGTTGCCGCCGAGCGCGGCCAGGACGACGAGCTTGGAGCCATGCATGCGGGAAAAGCGCCTTTGAGGCCCTAATGGGCCGGACGCAGTCTCGGTTGCGGCGATGTCGGCAAGAACCGCCCGCGCCCCTCGGAGCGCTGGCGGTGAGAGAGGCCGTTCTCATATCGTTCGAGAAGGCCCGGTAAGCGCCGACTACTCCCGACATAGGTCGGAGTTTTGTTGAACATAAACAACGTGATAGCCTGAAATTCCTGTTTCCACGCGACCGGTTTCAACCGAAAACGGACCGGAGCGACCGGGGCGGGTCGGTTCGGCCGATCCGGGTCCCTTTCCGGCGGGAGTGAGTGATGGCGCTTACGTTGAAGAAGGTTGAGCGAGCGACTGAGCCAGGGCGGTATGGCGACGGATTCGGCCTGTACCTTGAGGTTCGATCGGCGCGTAACCGGCAGTGGGTGTTTCGGTACGAACGCGTCATCCGCGATGAGAGGGGAAGAACGCTCCTAAAGCCGAGTGGTAGGCCGAGAACTAGGGAGCACTGGCTGGGCCTTGGGCCGGCCCACACCTACGACCTAGACGAGGCCCGGGACCTGGCGAGAGAGATGCGGAAGCGTCTGCGGGAGGGCGAGGACCCAGCCGCAGCGCGGGCGGCCGAGCGGGCGGAAAAAGCCCACGCTGCAACCATTCAGCAGAAAACCCAACTCACCTTCCGCGAGGCCGCGGAGGCCTTTTTCGCCAGCAAGTCCGCCCAATGGCGGAACAAGAAGCACCGGGAGCAATTCACGGCCACCCTTGAGACCTATGGCCCAGCGAAGCGACAGCCGCTCGGCACGGCGAGGGGCGGCGCGGCCGGATCCGGAGCGCGAGCCGCCGCTATTCGTCATCCGGTCCAAGTGGGGCTTCTTCCAAGGCCTCGTTCTGAAACCTGGAGACTGCATCTCGGTGTGGGATCCATGCTCCCGTACCGCGGCGAGAATGACGGAGGATGCCGCGCATTCCCTCATCGAGAACGTGCTGCTCGTGTCCTGCCCGGACGGTGTGGTCCTCGTCGCTGTGGAGGAGGAGGGATGAGCGGCGTCCTCAAGGATGCGGCGCTCGCCTACGCGGCTAAAGGCATCCCCGTATTTCCCTGTAAACCCGCGGACAAGAGCCCGCTGGTAGGTCCTGATCGGGACGGCGGGGGGCGCCCTGTCCCGGGAAGTGGGGGGTTCAGGAAAGCCACGTGCGATCTCGCACAGATTGACGCCTGGTGGACCAAACATCCTGACGCAATGATCGGAATTCCGACCGGCTCTGCCAGCGGAATCGACGTGCTGGATATTGACGTGAAACACGACGGCTTCGCGTCAGTGCCCGGATGGGAAGCCCTTTCCCCCGTCATCGTCCGAACGCCGTCGGGCGGCGCGCATCTGTGGTTCAAGGCGGACGGGGTCCACTGCACCACGAGCGAGATCGGACCCGGCGTCGATACGCGCGGTGAAGGCGGGTACGGACGCTTACGACCTCAAGCAGGCGGTATCGGACGGCTTCCTTGTGCCTCCGAAGGCGATCGATGTGCCCCTCAAGTTCCCCCGCGCGGGCATCCGCTACGATGACCTTACCGACGACGAGAAGGACGAGTGGGACGCTCTCGACTGGGGTGAAGACGGTCCACCGGACAGCGTCGACGCTGCGGACGTGAACGACTGGCTCTTCAACATCAACACCGTCGACCAGATGCTCAAGCAGCTGATGGAAGACGGCCTCAAGGTGGCCGGCGGCGACCGCCTAGGCAAGACGATCATCTTTGCGAAGAACCACCGGCACGCGGAGTTCATAGTCGAGCGGTTCGATGCCAATTATCCGGCGTTCAAGGGCCACTTCTGCCGTCTCATCGACAATCAGGTGCGATACGCCCACGCACTTATCGAGGACTTCGAAGTACCGGAGAAGACGCCGCACATTGCAGTGTCGGTCGACATGCTCGACACCGGGATCGACATTCCGGACGTGCTCAACCTCGTCTTCTTCAAGATCGTCCGCTCGAAATCGAAATTCTGGCAGATGATCGGTCGGGGTACCCGTCTGCGGGAAGGCATCTTCGTCGACGCGGACGGCAACCGGAGCGACAAGGAATATTTTTACGTCTTCGACTACCTCGGCAATCTCGACTTCTTCAACGCCCAGATGGAAGGCGCTGAAGCGGCCGGCGAGGTCGCGCGCCGGCGGCTGCGAGGCCTGATGAGCCTGATCGAGCCGGGCAAGCAGGTGGTCGTCACCACGAACGTGGCCGACGTGATGGGCGCCAAACGGGAGGTGGAGTTGCTGGACTTGGGCGGCGCGTCGTCACTCGCCCAGTTCCGGCGCAAGGCGCGGGCCTATGTCGACGCGCATGCCGATCACGTGACGCTCGTCCGTCTCCGCCAGGGCCGGCCGCTGACGCCGACCGATCTGGACGAGTTGCAGAAGCTCTTCCTGGATGCAGGGTTAGCCGGGACCGAAGAGTTCGACCGCATCCGCAAGATGCCGGATCTGCCGGACTTCGTCCGCTCGCTGGTAGGGCTTGAACGGCGCGCAGCTCTCACCGCCTTCAATGAAGCCCTGGCAGGCACGGCGCTGTCGCCGCGCCAAATCCATTTCGTAGAGATGATCGTCGACTACCTGACCTCATCCGGCAAAATGGATCCGGCAGCCCTCTACGAGCCGCCGTTCACCGATCAAGCGCCAAACGGGATCAGCGACATCTTCGACGCTCCGTCGGTAACGCGCATCGTCACCACGCTCGAGAGCTTTGAGCCACGCTTGGAGGTTGCGGTGTGATGTCCGCGGCGAGAATTCGGACCGATCGCAGCTGACTATCCCGGGGATCAATCCGGGGGTTTGTCATCCGGGGTGTGTAAATCCCCATGTATTTCAATGGGGATGGCGGTGAGAGAGGGATTCGAACCCTCGATAGGCTTTCACCTATACACGCGTTCCAGGCGTGCGCCTTCAACCACTCGGCCACCTCACCCCACGCGGGAACGGCCAGGCCGCCCCGTTGGAAGGCGCGGAATATAGCGAGGAAGCCTAGCCGGGCAAGCGCCGCCTGAAGGCCTGTGTCAGACGGCGCGGATCGAACAGCGATCGGGGAGCCTTCGCCCTGAGCACGGCCTCCAACCGGACGGAGTCCGAAAGCCAGGCCTCGAGCCCGGCGCGGGCGTCGGCTCGCCCCTGGCGGACGGCCTCCTGGGCGGCGGCGAGGCGATCGTCCTGGCGGCGGATCGCGGCGCGGACGGCGGCCAGCCGATCGCCCGCGAACCGCTCGTCGATCTGGCCGAGCCGCGTCCGGGCGGCGGCGAGCATGAGGACCGCGCCGGGCGCGTCGCCGCTCCCGATCTCGCCCTCGGCGGCGCGCACCGCCCGCCTGGCGTCCTCGAGATAGAGCGAGGGGGTCACCGGCGCGCTCGCCGCGCGCGGGCAGGCGGCCGGGCTCAGCGCGCGCACATAGGCGGCCAGGCCGTCCAGCACCGCCGGCGGCGGCTCAGGCCCGTCGAACTCCTCGACGATCAGGCCGCGGATGAAGGGCTCGAGCTTCCGGCTCGCCCGCGACTGGTCGACCTTCAGCCGCGCCTTAGGGCCGCTGAGGTCCGGGATCGGCCTCGGATTGTCGATCCCGTCGCCACGATGGCTGGAGAACAGCGAGTCGGTGACGTCGGCCGTCCCCGGCGCGCCGGAGACGCCGGGGAACAGGAACGTCGGGTTGCTGCGTCCGCCCGCATGGCAGGTTTCGCAGGCGACCCCGGCCCGCGCCGCCTGGCCGCCCAGGAGGAGCGGCGTGCGGAACGCCGCCCGGCCCACCTCCACCTTCAGCGCCTCGGCGCGGCCGGTCGGGAGGGTCAGGCATTCGGTCGGCTCCCGGGCGAACGCGGCCTGCGGGTCGACGTCCTGCGCCGCCCAGCGGAAGGCGCGGATGGCCCCCGGCTCCGCCGCCAGGCCGAGCGCCCCGGCGGCGGTCGCGATCGCCAGGCCTAGCGCGGCGGCTCGTGGCCGAGGGCGATCCACCGGCGCAACTCCTCGGCGTCGGCGCAGCCGAAGGCGCACACCTGATCCAGCCTGGCCAGGAGCTTGCGGGCGCCGTCGAGGTCGCCGCGCACCACCTTCAGCTCGCCATAGTATTCGGTGGCGCCCACGTGGTCCGGGGCGATCGCCAGGGCCGCGCGATAGTAGCGCTCCGCCTTGTCCAGCTCGCCCTTCTTGCGCCAGGCGTAGCCCTCGTAGGTGAGGATGTCCGGGTGGGGCCCGAACGCCGCCTGCGCCTTGGCCAGCGAGGCCAGGGCGTCGTCGTAGCGGCCCTCGTTGATCAGGCTGACCGCCTGGACGTAGGCGGCGTCCCCGGCCTTGGGACCGCCGAACAGCATCGATCCGCTGAGCGCGGCGCTGGGCCGGGCGCCCTGCTGGGCCGCCTCCAGGGCGCTCACCATGCCCTTGAGGCTGGCGGCGTCCGGGCAGCTGTCGCCGCAGGCCTGGGCCTTGGCCTTCAGCCAGTCGATCTCAGCCTGCGCCTTCGGGTCCTTCAGGTTGGCCAGGGCCAGGCCGAGACCCGCGTGGGCGACCGCCGCGTCCGGGGCGAGTTTGACGGCCCGCTCATAGGCCCGCCGGGAGCCCTTCCAGTCATTGTCGCCGGCCTTGGCGGCGCCGAGCAGCCGCCAGGCGTCGGGGCTCTTCGGCACGGCGTCGGTGACGTGCTGGGCGGCGCGGGCGGCGTCGCGGTACTGCTTGGCGTTCAGCGCCGCCACGGCCTTGGCGTACTCCGCCGCCGGATCGTACTGCGGAGCCGAGGCGCTGGGCGCCTCGAACCCGCCGCCGCCGCCCCCGCCGCCCGAGGCCAGGGCGCGGGAGCCGACCGATATGGAAACCAACGCGGCCGCTGCGGCGACCGACAACACTGCCTTCAAGGTGGGACTCATCTCGCACCTCCTCCCATAACAGCGTTCGATGCGAGCTTGGCACGGAAGTTCCCCGGCGTCAGCCGTGCGTGCAAACGCCGTCCGGAGCCCCTATCTTGGAGCCTCCAAGGAGGCCCGTTCCCCATGCTGTTCGCCAAGAAGTCGCTCGACCTGCCGACGCCGGAAGAGGCGCTGCCGGGCCGCGCCCACGCGATCCCCACGGCCGATACCCACTTCGTCAACGGCCATGCGCTGAAGGGGCCCTACCCCGAAGGGCTGGAGACCGCCTACTTCGCCATGGGCTGCTTCTGGGGCGTGGAGCGCAAGTTCTGGCAGGTCCCGGGCGTCTACGTCACCGCCGCCGGCTACCAGAACGGCGTCACCCCCAACGCCACCTACGAGGAGGTCTGCTCCGGCCGCACCGGCCACGCCGAGGCGGTGAAGGTGGTCTACGACCCGCGCCAGGTCAGCTACCGCGACCTGCTCAAGCTGTTCTGGGAGAACCACGACCCGACCCAGGGCATGCGACAGGGCAACGACATCGGCACCCAGTACCGCTCAGGCATCTATGTGGTGAACGACGCCCAGGCCGCGGAGGCCGAGGCCAGCCGCGAGGCCTACCAGCAGGCGCTCGCCGCGAAGGGCTACGGCAAGGTGACCACCGAGATCGCTCCCGCCGGCCCGTTCTATTACGCCGAGGACTACCACCAGCAGTACCTCGCCAAGAACCCGAACGGCTATTGCGGCATCGGCGGCACGGGCGTGACCTGCCCCATCGGGGTCGGCGTCCGCGCCTGACGGCGGCGGGACCGGGAGGCTTGGGGGCGTGACGCGCGAGGAAGTGGAGGCGGTCGCCCTGGCCTTGCCGGCGGCCACCAAGGTCGTCCAGTGGGGCGGCTCAGACGTCTACAAGGTCGGCGGCAAGGTGTTCGCCATCTGCGGCCTGCGCGGCGGCCTGTCGTTCAAGGTCAGCGAGATCGGCTTCGTCGTCCTGACCGACGAGGGCGGCCCAGCCCGCCAGGCGCCCTACCTCGCCAAGGGCCAGTGGGTGATCGTCGACCTCGACGACCTTGAGGCGGAGGACGCCGCCGGCTGGATCGCCACCGCGCACTCGCTGATCGCCGCCAAGCTGACGAAGAAGGCGCGCCTGGAGCTCGGGCTGGGCTAGGCGCGCTCCGCCTCGGCCTTCTCCAGCAGCCGCCGCAGGTCCGCCACGGCGCGGGCGGTCGGCGAGACGCGCTGGCGCCAGACGAGCAGGGCCACCGCGCCGAGCGTCGCCGCCATGAAAGCCCAGGCGCCGAACAGCCAGGCCGCGGCCGCCAGCGCGAAATAGTAGGCGCGGACGCCGCGGTTGAACGAGCTCAGGGCCGGATTGAGCAGCCGCGCGACCACGTCGCCATAGGCGTGGTGCTCCTCGTCCTGGACCTGCACCGGCACGGCGCCGATCGCCGCGATGCAGTAGTTGAGCTGGCGGATCGTCCAGATCAGGTCGAGCAGGCCCCGCGCCAGGCAGGCCAGCACCAGGGCGAGCTGCGCCTCGAACAGCACCCGCGAGGAGGTCTGCACCAGCGCCAGGCTCGAGGCCGAGCGGAAGGTCCGTTCGCCGCCGAACAGGGCCCCGCCGATCGCCGCCATCAGGATCAGGTTGGAGGAGGTGAAGAAGGAGGTGGAGTTCAGCGCCTGGCCGAGAAGCTGGCCGTCCATGAACCGGTTCTCCCGGCCCACCATGTTGCGCATCCAGGCGTGGCGGATGACCGTCATGTCGGTGTTGATCAGCCGCCCCCGGCGGCCGAGCTGGGTGAGGAACGGCTCGTAGAACAGCCAGGCGACCAGGAAGATCGCCAGCGCCAGCAGGTCGAGCGGCTGCAGGGCGAGGCTCACCTCAGTCCTCCTCGATGAGGCTGGTGCGGTTGGTGTTGCGCAGCCGCGCCGCCACCACGGCCGCCGCGGCCATGACTAGGGCCACATAGACGTAGAAGGCGCTCTCGTGGCCGGCCTTCTTCAGCCAGCCCGCCGCATATTCCGCGGTGCCGCCGAACAGGGCGTTGGCGATGGCGTAGGGCAGGGCGACGCCCAGCGCCCGCACGTGGGTCGGGAAGAGCTCGGCCTTCACCGCCGCGTTCACCGCCGCATAGCCCGAGTGACAGAGGATCAGCAGCAGCACGAGCCCGAAGGCGGCCGCCGCGCTGCCCGCTCCGGCGATCGCCGTCATCACCGGATAGGTCGCCAGGGCGCCGAGCCCCAGGCCGACGGCCATGGTGGTCTTGCGCCCCACCCGATCAGAGAGCCAGCCGACCAGCGGCTGCAGCAGCATGTAGATCACCAGCACCGCCGCCATCACCTGGGTCGAGGCGTCCTTGGACAGGCCGGTGGTGTTGACCAGGAATTTCGGCATGTAGGTCGTGTAGGCGTAGAAGCTGAGCGAGCCGGCCGAGGTCAGGACGAAGATCGCGCCGACTTCCCGCGGATGGCTGCGGATCATGGCCAGGGTGTCGCCGCGCCGCCGCTCCGGCTGGGCCTGGGCGCGCAGGTAGGAGCTGCTCTCGGCGATGCCGGTGCGGATCCAGAACACCACCACTGCCAGCAGCCCGCCCACCGCGAAGGGCACGCGCCAGCCCCAGGCCTCCAGCGCCGGCTTGGCCAGCACCGCCTGCAGGATGAGGATCACCACCAGGGCGAAGAGCTGGCCGGCGACCAGGGTCACATAGTGGAACGAGGACCAGAAGCCCCGGCGCCTGTGGCCCGCCATCTCGGAGAGGTAGGTGGCGCTCGCGCCATATTCCCCGCCTAGCGACAGGCCCTGCACCAGGCGCGCGGCCAGCAGGCCGAGCTGGGCCCAGACGCCGGCCTGGGCATAGGTCGGCAGGATGGCGATGGCGAAGGAGCCGAGGCTCATCAGCGCCACCGAGGCGGTCAGGGCCGTGCGGCGTCCGGCGCGGTCGGCGAACACGCCCATCAGCCAGGCGCCCAGCGGGCGGGCGATGAACCCCGCGCCGAAGATGGCCGCGGTCTGCAGCTGCTGGTCGACCGCATCGCCGTGCGGGAAGAAGTGCCTGGCGAAATAGAGGCTGGCGTAGGAGTAGGCGAACCAGTCGTACCACTCGACCAGGTTGCCCGCCGATCCGCCGAGGATCGCCTTGATGCGCTGAAGCGGCGACATGGCCGTCACGCCACGCGCCGCTTCATCTGCCGTTTGGCTGGCCGCCATGCATCCCCCGCTCTGTTGCGGCGATGCTAGCGGCCCTCGCGCTCAAGCCAAAGAGGCGAGCGCTAGATCCGGCCCATCAGGACCAGGACGATGATGATCACCAGGATCAAGCCGAGGCCGCCGGATGGGTAGTAGCCCCAGCCGCGGCTGTAGCCCCAGTTCGGCAGGGCGCCGATCAGGGCCAGGATCAGGATGATGATCAGGATGGTGCCAAGGCCCAACGCTTCTCTCCTTCGTGTCACGTCCCGACTTGGCCGTTCCAGAACGGACGGCCCAAAGCGGAGGTTCCGGAGAAGAAGCGCTGTGGCCTGCGGCCGGAGTCAGTCGGCCGCGTCGGCGGTGTGGAAGCGGGCCTCGGTGTCCTTCACCCCGATGGCGTACATCAGGCCGATCCAGCCGCCCTTGATGCGCGGCAGGGCCGTCAGGGTGATCGCCGCCAGGGCCGACAGGATGATCGGCAGCGAGTAGAGCGGGTTCGATTCCCAGACGATCGGGAAGAACAGCATCGGCGCGACGATCAGGTGGCCGGTGACGAGGATCGTCAGATAGGCCGGGCCGTCGTCGGCTGGGTAGCGCGCCAGGTCGTGGTCGCAGGCCTCGCAGCGGCTGGAGACCTTCAGGTACTTCCAGAACAGCCGGCCCTTGCCGCACGAGGGGCAGCGGCCCGTCAGGCCCCGCATGACCGAGGGGCCGATCGGATGAGCGGTTTCACGCATGAGCGCCATATGCGCCCGCGCCGGCGGCGACGGAAGGGCCCCGGGCGCATAGGTCGCAGAAAAAGCTCTGCCGTGGCGCTTCAGTGGCGCTTCGGATGGTCCTTCTGGCGCTCGAGCGGGGTCGGCGCGCCCGTCGCGTCGGTGTCGTTCGGCGCGTCGCCTTCCTCGGTGTTGGCGCCGCCCTCGCGCAGGATGTGCGGATCCTCGCCGGAGATCGTCGTGCCGCGCGAGGCGCCGATCGCCGGATCGTCCTGGAGATCGTCGCGCGGCAGGCTGGTCGGCGTGTGGCCGGAGGGGCTGTGCTTGGAGCTGGTCATGGGGCCTCGCGGTTTTCGGGTTCGTGGTCCGAACCGCCGTCCGCGGGCCCCTGTTCCAGTCTTTAGTGCTTGGCGTCGGAGGCCGTGGAGGTGACCGCCTTGCCGGCGGCTTCCACGTCGCGCCCGAGGCCTTCGACGGTGTTGCAGGCGGAGACCAGCAGCGCGGCGGCGGCCGCGGTCAGAACGATCAGCTTGCGCATAGGACGCCCCTTTCAAGTCCAGGTCGGATGGGCGCCGATGTCGTGCGCGCCGCCCTCACAGTCAAGCTTGCGGGCGCATTCGGGCGAGATCGTGGAGCTGGCGCGCCATTCGTTTGACGTGGCTGCCCGGCCAGTAGAGCCGGCCGCACGACGGGCAGGCGCGGTACGGCCCGCCGAGCGCCCGGGCGTCCGCCGGCATGCGCCCGACCTCATCCTCGTCCGCCTCGCGCAGCGGCGCATTGTCGATGACGCAGCGGGTGAAGGGGGCGTGCTCCCAGTCGATCGGCAGCCGCGCGGCGAGCGCCGCCGCCTGGTCGGCCGTCTTGTCCTGGCTCAGCAGCACGGCCGAAGGTCCGGCCCGCTCGGCCAGCCTGCGGTCGCGGGTGACCAGCACCCGGCCCTCGGCCTTGATCTGCTGCAGCATCGGCGTGTCGCGGCCGCCGTCGGCGGCCAGCAGGGTGTCGTAGCCGGCCGCGCGCAGCAGACGGGCCAGCCTCGCCAGCATCTCGTCGCACATGAAGCGCATCGCGCGCGAAGCTTAGGGCGCCGGCCCTATTTCAGATCAATGGGCTGGGGCGGCTCGCCGCCGCTCTCCCGCGCTTCCTGGGCGGCCTCGCGCAGTCGCTCGGCCGAGGTGTCGGCCGCCTCGGGCGTCAGGGCGAGGGCCGCGGCGTCGGGCCCGGTGATGACCACCACGCCCTCCGCAACCGTGACAT
The DNA here is from genome assembly GCF_003254475.1 of Phenylobacterium soli. Lineage (NCBI taxonomy): Bacteria > Pseudomonadati > Pseudomonadota > Alphaproteobacteria > Caulobacterales > Caulobacteraceae > Phenylobacterium > Phenylobacterium soli. The sequence continues at coordinate 1,120,964 of NZ_QFYQ01000001.1, forward strand.
TGAGGGGTTCGTCGAAGGCGACACGGGGATCGATGGCCATGGGCGCCGAACCCGCGGGCGCGGCGGCGGTTCCGCGACACATCATAGGCTTAGGCCTAAGCTCGCGGCATGACCGCGTTGCTCGGCCGGGCGGTGCTGGCGCTCCACCTCCTGGTCATCGCCTTCAATGTCTTCGGCCTCGTGGCCACCCCGCTCGGCGCCTGGCGCGGCTGGGTCTGGGTGCGGGTGCGCTGGTGGCGGGCGCTGCACCTCGTTTCCCTGGCGGCGGTCGCGGTGCAGGCGGTCCTCGGCCGCGCCTGTGTCCTGACCCTGTGGCAGGACGCGCTCACCGGCGGCGGCCGCGCCGATCCCCTGATCATGCGGACCGTCAACAGCCTGATCTACTGGCCCCTGCCGATCTGGGTGTTCACCGGCCTCTATCTCGCGGTCTTCGCCTATGCGCTCTGGCTCTGGCGGGTGGTCCGGCCGCGCTGAGGTCGACTGGCTGGAAAGGTGGGAAGTCTGTCATTTCGGCCTCGACGCGGCGGCTCTAGCAGGGCCCCATGCAGACCTTCAAGGGGGCGGCCTTCACCGCCGAAGCCGCCTGGCGCGGCCCGAACATCGCCGAGATCCCGGACGCGCTCGTCAAGCTGCGCTGGACCGACCAGCCCTTCGAGTGGCACGCCAACACCGGCGAGGAGGTGTTCGTCGTTCTTGGCGGGATCGTCGACATGCATGTCCGCGGCCCGGACCGGGCGGAGCGCGTCATCGTCCTCGAGCCCGGCGACATCCTGCACATCCAGAAGGGCGAGGAACACGTCGCCCACCCCCGCGGCGGCGCCCAGATCCTGGTCGTCGAAGGGCGCGACGAGGCCTAGCGCGGCCAGATCCTCCCCCTAGGGGGAGTTCGTCAGTCCGCGTCCATCTTCAGGGCGGCGATGAAGGCTTCCTGCGGGATCTCGACCTTGCCGAACTGGCGCATGCGCTTCTTGCCCTCCTTCTGCTTGTCGAGGAGCTTGCGCTTGCGGGTGGCGTCGCCGCCGTAGCACTTGGCCGTCACGTCCTTGCGCAGCGCCCGCACCGTCTCGCGGGCGATGATCCGGCCGCCGATCGCCGCCTGGATCGGGATCTGGAACATGTGCGGCGGGATCAGTTCCTTCATCTTCTCGACCATCCCGCGGCCGCGGGTCTCGGCGCGGTCGCGGTGGACCAGCATGGAGAGCGCGTCCACCGGCTCGGCATTCACCAGGATCGACATCTTCACGAGGTCGCCCTCGCGGTAGCCCTCGATCTGGTAGTCGAAGGAGGCATAGCCCTTAGAGATCGACTTCAGCCGGTCGTAGAAGTCGAACACCACCTCGTTGAGCGGCAGGTCGTAGACCACCATCGCCCGCGTGCCGACGTACGACAGCTCGCGCTGCTCGCCCCGGCGGTCCTGGCAGAGCTTGATGATGCCGCCCAGGTACTCGTCGGGCGTGAAGATGGTCGCCTTGATCCAGGGCTCGGAGATGGCCTCGATCTTCACCGGGTCCGGCAGGTCGGCCGGGTTGTGCAGCTCGATCTCGTCGCCGTTGGTGAGCTTGATCCGATAGACCACCGACGGCGCCGTCGCGATCAGGTCGAGGTCGAACTCGCGGGAGAGCCGCTCCTGGATGATCTCCAGGTGCAGCAGGCCCAGGAACCCGCAGCGGAAGCCAAAGCCCAGGGCCGCGCTGGTCTCCATCTCGTAGGTGAAGGAGGCGTCGTTCAGGCGCAGGCGGCCGATGGCGGCCCGCAGGTCCTCGAACTCGGCGGCGTCCACGGGGAAGAGGCCGCAGAACACCACCGGCTGCACCTCGCGGAAGCCGGCCAGCGGCTTGTCCGTGGGCTTGCGTTCGTCGGTGATGGTGTCGCCGACGGCCGCGTGGGCGACTTCCTTGATCTGGGCGGTGATGAAGCCGACCTCGCCCGGGCCGAGCTCTTCCAGGTCGGTGCGCTTGGGCCTGAACACCCCGATCCGGTCGATCTGGTAGGTGGCGCCCGTCTGCATCATCTTGATCTTCTGGCCGGCGCGCAGGGTGCCGTCGAACACCCGCACCAGCACGATCACGCCGAGATAGGCGTCGTACCAGGCGTCCACCAGCAGGGCCTTCAGCGGCGCGTCCGGGTCGCCTTTCGGCGGCGGCAGGCGTTTGACCACCGCTTCCAGCACGTCGTGGATGCCGATGCCGGTCTTGGCCGAGCACTCCACCGCGTCGGAGGCGTCGAGGCCGATGACGTCTTCGATCTGCTGGCGCACCCGCTCGGGCTCGGCGGCCGGCAGGTCGATCTTGTTCAGGACCGGCACGATCTCGTGGTTGTTGTCGATCGCCTGGTAGACGTTGGCCAGGGTCTGGGCCTCGACGCCCTGCGAGGCGTCCACCACCAGAATCGAGCCCTCGCAGGCCGCCAGGCTGCGCGAGACCTCATAGGCGAAGTCCACGTGCCCGGGCGTGTCCATCAGGTTGAGGACATAGGTCTCGCCGTCGTCGGCCTTGTAGTGCAGGCGCACGGTCTGGGCCTTGATGGTGATGCCCCGCTCGCGCTCGATGTCCATGTTGTCGAGGACCTGCTCGGTCATCTCGCGCTGGGTCAGCGCGCCGGTCTCCTGGATGAGCCGGTCGGACAGGGTCGACTTGCCGTGGTCGATGTGGGCCACGATCGAGAAGTTGCGGATCTTGGAGAGCGGGGTCGTCATTGCGCGCCCGTCTAGCACATTCCCGCCGCTTCGCGAGGCGCGCGGCGTCGCGGGCTCGATATGTCTCCGATGAGCCATCCGGGCGAACGTGGTTAATCCGGCGTTAAGCTCAGGTCCGCAATCAGGGGGCGGGGTGCTGATCGAACGACTTGCTTGGAGGCCTTGCGCCCGATGGACCGCCGTACGCTGATCGTCTCCGGACTCGTGAGCCTGGGGGCTGCGAGCTTCGCACACGCCCAGACCGAGACCCGCACCCTGCCGCCGGCCGAGCCGCGCGGCGCCGCGCCGCCTCCTCCTCCGCCGCCGCCCGAAGCCCCGCCGACCCCCAACTCGACGCCCGCCTATCCGGCCGAGGGCGCGCCCCCGCCGCACGCCAAGACCTATTCCGAGGACGAGATCGTCGGCTCGGTCTCCGATTTCCTGGGCGTCACGGCCGAGAGCGCCGGCGCGGCCGTCGAGCGGATCTTCGCCAAGCAGGGCCGGCCCACCGCCTACATCGCCGGCACCGAGGGCTCCGGCGCCATCGGCATCGGCGCGCGCTACGGCAAGGGCCTGCTCTACATGAAGGACCGCGCGCCCATCGAGGTCTACTGGCAGGGCCCGTCGATCGGCTTCGACACCGGCGGCAACGCCAGCCGCGTCTTCACCCTCTGCTACCACCTCGACGACCCGAACCTGATCTTCCAGCGCTTCCCGGGGGTCGAGGGCTCGGCCTATTTCATCGGCGGCATCGGGGTGAACTACCAGCAGGCGGACGAGATCATCCTGGCGCCCATGCGCGCGGGCATCGGCTTCCGGCTGGGCGCGAACGTCGGCTACCTGGCCTACACCCGCAAGCGCCACATCCTGCCGTTCTGATCAGCGCCGCCAGCAGGCGAGGGCGCCGATGCTCTCGTCGCCGGTGCGCCGGCAGGTCCATCGCGGATCGACGCTCGCGATCTGCGGCGGATGGAGCGCCGCCGCCGTGCGGCCCGTGCGGTTGTAGATCCAGATGATCCCGGGCCGCGGGCCGCGCGCCGCCGCCAGGGCGAGGCGGTTCACGTCGTCGCCCGGCCGCGTCACCACCGGATGCATGCGCACGCTCGCCCCCGCCCGGCGGAAGAACACCCCGCCGAGCCGCGCCAGGGTGTCGGGCGGGATCAGGGCCGTCACCTCGTGGTCCCAGGCGAAGGCGACGTCGCTCACGCCCTGCCGCGTCAGCTCGGCCGAGGCCGCCTCGAAGCCATAGGGGCTCTGCGATCTCAGCCCAGCGTCCAGCCGTCCGGGCCAGAGAGCGCTCGCCAGGTAGACGATCACCAGGCCGCCGGTCGCCAGCGCCGGGCGCCGCATCCCCTGCGCCATCAGCACCAGGCCGAGCAGCAGGCCGGGCGCGGCCGGGATCAGGTAGCGGGCGGTGAGGCTCGGGCGCAGGACGCCCGACGCCAGCGTCAGGGCGAGGGCCACGAGCGAACAGCCGGCCGCCAGCCACAGCGCCGTGGGCTGGTCCGCCGCCCGGTTCCGCGCCAGCAGGAAGCCGAGGCCCAGCACGAGCGCGGCGACGAGCCCGAGCGCCGGCGCGGAGGGGTCGAGGATAAAGCCCGCCATGCCGGCCGCCTGGTCGGCGCCGAGGGCGGCGTGCCAGGCGACGTCGCCCGCCGCATAGGCCTTCAGCCGCGGGGCGTGCCAGGCGATCCAGGCGAGGGCGGGCGCGAAGGCCAGGGCCGCGGGCCAGGTCTTGAGCGCCGCCCGCCGCCCGCTCGCCAGGTAGGCCAGCCCCTGCACGGCGACGAGGATCGCGGCGTAGTAGTGGGTGAGGATCGAAAGCGCCGCGAGGCTCGCCCAGGTCCAGGCCCGGCGGCCGCCCGGCGCGCGCGCCAGGTCGGCGAAGGCGAGGGTCTGGGCCGTCGTCAGGGCCAGCAGCAGCCCATAGCAGCGGCCCGCGAGGAACACGTCCACGCCCCACCAGGCGAGGATCAGGATGGACAGCGCCAGCCGGCCCTCGAGCTTCAGCCCCTCGACGCGCCGGACGAGCGGCAGGGCGGCGGCGATCAGCACGGCGGCGAGGGCGGGGATGCGCAGCGCCAGATCCGAGGATCCGGCCACCGCCGTCCAGGCGTGGGCGAGGGCGTAGAACAGCGGCGCGTTGACGTCGATCCAGGCCTCGTGGACGACGCTTCGCCAGTCTGGCGCCGTGGCGATCGCCAGGGTCCAGGCTTCGTCGAACCACAGCGGCTGGACGGCGGCGAGCCACAGCCGCTCGGCGCTCAGCGCGACGGCCGCGGCGAGGCCGACCATCGCCAGGGCGAGGCGCAGGCCGCCACCCCGTCTCCCGGCCTTGATCCAGTTCATCGCGCCGCTGCGCTCCGCCTCTAAGCGAGGCCGTCATCCTGCGCGCCGGCCGTTAATCCAAGATTTGCCGCGCTCGCGCAGGATGGCGCGCGTGGAGGGTCCCTTGGCGCCGGTCATCAAGTTCCTCGTCGACGACGCGCTCGGTCTCTGGCAGGCCCTGGTCGCCCTCGCCATGCTGGCGGTGGTCTTCGCCGCCCTGGCGCGCGTGGTGAAGCCTGCCACCTGGGTCGAGGACGGCCGCTCCGCCCTGCCGCAGGCGCGCATCACCATGGTGCTGTCCGTGGTCGACCAGCTCACCGTCACACCCGCGGTCTCGCTCTTCGTCGCCTGGCTCGGGACCTGGCTGCGCGAGCGCGGCCTGGGCTTCGAGGCGCCGGCGCTCTGGGCCACCATCGGGCCGGCGCCGACCCTCTTCGCCACCGTCTTCGTCGGCGACTTCGTCGGCTACTGGCGCCACCGCGCCCAGCATTCGAAGTGGCTGTGGCCGGCCCACGCCATCCACCACTCCGACACCCACATGACCTGGTTCACGCTCGAGCGCATGCACCCGGTCGACCGCTTCGGCTCGGCGCTGGACACCGTGATCCTCGCCGCCCTCGGCTTCCCCTTCTGGGCCCAGGCCGGCAACGTCTTCGTGCGTCACTACTACGGCTACGTGATCCACGCCGACGTGCCCTGGACGCTCGGCAAGGCGGGCCTCTTGTTCAACTCGCCGGTCATGCACCGCTGGCACCACGCCCGCGACGTGCCGGGCGCCGGCTGGAACTTCGCGACGGTGTTCTCGGTCTTCGACCGCGCGTTCGGCACCTACCACCAGCCGGGCCCCTGCGAGGTCCCGCTCGGCGTGCGCGAGGACATGGGCAAGGGCGCGATGGGCCAGTACCTGCACCCGCTGAAGGTCTGGTCGGCTGCGCTGCGTCCAGGCCGGACGAAGGTCATCCTTCCGGCCGAGTGAGCCCTGGTCGACTGGGACGTCAGTGCTTCTCGGTCTTGCCCGACAGCCAGTCCATCAGCGCCAGCAGCACGCCCGAGACCACGAAGGTCACGTGCACCCCGACCAGCCAGGCCAGGGTCCGGTCGTCCGGCCCCTCGCCCTCGGTGAGCTTCATGAAGGCCTTGAGGAGGGCGATGGCGCTGATCGCCACGATCGAGGCGATGAGCTTCAGCTTCAGGCCCGAGAAATCCACCGCCCCCATCCAGTCGGGCCGGTCCTCGTCCCCGCCGGTGTCGATCTTCGAGACGAAGTTCTCGTAGCCCGAGAAGATCACGATCAGCAGCAGGTTGGCCGCCAGCGACAGGTCGATCATCGACAGGGCCATGAGGATCGCGCCCTCCGGCTTCATCGACATCACGCCTGACAGCTCGTGGACCGCCTCGTTGGCGAACACGACGAGCAGGGCGCCGAGCGCCACGATCAGCCCGATGTAGAACGGCGCCAGCAGCCAGCGGGAGCGGAAGATCCAGAGCTCCAGCGCACGTTCGGCGGCGGGCTTGCGGGACGGGGTTCGGTCGGGCTCGGCCATGAGGCCAAGGTAGTCACCGCGCGCCCGCCCGCAATGGGCTGGACGCAGGTTCAGCGCCGGGCGTTCGCCCAGGCCACGGCGTCGCCGACCAGCCGGTCGGCGGCGCGGATGTCGCCGGCGAAGGTGTCGGCGTCGCCGAGCCTGACCACCACCAGCCGCGCCGAGGGGACCACGACCACGTACTGCCCGCGCGCCCCGCGGGCCATGAAGCTGCCGGCCGGCATGTGCGGCCGCGTCGCCCGCGCGCCATCGTTGTCGCCGTTGACCCACAGCCCCGCGCCGTAGCCGAACCGCTCGCTGCCCGGCGTCAGGCGCGTGGAATAGGCGACCCACCCGGCGGGCAGGATCCGCTCGCCGCCCACCACCCCATCGTCCAGGTAGAGCAGGCCGAGCCGCGCCCAGTCCCGCGCGCTCGCCAGCATCTGGGTCGCGCCGATCGGCGAGCCCATGGCGTCGGTCTCCAGGGTCACATCCTCCATGCCGAGCCGGTCGAAAACCTCCCGGCGGGCGAAGGCCTGCACGCCCGCCGGCCCGCCCGTCGCGTTCGTGACGATGCGCGCCAGGATGGCGGTGCTGCCGTCGGAATAGGTCCAGCTGGTCCCGGGCGCATGCGCGAGGGGCGCGGCCGCGGCGGCCCCGGCCATGTCCGGAACCGCGAACATCGTCTGGGCGGCGGGATCGAAGGCCGTGCGCCAGTCCGACATCAGCGACTGGCCGAGCTTCAGCCCGCTGGTCATCCGCAGCAACTCGTCGGGCGTGATGGCGTGGCGCGGATCGCGCGGATCGGCCCAGGCGGCCACGGGCGCCGGCGCCTCCATCGACAGCCGGCCTTGTCGGACCAGCACGCCGAGCAGCGCATTGGTCGCCGTCTTGGTCATCGACCAGCCGTGCACCGGAGTGTCGACGCCATAACCCGGGCCGTAGCGCTCGGCGACGATCCGGCCGTCGTGGACGATCACCACCGCATGGGTCCAGCGGTGCGGCGCCGCCGCCGGCTCGGCGAAGGCGCGGTCGAGCGCGGCCTTCAGCGCCGGGTCGGCAGGCTCAACGGGCGCGGGTCCGGCGATCGGCGCCAGCAGGGCCGGCGCCCGCTCGCGCGGCAGGGCGACGGCCGGCGGGGTCACGCCCTCATCGATGACGCAGCCCAGCGGCCCGCGGAACACCGCCCGGCTGCGGGCCAGGCCCGCCAGGCTGGTGGTGACCGCCTGGCCCTGGCGGTCGACATCGCGGCGCAGCAGCCCCGCCAAGGGCGCGACCTGCGGCGCCACCGCCTCGCGATAGAACCGCTCCGGGTCCTGACCCGAGACGAAGGTGGCCGAGCAGATCTCGTGCGCCGCCATGGCGGTCGGCACGCGCGCGGCGCGGACGGGACTCAGCGTGCCGCAGCCGGCGAGGGGCAGGGTGGCGAACGCCAGGACAGGAGCGAGCAAGGTGCGAAGCATGGGGGCCTTCCGAAGTTGGGAGGCCGCGATCTGCCCTCAGCCGGAGGCGCGCTTCGCGCCGAGTTTCGAATTCGGCAAGTCGCCGCCCAGCTGCGTGCGACGATAGTCGCTCGGCGTCGCTCCGGTGTCGGCCTTGAAGGCGCGGTTGAACGGCCCCAGCGAGTTGAAGCCGGCGTCGAGCGCGATGGTCAGGATCGGGACCTCCGCCTGCCCGGGATCGGCCAGGGCGGTTTTCGCCTCCTCGATCCGGAAGCGGTTCAGGAAGGCGTTGAAGTTGCGCTCCCCCAGGCTCTGGTTGATCAGCCGCCGCAGGCGGTATTCGGCCACCCCCATGCGGTGCGCCACCTCTCCGATCGAGAGACGGTCCTGGCGGTAGAGCCGCTCCTCCCGCATCAGCCGCTCGAGCTCGGCGAGCCGCTTCCGCTCAGCCGGGTCGAGATCGCGCGTCGCCGGGGCGGCCTGGCGGGGCGCGGCGCCCAGCACGCCGCTGGCGTCGGTCCGCAGCAGGCTCCAGGCGGCGATGAGCGCGATGACCGCCAGCGCGGCGACGTCCGCCAGCCGCTCGGGCGCGGCCGGCCGGCCGCGCGTCGCCACGGCGGCGATCACGGTGAGGATGGTGTGGGCGAAGGCCGCCGCCACCACCACCAGCCGCACGCGCCGGCGCGGCTCCACGAGGTCGGACCGCCAGCTCGCCAGCGCCTGGGCGATGGCCGCCAGGGCGAAGCCCGCCGCCTGGACCGCGCGCAGCGTGCCGAGCGCCGCCGCCACCGGCGCGGGCCCCAGGCTCTCGCTGGCCGTCTGGACGAGGCCCATCAGCACGATCGCCAGCCAGAGGACGGCGTGGGCGGGCCGCGGCCGGAAGCCGTCGTCGAACAGCGCGCGGGCGAACAGCCAGAAGAGGACGTTGACCCCCACCGCCAGGCCGCCGAGCGGCCAGCCGAGCGGGCCCGCAAGGTCGAAGCCGGGGGCGGAGCTGACCACATAGGCCAGGGCGCTGAGGATGAACCCGGCGCCGAGCCGGGCGGCGGTCTGCCGGCCGTGGTCGCGGAGCAGCACGGCGGCCAGCAGCGCCAGCAGCACCGCCGCGCCGCTGCGCAGCGCAAGGTCGATCAGGAAGAGCGGGGACGCCGCCGGGCCCGGGAACATGTCCCGAGCATGCCAGCATCCCCTCCCGGACCGCTAGGCCCGCAGCTTGGCGCCGATCGCCTTCTCGGCCACTGCGACGATGCGGGCCGACAGGGCCTCGATCTCGGCGTCGGTCAGGGTCTTCTCGCGCGGCTGGATCGTCACCTCGACGGCGATCGACTTCTTCCCCTCCGGCACGCCCGGCCCCTGGTAGACGTCGAACACGCGAGCCGCTTCGATCAGCTGCTTGTCGACGCCCAGGATCGGCCGCGCCAGCTCGCCGGCCGGCGTCGCCGCGTCCACAACGAAGGCGAAGTCGCGGGTCAGCGGCATGAGCTGGGAGAGCTCCAGCGCCGGCTTGGTCTTGACCGACTTCTTCTTCGGCTCAGGGATGTTCTCCAGCACCAGCTCGAAGGCCAGCATCGGGCCCTCGGCGTCCAGCGCTTTCAGGATCCGGGGATGCACCTCGCCGAACTCCGCCACCAGGTTCTTGGGGCCGAGCTGCAGCCTGGCCGAACGTCCCGGATGGAACCACGGCGAGGCCTGGCCCTGAACCACCTGCAGCGCCGGCGCGCCGAGCTCGTCGAGGAGGGCCATGAGGTCGGCCTTCAGGGCGAACAGCGGATCGGGCAGGGCCTTCATCCAGCTCTTCGGCGGATGCGGCGCGACAAGGGCGGTGACCGCCGTCACCTGGTCGCCGGGGCCGTCGCCGCGATACAGCGGGCCGACCTCGAACAGGGCCACGTCCTCGAAGCCGCGCCGGGCGTTTCGCGCCGCCGCCTCGATCAGGTTGGCGATGATCGTCGGCCGCATGCAGGCGAGGTCGGCGGCGATCGGGTTGGTCAGCACCAGCTCCGCCTGGCCGCCGCCGAACAGCGCCGCCCAGTCGGTGCGCATGAAGCTCCAGGTCAGGGCCTCGTCGTAGCCGCGCGCCGCCAGCATGCGGCGGGCGTTGCTCATCCGCGTCTGGCGCACGGTCAGCATGCCGCCGGCCGGCCGGGCGATCTCGGGCAGGGGCTCGGACGGCAGGGCCGGATAGCCGGCGATGCGCGCCACTTCCTCGACGAGGTCGGCCTTGCCCTCCACGTCGCGCCGCCAGGTGGGCGGCTGCACCATATCGCCCGAAAGCTCGAAGCCGAGGGCGGTCAGGATGGCGTCGATCCTGGCCGCCGGCAGGTCGAGGCCGGCCAGCTTCTTCACGTAGGCGCGGTCGAAGGCGAAGGCCTTGGGCGGGGCGGGGACCTCGCCGGCCATCTGGATCTCTGAGGGCTCGCCGCCGCACAGATCGAGGATCAGCTGCGTCGCCAGCTCCAGCCCCGGAACCACGAAGCCCGGATCGACGCCGCGGGCGAACCGGTACTGGGCGTCCGAGACCAGCCCCAGCGCGCGGCCGGTCTGGGCCGTGCGGATCGGATCGAACCAGGCGCACTCGACGAAGACCTCGGTGGTGGCCTCCGTCACCTTGGTGCTCTCGCCGCCCATGACGCCGCCGAGCCCGATGGCCCCCGAGCCGTCGGCGATGACGCAGACCTCCGGGCCGGCCGGATAGGTCTTGCCATCCAGCGCCTCGACCGCCTCGCCTTCGCGGCCAAGGCGCGCCTCGATGACGCCGCCCTTCAGCGTCGCCGCGTCATAGACGTGCAGCGGCCGGCAGCGGTCGTAGGAAAGGTAGTTGGTGACGTCGACGAGGGCGTTGATCGGCCGCAGGCCCACCGAGATCAGCCGCTGCTGCAGCCACTCCGGCGAAGGCCCGTTCTTCACGCCCCTGATCAGCCGGCCGGCGAACGCCTGGCAGGCCTCGCCGTCGACCTTGATCTCGATCGGCTCGGCGAACTTGCCGGCCACCGGCGCGACCGAGAGGTCCTTCAGCTTGCCGAGGCCCGCCGCCGCCAGGTCGCGGGCGATGCCGGCCACGCCCAGCCAGTCGGCCCGGTTCGGCGTCACCTCGAAGTCGACCACGGCTTCCAGGCCGAAAGCCTCGGCGGCGCTGACGCCGACGCCGAGGCTGTCCGGCAGCTCGACGATGCCGTCGCTTTCCTCGGCGATCTCCAGTTCTTTGGCCGAGCACAGCATGCCATTCGAGACCACGCCGCGGACCGGGCGCGCCTCCAGGGTGATGCCGGAGCCGGGCACATAGGCGCCCAGCGGGGCGTAGATGGTCGTCAGGCCGGCCCGCGCGTTCGGCGCGCCGCAGACGATCTCCTTGCGGCCGTCCTTGGTGTCCACCTGGCAGACCCGCAGCCGGTCGGCGTTGGGGTGCTGCACGGCCTCGACGATCTTGGCCACCGAGAAGGCGGCCAGCTTGGCCGCCGGGTCTTCCACGTGCTCGACCTCGAGGCCGGCCATGGTCATGGCGTCCACCACCTGGTCGACGCCGGCGTCGGTCTCCAGGTGGTCCTTGAGCCAGGAGAGGGTGAATTTCATCTCAGCGCTCTCCCTTAGCTCAGGCCGGTGGCGGGGTTGGGGGCCTGGAAGGCCGAGAAGCCGTAGTGCTCGATCCAGCGCACATCGCCCGAGAACATGTCGCGCAGGTCCGGCATGCCGTACTTAAGCGCGCCCAGGCGATCGACGCCGAGGCCGAAGGCGAAGCCCTGCCACTCGTCGGGATCGAGGCCGCAGTTCTTCAGCACGTTGGGATGCACCATCCCGCCACCGAGGATCTCCAGCCAGTCGGCGCCCTCGCCGATCTTGATCGAGCCGCCGGACCGGTCGCACTGCACGTCCATCTCGGCGCTGGGCTCGGTGAACGGGAAGTGGTGCGGCCGGAACCGCGTGACCACGGCCGAGGTCTCGAAGAACCGCCGGCAGAAGGTCTCCAGCGTCCACTTCAGGTGACCCATGTGGATGGCGCGGTCGATGACCAGGCCTTCCATCTGGTGGAACATCGGGGTGTGGGTGGCGTCGCTGTCGGAACGATAGACCCGGCCCGGCACGATCACCCGGATCGGCGGCGCCTGGCCTTGGGCGACCCAGCTCGGCAGCTTGCCGTTCTGGCCCTGCTGCATCACCCGCACCTGCACGGGGCTGGTGTGCGTGCGCAGCAGCTTGCGCTCGCCGTTCGCGTCCTCGGGCAGCCAGAAGGTGTCGTGCATCTCCCGCGCCGGGTGCTTGGGCGGGAAGTTCAGGGCCGTGAAGTTGTGGAAGTCGTCCTCGATGTCCGGACCTTCGGCCAGGGCGAAGCCCATCTCGGCGAAGATCGCGATCATCTCGTCCATCACCTGCATGGTCGGATGGACCCGGCCGCGGCGCTCGGGGGCCGGCGGCAGCGTCAGGTCCACGAACTCGGAGGCGAGCTTGGCGTCGAGCTCGGCGGCCTCGAGGTCCGCCTTGCGCTCGGCGATGGCGGCGGCGACGGCGTCGCGCAGGCCGTTGATCGCCGGGCCCTGCTCGCGGCGCTCCTCGGGGCTCATCTTGCCCAGGCCCTTGAGCAGCTCGGAGATGGAGCCGGACTTGCCGAGCGCCTCGACGCGCAGGGCTTCCAGCGAGGCCAGATCCTGAGCCGCGGCGGCGCGGGCCGTCAGGTCGGCTTGCAGTTGGGAAAGGTCAGTCATGGGACGGGTGTCCTAGCCTCAGGTCTTCACGGGGTGAAGGGGGCCAGCAAAAAGCCCCCCGGCGGTTCGGCCGGAGGGCTCTTGAAAGCTTTGGAGATCGGGTGATCCCAGGCCTTAAGCCAGCGCGGCGCGAACCTTGTCGGCGATGGCCTTGAAAGCGACCGGATCCTTGCCCGCGATGTCCGCAAGCACCTTGCGGTCCATCTCGATCCCGGCCTTCTCAAGGCCGAAGATAAATCGGGAATAGGTGAAGCCTTCCAGACGCGCGGCGGCGTTGATGCGCTGGATCCACAGGGCGCGGAAGTTGCGCTTGCGGACCTTGCGGTCGCGGTAGGCGTACTGGCCGGCCTTGTCCACGGCCGCCTTGGCGGTGCGGATGGTGTTCTTGCGGCGCCCGTAGAAGCCCTTGGCTTGCTCGAGGACCTTCTTGTGCTTGGCGTGGGCGACAACGCCCCGTTTCACGCGAGCCATCTGTCAGATCTCCCTTACAGGCCGTACGGCAGGAACTTCTTGATGATGGTCGCGTCCGACGCGCTCATCACCTTGGTCCCGCGGTTCTGACGGATGTACTTGGCGTTGTGGCTGATCAGGCGGTGACGCTTGCCCGCCACGCCGGCCTTCAGCTTGCCGGACGCCGTGAGTTTGAAGCGCTTCTTGGCGCCCGACTTCGTCTTCAGTTTCGGCATTTCACGTCGGAGCCGAAGCCCCGTCCTTCTAGGTCGTGTTGATGAACCGCCCTGGCATGCCTTTTGGCCAGGCGGCTCCGAAGAGCGGGGCACATACGCGAAAGGCCGTCTGAAAGCAAGTTCGGCGGCCGCGCTTGCGGCTCAGCCCTCCGCCTTGCGCCGCGCCTGCGCCCAGGCCAGCACCGCCGACCCCGCCAGGGTCGAGAGCACGCTGCCCATGATCACCCCGGCCCGCACCTGGCCCTGCTCGGGCCCGGCGCCGGGGAAGGCCAGGGCGCCGATGAACAGGCTCATGGTGAAGCCGATGCCGGTGAGCAGGGAGACGCCGAACAGCTCGACCCACTTCGCCCCCATCGGCCGGCGGGCGATCTTCAGCCCGGTCAGCAGGGCGATGGCCCCGAACACGCCGAGCGGCTTGCCGAGGAAGAGGCCGAGCGCCACGCCGAGCGACACCGGGCCGAACAGGTCGTCCAGCGACAGCCGGCCGAAGTCGAAGCCCGCCGCGCAGAAGGCGAACAGCGGCAGGATCAGATAGGCCACATAGGGGTGCAGGCTCTCCATGAAGTCCTGCAGCACCCCGGGGCGGCCCGGCTTCCTCGGCTCGACCGGGATGGTCATGGCGGCCGCCACCCCGGCCACCGAGGTCGAGATCCCCGACTTGAAGGTGAAGCCCCAGACGATCAGGAAGCCGAGGGCGTAGAACAGGTAGGGCGCCTGGCGCCAGCGGCCCATCAGCCCCATCAGGGCCAGGGCTGCGAGGGCCGCGGTCAGGGCCGCCACCCGCACATGGGTGGTGAACACCGCGCCGATGATCGCCACGGCCCCGAGGTCGTCGACGATGGCCAGGGTCAAAAGGAAGATGCGCAGCGCCGGCGGCAGCCGCGGCCCGGCGACCGCCAGGGCGGCGATGGCGAAGGCGATGTCCGTGGCCACCGGCGTCGGCCACCCCTGGGGCGCGCCGCCGGCGCCCGCGTTCAGCGCCAGATAGATCAGCGCCGGGACCGCCATGCCGCCGAGCGCGGCGAAGATTGGCAGGGCGAGGCGCCGGGGATTGGCCAGCTCGCCCTTCAGCACCTCGTATTTGATCTCCAGGCCGACGACGAAGAAGAAGATCGCCATCAGCCCTTCCTTGACCCAGTCCAGCACCGGATGGGTCTCGGCGAAGCCGCCGATCTGGATGGTGAAGGGCGCCTCGAGGAAGCGGAAATAGAGCCCGTCGGCCGGCGAGTTGGCCATGACGATGGCGACCAGCGCCGCCGTGGCCAGGATCGCGCCGGAAGCGCTCTCGGTCTTCAGGAAATCGAGGGTGATGCGCCGGGCCATGGGCCCCGGTTAGCACGCTATCCGAGCACAATCGACGTCGGCGCTGCGCGGCGGCCCGGCGGCGGCTATAGGTTGGCCAACCAACAAAGTGCCGGAGGGAACCATGAGACTGTCCAAGCCCCGCATCGCGCCCCTGTCCGACGCCGAGCTCACGCCCGAGCAGGCCGAGGCGCTGGAAGCCTTCCGGCCCGGCCCGGTGCTCAACATCTTCCGCACCCTGGCCCGCGCGCCCAAGGCCCTGAAGCGGTTCAACGACTGGGGCGGCTATGTGCTCTCCCGCCGCAACGACCTGCCGGCCCGCGAGCGCGAGATCGTCATCCTGCGCATCGGCTATCTCTGCCGCTCGGGCTACGAGTTCACCCAGCACACCCGCATCGGCCTGCAGTCAGGCCTCACCGCCGACGAGATCGTTCGCATCAAGCAGGGCGCCGGGGCCGGCTGGAGCCCGGCCGACGCCGTACTCATCAAGGCCTGCGACGAGCTGCACGCCGACCAGTTCATCACCGACCCCACCTGGGCCGAGCTGAAGGCCCACTGGTCCGAGAAGCAGTGCATGGACGTGGTCTTCACCGCCGCCCAGTACACCCAGGTCTCGATGTTCCTGAACACCTTCGGCGTGCAGGTCGAGGACGGCCAGACCGTCGATCCAGAGCTGAAGGTCTCCTGAGCCGTGGCCGGCCGTCTCGAAGGCAAGCGGGTCATCGTCACCGGCGCCGGCCAGACGCCGGGCGAGACCCTCGGCAACGGCCGCGCCATCTCCCTGCTCTTCGCCCGCGAAGGCGCCAGGGTGGTTTGCGCCGACCGCATCCTCGAGCGCGCCGAGGAGACGGTGCGGATGATCGCCGGGGAGGGCGGCGAGGCGGTCGCCGTCCAGGCCGACGTCAGCAAGGCGGCCGACTGCGCCGCCCTCGTCCAGGCGGCGAAGGACCGCTTCGGCGGCCTCGACGTGCTGGTCAACAACGTCGGCATCGGCGGCGGCGGCGACGGGCCGGCCCACGCGATCGAGGAGGCCGCATTCGACCGCATCCTGGGGGTCAACCTCAAGGGCATGATGCTGATGACCAAGGCGGCCCTCTCGGTCCTGCGCGAGCAGGGCGCGGGCGCCATCGTCAACATCTCCTCCCTGGCGGCGATCGCCGGCGGCGCCCAGCTCGCCTACGAGGTCTCCAAGGCCGGCGTGAACCGGCTGACCACCTCGGTCGCCCAGGCCAACGCCCGCAGGGGCGTGCGCTGCAACGCCATCATGATGGGCTTCATGGACACCCCCATGGCGGTCGCCGGCATCGCCGCCGCCCGCGGCGAGAGCCAGGCCGAGGTCCGCGCCCGCCGCGACGCCCAGGTGCCGCTCGGCGGCAAGATGGGCACGGCCTGGGACACCGCCTACGCCGCCCTGTTCCTGGCTTGCGAGGAGTCGCGCTTCGTCACCGGGGCGATCCTGCCGGTGGACGGCGGCATGGGCGTGCGCATCGGATAGCGCTCCGGCTGCATCGTTGACGCGCAGGGCGGCGCACCACACCCTCCACGGGCAATGAGCGATGCGGCCTTCGAGAATCGGGTCTCCGGCATCTTTTCCCGCCTGGACCAGCGGCTGGGCGGGCGGCTGGCCAGCGAGAAGGCCAAGGCCGAGACCCTCCAGGCGCAGGACATGCGCCGCGTCGCCTTCATCCTCACCGAGGCCATCGAGGCGGAGGTGAAGCCGGCGGTGAAGGACGCCCTCCTCAGCTACGACGAGGCGATCAACCGCCCGCTGACGCCCAACGAGCGCTGGGAGCACGCCTTGCTGAAGAAGATCGAGCAGGCGGTGGACCGCGCCATCCAGCAGGCGCTCGCCCTCGACAAGCTCGACCACCCGTGGAAGCCGCTGCTGAGCGCCGAGGCGCCGAAGCTGCGCGCCCGTCTGCTGGCCGACGCCGAGGCCCACTTCACCGCCCTCGGCAAGGTCGGCAAGCGCCGCCGCCGGAGCGACCTCGGCCTGCCGGAATGGCTGCTCTGGGTCGCGTTCTTCGTCGGTGGGCTGGGCTCGGGCCTGATGCTCGCCCGGCTGCTCGGCGGCTAAGCCCATTGCAGGCGGCGCGGGAAGCGCCAATGTGAGGGTCCATGCCGCTGACCCCCGCCTACCGCGCCGACCCGAAGTTCCCGGAGCTGGGGGCGGAGTTCTACGATCCGGTCGCGGCCGCCGACTTCCCCAAGACGATCCTGCGCTATCGCAACGACCGCGCCGCCCAGAGCGTCGGGCTCGATACCCTGACCGATGAGGAGTGGGTCCGTCATTTCGGCCGCTTCGAGCCCCTGCCGGACAACCTGGCCCCGCCGCTCGCCCAGCGCTACCACGGCCACCAGTTCCGCGTTTACAACCCCGAACTCGGCGACGGCCGCGGCTTCCTCTACGCCCAGCTGCGCGAGGCCGAGACGAACCGCCTCCTCGACCTCGGCACCAAGGGCTCGGGCGAGACGCCCTGGTCGCGCCAGGGCGACGGGCGGTTGACCCTGAAGGGCGGTGTCCGCGAGGTGCTGGCCACCGCCATGCTCGAAGCGCTGGGCGTGCCCACCTCGCGCTCCTTCTCGCTGATCGAGACGGGCGAGGCGCTGATGCGCACCGACGAGCCCTCGCCGACGCGGGCCTCGGTGTTGGTGCGCCTGTCCCACAGCCACATCCGTTTCGGGACCTTTCAGCGCCAGGCCTTCTTCGAAAAGACCGCCGCCCTTGAGACGCTCGTGGGCCACGTCATCGACCACTACTACCCGCACCTGGACCGCGCGGCGGACAAGGCCAGCGCCCTGCTGGGCGAGGTCGTCCAGCGCATGGCGCGGCTCACCGCCCGCTGGATGGCCGCCGGCTTCGTCCACGGCGTGCTCAACACCGACAACATGTCGATCACCGGCGAGAGCTTCGACTACGGCCCTTACCGCTTCCTGCCGCGCAACGACCCCAACTTCACCGCCGCCTATTTCGACAGCGCCGGGCTCTACGCCTTCGGCCGCCAGCCCGAGGCGGTGTTCTGGAACCTGCAGCAGCTCGCCGGCTGCCTCTCCCTGGTCACCGCCACCGAGCCGCTGGTCGAGGCGCTGAACGGCTTCGGCCCCGCCTACCGCCGCGAACTGATCGCCGCCATGCTCGATCGCCTGGGTCTCAGGCCCCGCTCGGAGGAGGAGGACGCCGGCTTCGTCCAGGCCATGTTCCGCGCCATCGCCGCGGGCTCGGAGCCGCTGCGCTGGGAGCCGTTCTTCTTCGACTGGTTCTGCGCCGACGAGGAGCGCGCCCTGGCCGGACCGCGTGCCGAGCTCTATGCCCAGGAAGGCTTCGAGGACTTCCGGCGTCTCCTGAAGACCTACGAGCCGGACCGTCCCGGGCGCCTGGGCCATCCCTACTTCGCCCGGCGGGAGCCGGAGGAGCTGCTCTACGACGAGATCGAGGCGATCTGGGCGCCCATCGCCGAGGCTGACGACTGGTCGGTCTTCGAGGCCAAGCTCGCCGCCATCGACTCCGCCCGCCGCGCCTGGGGCCTGCCGCCCCAGCAGAAGGTCTGAGACGTCAGGCCTTCGGGCGCGAGGCCCACTGGGCGAGCACCACGCCGGACAGCGCCACCGCCGCGCCGAGCGCCTGCATGTGGCCGATCGCCTCGCCGAACAGCACATAGCCGAGCCAGGCGGCGACCACCGGCTGCACCAGCACCACCACGGAGGCGGTCGAGGTAGGCAGGCGGCCCATGGCCCAGGCGATCGAGCCCTGGCCGGCCACATGCATCAGCCCGAGCCCCGCGCAGGCGGCCCAGCCGGCGGCCCCCAGCGGGATGATCTGCTCGCGGAGCAGCAGGGCGGCGACGAGCAGCAGGGGCGTGCCGACGACGCTCGACCAGAACATCAGGCTCGACGCGCCCTCGCGTTTGCGGCCCTCGCCGATGGCGATCATGTAGAGGGCGTACCAGATGGCCGTGGTCGCCGAGAGGATGTTGCCGACCGGCGGGTTGACGCCCGGACCGCCGCCCTTCTCCAGCGCCATCATCCAGGAGCCGCCGAGCGCCACCGCCACCGCCACCAGGAACAGGGTCCGCGGGCGCTGCTTCAGGAAGATCCAGGCGAAGGCGGTGACCACGACGGGCGTCAGGTTGGACAGCACCGTGGCGTTGGTCACCGAGGTGTACTTGATGCCGTAGTGCCAGAAGCCGAGGTCGAGGGCGAACATCAGGCCGGCGATCAGGGCCAGCGGCGAGGGCCGGCTGATCGGACCGTTGGACCGCCGGGTCATCATCGCCAGCAGCGGCAGGGCGAAGGCCAGGCGCCAGAAGCCAGCCGCCGCCGGCCCCGTCTCGGTCAGCCGCACCAGGATCGGCGAGAGGCCGATCACGCAGGCGCCCATCACCAGCACCGCCAGCGCCTGCCAGCGCGGGGCGCCCTCGCCCGCCGCTCCGCCCGCCTTGGCCGTCACGTCCGTCAAAACCCGAGCTCCGTCCGAATCTGAGCGGCCGTCTTACCCTGCTCGCGCAGATCGCGCAGCGTCTCGCTCCTATCGCGTTTGGCGAACCGCTTGCCGTCGGGTCCGGTGAGCAGCCGGTGGTGGCGATAGATGGGCGTCGGCAGGCCGAGCAGCGCCTGCAGCAGGCGCTGGACATGCGCCGCCTCGAACAGGTCCTGGCCGCGCACCACATGGGTGATCCCCTGCAGGGCGTCGTCGAACACCACCGCCAGGTGATAGGCGACGCCGACGTCCTTGCGGGCCAGCACCACGTCGCCGCCGATCTGCGGCCGCGCCGCGATCACCCCGTGCTCGCCGTTGGGCCCTTCGCCCTCCTCGACGAAGCTGAGCGTGTCGAAGCCGCCGAGCGTGCGTTCGGCGTGGTCGAGCGACAGCCGCCAGGCATAGGGCTCGCCGGCCTCGATCCGCCGCGCCTCCTCGGCCGGCGGCAGAGGTTCGCCGCGATAGGCCTCCATGGCGCCGTGCGGGGCGCTCTGGATGGTTTCGGCGATCTCCTTGCGGGTCTTGAAGCAGCGGTAGAGGAGGCCCCGCTCCGCCAACTCGCGCAAGGCGCCGGCATAGTCCTCCAGGTGGTCGGACTGGCGCCGCACGGGCGTCTCCCAGCTCACCCCCAGCCAGGCCAGGTCCTCGACGAGGGCGGCTTCGAACTCCGGCCGGCATCGCGTCCGGTCGATGTCCTCGATGCGCAGCAGGAAGCGCCCGCCAAGGGGGTCCGGCGCGGCGCGGGCGGCCTCCCAGGCTGTGAGCGCGGAGAAGGCGTGCCCACGGTGCAGGTAGCCGGTGGGCGAGGGGGCGAAGCGGGTGACGAAGGTGTTTGTCACCCCCGCTTGATTAGTCCTCGTGGTGCCCCGGGAACAGGCCCATGTGGGAGAACACGGCCCGCAGGAAGAGCAGCTCGCCGCCGAGTTCCTGCTTCAGCGGATCGAACTGCTTGAAGCCCGTCATCTCCGCCAGGCCATGGGCGGCGCACCAAGCGGCGATGGTGGCGAGCTCGAGGTCGACCGTCGCGCCGGGATCGGCGCCGGTCTCGACCAGGGTGTCGCGCACCTTGCAGTAGGCGCTGTCCTCGCCCTTCTGCATGGCCTCGGGCAGCGCTTCCTTGTCGCGAGCGGTGTCGTACATCACCCGATAGAGGGCCGGGTTGGCGCGGGCGAAGCAGACATAGGCCACGCCCAGGGCGTTCATCGCCGCCCGCGGAGAGCTTTCGGTCTTGGCCTTGGCCATCGCCGCGTCGAGCATGGTCCAGCCTTCGGAGGCGACCGCGTCGAGCAGCTCTGCCTTGTCCTTGAAGTGGTGGTAGGGCGCCGCCGGACTGACGCCTGCCTCGCGCGCCACGGCGCGGAGCGACAGGGCCGAGGGGCCCTCGGCCTCGAGGATCCGGCGGGCGGCGTCGACCAGCGCACGGCGCAGGTCGCCGTGGTGGTAGGGGCGGGCTTCAACGGCGGTTTGAGATTCTCTCATCGCACCTCCACTTTAATCGATATCTGGACGACGTAAAGATCATCTTGACGTCGCTTAGATGGGGATTATCTTATCGTTGTTCAAATAACGAACGCGCCCCGCTCCCCCGGGGATCCAATTCAGGGTGTGTGCCCCATGTCTCTCGCCAAGATCGCTCGCTTCGAAGGCTTCTTCGACCGCCTCGCCCCGGCCCTCCTCCTCGGCCTGGGACTCGCTTCCGCAGCCGCTCTGGCCGCCGTCGGCGTGTGAGATCTCATGCATTTATGAATGGCTGCGCTGCAGCAATTCATATGTTGACACTGCTTAAATAGAGCCTATGTAAGCGCCGCAACAAGAACAGTCCCGCTTCCCCTCTGGGGTTTGGCGGGCGTCCAACTCAAAGGTGTGTGTCCCATGTCTCTCGCCAAACTCTCCAGGTTCGAACGCCTCTTCGACCGCGTCGCTCCGGCGTTCCTTCTCTTCCTCGGCCTGGCCTCGGCCGCGGCTTTCGCCGCGATCGGCGCCTAAACCTCCCCTTAACTAGGCCGGACGTAGAGGGGCACCCTTCCGGGGCCCTTTTTCGTCGTTCCCGTCACTTCGACGGCCCCGACGGTGCGGCGCGTACATGCATTTATGCATAGCTGCACTGCAACAATCGCCATCTAGGCACTGTTCAGATTTGTGCTATCTAAGCGTTGTCCAGATGGACATGGCGCCGGGTCCCCGGCGTCCCAACCGATAAGGAGCTCGACATGATCGCCATGAACCGCGCCCTCGACACCCTCGCCTCGTACGCCCTGGTGTTCCTGGGCCTGGCGCTTGCTGGCGCCACCGCCGCCGTCGGCGCATAAGGGCCCGATGCGACGCCGCTAGAGCCTCGCCCGCGCATCCCACCGGGCGAGGCCGTGGCTTCCCGCGACCAAGACTTGAGCTTGGGGAAGCCGGGCCGTAGAGCCGAGCTCCGGCCACTTCGCTCCCGACATGGAGCTGTCTCAGAATCACGCGTATAGTTCGATCTGCAGCGGGGACCGCCCGAGGCGATCCGCCGCTGGCGCATTCGCTTGAGAGGGCTTTGTCTTCAGGGTCCAACACGCGTCCATAGGCTTGGAGCCACAGCTCGGGAGCGCCTCTCATGGAGGTGCTTAGCCGCCCGCCGTCCGGCTGGCCCGCTCTGGTGCTGAACGCCGATTTCCGCCCCTTGTCCTACTACCCCCTGTCGCTCTGGCCGTGGCAGGAGGTGATCAAGGCGGTGTTCCTCGACCGCGTCGACGTGGTCTCGACCTACGACCAGATGGTCCACTCGCCGTCCTTCGAGATGCGGCTGCCGAGCGTGGTCTCGCTCAAGCACTACGTGGCCCAGGACCGGCCGCCGGCCTTCACGCGCTTCAACCTGTTCCTGCGCGACAGCTTCACCTGCCAGTACTGCGCCTCGACCGAGGAGCTGACCTTCGACCACGTCATCCCGCGTTCGCGCGGCGGCCGCACCACGTGGGAGAACATCGTCACCGCCTGCGCCCGCTGCAACCTGATGAAGGGCGGCCGCACGCCGGCCGAGGCGGTCATGCACCCGCGCCACAAGCCGCGCCGCCCCTCGACCTTCGAGCTGCAGGAGCACGGCCGCCGCTTCCCGCCGCACCACCTGCACGAAAGCTGGCTCGACTACCTCTACTGGGACATCGAGCTGGAGGCCTAGGGCGCCTCGGCCTGCGCCTCAGCCCACGAACGTGCCGTCGTCGTTGTAGGTCCAGTGGCCGGTGAGCCGGCCGGCCGCGTCGTAGACGTCGACCAGCATGCTCCAAGGGTGGCTGTTGTCCGCATCCAGGGTGGCCACCTTCACCACGCCATCGTCATAGACCGTCGCGCGGGTGGCGAGCCGCCCTGCCGCGTCATAGTCGTCGACCATCCGCGACCAGGGCTGGGCGTGCTGGGTGTCGAAGCTGAACACCTCGCGCCGCCCGTCGTCGTAGGTCACGGCATACAGGCTGACCGCGCCCGCTGCGTCGACCACCGCCGTGCGGCTCGACCAGGTTTCCGTCGCCGGGGCGTCGAACCAGGTCGTCCAGTGAGAGCCGTCGTCCTGGTTGACCGTGTAGCTCGTCACCGCGCCCGCGGCGCTGGTCTGGGTCACCGTGCTCGCCCAGGCGGCGCCGCCGCCGTCGAAGACCGTCTTTTCCATGGAGCCGTCGGCGGCGATCACCTTGATGGCGTGCGGGGCGAAGCCGGCCGCGAGGTCGCTTGCGCCGACGTGGCTTACCCCGTCGAGGATCGCCAGCGGCTCGGCCGCCGCGGGGCCCGGCCCGCCGTCGGGATCGAAGCTCAGGGTGTGGCTCGCCGCGTCGAAGATCAGCGCCCCGTGGGAGCCGTCGGCGATGGCCCCGGCGCCGTCGGTCACCAGGATCAGGTCCTCGCCGGCGGTGAAGTCCAGCACCCGGTCGACGCCCGCGCCCTGGCCGAGGATGAACTTGTCGTGGCCGAAGCCGCCGGAGAGGGTGTCGGCGCCGCCATAGCCGGTCAGCCAGTCCTCGCCCGCGCCGCCGGCCAGCACTTCCGGCCCGGCCGTGCCCAGCAGCGAATGCGGCCCGCTCGCCGCCGCGCCGAGAAGCTGCAGCTTCACGCCCGCGCCGCTGAGGTCCGCCGTCCCGCCGCCCGAGGCCAGGCCGCTGTCGTCGCGCCACAGGGTCGAGAGCCCGTCGCCGTGGGCGGCGATCAGGGCCAGGTCCTGGGCGCCGCTAGTGATGTCCCCGAGGTGGAAGGCCGCGCCGGCCGGGACCGCCCCGGCGCTGTAGATCCGCGCCAGCACGTCGCTGCCGCCGGCCGCATCCGCCGTCCAGGCCACCACCAGCCGCCCGTCGCCGAGCTCGGCGACCTGCGGCGCGCCCGCGTCGTTGGTGTCGCCCACCGCCACCGGCGCGGTGCGGCCCGACAGGTTGCCCTGGCCCAGCCCGCTCTCCGGATACACCGACAGCCAGACCTTGCCGCCGGCGATCCAGCCGAACGCCACGTCTCCGTCGCCCAGCACGGCGACGCCCAGCCCGTGCGAGCCGTCGACGATCGGCCCGCCGTCGGCCGGCATGGCCGAGTCGAGGTGGACGCCCGCGCCGATCGGCGCGCCGGCGGCGTCGAACATCAGGATGTGCTGGCCGGACACCGGGTCCTGCGGCGAGGCCGGCGCGCTGGCCGCCTGCTGCCACCAGGTCAGCATCAGCCGTCCGTCGGCGAGTTGCACCGGCGTCGCCACCGTGTCGTAGGGGACCAGCGCCTTGGTCCCGCCGGTCACGATCTGGCCGAGGGTCTGCGACTGCCCGTCGCCGTGGACGATGAGGCCCTGGATCGACAGGGTCTTGAAGCTCATCGAGTCCGAGGCCTGTACCGTCCAGGCGACGGCGTAGCCGCCGTCGGCCAGGCTCGCCATGTGCAGGCCGAGCGGGTGCTGCTGGCTGTTGATCCCCGACGCCAGGTCGAGCTTCTCGTCGTAGCTCTTGAGATCCTGCGCCGCCCCGACGGCATGGCCGGCGGCGTCGAAGGTCTGCAGGTGGACCACCGAACGGTCGGCCGCGGTGGAGATCCAGCTCGCCGCAAAGCCGCCGCCCTCCAACGCCGTCACCTGGGCGTTCCAGGCCGGGCCCAGGCTGATCTCGCCGCCCAGCGGCTGCTCGTGGGAATCGAACAGCCGCAGCTTGGCGATCCCGCCGGCGCCGTCGTCGGTGAACAGCGCCACGGTGGTCCCGTCGCGCAGCACGGCCAGGCCGGCGGGGCTCTGGGTCCCGGTCGTGGCGACGTTGACGAGGACTTCACCGCCCACGGGGGTCAGGTCGGGCATGGCTTACTCCGGTACTGAAGACAGAGAGAGATGCGCCCCCGTGCGCGTTTCAGCGGGCGCGCCTCAGCCGAAGTCGACGGCGCCCAGGATCATCGAGATCTTGCCTTCGCCCCACATGGGCAGCAGCAGGCGGGCGTAGCCGCCCAGATCCGCCGTGGGCTCGCTCTCGGCCCTGAAGTAGGTCGGCTGGGCGCTCTCGGTCGTCGCCGCGGCCTGGGAGGCGAGGAAGGCGAACGGCGAGGCCGGACGGATCTCGTCCAGGAAGCGGCCGGCCAGCTCCTCGGCCGTCAGCGCCTTGCCGAGGCTGGCGAAGCGGAACCGCTCGGGCGGCGACAGCACGTCGATCAGGAACAGACGGTCCGCGAGGTCGGGAAGGTCGGTGAGCTTGGCGTCGTCCCAGAACGGCATCTCGGCCGCGCCGCGCAGCAGGCCGCGCCAGTAGGCGTGGACGCGCGCCAGCTCCGGCGACAGGTGGCCGGGCAGGGCATAGGGGTGTTTGAGGGTCTTCGCCGGGGCGGCGGTGATCGACGACATGGGCTTCACTCTTTGCAAGGACCGATTGCACCGCCCTTGTGCGCCGCCCCCGCCGGCCCTTCCTTGATGCGGGTCAATTGACTTCCCTCAAGGCGCGCGCCGGCCGCCCCGCCACCATGGCCGGCGGAGGCCCAGTTCATGACTCTCGTCGCCACCCTGACGCTCAATCCCGGTATCGACGTCTCGACCTCGACCGAGCGCGTCGAGCCCCTGCGCAAGCTGCGGTGCGGCCCGGGCCGCCGCGATCCCGGCGGCGGCGGGATCAACGTGGCCCGCGTGGCGCGCCGCCTCGGCGCCGAGGCGATCGCGGTCTATCCGGCCGGCGGCTTCACCGGCCAGCTCCTCCAGCAGCTGGTCGAGCGCGAGGAGGTGGCCTCCATCGTCGTGCCGACCGGCGGCGAGACCCGCGAGGACTTCACCGTGCTCGAGGCCGCCAGCGGCCAGCAGTACCGCTTCGTCCTGCCCGGCCCGCACCTCCACGGCGTCGAATGGATGGCCTGCCTTCGCGCCCTGGCCGAGCTGCCGCGCAAGCCGGACATCGTCTGCGCCTCGGGCAGCCTGCCGCCCGGCGCCCCCGACGACTTCTACGCCCGCGTGGCCGAGATCGTCTGCAGCTGGGGCGCGCGGCTGGCGCTCGACTGCGCCGGCGCCCCGCTCAAGGCCGCCCTCGATGAGCGCGTCTTCCTGATCAAGCCGAACCTGCGCGAGCTCTCCGAGCTGGTCGGCCGGCCGCTGCCCGACGACGCCGCGCGGCTGGACGCCTGCCGCGAGCTGATCGCCGGCCGCCGGCTGGAGGCCGTCGCCCTGACCCTCGGCGCGGAGGGCGCCATGCTGGTGACGCGGGACCTTGTGCTGCGTGCGCCGGGCCTGCCCATCGAGCCGATCACCACCGTCGGCGCCGGCGACAGCTTCCTCGGCGCCATGGTCTGGGCGCTCGCCTCCAACCTGACCCTGGCCGAGGCCTTCCCCTATGCGGTGGCCGCGGGCTCGGCGGCGCTGATGGCCGACGGCACCGAACTCTGCCGCGCCGAGGACGTGCGCCGCCTGCTGCCGCGCGTCATCGTTCAGGCGCTGGCGCCGTCGCCCGTCTGAATGCTCGCCCGAACGTCTGGTCCGTCTTAGCGGAAGACGTGGATGCCGCCGGTCGGGCCGGCCGGGGCTTCGGAAAGGCCGCGGATCTCCAGCCGCGCCTGACGGGCGCCGCACTGGCACCGCAGCCGCGTCTCCAGCGCCCCCAGCGGCTGGCGCCTCAGGCCCTGGCCCAGCCAGTTGGCCGGATCGATCTGGGCCTCTTGCCCGCAACGGCAGACCGCCCACAGGCTGGAGCGGGCGAGCAGCGCCTGGTGCAGGCGCGCCTGCGCGAAGGGACGGGTCGCGATCCGTTGCGCGTCAGCCATGTTCGACTCCCTTTCCGGAACAACCGCCTCCGGAACAAAAGCAGAACTTTCGGACATGTGCGACTCCGCTGCGGATGCATTTCGCCCGCGCCGCAACCAGGCGGCGACGCGCGGTGCGGACGCCTGTGGACAAGGCGCCCGGCTGCGCAGCCTGCCGCGATTCACCCGCGGCGGAAGATGGACAATTTGAACCGGGGCCGCGCGCTGGGCGCGGCTGTGCTCAGATCTTCTCGCTGATCTTGATCGCGGCGCGGCAGCCGGTGCGGATCACCGCCGACAGCAGGGCATAGCCTGGGGCTTCGCGCGCGCCCTCGTCCACCGCCAGGTCGCGGTGCGCCAGCTCCTCGTCGCGGAACTTGGTCAGTTCGGCCGCCAGTTCCGGCTCGCGCTCGGCGATCTCGGCGATCTGGCCGGCGTAGTGCTGCTCGATGACGTTCTCCACCGCCTCGGTGCAGGCGTGCGCCGCCTTCTCGCCGAGCAGGGCCGTGCCGGCGCCCAGGGCGAAGCCGGCCAGCCGCCAGACCGGCGTCATCGCCGTCGGCCGCACCCCCCGCTCGGTGAGCAGCCGGTCGAACCGCGCCAGGTGCTCGGCCTCCTGGGCCTCCATCTCGGCGAGCTGGCCGTTGATCCGGTCCCGGCCCGGGGCCGAGCCCAGCACCGCCCGCTGGCCGCGATAGATCTGCACCGCGCCCAGTTCGCCGGCGTGGTCGACGCGCAGGATCTCGGCCATCCGCTGGGCGAGGGCGCCGCGGCCCGGCCGCGGGGGGATCGGCTTGTCGGTCACGGCTTGGACCTTTCGTTCAGGGCGGCGAGCGCGCTCAGGCCCACAAGCCCCAGCGAGATCAGCGCGTTCCAGCCGGCCATGGACAGGCCGAACAGCGACCAGACCACCTGATCGCAGGCCGGCGGCTTGATCTTGGCGCCGTTGAGCAGGTCCTGCATCGCCTGGGCGCTGACCCCTGCCGAGCCGGCGCTCGAGCAGGTGGACGGGCCGGGCCAGAACTTCCACTCCGCCCCGGCGTGGTAGGTCGCGACGGCGAAGCTCACCAGGAAGCCGAGGCCGAGGATCCAGCAGGTAAGCTGGCGGAAACGCGCCCCGCCGGGCAGGCGGACCAGGAACATGAAGGCGAGCGCGATCGTCCCGACCACCCAGTAGACCTCGCGCTGCCGCAGGCACAGGGTGCACGGCTGGTAGCCGCCGAAGGTCTGGAAGGCGTGGGCCGTGGCCAGCATCGCCGCCGAGACGACGAGGGCGGCCAGCCGCCAGCGGTTGAGGAGGGGCGTCAGGATCATCGGGGCCGGATAGAAGCCCAATTCACGGCTCAGCCCAAGACCTTGAGCGCGACCACCACGCCGATCAGGGCGGCGACGCCCAGCGCCGCATAGAGCGCCAGCCGCCGTTCCACCTCGGCGCGGATCGCCGGGCCGAAGTACTTGAGCAGCGTCGCCGTCAGGAAGAACCGCGCCCCGCGGGTGACGATCGAGGCCCAGACGAAGGTGAAGAGGTCGAAGCGCGCCAGGCCCGCGGTGATGGTCACCAGCTTGTAGGGGATCGGCGTCAGCCCCTTGATGAGGATGATCCACAGGCCGTAGCGGGCGAACCAGGCCTGGAACTCCTGCTGGCCCTCGGGGTGGCCGAACAGCGCCAGGATCTGGTGGGCCAGGGGGCCCAGGAAGACGCCGATGGCGTAGCCCAGCATCCCGCCCAGCACCGAGGCCGCGGTGCAGAGGCCGGCGTAGACGTAGGCCCGCTCGGGCCGCGCCAGCACCATCGGCGCCAGCATCACGTCCGGCGGGACGGGAAAGAAGGAGCTCTCGGCGAAGGACACCGCCGCCAGCGCCGGGCCTGCGTGGCGCGAGCCGGCCAGGCCCATGACCCAGTCGTACGTCTTTCGAAGCATCGGCGATCCGGCAGGGAGGTTCGGGAGTTCAGCTAGCAGGGCCACGGGGCCGGCGAAAGGGCGTTGTCACACGGCTATCGCGAATTAGTTTCAGATGATACGACCTCCGCCAAACCGGGAGTCCCGCCCATGACCATCCAGACCAAAACCCCGACCCGCGACCTGTTCGAAAACCCGCTGGGCACCGACGGCTTCGAATTCGTCGAGTTCACCTCGCCCGAGCCAGAGCGGCTCAAGGGCCTGTTCGAGCTGATGGGCTTCACCGCCACGGCCAGGCACCGCTCGAAGAACGTGCTCCGCTTCCAGCAGGGCGACATCAATTTCATCCTGAACATGGAGCCCCAGGGCCAGCCGGCGGAGTTCCGAAAGGTCCACGGCCCCTCGGCCAACGCCATGGCGTTCCGGGTGAAGGACGCGGCCAAGGCGTTCAAGCTGGCGGTCGAGCGGGGCGCCAAGCCGGTGGTCGGTCCGGTCGGCCCGATGGAGCTGAACATCCCGGCCATCGAGGGCATCGGCGGCTCGAACCTCTACCTCGTCGACCGCTATGGCGCGCAGGAGATCTACGACGTCGACTTCCTGCCGATCCCGGGGGCCCAGGAGGCCATGGCCCAGAACGCCAGGGGCCTGACCTACATCGACCACCTGACCCACAACGTGCACCGCGGCAACATGTCGGTCTGGGCGGACTACTACGAGCGCATCTTCAACTTCCGGGAGATCCGCTACTTCGACATCGAGGGCCAGCAGACCGGCCTGTTCTCCAAGGCCATGACCAGCCCGTGCGGCAAGATCCGCATCCCGCTGAACGAGAGCCAGGACGAGCACTCCCAGATCGAGGAGTTCCTGCGCGAGTACCACGGCGAGGGCATCCAGCACGTGGCCCTGGGAACCGAGGACATCTTCCAGTCGGTGGAATCGATGCGGGAGAAGGGGGTGAAGTTCCAGGACACGCCCGACACCTACTACGAGCAGCTCGACGGCCGCGTGCCCGGCCACGGCGAGAACGTCCAGCGCCTGCAAGCCGACAAGATCCTGCTCGACGGCGCGCCGACGGAGGGCCAGGGCCTGCTCCTGCAGATCTTCACCGAGAACATGATCGGGCCGATCTTCTTCGAGCTCATCCAGCGCAAGGGCAACGAGGGCTTCGGCGAGGGCAACTTCAAGGCGCTCTTCGAGTCCATCGAGCTCGACCAGATCCGCCGCGGCGTGCTGCCGGGCAAGGCCTAGGCCGGCAATGCCGAACTGGGCTCTCGTGGCGCATGGCGGGGCAGGCGTCATCGAGCGCGCACACCTGACGCCGGAGCAGGACGGCGCCTATCGCGAGGCCATGGGCCGCGTGGTCGAGGCCGGCGGCGCGGTGCTGAAGGCGGGCGGCGCGGCGCTCGACGCGGTCGAGGCCGGCATCCGGATCCTGGAGGATGACCCGCTGTTCAACGCCGGCCGCGGCGCGGTCTTCACCGCCGAGGGGAAGACCGAACTCGACGCCGCGGTCATGGACGGCAAGTCACTGGGCGCCGGGGCCGTCGCGGGGGTGACGCGCACCCGCCATCCGGTGTCGCTGGCCCGGGCGGTGATGGCCAGGAGCCCGCATGTCTTCCTGATCGGGGCCGGCGCCGACGCCTTCTCCGCCGCCCAGGGCCTGGAGCAGGCCGAGCCCGCCTGGTTCTTCACCGAGCGGCGCTGGCGGGCGCTGCAGAAGGACCTGACAACCCTGGGCCTGCCCATTCCGCCGCGGCCCGAAGGCGCCTCGGAGGCCGCTGGCCGCGCGGCTCTGGCGCACGATGAGGGCCCCACCGGAACGGTCCGCAAGTTCGGCACGGTCGGCCTCGTCGCCCGCGACGCGAACGGGGACGTGGCGGCCGGCACCTCCACCGGCGGCACAACCGCCAAGCGCTGGGGCCGGGTGGGCGACTCGCCGCTGATCGGCGCCGGGACCTACGCCGACAACCGCAGCTGCGCGGTCTCGGCCACCGGCACCGGCGAGTACTTCATCCGTCTGGCCGTGGCCCACCGCATCTGCGCCCTCGTCGAGTTCAAGGGCCTGCCGCTGCAGGCCGCCCTCGACCAGGTGATCCAGCATGAGCTGACCGCGCTCGGCGGCGACGGCGGCGTGATCGCCGTGGACCCGCAAGGCCACATGGCCTGGAGCTTCAACACCTCTGGCATGTACCGCGCCCGCCTCGCCGACGGCGAGCCGCTGCAGGTGGGCATCTACAAGGACGATCCGTGATGGCGACTCGTAACTGGATTCCGGTCCGCGGCGCGCAAGGCGCCCACTCCCGCCAGGCCCACGCCGACATGCCCGACGGCACCTACGAGCGGGAGATCTCCAAGGAGGGCTTCTTCGGTCCGGCCGCCTTCCTGCACCACCGCCGCCCGCCCACGGGGTGGGTGAGGTTCGAGGGGCCGCTGCGTCCGCGCGCCTTCGACCTCGCCCGGCTGAACGCCGCCGAGCCGTCGCCCTGGGCGGCGGGCAAGGTGCTGTTCAATCCGGCCACCGAGATCCGTTTCTGGAAGCTTGGCGAGGCCATGCCGGCCCTGGCCCGCAACGCCGACGGCGACCAGCTCCTCTTCATCCACCAGGGCGCCGGCGACCTCTTCTGCGACTATGGCCGCCTCGCCTACCGGGCCGGCGACTACCTCTACCTGCCGCGCGGCACCATGTGGCGCCTGGCGCCCTCCGAGCCGACCGCCGTGCTGATGATCCAGGCGACCAACACCCACTTCGGCCTGCCGGACAAGGGCCTGCTCGGCGGCCACGCCCTGTTCGATCCGGCCATGCTCGAGACCCCGGTCATGGACGAGGCCTTCCGCGCCCACCAGGACGAGGCCGGCGAGTTCGTGGTCGAGATCAAGAAGCGCGGCGAGGTCTCCCGCGTCACCTATCCCTACAATCCCCTCGACGCGGTGGGCTGGCACGGCGAGCTCGCGCCGGTGCGCCTGAACGTCACGGACCTGCGGCCGGTGATGAGCCACCGCTATCACCTGCCGCCGAGCGTCCACACGACCTTCGTCTCGGACCGCTTCGTCGTCTGCACCTTCGCGCCGCGGCCCTTCGAGACCGATCCCGGCGCGCTCAAGGTGCCGTTCTTCCACAACAACGACGACTTCGACGAGGTGCTGTTCTATCACGCCGGCGACTTCTTCAGCCGGGACAACATCGACGCCGGCATGATGACGTTCCATCCTTCCGGCTTCACCCACGGGCCGCACCCCAAGGCGCTGAAGAACATGCTGACCCAGGCCAAGCCCGCCACCGACGAATACGCCGTGATGATCGACACCCGCGATCCGCTCGAAGTGGGCGAGGCCGCGGCGGCGGTCGAGAACCCGGCCTACGTCGACAGCTGGAAGGCCTCATGAGCCTGGCGGCCGACCTCGCCGAAGCCGCGCGCGACGAGATGGAGCGCGCCTGCACCCTGGCCTGGCGCCAGCTTCGCGAGCTGACGCCCTGGGGCGACACCTTCGACGGCTTCTCGCCGGGCGGCCGCGAAGTGTCGTTCGAGCGCAGCTATCTGTGGGAAGACGAGCCGGGCGGCGACATTCGGGTGGAAGTCCACGTCTATGAGCCCGAGAACTACGAGGCGGGGATCCGGCTGACCCGCGTGATCAAGCGGGAGACCGTCTAGCACCCATGAAGCTCGCATCCCTGAAGGGCGGCCGCGACGGCCGCCTCGTCGTCGTCTCCCGCGATCTCGCCTGGTTCACCGACGCCAGCCACATCGCCCCGACCCTGCAGGCGGCGCTCGACCGCTGGTACGTCTGCGAGGGCGAGCTGCGCGGCCTCTCCGAGAGCCTCGAGCACGGCGCTGTGCCGCGCGAGCGCTTCCACGAGCACTCCGCCGCCAGCCCCCTGCCGCGCGCCTTCCAGTGGGCCGACGGCTCGGCCTATGTGAACCACGTCCAGCTCGTGCGTCAGGCCCGCGGGGCCGAGATGCCGGAAAGCTTCTGGACCGATCCCCTGATGTACCAGGGCGGCTCCGACGGCTTCCTCGCGCCGCGCGATCCGATCCCGCTCGCGGACGAGGCCTGGGGCTGCGACCTCGAGGGCGAGGTGGCGGTGGTCACCGGCGACGTGCCGATGGGCGTGGACGCCAAGGCCGCGCTCGGGCACATCCGCCTCGTCATGCTCTGCAACGACGTCAGCCTGCGCAACCTGATCCCCGGCGAGCTCGCCAAGGGCTTCGGCTTCTTCCAGGCCAAGCCGGCCTCGGCCTTCTCGCCCGTCGCGGTCACGCCCGACGAGCTGGAAGGCTGGAAGGACGGGCGGCTCTCCGGGAAGCTGGAGGTCGAGCTCAACGGCGCCCCGCTCGGCGAGGCGGACGCCGGCGTCCACATGACCTTCGACTTCGGGACCCTGATCGCCCACGCCGCCAAGACCCGCGGCCTGGCGGCCGGCTCCATCATCGGCTCGGGCACGGTCTCGAACCGCGGGCCGGACGGCGGCCCGGGCAAGCCGATCGCCGAGGGCGGCGTCGGCTATTCCTGCCTCGCCGAAGTCCGCACGGTGGAGACCATCCTCCACGGCGCGCCCAAGACCCCGTTCCTCAAGGTCGGCGACACCGTGCGCATCGAGATGAGGGACGCCCGGCGCCACAGCATCTTCGGCGCCATCGAGCAGGAGGTCGCCGCGGCATGAAGACGGACGCCGGGCTCAAGCTCGACGCCTATCTGCCGTACCGGCTGTCGGTGGCGTCCAACGCCGTCTCCGGCCTCATCGCGCGCGCCTACCAGGACCGCTTCGGCCTGACCGTGCCGCAATGGCGGCTGATCTGCGTGCTCGCCGAGGATGGCGCCCTGACCCAGGGCCAGATCGTCGCCCGCACGGTGATGGACAAGGTCACGGTCAGCCGCGCCGCCCAGGGCCTGCTCCGGCGCCATCTGGTGGCGCGCACCGCGCACCACGCGGACCAGCGCAGCCACGTCCTGACGCTCTCCAGCCAGGGTGAGCGGCTCTACGCCGAGATCGCGCCCCTGGCGCTGGCTTACGAGCAGGCCTTGATCGAGGGCCTGAGCGCCGACGACGTCGAGCACCTCAAGCGCCTGCTCCTCAAGCTCCAGGCCCGCGCCACCGAGCTGGTGGACGCCGACCCACCGGGCTGAACGAGGCCGGGCTGCAGACGGCCGGCCGTGCTAGTGGACGGTGGCGCCTTCCAGCACCCGCACGCTCCAGCGGTGCGACCCCTCGCCGAACGGCAGGTGGAAGCCGTAGGCCGCTCGCCGGCGCTCGTCGCGCCAGTTCTCTTCGAACGACAGGATGAGGGCGTGCTGCAGATCCTCGGGGATCTGACGGACGTCGTGGCCCATCTGACGGGCCACTTGCTCGATCACCAACGCTCGGTGCGCTTCGCCGCCGAACGCCAGCAGGACCTCGCGGACGCGTTTGGCGAGGGTTTGCTTGCCCTTGCCCGGCGTTTTGCCGTGCGTCTCGGAGGAATGTTCCAGGTTCTTTCCCATGGCAGGAGCGACTTTGGCCCCGGCAGATTTGACGCCCGGTTAAGGCTCAGGGCGAACAATTGGTTAATGCGACCCCGGGTTGTGCCGGGCGCCTGGGGCTCAGCCGAGGCCGAATCCGCTGGCGACCTGGTAGGTCGTGAACGCCGCCAGGTAGGCGAGCGCGGTCATGTAGCCGAAGGCGATCAGCGGCCAGCGCCAGGAGTCGGTCTCGCGCTTGATGACCCCGAGCGTCGAGGCGCACTGCGGGGCGAAGATGTACCAGGCCAGGAACGACAGCCCCGTGGCCACCGACCAGTGCTGGGCCAGCGAGGTCGCCAGGGCGCCGGGGGCGGCGTCGCCGCCGACCGCATAGACCGTGCCCAGCACCGCCACCGCCACCTCGCGCGCGGCGAAGCCGGGGATCAGGGCGACCGTCATCTGCCAGTTGAAGCCGATCGGGGCGAGCAGCGGCTGGATCACATGGCCGATCATGCCGGCCAGGCTGTAGTTGATCGCCGGTTCCGTCGCGCCGGCCGGGGCGGCCGGGAAGTTGGCCAGGAACCAGACCACGATCATCAGCGGTAGGATGATCCGCCCGGCGCGGCTGACGAAGATCTTGGCCCTGATCCACAGGCTGCGGGCCACGTTCATCGGATCGGGCGTCTTGTAGGTCGGCAGCTCCATGAGGAACGGCTCGACGGCCCCCCGCCAGAACAGCCGCCGCGTGACGAACGAGACCAGCAGGGCCGAGAGGATGCCCGTCGCGTAGAGCCCGAACATGACGAGGCCCTGCAGCTTCATGAAGCCGAACACCGTCTGGTTCGGGATGAAGGCCGAGATGATCAGGGTGTAGACCGGGATCCGCGCCGAGCAGGTCATCAGCGGCGCCACCAGGATCGTCGTCAGCCGGTCGCGGCGGTTGTCGATCACCCGCGTCGCCATGATCCCCGGGATCGCGCAGGCGAAGCTCGACAGCAGCGGGATGAAGGCTCGCCCGTGCAGGCCCGCCCCGCCCATGATCCGGTCCATCAGGAAGGCGGCCCGGGCCATGTAGCCGAAGTCTTCCAGCAGGATGATGAACAGGAAGAGCACCAGGATCTGCGGCAGGAACACCAGCACGCTGCCCACCCCGGAGATCAGCCCGTCCACCAGGAAGCCGCGCAGCAGCCCCTCGGGCAGGTGGGCGGCGATGAACGCGCCTAGCGCCTGGAAGCCGGTGTCGATCAGGTCCTTCGGCCCCTCGGCCCAGGTGAACACCGCCTGGAACATCAGGAACAGCACCACCAGCAGGATGGCGAGGCCGGCGACCGGGTGCAGCAGCACGGAATCGATCTTGCCGGTCAGGGTGTCCGGCCGCTCCGGCGGGCGGACATGGGCCTTGAGGATCCGCTGGGCCTCGCGGTGCGCCTGGCGGATCTCGCCCGCGTCGGGTTCGCGCCAGGTGCTCTGGCCGCTCAGCTCGCCCTTGGCGGCCAGGGCGTCCACCTGGGCCACCAGGTCGTCGATGCCGCGCTTGCGCGTCGCCACCGTCGTCACGATCGGGCAGCCCAGCTCGCGCGACAGGCCCGCGAGGTCGATCCGCAGGCCCTGGCGCTGGGCGATGTCGTACATGTTGAGGGCCAGCACCATCGGCCGGCCCACGGCCTTCAGCTCCAGGATCAGCCGCAGCACCAGGCGCAGGTTGGTGGCGTCGGCCACCGCGACCAGCACGTCGGGCGCCTGCTCGCCGGCCAGCTTGCCGAGGACCGCGTCGCGGGTCACCGCCTCGTCCGGGCTGCGGGCGCGCAGCGAATAGGTGCCGGGCAGGTCGAGCACGCTGATCGTGCGGCCGGCCGGCGTGGTCAGCTGGCCTTCCTTCCGCTCGACGGTGACGCCGGCGTAGTTGGCCACCTTCTGGCGCGCGCCGGTCAGGGCGTTGAACAGCGCCGTCTTGCCGGAGTTGGGGTTGCCGACCAGCGCCACGCGCGCCGGACGGGCCAGGACTTCGCTCATCGGTTTTCCAGCAGGACCCAGACGTCCTCGGCGTCGCGCCGGCGCAGGGCGATGCGCATGGAATCGAGCCGCACGGCGATCGGGTCGCGGCGGATCGCGCCCTCGTGCAGCACCTCGATCTCGGCGCCTTCCACGAAGCCGAACTCCAGCAGCCGCCGCTGCAGCTCCTCGACCCCGACGCCGTGGTCGGCGGGGCGGGTCTCGGCGCGCACCTCGACGATGACGCCCCGGTCGCCCGGCCGCGCCAGCGACAGGCGCGTCAGCCGGCCGTCCTCGGCGGCGGCCGCGGCCTCGGTCTTCACCGGTTCGGCCAAGATCTCTGGAGCCAACATGTCGTGCATAGGGCGGGGCGCCTGCTGCTCTTGCGAGTGATTATCATTTACGCCGCGTGAGCCCCCGATACAAGGCCCACCCTATACGCAACATCGCCGCACGGGTCCTGGGCACATTGACCAAGCTCAATGCGCGCGAAGCGTTGCCGATCCGTGGACGTGTCTCCCACGCGTTGACCGGCGGCCGGCTCTGGCTAGAGTGCGCGCCCGCCCAAACCCGGCGCACCGGGGCCCCAGTGGCGAAATGGTAGACGCGGCAGACTCAAAACCCAGGAACGTCTATTTTCTGCTGTAAAATCAGCTGATTAAGAGGCTTCCAGACTTGCACATGTCTTGCACATCTCCTCAGCAGGAGCCGAAGACATGTCCGCCGAACGCTACACCCTTCTGGACGGCCGAGTTCACGTTTATCGGCGCGAGAACAGCCGCTTCTGGCAATGCGCCATCTATCTCCGCGGCCGAAATCACCGAGCGTCCACCCATCAGGATCGCCTCGACGCGGCGCTGACCGTCGCTCGCGAATGGGCGCTCGACCGTATCGCGGAGGACCGGCTGGGCTCTCACAGCCTGCGTCTCAACGCCGCGATGGCTGCGCTGCCGCAGCCAGCGCCTTCTTCGGCGACAGCCAAGACCTTCAAGCAAGCCGCAGAGGCCTTTTTGGCCGAGTACCGCGTGCTCACGGCGGGCGAGCGCAACCCGCGCTATGTTGAGAACAAGGAGCGGCATCTGAAGCTCTATCTTCTGCCGTTCTTCGGGAAACGCCCGGTTAGCGAAGTGACGGCGGGGCTCATCCAGCAGTATCGCGTCGCGCGCCTCGGCAACACTGGCGGCAAGCGACCCGCCCGGAGCACCTTGCACCAGGAGACGGTCACCCTTCGCCAGGTGCTCAAATCGGCGAACCGGCACGGCTGGATCGCCGCAGTCCCAGACATGTCTGCGCCCTATAAGACGTCAGGGAAGATCGCCCACAGGGCTTGGTTCTCGCCCGAAGAATACGAGCGCCTGCGCGCCGCGACTGACGAGCGCGCCCGCAGCCCAAAGCGCGACCGATGGCGCGCCGAGTGCGAACTCTTCCACGACTTCGTGGAGTTCATGGCGAACACGGGCCTCCGTCCTGACGAAGCCCAGCGCCTGGAGTTTCGGGACGTAGAGATCGTGATGGACGGCCCCACTCGCCAGCGGATCCTGGAGATCGACGTGCGCGGGAAGCGCGGCGTCGGCTTCTGCAAGAGCACGCCTGACGCCGTAGAGCCCTTCGAGCGCTTGCTGAAGCGGCGGGGCGTCCCCAAGCCCACCGATCTTATTTTCGGGAAGATCCAGCGGCAGCTGATGAACGCCGTGCTGGACGAACTCGGGCTGAAGACGGACCGCGATGGCAATCCGCGCACCGCCTACAGCCTGCGCCACACTTACATCTGCTTCCGGCTGCTCGAAGGCGCGGATATCTATCAGGTGGCCAAGAACTGTCGCACCAGCGTCGAGATGATCGAGAAATTCTACGCGTCACACATCAAGACCCGCCTTGATGCAGCGGCCCTCAATGGCCGCCCTCAATCGCGGAAGGCTCCTTCCGCGTCCAAGGCGCCGGTGAACACCTAGGCGCCTTCTTGGCGAACGCCCCTCTCCAGGGCTAGATAGCCGCCTCGTCGCGGGCGTGGCGGAATTGGTAGACGCACGGCACTCAAAATGCCGCGGCCTTTGGTCATGTCGGTTCGATCCCGACCGCCCGCACCATCTCCCCGGATGCGCCGATCGCTCGGCCTTGGCCCTGGTGCTTCCGCGTACCGCAGCAGCCGCGCCCAAGCCTGGCTACCGAGCCTTCACAGGTCGGGTCCGCCGGCGGCGAACGTCAGGCGGCGTGGCCTTGGGCAGGTCCTGCGACTTGGCTCGACGCTCCGCCAACCACGCTTCCACCTCCGCCAAATCCCAGACGACGCATCGGTGGGTGAGGTTGAACCGCCGCGGGAAATCGCCGCGTTGCTCCAGTTCGTAGATCGTCGTGTCGCTGAGTGGCACGATCTTGCGCAGTTCCGTCCGCCGGATGACGCGCTTCACAAGTTCGGCTGGCTGGTTGACGATACGAAGATGGGTCATCGGACTCGCCGCTACTAAAGCGATGGAGGTCCGAAGTGACGCGATTCCGAAGCCTTGGGACACAGCCTTGCGCCATGGAGCCCACATGAAGAAGGACGCCATCCCTCCTCGGCCGGGCTGGTATCGCGGCGTGAAATTACAGGCGCCCGTTCGCCCGCCGACGATGCCGCTTGCGAATCTCCGGGCGGCGGTCGAGGCGGCCATCGAGAAGAACAAGCAGTACCTGCGCTCGAGGGACGGCGGCCAAGGCACTGATAGGCGCCAGTCGTGAGGATCGATCAGCGACGCCGGCGTCGCGTCGCGCTGGGAGGTCACTGTAGTACGACCGAGCGCAGCCCACGTGCGCGGAGGCCTTCGATGAGCCTCGCGGAGGTCCGGCCCAGACTCCGTGCGGACGTTCGGAATTTCCGCCTTCGGCGGCATGCGGAGTGAGTGAGGAGTTCAACCGAGCCTCAAGCCGCATGACCGCCTGCGTTGTATCGAAGCTGTGGGTCGCGCGGCCTTCGATCCTGAGCGTCCTACATGCCTTTCTCGTCAGAACCCTGGATGCTGTCGCCAACTTGGGGTTGAGGCTAAATGCCGAAACGACAGCAAGGCGACACGAGCCCGATGCTACTCCGCCCAGCTCGCCGCCAGCGCCGGGAAGTCCAGCTTCATCTCCCGTTCGTTGCGCCAGGCCGCCCAGAAGTCCGGATTCGCTGCGTCCGGCCGCTCAGCGACTGCCAAGGGACGTACCTCGAATACCAGCGGGATCTCGGTGGCAATGCCCAGCAGGATCGCCTGCCGGGTGGGAAGGCTTGGGAGCTCTTTCAGTAAGGCGCCGGTCGAATCTGGCGCCAACCGCGCCACCAGTTCCTGATCGCGATCGTTCACGATCCGATGCAGGACGAAGGAGTTGCACTGCGCAACCACCGTCGGCGCGAGCTCCGCCGGCCGTTGCGAGGACAGCAGAAGGCCCACCCCGAACTTCCGGCCCTCCTTTGCGATCTTCTCGAACACCTGACGGCAGCGGGCGGACGGCCCGTCCTCAGTATCGGCCCCGGCGCGCTGGACGAAGTTGTGCGCCTCCTCAAGCACCAGAACGGTCGGCATGGTCACGCCGGAAAGCCGACGGTGGCGTTGCGCGGCCTCGAACACCAGCCGTCCGAGGACCGAGACGATGGTGGTGAGCACGTCGGCCGGGACGAGGGAAAGATCCAGGATGGAGATCCGGCCGCGTCCGTCATTTCCCCCGAATATGTCCGCTAGCCACTCGGCCAGCGAGCTGGTGTCCTCGTCCGGCGCAATGATCGGCGTGATGCGCGTGTCATTGAGCAGCGTGCGAATGCGCAGATCGAGCCCGCCCATGTGTTGCTGCATGTTCCCGGGCTGAACGGTCGCAAGGAAGCTGATCGCCTCGGGCAGACGATAGGGGTCGAAGCGGGACGGCATGTCCTCCGAGGGGCCGCTGACGATGGCCGAGGTGGGCAAGTGCTCTACCAAGTCCGCAAGCGCTATGATCACCTCCTCGATGTCCGCCGCCTGGAAGCGGTCGACGCGCTCTTCGCCCTGATGGTCGTAGGTGCGCCGCTTCCTCACCCCGGTCACCGTCTCGATGGCGGTTTCGATGGCGGCGAAGAGCGCATCCTCCTCCTGGTCGACCGCCTCAAGCAACAGCTGCAGCTGAGTCCTGAAACCCTCCAGGTTGTCGTGAATGGCCTTGAAGCGCGGGAAGTTCGACAGCGCCGCAACGCCTTGGGCATGCTCCGCGCGCAGGTAGTCCAGCAGGGCGCGCAAGTGCCCGGCGATCAGCACACGGCCGGCGGGCTCCTCGGGATCAGCGCCATTGATGGCCGCCGCTCGGAGCTGACGCAGGGCCTGCATGAGCACTGGCCGCTGAGCTCCAGGGGAGGCCTCCACCACACCCGCCCATTCGTGGCCGTTCCACATCCACGCGGGCACGCGCAGCGGTCGTTCACCCTCTCGCGGCTCGGCGCTGAACACCTCTACGTCGATGAGGCTGCGGAGGTCCTTGAAGCAATTCCGGTACTCGCCGTTGGGGTCGAGCACGATGAAGCGAGCGTTGGCTTTTTCGCCTTTGGCCGCGGCCTGGATCGACCAGCGGATCAGGCCGGCCACGGTGCAGGACTTGCCGCTGCCCGTGTTCCCGAAGACGCCGAGGTGGCGGCCGAACAACTTGTCCGGATCGATCGTGACGGGAGCCTCAAGAGCCAGGCGCGACGCGCCGATCTGGACGCGGCGGTCTGTCCCGGAGGCCTCGACGACCGCCCGGAGTTGGTCGGCCGTCGGCAACGCGACCGCATCGCCCACGGCGGGGTAGGAGCCAACGCCGCGCTTCAAGGCGTAGCTCGTAGCGCCACCCGCGAGGCGGCGCGTCTCAAGGGTCCCGATCGGAGTGACGAAAAGCCTGCGCCGTGAAACCGGCAGCGGCACGCGCCCCTCACGCTCGGAGGCGCTGCCCGGCGGCGCCGGCTCCATTGTCATCCGCCCGATGACTGCGACGACTGCCCCGGCCTCGTTCGGGACCAGGACGTAGCCGTTCAGCCGCGGAAATCCCTGCGGCTGGCCTGCGTTGAAGGCGACGTCGTGGGGCGCGTCGGTGTCCAGGAGGACCTTCAGCTCCGCCGGGGACGAGGTCTCCACAGACCCGATGTGAAGGCCCGCGACCTTGCTGAGGATCATGGTTCCGCCTTGGCCGCGGGCTCGGGCCGCCGCCGGTTTTCCAAGAGCTCGGTCTCGCGCTTGCTGATGCTGTCGATCGCGGGCTTGGGCAGGAAATCCGCGGCCAGGGGTTCCAGTGCGGCCAGCTGGGGCCCGATCAGGTACGAGATCTGGGCCGGCCTACCGCAAGCCTCCAGGAAGGCCGGAATCCGCCCACCGGCGTCGTCGTATGAGATCGCCACCAGATGGGTGGAGGGAATGGTGAGCATGTCCCGGATGATGCGGTTCACATGATCATCGCCGAAGCCGTAGCCATAGGTCACCAGGGCGGCGTTCGGCCGGCAGATTGCGGTCGAGAAGTCGCGGAAGAGCTCCGCGTACGGGTAGAACGCGGTCTCGATGTCCTTCGCGGCGTTGGGGAAGATCATCAGGCCCTGAGCCTCCGCCTCCGTGAGGGTCCGCTGTCCCCCGAAGGGCAAAGCCTCGCGCACGATGTCGCCGCCCATCTCGCGCCAGTCCACCGATCCATGGAGCTTGGTCAGCCGCACCACGCCCTCCAGCGGCCGGGCGTCACCACGTCCGCCGGGCGGGGCGTAGTGGATATCCACCTCAAACCGTGAGGCCCTGAACCGCGGCGTTAGTGCGCCCACGAACCGGTCGATCGGCCTAGCGCCCAGCAGGTCCAGGCCATGCTCGATGACCCGGTCGTAGTTGGTGGTGAAGATGTGGAGGCGGTCTCGCGAAGCCGTGCGGCTGGCGAAGCTCAGCAGGAATTCGGTCAGCAGGCGCTCCACCTTCCGCGCCGAGCCCGCGTCAAAGATGTCGGCCATCGAGATCTGCCGCTCCATGGCCACGATGCTGTTGGCGAAGGTGGAGAGAGCCCGATCGAGCCCGCTCTTGAGAGCGGTGGCGCGGGGATCCTTCAGCACCTGAAGTCCGGCATGAAGCGCAAGGGCGCTTCGGAACTGATCCTCGATGTTGGCGGCGCCACGGTTCATCTTCTTGGCCCCGAGCGCAGCATCGCCGTTGATGGCGGCGTCCAGCGAAGTGTCGATCGACACCGGCGCCATCGAGGCCGGCTTGCCGCCGGCGGCGAGCGCGAGGCCCGCGCTGAAACCGCTCCCGACCAGCAGGTTCAGATGCTCGCTCTGGCACACGGCGGAGAGCCAGGGTTCGATCCGTCTGCGATGAGCCTCGACCTCCGTCCTCTCCTCGGAGCCGAGGATCAGGTCGTCGGCCTCGTGGACCTGGTTTTCGACTCGATAGCTGTTGACCAATGTCCGGCGCCCTCGCCCATGTCTTCCGCCATCATAGACGAACCTAAGGTAGCGGCGAGAGCTTGCCTATCGCTTCACGAACGGCCGTCGAGGAAGGACGTCAAGTTTCGGGCCCAGTGCTGACATCCGCTGTTGGCTCAGTGCAGGACAGGTGCGCTCGCCGAAGTCACGCTTGGGGGTCGATCACCGTCGAGCGCCGCCATTCCTTCGATGTTGGGCGGCGCGAGGACCGCTCGCAGGATGCTGTCCGTCACATCTGAGAGAAAAGGTAATCGCTCCAGCGTGGCAGGCGTCGTCTTCTTGATTTTGAGGGATTGGAAGTGCGCTGGGTGAACGCGCTCCTAAGTCGGCGATTTCGACTGGACACGAGAACGAAGAGGGAACAAAATCGCTTCCAGCTTGGCGTCACATCGGCCTTCCCGTGCGACCAGTCGCCAATGGCGCCCGTCTCTGGGTTGCGTTAATGGATGGTTTCAGCGTGAACGCGTCGTTAAGCGGCGCGCCGGTTAGATGCGACGGTTGGGCGTTGACCCTCTATCGGACGGGGAAGGGGGCTTTCGATGTCGGCTAAACAGATCGTCGCTCTGCTAAATTCCCATATCGAGGGCGACGAGGAGCAATTCCTTTCGCTCGCCCTGCAGGTCGCCGCCGATGAAGCGCGTGCGGGTCGCCACGCCGAAGCCGATCGCCTGAAGAGGCTGGTCCAGAAGGCGCGAGATCGCAAGCGTGAGGCCGGCGGTGCAGGCGGCCGTTCGCCGATCCCCTTGGCTCGGCCGCGCGGCGAGCTGCAGGAGATTGTCCATAGCGCCTATCCCAAGATCATCCTCGACAGCATGGTGTTGGCCCTGCCTATCCGCGCGAAGCTCGACCGGTTGGTCCGTGAGCAGCGCGAGCGGACCGTCCTGCGCGACCACGGCCAGCGTCCCTCCACCCACCTGCTGCTGGTTGGGCCGCCCGGCACAGGGAAGACCATGACCGCCTCGGCCTTGGCCGGAGAGCTCCGCCTGCCGCTGTTCACGGTGCGGCTCGATTCGGTGTTTAGCCGCTTCTTCGGTGAGACCGCCGGCAAGCTCCGCCTGCTGTTCGATCAGGTCGCTCAGGTGCGCGGCGTCTATCTCCTGGACGAGTTCGACGCGATCGGCGCCAGCCGGGCGGAGGCAAACGACGTGGGTGAAATCCGCCGGGTGCTGAACTCGGTGCTCTCCTTCATGGAAGAACCGAACGCCACCGACAGCGTGGTGCTGGCCGCCACCAACCATGTCGAGATCCTCGACAATGCGCTGGCCCGTCGTTTCGACGAGGTCATCGCGTACGAAGTTCCAGACGCGGACGGCGCGCGTGCTATCGTGCAACGTCGTCTGGGCAAGCTGAAGTTGCCCGTGCGCGTCTGGACGGCTGCCGCCGATCTGGCCGTTGGCCTAAGTCAGGGCGAGCTGACCCGCGCGGCGGACCGAGTAGTGAAGCAGACAATTCTGGATGGCGACAAGGGCGTCTCGCCTGAGCTGCTTTGCGAGGCGTTGCGGGACCGGCAGGCGGCGCGCGGACGATTCCGCAGGGGGGCTTGAGCCTAAGGCGCTCACCACCCAAGATTGACCCCTTTGGGACAGATTCGCGTAGCGGGAATCCATGGCCGATCGGGGCGACTTCGACGGACGCGACCTTCCGCACATCTCTATCGATTCCTGGCGGGAGCCCACGACCTACAAGTACCCGTCGCAGGCGCAGGTGCGGAAGCCGCTGCGCGAAGACTACGCCGCCCACGCGGCGAGCCTGCTGGGTCAGTTGGCGGCGGCCCTGCCGGCTATCCCCGCCGCGCGTGATGACATCCGCCTCGACATCCCGGGCCTGGGCCGCGGCGCCCTGGTCGCCCTTGAGACCATGCCCCCCACGAGCGACCGCGCCCAAGCCGTCCGCGTGCCTCCGGCGCTTGAATTTCCCGGGCAGGGCGTGGTGCAGCTGCAGACCCGACGCAACCCGGACCGCACGGAAGGTGCCATCCTCTTCGTTCCGGACGCGTCGCGTGGCTTCCTGAGGGGGCGCATCCAGAGTTAT
Organism: Phenylobacterium soli; assembly: GCF_003254475.1. Classification (NCBI taxonomy): domain Bacteria; kingdom Pseudomonadati; phylum Pseudomonadota; class Alphaproteobacteria; order Caulobacterales; family Caulobacteraceae; genus Phenylobacterium; species Phenylobacterium soli. Next base: position 1,165,047 of record NZ_QFYQ01000001.1, read on the forward strand.
GGTGCCGATGCTGGCAACCAGCGTCGTCCCGACCTCGAAAAGTTCGAGGTCATCGAACAGATTCGGGCGAGTGCCGCCGAAAGCCTCTTCCCGGAAGCGACAGATTTCGCCGCGCCGCCCCGCTGGTGGGAGCTCTGGGTCCGGCGACCGGACGCCGTGGCCGACGCCGTCGCCAACCGGGCCCGCGCCCGCGAACTGGACGTCCACCCGCAACGCCTCATCTTTCCGGACACGATCATCGTGCTGGTGCACGCGAGTGCGGCGCGCGCTCGCGAGCTGATCGCCGAAACCCTTGGGGCCGTGGCCGAAGTCCGGCCCGCGACGGCCACGATCCGGCCCTTCCTGGAGCGCGGCGATCGCGGAGTGGGGCAAGGCGAGTTCGTCGATGAGCTGCTCGAGCGCATCGTCCCGCCAACCGCGGCGGCTCCGATCGTGGCGGTGCTCGACACCGGAGTGTCGGCCGGACACCCCCTGATCGAACCGGGGCTGGCCGGCGCCTACGCCTACGACGCCGCCTGGGGCGCCGACGATCATCACCCGCAAGGGGGGCATGGCACTGGGATGGTGGGCCTGGTCCTCTACGGCGATCTCGAAAGCCCTCTCAGCGATCAGCGGCCAGTAGACCTCACCCACGCCGCGGTCTCGATGAAGCTGCTGCCGCCGCCGGGCTTCGATCGGCATGCGCCAGCCCACTACGGGCTGGTCACCCAAGGCGCCGTGGCAATGGTGGAGATCGCCCACGGCGCGACCTGCGGGACCTACTGCCTGGCAGCCACTACAGACGAGTTCTCGCCGGCCGGACCCTCCAGCTGGAGCGGTGCGCTGGACCAGATCGCCGGCGGCGCGTCTCCGGGTGACGAAGGCGATCCTCCCAAGCGGGCTTCGGAACGGCCGAAGCGGCTGTTGCTGGTCGCGACGGGCAACTCCGTCGAGGGGATGGCCGAGCAGGTCTTGGCGCCGCAGCCGATCGAAGACCCGGCCCAGAGCTGGAACGCGCTTACCATCGGCGGCTACACCGCCAAGGAGACAGTGGTACCCCAGGACCACCCGCTACAGCCTCTGGTGGCGGCCAATTCGCTCAGCCCCTTCAGCCTGCAGTCGGACATGCTTCCGCGCGACCTCACCCCGATTAAGCCGGAGGTGCTATTCGAGGCGGGCAACATGCTGATGGACAGGTCCGGCTTCTGTGCCTGGAACCCGTCCGTCTCCCTGCTCACCACAGGCGCAGAGGTGCAGACTGAGCCGCTCACTCCGTTCTGGGCGACCAGCGCGGCCACCGCTATGGCGGGCAACTTCGTGGGCCGACTCGAGGCGGCGCTACCAGGGCTCTGGCCTGAGACCTATCGCGCGCTCACCGTTCAATCGGCCGATTGGCCGGCACCCCTGCGTAGCCTGTTTATCGGCCGCGGTGAGCACTGGACGACTAAGCCCGGTCTGGGGGGCAAAGCAGCCAAGCAGGAATTAGTGCGGCGCGTCGGCTATGGTGTGCCCGACCTGGAGCGGGCTGTCCGCTCAGCCCGCAACGACCTGACCCTCATCGCTCAGGCGGAAATCCAGCCGTTTGCCGTCAGCCCAACAGCGGGCCCCCCAGTCTACAATGAGATGCACTTCTATAGTCTGCCCTGGCCGCGCGACGCCCTGGAGGCCCTTGAGAACGAGATCGTCCTACTGAAGGTGACGCTTTCCTACTTTATGGAGCCCAATCTCACCGGTCGCGCCGCCACGCGTCCAGACACCTACCGCTCGTTCGGTCTGCGCTTCATGATGAAGCGCCCCGGAGAGAACGGAGCCCAGTTCCGAGCCCGGATCAACGCGGCGCAGGCTGCCGAGGGCGAGAAGCCCGAAGCCGAAGCGAGCCACTGGCTCCTAGGCCCTAAGGCAATGGCGGCGGGATCCTTGCACTGCGACCTCTGGCGGGGGCGCGCTATCGAGCTGGCGCGACACGACCAGATCGCCATCGTTCCCAGGAGCGGCTGGTGGAAGACTCACGTTGGTCAGAGGCGCATGGAGGACAAGGCCCGGTATACCCTAGCGATTTCCATTTCAGCGCGGGGTCATAACGTGGATCTCTACACTGAGGTCGAAGCGCGGGTGGCTGCGCATGCCGCAGCGATATCGGTGGGCGCGGGCACCGGCGCATCGTGAGGCGTCTTAGGTCCATTCTCCGCACCGGCTCTAAGGTCCGCTGATGGCGCGTATTCGCCGTGGCGCGCTGCGCACGGTGGCGCTGCATGACCCAACGACTAAGCTCTCCCGTGAGACAAGAGGAGGTGGGAGTACAGCATGTTTCAACCTGTCTCAGAGAGCCTGCCCAACCGCCCCGCCTATATGTTTGTCGACGGCGCCTGCCTGCAGGAAATGATTCAAGCGGCGTCAGAGCGATATCTTGAGCCGGGTTTCGTGTTCGAGATCGACTACCGCGCCCTGCGCGGCACGCACGCCAAGGTCTACTACTACGACGCAATTCCGCGGTCGGGGGCCGACGCCAGCGACGAGCAGATCGAGGCGAAGGCCCAAGAGCTGGGGCTCATCGGTCGCCAGGATGGCTATCACGTCCGCAGCGGCGAGGCGGTCAGGCGCAAGAAAGCCTGGACGCAGAAGATGGTCGACGTTCAGCTGGCCGTCGACATGATGAGCTTGGCGGCGCGGGGCATGTATAGCTCTGCGACCCTCATCACCGGTGATCTCGACTTTAAGCCGCTCGTGGACGCGCTGGTGGACCTGGGGCTCGACATCACGCTGATCTACCCGGCGGGGCACACCAACAACGACCTGATTGCAGCCGCCGATCGTGCTGTGGAAGCGAACGTCGATTGGTTCTTCGCCTGCGCCACGCAGCGATTCCTGAAGGCTTATCCGAGCCCTCAATATCAGTTCAACCATCGCGCCACGGATATGCGACCGGCCGCTCCCGGTGAGCTCGTCCACGCTTGGCAAGCTGATGGTTGGGGCGAATGCCGCCTGCTATCGCGCGATGGCCTCTATGAGGTGATCACCAGCGAAATCCCCGAGGACCCGCATCATTTCCTGTGGACGCGGTTCGATCGGATCGCCCGGGGGAGACTTTGGACGCTGGCCAGGTTCGGCCTAGTCCTCCCCGAGGAGGTCACCGGCTAACCCCGCAATTGGGGGACACACCGAAAGCCGACCTCGCCTCAGAGCGAATGTCTACTCTTCCCGCACCAGTTCCAATGTCCGATCACGGCGCTTTGCGGGCCCGGCGTCGCGCCGGGCTCGTCAGCCCTGTTGAAACATTGCGCGGAGATCCAGAAGGGACCCGACGATGAGGGCGTGGGCCTCGGGGTGGTCCTCTTGCCAGGTCAGGCGCTCCGCCACCGCCAGCCTTGCGATGATGGAGGACAGATCCGGCGCGCCAGCCGGCGGCACGCGTTCCATCAGGGCCGCGCGTTGCTCGAACAAGGTATCGAGGCATCCGTCGATGTCGTGCAGCTCGCGCGCCCAGGGTAGCGCTTGCTGCTGCTCAGGCGTGAGGCTGAACCAGCGATGTTCCCTGGCGAGCCACGTCTCCAGCTGGCCCCAGCGCGTCTGGAGGCGCGCGATGCGCGCGTCCAAGCTCAGCCAGCGGGCGCACCACCGGACGGTCTCGTCCGATGCGGCCGGCGCCGCCGCGGCGTGCTTTGGGGCAAGCGCGATCAGGGACGTCCCGCCCATGACGGCGCGGCGGGACAACTCGGGCAGGCGCAAGCCGTCGCCCTCCGTCTTTCGACGTGAGCTCATGACACTCACCAACTGATCAACTATGATAATCTTATCATCACCCCATCCACCCTCGTGGTCAACATAAAATTATCAAGAGTGATTAGAAAATCATCGTGCTGACAGCCACGCAGATCAAAGCAGCACGTGCGTTGCTGGGCTGGAGCCAACCTGACTTGGCGAGGGGCTCCGGCGTGTCACTCCCAACCATAGTGCGAATGGAAGGTGAGCTCGGACCTGGTCGCAGCTCGGCGGCCAATGTCGATGCGGTGCAGCGGGCTCTCGAGGGCGCTGGGGTCCTGTTCCTGGAGGCCGATGAGACCGGTGGGCCTGGCGTGCGGCTGAAGCCGGCGTAGCCGCGCGCGGGCACGTGGCGCTGAGTCGGGGGAGGGGAAGGCCTTCCCCTGCGGCCGAGCCCGCGGTCTCGCCCGACCCCTTCGAGCGGGGAGGTCCCCGCAACGCCCCCTAAGATTCGGAGAGCGGCCGGCGGGCGTGCTCGGCCATCCGCTGACGCGGCTCCTGCGGGTCCGCCCCTTTCGGGCGCCTGCGGCGCCGCCGGCCGCTCGACGGCGCGTCCCGCCGTGCAGCGCCTGACGGCGCGCAGGCTCCTTGCAGCCTTCTCCCTTGCGCCGCGCTGGCGCGCGGCAGGTCTCCCATAAGACGACGCGCGGACGCGCGTCGGGGCTTGGGGCTCCGCCCCCGGCGCGCTTCGGAGCGGCTTCCGCCCAGCTTCGGGCTGGGCGAGGACCGGCAGGCCTACAGGGCCTCAAAGCCCTGCAGCCGGTTCCCCGCGAAGCCGCCCCTCCGCTTGCACCCCCGGTCTCGCCGACGGGCAGGGCCGCAGGCGCGCCTTGCGCCTGCGACCCATGCCCCGAAGGAGCAGGACCATGACCCAGCAGATCGAAGTCATCCATCAGGACGGCGACGTCATCGACGTGCCGCTCAACAGGCTGAAGAGGTCGCCGCGCAACGCGCGGCGGACCCCGCATGCGCAGGCCGACATCGAGGCCCTGGCCGCCAGCATCGCGGTGAAGGGCGTCCTCCAGGCACCGGTGGTGGAGCCCGAGACGGACGGGGAGGGGCGGCCGACCGGCGGCTATCTCGTCACCATCGGGGAAGGACGCCGCCTCGCCCTGGGCCTCTTGGCCCAGCGCAAGCGGATCAAGAAGACCGCGCCGGTGCGCTGCGTGGTGGACCTCAGCCACGACCCGCACGAGATCAGTCTGGACGAGAACGTCACCCGCGCGGGCATGCACCCGGCCGACCAGTTCGAGGCGTTCCGGCGGCTCGCCGAGGATCGTGGCCTGTCGGCCGAGGAGATCGGCGCCCGCTTCGGCGTGTCGGCCCAGGTGGTGCGCCAGCGGCTTCGCCTCGGCGCCGTGAATCCGGTCCTGATGGAGCTCTACCGGGCGGGCGAACTGACCCTCGACCAGATGATGGCCTTCGCGGTCAGCGAGGACCACGACCGCCAAGCCCAGGTTCTGGACCAGCTGGGCGCGCACCGCCCACCCTACCTGATCCGCCGCGCCATGACCGAGGCGAAGGTGTCGGCCGGCGACCGGCGCGCCGTGTTCATCGGCGCGGAGGCCTACGGCGAGGCGGGCGGGACCATCCTCCGCGACCTCTTCACCGAGGACGGCGGGGGCTGGTTCGAGGACCCGGCGCTCCTGGACCGGCTGGTCGCCGACAAGTTGGACGGGATCGCCGAGGCGGTCCGGCTGAAGGAGGGGTGGAAGTGGGCGGAGCCCCACATCGACTTCCCGCGCGCGCTCGGCTTGGCCCGCGTCTATCCGCATCCGGTGGCGCGGTCGGAGGAAGAGACGGCGCAGATCGCCGCGCTGTCGGAGGAGTACGACGCCCTGGTCAGCCAGTGGGACGCCGTCGAGGAGCTTCCGCCCGAGATCGAGGCGCGCTTCAAGGAGATCGACGCGGCCCTCGACGCCTTCGGCGACGGGACGGCCTACGATCCGCAGGAGATCGCGCGCGGCGGGGTGTTCGTCATCCTCGGCCAGGACGGTGTGGCCCGCATCGAGCGGGGCCTGATCCGGCCCGAGGACCTGCCTGCGCCCGAGCCTGAGCCCGAGGTCGGTGAGACTGAGGTCCGCGCGGAGGGGGAGGGGGGCGAGCCCGCCCCGGAGGGCGAGGAGCCGGAGGAGGACTGCGGCGCGCCGCTCTCCGAACGGCTGGTCCTCGATCTTACCGCCCAGCGCACCCTGGCCCTGGGGGACGCCCTGGCGGCCAACGCCACGGTGGCGCTCTCGGCGGTGGTCCACGCCCTGGCCCTGTCCGCCTTCTACCCGGCCTACGAGCGGCCGACCTGCCTGGAGATCAAGAGCGTGTCCGCCGACCTCGACGGCCATGCGCCGGGCATCGACGACACCCGCGCCGGACGCAGCGTCGCTGAGCGGCATGCGGCCTGGGCGGGCCGCGTTCCGAAGGCGGCGGATGACCTCTGGTCGTTCGTGCAGGGGCTGACCGCCACGGACCTGCTCGACCTCCTGGCGCACTGCGCGAGCCTGACGGTCAACGCGGTGCGGGCGCCCTTCGACCGCAAGCCCGGCGCCTGGGCGCACGCGGACCGGCTGGCGGAGGCCGTGGACCTCGACATGACCGGCTACTGGACGCCCACCGTGGCGAGCTATTTGGGCCGCGTCACCAAGGGCCGGATCGCCGAGGCGGTGCGCGAGGCGGTGTCGGACGAGGCCGCCGAGCGGATCGGCGGCCTGAAGAAGTCCGACATGGCGAGCGAGGCCGAGGCGTTGTTGGCGGGGACGGGCTGGCTACCTCCGCTGCTGCGCAAGCCGGTCCCGGTTCAGCCCGCGCCGGAGCTTCAGCCGGAAGCGTCGAACCTGACCGAACAGGCCGCGTGAGGCGGCGGGCCGCGTCTGCGGCCTTGTCCCCCTGACCTTGAGGGCCGCGGGCGTTGAGCCTGCGGCCCTTCTTCGTGCGCCGTCGCCGGCGTCCAGGGCTTGGGACGATGGAGCGCCAGGGCCTCCCCTTGAGGATCGCACCGGCCCATGGCCGCCTCTCTGGCCTGATCTGGCCGAGGGGTGCGGGCCGCTTGGCGGCCCCGCCGTCCGCCGCAACGCCGGCTTGAGCGACTTCTTTCCCCTCGCGCCTGCGGCGCAATTCCTCGCGGGCCAAACAAGTCGCCGCCGGCGTCCTCCGCTGCGCTCCGGGCCCTTCGGGCTGCGGCGGCCGTCGCCCCTCGTCCTCACGGATCGCCATCGAGGCCGCGATGGGCGCGGTCCGACAGACCTCAGGAGACTTCCCATGGCGACCATCGGCACCTTCAGCATGGACGACGCCGGCAACTACAACGGCGCGATCAAGACCCTCACCCTCAACGTCAAGCAGGCGGCCTTCCGCAAGGTCGAGAAGGACAACGACAAGGCCCCCGACTTCCGCATCTTCGCCGGCCAGACCGAGTTCGGCGCCGCCTGGAAGAAGACCTCCCGCGAGAACCGGGACTACCTCTCGGTCAAGCTGGACGATCCGAGTTTCCCGGCCCCGATCTACGCCAGCCTCGTCGACGCCCCGGATGGCGAACATGGGTCGGGCTACAGCCTGATCTGGTCGCGCAGCCGCCAGGCCGACTGACCGCCCGCCCGATGCGCCCCGCCGCAGCCGGCGGGGCGCGCTCCCCAGACACCCCAAGTTCACAGGAGGGCGCCATGACGCGCCTCAACGAGACCTCGCGCCCGGACTCCAAGCCGGACCTCTACACCCGGGTCACCAACGCCATCGTCGCCGATCTCGAGCGCGGCGTGCGTCCCTGGACCAGGCCCTGGTCGGCCGAGCACCTGGCCGGCCGCATCACCCGGCCGCTCCGCCACGGCGGCGAACCCTACAGCGGCATCAACATCGTCCTATTGTGGGCCGAAGCCGTCGCCCACGGGTTCACCGCCCCGATCTGGATGACCTTCCGCCAGGCGCTGGCGCTCGGGGCGCACGTCCGCAAGGGCGAGCATGGCGCGACGGTGGTCTACGCCAACCGCTTCACCCGCACCGAAACGGGCGATGACGGGCGTGACGTCGAGCGGGAGATCCCGTTCCTCAAGGCCTACACGGTGTTCAATGTCGAGCAGGTCGAGGGCCTGCCGGCGCACTTCTACGCCGTCGCCGAACCGAAGCTCGATGTGTCGGCCCGGATCGCCCACGCCGAGGCCTTCTTTGCCGCCCTGGGCGCCGACATCCGCCACGGCGGAACCCAGGCCTACTACGCCATGGGGCCCGACTACGTGCAGCTGCCGCCCTTCGAGTGCTTCTGCGATCCGCAGAGCTACTACGCGACGGCGGCGCACGAGTGCACGCACTGGACCCGTCATCCCACGCGCCTCGACCGCGACTTCGGGCGCCAGCGCTGGGGCGACGACGGCTACGCCCGCGAGGAGCTGGTCGCGGAACTCGGCGCGGCCTTCCTCTGCGCCGATCTCGGGCTGGAACTCAGCCCGCGCGAAGACCATGCGGCCTATCTCGACAGCTGGCTGCAGGTGCTGAAGGGCGACAAGCGCTTCATCTTCACCGCTGCGGCGCACGCTCAGCGCGCCTGCGAGCACCTGCACGGGCGGCAGCCCGGCGCGCAACGATCGGCCCTCTGACCGTCGCGGCGGCGCCGTCGGGCGCCGCCGCTCGCCCGCAGTTCGAGGTTGCAGACTGCACGTCTTGCGCGAATATGGAGCGGCTGAGGGGGCGCGATGCGGAGGCGCGCCATGGCCGACGGTGAGCCACTGACGCTCATGGACGGCAAGCTCCACGTCTATCGGCGGGAGAACAGCCGCTACTGGCAATGCTCGACGTACCTGGATGGCCGCAACCTTCGCCAGTCCACACGTCAGGAGAACCTGGCTCTGGCGGCCGAGTTCGCCCGCGACTGGTACATGGACCGCTACACCGAGCACAGGGTCCGCAGCCGCGGCGGCGAGATTGTCGCCGCTGAGGAAGCCCGTCTGCGCCGGGCGCGGCTGCCGGGTCCAAAGGGGCGTAGCCACACCTTCAAGGAAGCCGCCGAGGGCTTCCTTGCCGAATATCAGGTCTTGACCTTTGGCGAGCGCAACGCGGTCTATGTCGAAGGAAAGGGGCGGCACGTCCGCCTACGGCTCGAGCCCTTCTTCGGGCGAACGCCGCTCCACCGGATGACCGCAGGCCGCATCCAGGCCTATCGGGTCAGCCGTATGACGCCGCCGGAAGACGGCGACGTCAAGGACTGGCGGCCGCCCGCCAGGAGCACCCTCCATCAGGAACTGGTCACCCTGCGCCAGATCCTCAAGTGGGCGAACCGCCAGGGCTGGATCCACGCGCTGCCGGACATGAGCGCGCCTTACCGGCAGTCGGGGAAGGTCTCGCACCGCGCCTGGTTCTCGCCCGAGGAGTACAAGCGGCTCTACGAGGCCACCCGCGAGCGGGCCCGCGCGCCGAAGGCCGAACGCTGGCGCGCCCAGTGCGAGAAGCTGCACGACTATGTGCTGTTCATGGCCAACACCGGGCTGCGCCCCGACGAGGCGTCGCGGCTGCAGTTCCGCGACGTCTCGACGGTCACCGAGCCCGCGACCGGCGAGCGCATCCTGCAGATCGAGGTGCGGGGCAAGCGCGGCGTCGGCTATTGCAAGAGCATGCCGGGCGCGGTCCTGCCGTTCGAGCGGCTCGCCACGCGCGGCGCGCCGGCCCAGAGCGACCTGATCTTCGGCAAGGTCCAGCGGGAGCTCTTCAACACCGTGCTGGGCGAGCTCGGCCTCAAGCACGACCGGGAGGGCAACGTACGGACCGCCTACAGCCTGAGGCACACCTACATCTGCCTGCGGCTGATGGAAGGGGCGGACATCTACCAGATCGCCAAGAACTGCCGCACCAGCGTCGAGATGATCGAGAAGTTCTACGCCGCCCATATCGCCAGCACGATCGACGCGGCGGCCGTCAATGTCAGGAAGGCGCAGACGCGTCCGTCGCGGGCTTGGCAGCCGTCGGCTACGAAGGCTCCGGCGGCTCCAAAGACCTCGGCGCGGCGGTCGCGCCCGCGTCGATCTTCATCTCCCGCGTCGGATGCGTCGCCGGGGTGAACAGGCCGCGGAACTCGGGATCGAGGTAATAACGGACCTTCTGGGCCAGGACGGGCGGCTCGCCGGGCCGGAACAGGATCTCCAGCAAGGGATGCAGCCGCATCACCTCGTCGGGGGTCAACAGCTCGCGCCGCGCCAGGTGGGTGCTCGTCGATGACCCGTGGGTGCTGAAGAGCTGGTTGGGCGCGCGCGAGACGCTCGTCCCGCCGGTCTCGTACGCCACGGTCGTCGCCCCGAGGGACTTCGAGATCCAGTCGGCGGTCTCGTAGTCGGCGACGTTGAAGACCTGCAGCAGGCTCGCGTTGGACAGGAAGGTGCCGGCCCGCTCGCCGTAGGCGCCCCACAGCTGGTGCATGTCCTGCAGGATCGCCCAGAGCTGCACGCCGTAGCCGGCCATCAGTCCGAAGGCGCGCTCGATGGGCTCGAGCCGCCCCAGGGTGGCGAACTCGTCGAGCAGGAAGAGCACCGGGCGCGCGTGGCGGTCCGGGGCTCGCGCGAGTTCGCGCAGCGCCTGGGCGACGAGCAGCCGGAGCCATCGCGCATAGGTGTCGATGCGGTCCGGCGGTAGGACCAGGAACACCGTGCATCGGGAGGCCTTCAGGTCCGAGAAGCGGAAGTCGCTTCCCGCCATCGCGGCGTTGATGCGGACGCTGTCGAGGAAGTGCGTGTGGCGTTGCGCCGACGACAATACGCCGGCGGCTTCGCGGTCGCTCTTGGAGAGGTGCCGATTGGCGGCGCGGCGGACGAGGCCGCCGGCGCCTGCGCTCCTCTGCATCTCCGCGAGCGTCGCGTCGAACTCGTCCGGGCTGCCGCTCAGCAGGTCACGGACCGCAGCCAGGGTCCGTTCGGCGGGCGGGCGGCTGCAGGCCACGTGCAGCATGAGGCCGGCGATCAGCGCCTTGGCCTCCTCGTTCCAGTGCGCTTCGCCGAGGTGCGCCGGCGGATCGTAGACCAGCGCCTCGGCGAGCACCGCGGCGTCCTCGATCAGGTCCGGGTTCTCCGGGTCGAGCAGGTCGAGCGGATTGTAGCGGGCCTGCGGCATGCCGGTGACGCCGAACGGGTCGAGCACATGGACCGGTCCGAACCGCGTCCGAGCCGCATAGGTCACGACGGTGTTCTCGCCCTTGGGATCGAGGCAGAACACCGAACGATCACCGGCGAGCAGGTTCGGGATGATGGCGCCCACGCCTTTCCCGGAGCGGGTCGGCGCGATGGTCAGCAGATGACCCGATCCGCCGTGTCGGAGCAGGCGCCCGCCGCGGCGGCGTTCGCGGCCAACGATCAGCCCCTCGGCGTCGGCGAGCGTCTGCCGGACATAGGCCGTCGTCGCAAACTGGGCGGAGCCATGGACCGTCTTTGCGCCAGGGGGGTTGCGACGGCTCCAGTTGCCGAACGCGATCAGGGCGCCCAGCGCGCCGCCGCCGTAGACGGCGATGGGCCGCCAGACGTGACCGGCGCCCACCACCGTATCGATGAACCAGCCGGCCATCGCGCCGGGGATCTGGCCGATGGCGAACCCCAGCACAAGGTAGACGGCGCAGACGATGTAGCGGCCGATCATGGCGCGGCCGACGGCGGGCCCTGGACCGCCGCCTTCTGCGCCTGCTCTTGGTCGAAGGCGCGTCGGCCGCGCCGCCGCCACAGCGCCAATGTCGTCTCCCGCTCGTCCGACGAAAGACGGTCCACGAGCGAGAGCAGCGCGCCGTAGAGCGTCGCGCGATCGTCGCCGACGCGCTCGGCAAGACCGGACTTCTGCACCAGCCCGCCCAGCTCGATGAGGCGGTGCGTCCGCTCGCGTCGTTCCACGACCCAACTCCGCGTGTCCGTCCGCGCCCGCCGGGCCTCCGCCCGTCGGACGGCGGTGGAGTTGCTACGAAGCGCGCGGAGCGTGCTCTGGAGTTCGGTTGCGCGGCGCGCCGCTGCGCCGTGCGTGCTGAAAGAAGGCGGCGCCCTTGCGGCGCCACGCCTCCTTCGCGTCCGCATCATGTTCTTCGAGGGCGCTCAGCAGCGCACCGGCCAAGGTGTCGGCGTCCAGGTTGTCGGCCCCGGTCGCCACGACGAGCTCGCCGAGCTGCGTGATCTTGCGGGCCTTGAGCCCCTTGGCCTTGTCGGCGAGCGCCCGAAGTTCGGCGTCGATGTTGCGGGGTTTGCGCATGGCGGCGGTCGTCCTTCCCACGGAAGCGCCCCCGCGGAGAATGCTACCAGACGTTGAGCTTGCTCGCCAAGTGCGCGATAGTCCGCGCCCCGTGAGTCACGAACGGCCGCAGGTCTGAGTGCGCGCTTATACGTCGTGACCGACGTCGGCTGCGGAGTGGCGCCTCATGGCGATCTATCACTTCTCCGCGAAGGTGATCAGCCGCGCCAACGGCTCGAGCGCGTTGGCGGCGGCCGCCTATCGGTCGGCCTCGCGCCTCAACGATGAACGGCTCGGCCGGCATCACGACTTCACCAACAAGGCCGGCGTCGTTCATTCGGAAGTGCTGCTGCCGGAGGGCGCGCCGGCACGATGGCGGGATCGCGAGACGCTGTGGAACGAGGTCGAGGCCGGTGAGCGCCGCAGGGACGCGCAGCTCGCCCGCGAGGTGGAATTCGCCATCCCGCGGGAGATAAACCAGGCCGAGGGGATTCAGCTGGCCCGCGATTTCGTGCAGCGCGCGTTCGTCGACCGCGGCATGGTCGCCGACCTCAACGTGCACTGGGACGTCGCGGCCGACGGAACGCCGAAGCCCCATGCCCACGTGATGCTCACGATGCGCGAGGCGAGCCCCGAGGGGTTCGGCCAGAAGGCGCGCGCGTGGAACCGGACAGAGCTGCTCGTGAGCTGGCGCGAAGCCTGGGCGGACCATGTGAACGCGCGGCTGGCTGCGCTCGACATCGATGCCGCCGTCGATCACCGCAGCCTCAAGGACCAGGGGATCGATCTCGAGCCGCAGAACAAGGTGGGCGCCGCAGCCTCGGGTCGCGCCGAACGCGGCGAGCTTGCGGAGCGTCTCGCGGAGCACCGCGAGATCGCGCGCCGGAACGGCGAAGTGCTCGCGGCGACTCCGTCGGTCGGCCTCGATGCGATCAGCCGCCAGCAGAGCACCTTCACCGACCACGACCTGATGCGCTTTGCGCACCGGCACACCGACGACGCCGAGCAGTTCCAGCGGGCGCTATCGGCGATGCGGACCTCGCCCGAGCGGGTCGCGCTGGGCAAGGACGGCGCCGGGCGTGAACGGTTCACGACGCGGGACATGCTCGCCGTCGAGCAGCGGCTGGAAGACGCGGCCGAGCGGCTGGCCGGCCGCAGCGGCCATGGCGTCGACGGCGCGGGTCCGTACGGGCGGGCCGCGGCGCTCGGGTCCGAGCAGGCGGCGGCGCTGGCCCACGTCACCTCGGGCCATGACCTCGCGCTGGTCGTGGGCTACGCCGGATCCGGCAAGAGCGCGATGCTGGGCGCGGCGCGCGACGCCTGGGAGGCGCAGGGGCTGACCGTCTGTGGCGCGGCGCTTTCGGGCATCGCGGGCGAGAGCCTCGAAGGTGGTTCCGGCATCCGCTCGCGCACGCTCGCCAGCCTGGAGCACAGCTGGGCGAACGACCGCGACCGGCTTGGCCCGAACGACGTCTTGGTGGTCGATGAGGCGGGGATGGTCGGGTCGCGCCAGATGGAACGTGTCCTCGGCGCCGCGGAGCGCGCCGGCGCCAAGGTGGTGCTGGTCGGTGATGTCGAGCAGCTCCAGGCCATCGAAGCCGGCGCCGCTTTCCGCGCCCTGGCCGAACGCCACGGGGCGGCCGAGATCACCGAGGTCCGCCGGCAGACCGCGGACTGGCAGCGGCAGGCGACGCGGGAGTTCGCCACCGGCCGCACGTCCCAGGCGCTCGAGCGCTACGCCGAGCAAGGCGCGGTCGTCGAACATGCGACGCGGGCCGAGGCGCGGGCGGGCGTCGTGGCGGGCTGGGACCAGGCCCGCGCCGCGCATCCCGATGCGCGCCAGATCATACTCGCGCACACCCGGGCCGACGTCGCCGAGCTGAATGGACTGGCGCGACAACGCCTGAGGGCCAGTGGTCACCTTGGAGAAGACCACCTCATCGAAACGGAGCGCGGCGAACGCGCCTTCGCGGTGGGGGACCGCGTCATGTTCCTGCGCAACGAGCGGTCGCTCGGCGTCAAGAATGGCTCATTGGGCGTCGTCGAGCAGATCGAAGGCGGCAGCCTGGCGGTCCGGCTCGACGGCCCCGACGCGCGGGTGATCGCCTTCTCGACCTGGGCGTACGCGCACATCGACCACGGCTATGCGGCCACGATCCACAAGAGCCAGGGGGTGACGGTGGACCGCGCTCACTTGCTGGCGACCGGCGGCCTCGACCGCCATGCGACCTATGTCGCCATGACCCGCCATCGCACGGAGGCGATCCTGCACTATGCGCGGGAGGACTTCCGCAGCCGCGGCGAGCTGACCTCGACGCTGAGCAGGGAGCGGCCCAAGGACACGACCCTCGACTATCTGGACCGCTACGCCGCTCGACGGGGGCTGGAGCCGGAAGGGCCCGCCACGCGGCGCGCCGATCGCTTCGTGGCGGCTTGGAACGAAGCCAAACGGCAGGCCGCGAGGGCCGGCGATGATGTGGCCGCCCAACGGGCTGCGGACCGCTTCTTCGGCGCCTTGGCTGTCCAACTACACCGGGATCCGGAACTCCGGCAGGCGCTGGCCTCGCGACGGAGCGAGCTCGGACTGGAGCGCGGCCGCCCCCAACGCCGTCTGGGCGACGATCTGTTGAGGGCCGTCGGACGCGACCGCGGTCTGGATCGCGAACGGTGACGCCTGGCAAGCGCATGAACGGCGGCTGACTGAGCGCGTCAGGCGAACCTCAGCCGCGGTGTGGAACGTTCTCCCGGCGCGTGACACGCAGCCTTTGGAGATCCACATGAAGACGATCCTGACTGCGCTCCTGGCGGCCGTGGCGCTGGGCGCGATCGCTGCGCCCGCCCTGGCCCACGAACCGGAAGAGCGCGACTATGCCCAGTACTTCGGCGGCTATCCGTCGTTCGAGGCGCTCTATCAGCACGAATACGCCGGCATCCAGCACGGCCTGCGCGACGGATCCTATTCACGCCGGGAGGCCGGCTACTTCTTCCGCCAGCTCGACGATATCCGCCGGCGCGAGGCCTACTACCGCTCGCGCGACGGCTATCTCAACCCCTGGGAAGGCCGGGACATCCAGGCGCGACTCGAGCGGCTGCACGACGTGATGCACGAGGCCCACGAGGAGGGCCACGCGCAGCAGGACGCCGAGGGCGATTGGAGCCACCGCGACTACGGCGACTATCCCCGGCGCTAGCTCGGTCGGCTCCCCGTTGCGCCGGCCCTGGGCTGGCGCAGCGGCCGCCGGCGGCGCAGGAGCAGATAGCCCGCCGGGATCACCAGCATCGACAGCAGCGGCGCGGTCAACATGCCGCCGATCATCGGCGCGGCGATCCGGCTCATGACCTCCGACCCCGCGCCGTGGCCGATGAGGATGGGCGTAAGGCCGGCGAGGATCACCGCCACGGTCATGGCTTTGGGGCGAACCCGCAGCAGGGCGCCCTCGCGGATCGCGGCTTCCGTCGCGGCCTCGCCGGGCTCGGGGCCGCGGGCCTCCAGGGCGTGCTTCAGGTAGATCAGCATGACCACGCCGAATTCCGCCGAGACGCCGGCGAGCGCGATGAAGCCGACGCCCGTGGCCACCGACTGGTGGAAGCCCAGCCCGTAGAGGATCCAGACGCCGCCGGTGAGCGCGAAGGGCAGCGTGGCCATGACCAGGCCGGCCTCGTCCCAGCGGCGGAAGGTGGCGTAGAGCAGCAGGAAGATGATCGCGAGCGTCGCCGGCACGACCAGGATCAGGCGTTGGACGGCGCGCTCCAGGTACTCGAACTGGCCCGAGTAGAGGATCGAGACGCCCGCAGGCAGCTTGACGTCCCTGGCGACGGCGCGCCGCAGATCCTTCACAACCGAGCTCAGGTCGCGGCCGCGCACGTCCACATAGACCCAGGTCGACGGTCGCGCATTCTCGGTCTTCAGCATCGGCGGGCCCTCGGCGATCTCGACGTTTGCGACTGTGCCGAGGGTGATCTGCTGGCCCGCCGGCGTCAGGATCGGGAGGCTTCGGACGCCCTCCAGGCTGTCCCTGAGCTCGCGGGGGTAGCGGACGTTGATCGGGTAGCGCGCCACGCCCTCGACCGTCTCGCCGACGTTCTCGCCGCCGATCGCGCCGGAGACGATCTGTTGCACGTCGGCGATGTTGAGGCCGTAGCGGGCGGCCGCCGCGCGGTCGATGTCGATGTCCACGTAGCGCCCGCCGGTCAGCCGCTCGGCCAGGGCCGAGCTGACGCCCGGCGTTCGCTTGGCGACGGCCTCGATGGCGGCGGCGACGCGATCCAGGTCCGCGAGGTTGGTTCCGGACACCTTGACGCCGATCGGGCTCTTGATGCCCGTCGCCAGCATGTCGATGCGGTTGCGGATCGGCGGGACCCAGACGTTGGCGAGGCCGGGGACCTTCACCCTCCGGTCGAGCTCGTCGACGAGCTTCTCCGGCGTCATGCCCGGCCGCCACTGGTCGCGGGGCTTGAACTGGATGGTGGTCTCGAACATCTCCATCGGGGCCGGGTCGGTGGCGCTTTCCGCGCGGCCGGCCTTGCCGAAGACGGTGGCCACCTCGGGCACCGTCTTGATCATCCGGTCCGTCAGTTGCAGCAGCTCGCCCGCCTTGGCCGCCGAGATGCCCGGAAGGGCGGACGGCATGTAGAGCAGGTCGCCCTCGTTCATCGGCGGGATGAACTCGCCGCCCAGACGGCTCAAGGGCCAGGCGGTGGTGGCGAAGGCCACGAGCGCGATCAGCAGCACGGTCCGGGGACGGCGCAAGGTCCAGTCGATGGCCGGCCGGTAGAGGGCGGTCAGCCAGCGGTTCACCGGGTTCTCGTGCTCGGCCGGGATCCGTCCGCGGATCAAGAGGCCCATCAGCACCGGCACAAGGGTCACCGACAGGATCGCGGCGCCGGCCATGGCGTAGCTCTTGGTGAAGGCGAGCGGCGAGAACAGCCGCCCCTCCTGCGCCTGCAGCGAAAAGATCGGCACGAACGACAGGGTGATGATCACCAGACTAAGGAAGAGCGCCGGCCCGACCTCGACGGCTGCCTCGGTGGTCACCCGCCAGCGCGTCGAGGAATCGAGAGCCTGGCCGGGGTGCTCGTGCGCCCACTGCTCCAGCCGCTTGTGGGCGTTTTCGATCATCACCACGGCGGCATCGACCATCGCGCCAATGGCGATGGCGATTCCGCCCAGCGACATGATGTTGGCGTTGACCCCCTGGATGCGCATCAGCAGCAGCGCGAAGAGCACGCCGAGCGGCAAGGTGAGGATCGCCACCAGGGCCGAACGCACGTGCCAGAGGAAGAGCGCGCAGACGAGGGCGACGATCACGAACTCCTCGATGAGCTTTTGCGTCAGGTTGGAGATGGCGCGATCGATGAGCTGTGAACGGTCGTAGGTGGTCACCACCTCGACGCCCGGCGGCAGGCTGCGCTTGAGCTCCTGCAGCTTGGACTTCACCGCTGCGATGGTCGCGCGGGCGTTCTTGCCCGAGCGCAGGATCACCACGCCGCCGGCGACCTCGCCCTGGCCGTTCAGCTCGGCGACGCCGCGGCGCATCTCCGGGCCGAGCTGGACCGTCGCCACCTCGCCGAGGCGCACCGGCACGCCGCCAGCGGCGCGCAGGGGGATGGCCCGGAAGTCGTCGAGGGTCTTCAGGTAGCCCGACGCGCGGACCATGTACTCGGCCTCGCCGAGCTCCAGCACCGAGCCGCCCGTCTCCTGGTTGGCGCGCTGGATGGCCTCGACCGCCTGTTGATGGGTGATCCCGTAGGCCGCCAGCCGCACCGGATCGAGCACGACCTGATACTGCCTGACCATGCCGCCGATGCTCGCGACCTCGGCCACGCCCGGCAGGGTCTTCAGCTCATAGCGCAGGAACCAGTCCTGCAGGCCGCGAAGCTGGGAAAGGTCGTGACGGCCCGTGCGGTCGACAAGCGCGTATTCGTAGACCCAGCCGACCCCGGTGGCGTCGGGCCCTAGGGACGCCTTGGCCGCCGCGGGCAGGCGGCTCTGCACCTGGTTCAGGTATTCCAGGACCCGGGAGCGCGCCCAGTAGAGGTCTGCCCCGTCTTCGAACAGCACGTAGACGAAGCTGTCGCCGAAGAAGGAGTAGCCGCGCACGGTCTTGGCGCCCGGGACCGACAGCATGGTGGTGGTCAGCGGATAGGTGACCTGGTTCTCGACGATCTGCGGCGCCTGGCCGGGATAGCTGGTGCGGATGATGACCTGAACGTCGGAGAGGTCCGGCAGGGCGTCCACGGCCGTGGAGCGCACCGCGAGGGCGCCGGCGATCAGGAGCGCCAGCGCGCCGAGGATGACGAGCAGCCGGCCGCGGACGGCGGCGCGGATCAGGGCGGCGATCATCGCGCGCCCGCCGGTGTGAGACGCCGCACCGTCGGCCCCTCCGGCGGCTCGTCGAACGCAAACCCGACCCGGTCGCCCACCCTGAAGCCCTTGCCCATGGCGGGGTCCGGCAGCCGGAACGTCATGGTCATTGCCGGCCACTGGGCGGCGGGAATGGCGCCGTGTGAGATCGTGATCGTCGCGGCCGTGATCGCCTCCACCCGGCCGGCGCCTTCAAAGACCTGAGGCGCGGCGTGGCCGGCGTGGCCGGCATGGGCGTCGGCGGCGCCCTGCGCGAGGGGGCGGGGACGAAGACCTGCCAGGCTCGCTTCGCTGTCGATCAGGAACTGACCGGAGGCGACCACCGTCTCGCCTTCGGAGAGGCCGGCGAGCACCTCTGTGCGGCCGTCCGCCTCGCGTCCGGTGCGGACCTCCGTCGGCGCGTAGCGCCCGTCGGGCTTGGCCAACATGACCAGCGTCCGTTTGCCGGTGCGGATCACCGCCTCGGAGGGAACCAGGAGCGCGGGTTGCAGGGTTCCGCCGAACCGGACGCTCGCGAACATGCCGGGTCGCAGGCGGCCGCCAGGGTTCGGCAGCTCGATGCGCGCGGTAAGCGTCCGGGTTTCCGCCTGCGCTTGAGGCAGGACCGCCGTCACCCGACCGTTGAAGGTCCGGCCCGGGAAGGCGGCCAGGGTGGCCGTGGCGGTCTCGCCGACCCGGATCTCGTCGGACAGGGCTTCCGGAACCGACGCATTGAGCCAGACCCGGGCCAGGCCGTTGATCTCCGCCAGCGTGGCGCCGGCGGCGACGGTCATGCCGTTGCGGACGCTGAGGGTCTTGATCACCCCGCCCGTCGGCGTCGAAACGGTGACGACATTCCGCACCCGGCCGCTGCGTTCGACCGCCGCGATCAGCGACGGCGGCATGCCCACCAACTGCAGGCGCTGGCGCGCCGCGCGGGTCAGGGCCTCGTCGCCGGTGCGGCGCATCGCCAGGAACTCGCCCTGGGCCCCGGCCCACTCGGGAACCAGGATGTCCGCCAGGGGCGCCCCGGCGCCGACGACGTCGCCCGGCGCTCGGCCGTAGACCCGCTGCACGAAGCCCGCGGCCTTGGCCTGGACGACGGCGACATCCCGGTCGTTGAAATCGAGGATACCCGCCGCCGTCACGCCGCTGGGCAAGGCGGCGCGCTCGACGGTCGCGGTCCGCACGCCGAGATTCTGGACCCGGGCCGGATCGATATGGACGCCCGCCTCGGCGGTCTCATCGGCGTACTTCGGGATGAGGTCCATGTTCATGGACGACTTACCGGGCCCCGGATAGCGCTCGTTCGGGACCATCGGGTCGTACCAGTAGAGGACCTTGCGGGCGGATGCCGGGGCGGGCGAGGACGCCGGCGCCGCGGGATGGCTGGTCAGCCGGCCTGCCGCGAAGCCGAGGCCTAGCGCGACGGCCACTCCGACCGCCGACAGGAGCAGGGTCTGGCGGCTCATTGGTCGCTCCCATAGGTCAGGACGATCCGGGCGCCGTCTCGCGCGACCAGCGCCTCGCGCTCCAGCGCCCCGAGCTTCGCGTCGGCCAGGTCGGTCAAGGCCATGCGCATGTCGTCGAAGCCGGCGCGACCGGCCGCGTAGCTGCTGAGCTCCAGGTGAGCACGCTGTTCGGCGGTGGGGACGAGGACCTCCACCGCCCTTCGCCACTGGTCGTGATGCATCACGTGGTCGGCGATGTCGGCGTCGAGGGCGGCCACCAGCGCGCGGCGGCGATCCTCGCGCTCGATCCGCATGCGGTTGCGGTCGGCCAGACGCGCCGCGATGACGGGCTCCTGGCGGGTGCTCTTGAAGAGAGGCAGGCTCACGGTTGCGCCCGCGGACACTGTGTCCCCGAACATCGGGTCGCGGCGGCCGTAGGAGACCTCAAAGCTCCAGTCCGGCCGCGTGGCTCCGCGCGCCGCGTCGACGTCGGCGTCGGCCCGCCGCTCGGCGGCCTCCGCTATGAGCAGGATCGGATGGCGGTCCAGCGCGGCGTGCAGCGCCGCAGGATCGACGTCGTAATGGGGCGCCTCTCCCGCGGTGGTTGGGGCTCGATCGCCGGTCCAGCGCGAGAGCTCCGCCCGGGCCTTGGCGACGGCGGCGACCAGTTCGCTTCGCCGATCGGCGAAGGTCGCCTGCAGGCGCCTCGGTTCGAGGCCGACGGCCGGCCGGGAGGCGCCCGACGCCACGCTGGCCGGCTGCGCCGACCAGAGGTCCTTCAGTCCGCCCACCAGCTGGTCCAGAGCAGCGAGCCGTCGCTCGGCATAGGCGAGGTCGATCCATGCGAGCGCAGCGGCCACCCGCACATTGCGCTGCTGCAGGGTCGCCTCCGCCTCGGCGACACCGATCTCGGCCGATCCGGCGGCGACTTCGGCGCGCCGGCGCGCGGCGTTGGGGACGTCCTGCACGACGCCGACCTTGGCCATGGTCATCTCGTCGGCGTTCAAGCGCCCCGCGGGCGGACCGGAGACCGGGAAGTTGTCGACGCCGACGCTGAGCTTCGGATCGGGCAGGCGGCCGGCCGCGTGGGCGGCAGCCCGCGCGGCGTCCACCTTCAGGGCGCTCGCCTGAAGGCTGGGCGCGGACCGGGCTGCTAGGTCCAGCGCGCCGGCGTAGGTGAGGGGCTCTGCGGCGGCGGGGGCCGCGGCCAGCGCCGCGACCGCCGCGAGGGGCAGCCATCGATGGGAGGACATGGTTCCGACAACTCCGGGGACACCGCGCAGGGCGGCGGGCGCCGGCGGTGGCGACCGCCGGGTCTGAGGAGGTCAGAGCTGGATGGGGGGCCTCAGACTTCGGTCGGGCGGGCGCGAGGCGGCCGGCAGCTCGTCCAGCGGCGCGAAACGAAAACGCTCAGCCGTGACCGGAGCGAGGGGAATCGACGTCGCGCCGGGAAGGCCGATGGCCGAGACTGTGGCGAGACAGGCGACGTCGGGTTTGCATGGCAAGTGCGAACCGCCGTCCCGCACCGGCGCGGGGGGCGTCGCGGCGGTGGCGGCTGTGGTCGAAGCCTTGGCCATCATCGGGCAGTCGGGCGGGCATGGATCGCAAGACGCCCCCGCAGATGGGGCGGCCGTCGCGGCCAGCGGAATGGCCAGGATGGCCAGTATCGCCAGCAGCCGGACTACGAGCTTGACCGACATGGGTTCCCAAATAGCACCGTCGCCGACAGGACGTCCATCGCCGACCGTACCCTCTGATAGCGAGCCCATCGACCCGCCGCTTTGATCTGCCTCATGCGCCGCGCTTCCGTAGGCCTCAGCGGAGCGGGGGCGACGCCGCGCGGGAGGACCAGTGGATGTGGACGATCCGCCAGCCCTCCGGGGTTCGACGAAGGATCATCGTCTCGGTGGTGAGGCGATCGACGACCTTCTCTCCCGACTGGCTGCGCACGCGCCCCTCCGTCGCGATCCAGGCGAGGCCGCCTGAAGCCGCGCCCGTCCGTTGCTGCGGGGTCGACTCCGCGGCGCCCTCGAATTTCGCGTCGGCGGCAAGGTGCGCCGCGGCATAGTCCGCCTTGGACCGTTCCGCGCCGCCGGCCTCGAACACCAGAACGTCGCTCGCCAGGAGCGCGGCGGCCTTGTCCGGTTCGCCCGTCTTCAGCGCCGCGTGGAAGGCGTCGACGACGCGTGCGGCGGCTGCCGCTTCCCCGGCCAGCGCCCAGGCATGCCGCGCCGCGGGCGCCGCGCCGGATGGGTGGGACAGGGCGATCGTCGGCGCCATTGCGCCGAGGGCGACTGCTGTGGCGGCGAGCCAGGCGGGTGTCGTGGGGGTCATGGAAATCCTGTTTGAGCCATCGCGCGGCGCGCCCAGGCAAGATCGTTCAACGGACCGGCGTGCTCAAGCGCGTGGAACCGCGGGGCGAGCGCCGCCTGCGCAGTTCAGCGCCTTTGTCCGAACAGATTCAGCAGGAACTGGAAGAGGTTGACGAAGTCGAGATAGAGGCTGAGCGCGCCATAGCTGCTGGCCGCGCCCAAGGCCGCCGCGTCGCCGCCCAGCTGGTGATAGGTGAGCTTCAGCCGTTGCGTGTCGTAGGCGATGAGCCCTGCAAAGATGAGGACGCCGATGGCGCTGATCGCGAACGAGAAGCCCGGCGGGTTCCAGAACATCTGCACCAGCATGGCGACGACCAGCCCCAAGAGACCCACCAGGAGGAAGCTCCCGAAACCCGTCAGGTCCTTCTTCGTCGTGTAGCCGAAGAGGCTGAGGCCGCCGAACGCTGTCGCGGTGATCAGGAAGGTCGTGGCGAGCGAGGCGCCCGTGTAGACGAGGCCGACGACGCCCAGGGAGGCGCCGATCAGGGCGCTGATGGTCCAATAGAGCAGGCTCGCGCCACGCGCAGTGGGTGTCCGCATGGCGAACATGGAGCCCAAGAGGACCACGATCGGCGCGAAGGCGACGATCATGCCGATCAGCGTGTAGCCGACGAAGCGCCCGTCGGCGGTGGTCCGGAACATCGCGTCCCGCACCGGCGGGACCATGCTCGTCAGGTAGGCCAGGCCGGCGGAGAGAACGAGCCCGAGCGCCACCTTGTTGTAGACGCCGATCATGAACCGGCGGAGTCCCGCGTCGAGCGACATGTCCAAGCGTTCTGGCGCCACCCGGTCGAGCGCGCTTTGGTCGAGATGCGTCATCTCAGTCTCCCGTGTCGCCCTCGCGCACCCGTGACGGCTGCTTCTAACGACGCGGGTTCCGGCCAGATCTTACGCCGGCCCGGAGCGACGCCGCGGCGAGCGGGGGCGACACGGATGCGATCCTGTTGGCGGCCCGGCGCCTTCAACACGGCTGCGGCGCAGGCGACGCAGCGCGCCGCAGCGCCCACAGGAGGTAGGCCGAAGCCACCGCGCCCCCGAAGCAGAAGACCGAGATGTAGGCCCACTGGAAGAACCCCACCGTGATGGCGAGCACGAGCCCCACGAGGCCGCCGAAGATCTTCAAGCGGCGGTCGGACGCCAGCAGCAGCGGGGCCAGGAGGATGAAGACGTAGAGGAGGTAGGTCATCGGGCGGCTGATGATATCATCCAGCAGCTCGACATCGCTGTAGCGGATCGCGTGTTCGAGCAAGGTGACCTTCAGCCAGCCTTGATGGGTCAGGTAGGGGAGGAACTGGACGCTTCCGAGCATCCCGCCCAGGACGGCAAAGATGAGGTACGGCGCATGCCGCCGCGGCGGCTCGGTGAAGTAGACGGAGATGGGGATCCAGACCGGCCAGCCGATCCAGGCGAAGAACATGTAGTAGAGGGAAAAGACCGCGGTCGACGCCACGTCGTTGTGGGCGCCAGCGATCCAGATCATGCCCTCGGCGAATTGCTGGAAGCCCAGCAGCATCGGAAGCGCTGCGATCCCGACGAAGCGGCGGTCGTCGCGCCACGTACGCCAGATCGCGAATGCTCCGGCCGGGACGAGCACGGCGGCCGCGGTGAAGCTGACTGGGGCCGAGAGGCACATCGCTGCCGGGTTCTCCGATTGGGGTCTCACACAGACGATGTTTGTCCATGCCGCGCAAGCTCGTTGGCTGTAAGCGATCGATCGCCCATACGTCCTACCCTACAACGCCCTGAGGCGTGCGGAGGTGATTGCGTGAGCCGAAAATGGGCCGACGATTGGACGCGCGGGTTCGGCCTGCTTCGGCGTGATCCGGCGACCATCGAACGGATCGCCGTGCTCGTCGAACGGCTGGTTCAGCGCGGCGTCTGGCCGGATCCGGAATCCGTGTACCGGGTCCTGGCGGCTGCGGATCGGCTGACGCGCGCGGCCATGTGGTTGGTCGTTCACATGACCTACGCAAGGCGCGTGGACCTGTCCGGCGCCCCCCTGCCGGAGGAAGCCTTCAAGGACGATCCGGAAGGCCACACCGGCGGTTCGCTTAACATGGTTCCGGCCTTCGTGGGCTACCTGACCGCCAATGTGCTGTCGGGCGCCACCCGCTCCTGGGTGATGGGTCAGGGGCACTGCGTTGCGGCCATCGAGGCTGTGAACGTGCTGACCGGGGATGTCTCGGACGTCGAGCGGACGCGATACCCCCGCACGGAAGCGGGCCTCTCGCAGCTCGTGTCCGACTTCTACGGCTATCAGATCCGTCCCGACGGTCGGCCCGCGGCGCCGTTGGGCAGCCACCTCGGGCCAACGACCGCGGGCGCCGTCGCGGAGGGCGGCTACCTCGGATTCGCCGAGCTGCAGTACGTCCACATGCCACTGCGGGGTGAGAGCCTCGTGGCGTTCCTGAGCGACGGGGCGTTCGAGGAGCAGCGTGGGTCGGACTGGGCGCCGCGCTGGTGGCGGGCGGAGGACTGTGGCCTCGCCACGCCGGTGATGATCCTGAACGGCCGCCGGATCGAGGAGCGGAGCGAGATCGAGCAGGAGGGCGGCGCGACGTGGCTGGAATGTCACCTGTCGATGAGCGGGTTCGATCCGATGGTGATCGACGGACACGACCCGGCGGCCTTCGCCTGGGCGATCCTCGAGGCCGAGGAGCGTGTGAAACGCTTCACGGCCGACCCCGAGCGCCGGTATCCAGCCCCGCTGCCCTACGTGATCGCGCGGGCTGTAAAGGGTTTCGGCTTCCCGGGCGCTGGGACGAACCGCGCGCACAACCTGCCCCTGGAGGGCAACCCGCGGCAGGACGCCATCGCGCGGGACACCTTCAATGCCGCATCCGCATCCCTGTTCGTCCCCAAGCGCGAGCTCGCGGCGGCCATCGACGTCCTGAGGACCCATGACGTCCAGCATCGGCCGTTGGAGAGCCGCCACGCCGCGGCGACGCGCAACCCGCCAGCCCTGTGCGCGCCACCCCCAGCTTGGACGGAGGTCGCGGCCTCGCCGATGGACGCGCTCGACGCCTGGGTCGTCGGCCTGGTCGACGCCAATCCCGGACTGCGCCCGCGGGTGGGGAACCCCGACGAGCTGCGCAGCAACCATATGGGCCGCACGCTCGATCGGCTGAAGCATCGGGTGAACCGGCCGGAGCCTGGCGCCGCGGAAGCCATCGACGGGGCGGTGATCACGGCGCTCAACGAGGAGGCGGTCTGCGGCGCAGCGCTCGGCAACAAGGGCGGCCTCAACCTGATCATCTCCTACGAGGCCTTCGCCGTGAAGATGCTCGGCGCGCTTCGCCAGGAGATCGTCTTCGCCCGTCGCCAGAAGGAGGTCGGGGTTCCGCCCCAGTGGATCTCCATCCCGCTGATCGCGACGTCGCACACCTGGGAGAATTCCAAGAACGAGCAGTCGCACCAGGATCCCACCCTCGTCGAGGCGCTGCTGGGGGAGATGTCCGACACCGCGCGGGTGCTGTTCCCCATCGACGCCAACAGCGCGGTCGCGGGGCTGGCCGAGGTCTATCGGACCCGCGGAGAGATCGCCTGCCTGGTCGTGCCGAAGCGACCGCTCCCGGCGCTTCTTGCCGGCCCGATCGCTATGGAATTCGCGACGCGAGGCTGGGGCCACCTGGCCGGCGATCCGGCTGAAGCCGACGTGCAGATCGTGGCCGTCGGCGCCTATCAGGCCATAGAGGCCTTGGAGGCGTGCAATCGTCTACAGGCCCGCGGCCACCGCGCCTGTGTGACGGCGGTGCTGGAGCCTGGCCGCTTGCGGGCGCCGCGAGACTCGCTCGAAGCGGCCGCTACGCTGGGCGAGGCGGCGTTGAACTCCGCCTTTCCTCCAGACCTGCCGCGCGTCCTGGTGACCCACACGCGGCCGGAACCCATGCAGGGCCTGTTGCGCCGGATCGATCCGGGTCGGGATCGGATGCTCTCGCTGGGCTACATCGGCCGGGGCGGCACCCTCGATGTCTTCGGCATGCTCTTCGCCAACCGCTGCACCTGGGGACACATCGTCGACGCGGCGGCGAAGGTCATGAAGGCTCCCCTCTCCGATCTCCTCGACCCCTGCGAAGCCACCGCTGTCGCGGGCAAGACCAACCCCCGCGCGCTCCAGGCGAGCCTCGGCTGAACAAGGAATCCCAAGTGATCACACTCACCAGCCTCGGCGGCGCCGGCACCGTCACCGGTTCGAAACATCTGCTGGAGGCGGACGGACAGCGGCTGCTGGTCGACTGCGGCCTGTTCCAGGGCCTGAAGCGCCTGCGCGAGCAGAACTGGCAGCCGCTGCCGATCCCGGCGGCCTCCATCGATGCGGTCGTGCTGACCCACGCGCACCTGGACCACTCCGGCTATCTGCCGAGATTGGTGAAGGACGGCTACCGCGGGCGTATCCACGCCAGCTCGGCCACCAGCGATGTCGCCGAGCTGATCTTGAAGGACAGCGCCCACATCCAGGAGAAGGACGCCGAGGACGCCAACCGGCACGGCTACAGCAAGCACAAGCCGGCGCTGCCGCTTTACGGCGTCCACGACGCAGAGCGGACGATGGAGCTCTTCTCGGACGTCGCGTTCCACGAGGAGACCCGGGTCGCCGGCGGAGCCCGGGTGACGCTGCGCCGCGCGGGCCACATCCTGGGCGCCGCCACAGTCCAGGTCGACTGGAAGGGGACGAAGGTGGTCTTCTCCGGCGACCTCGGCCGCTACGGCGACGCCACGATGGTCGATC
Organism: Phenylobacterium soli; assembly: GCF_003254475.1. Classification (NCBI taxonomy): domain Bacteria; kingdom Pseudomonadati; phylum Pseudomonadota; class Alphaproteobacteria; order Caulobacterales; family Caulobacteraceae; genus Phenylobacterium; species Phenylobacterium soli. The sequence continues at coordinate 1,191,849 of NZ_QFYQ01000001.1, forward strand.
CCGAACCGGTCGAGGAGGCGGACTATCTTCTGGTGGAATCCACCTACGGCGATCGCAAGCACGAGACGCGCGATCCGGACGAGGCGCTTGGCGACATCATCGAGCGGACCACCCAGCGCGGCGGTACGGTGATCATCCCCACCTTCGCGGTCGGACGGGCCCAGTCGCTGCTCTACCACCTCTGGAAGCTGAAGCAGGCCGGACGGCTGGGGCTCGTCCCCATCTATCTGGACAGCCCGATGGCGATCAATGCCACGGACCTGCTGTGCAAGCACCTCGAAGACCATCGCCTGCCGCCGGATGTCTGTTCAGCATCGTGCGACATCGCCACCTACGTCCGGGATGTCGAGCAGTCCAAGGCCGTGACGGCCGACCGGATGCCGAAGGTCATCCTCGCCGCCAGCGGCATGGCCACGGGCGGCCGGGTGCTGCACCACATCAAGGCCTATGGCCCGGACCACCGGAACACCATCCTGTTCTCCGGTTTCCAGGCCGCCGGCACCCGCGGCCGAGCGATGGTCGAGGGCGCCAAGGAGGTCAAGATCCACGGCCAGTGGATCCCGATCAACGCCGAGGTCCAGAATCTGCAAATGCTGTCGGCCCACGCCGACGCCGACGAGATCCTGCGCTGGCTGTCCGGCTTCCGGCGGCCGCCCAAGAAGACCTTCATCATCCACGGGGAGCCCAACGCCTCGGACGCGCTGCGCCTGAAGATCGAGGACAAGCTCGGCTGGGATTGCGTCGTCCCGCAAATGATGGAGCCGCATACGCTGTGAGCCTCGATCCGCATTCCCCCAGAGGCGCGCACCAGCTGCGCGCCCGGCGGCTGGGCCTCTTCGCACAGCACGAGTCGATCGTCCTGATGCGGCGCGACTGCCATGTGTGCCGGGCGGAAGGGCTGTCCGCCCGCTCCCAGGTCCAGCTCATGGCCGGCGGTCGCGAGGTCTACGCCACCCTCTATCAGCTGGATGGCGACCTCCTCGAGCTGGACGAGGCCGCGCTTTCCGAGGAGGCGTGGCGCCTGCTCGGCGTGGCCCCGGGCGCGCCGATCCAGGTCCGCCACGCGCCGGCGCTGGAATCGATGTCGAGCGTCCGGCGGCGGATCTACGGTTCGCGCCTGGACGACCCCGCCATCGGCGCGATCGTCCGCGACGTCGCGGCGGGGCGATACACCGACGTGCACCTCGCCGCGTTCCTGACCGCCTCGTCGGCTCTACAGCTCGATGAAAGCGAAACCATCTCTCTCACCAAGGCCATGGTCGACGTCGGGGATCGCCTGAGCTGGAAGGCCGACATGGTCGTCGACAAGCATTGCGTCGGCGGTCTGCCGGGCAACCGGACCACGCCTATCGTGGTCGCGATCCTGACCGCCTGCGGGCTGGTCTGCCCGAAAACCTCCTCGCGCGCCATCACCTCGCCGGCCGGCACCGCCGACACCATGGAGACCCTGGCGCCGGTCGAGCTCGATCTTGCGGCCATGCGCCACGTAGTCGACGCCGAAGGCGGCTGCATCGTCTGGGGCGGCACGGTGAACCTCAGCCCAGCCGACGATATCTTCATCCGCGTCGAGCGCGTGCTGGACGTCGATACCGAAGGCCAGCTGGTCGCTTCCGTGCTCTCCAAGAAGATCGCTGCGGGGTCCAACCACGTGGTGCTCGATCTTCCGGTCGGACCAACGGCCAAGGTGCGGTCCGCGGAGGCGGGCGAGGAACTGGCCGAACGCCTCTCGCACGTCGCCACGCACTTCGGCGTGAAGACCCGATGCGTGCTCACCGACGGCAGCCAGCCGGTCGGTCGTGGCGTCGGGCCGGCGCTGGAAGCCTTCGATGTCCTCGCGGTGCTGCAGAACGCCCCCGAGGCGCCCCAGGACCTGAGCGCGCGAGCCTGTCTCCTGGCGGGCGCCGCGCTCGAGCTCGCCGGCGTCGCAAAGGCGGGGGAGGGCGCGGTCCTCGCCGAGGCGGTCCTTGCCGACGGCCGGGCCTGGGCGAAGTTCAAGGCGATCTGCGACGCTCAGGGGGGGATGAGGACGCCGCCCACGGCGGGGCTCCAGTCGCCGATCCTTGCGCGCCGCTCCGGTCGCGTGGTTCACATCAACAATCGCCAGATCGCCACCCTGGCGAAGCTCGCGGGCGCGCCGGAGCGCAAGGCCGCCGGCCTGACACTCGAGGTGCGTCTGGGCGATGAGATCGGCGCCGGACAGCCGCTGCTCACCCTCCACGCGGAATCCGACGGGGAGCTCGCCTACGCGCTCGACTACGCCAGCGCGCACCCCGATCTGGTGGAGATCCAGGCGTGACCGCGGGCCCGTTCGTCTTCGCCTTACCGGGGTCGGAACGGCAAGGCCGCGACCTCGCGGACCGGCTGGGCGCCGAGACGGGCGTCCTCGAAACGCGGCGGTTCCCGGACGGGGAGTCCTATGTGCGGATCGTCTCCGTCGTTGCGGGACGCGACGTGGCTCTCGTCTGCTCCCTGGCGAGGCCGGACGACCAGTTCCTGCGCCTGGTGTTCGCCGCGCGCACGCTGCGCGAGCTCGGCGCGTCGCGCATCACCCTGGTCGCGCCCTATCTGGCCTACATGCGCCAGGACAAGCAGTTCCATTCCGGCGAGGCGGTGACCTCGACCTACTTCGCCGACCTGCTGTCGCGTGAGGTCGATCGCGTGATCACGGTGGATCCGCATCTGCATCGCCACAAGGCGCTCGCCGAGATCTACGCCGTACCGGCCGTGGCCCTGCATGCTGCGCCCCTGCTCGCCGACTGGATCGCCGCCAACGTCGCGCAGCCGCTGGTCATCGGGCCGGACCTCGAGAGCGAGCAGTGGGTGGCGGACGTCGCCGGCCGCTCAGAGGCCCCCTATGTGGTGCTCCGCAAGGCGCGCCGGGGCGATCGGAACGTCGAGATCGCGACTCCTGACCTGAGCCAGTGGGCTGGGCGCCAGCCGGTGCTGATCGACGACATCGCCTCTTCAGGGCGGACCTTGATCGAGGCCGCCCGCGGGCTCGCCGCCCAGGGCTTTCGACCGCCCGTCTGCGTGGTCGTCCATGCGCTCTTCGCCGATGACGCTTACGCCGAATTGTCGGGTGTCGCCGAGCGCATCGTTTCCACCGACGCGGTCACCCATCCGAGCAACGGCATTCCGCTCGCCGGCTTGCTGGCGGACGCCGTGCGGACCTGACCCGGGCCGATTCAGGCCGCCATGCCATCGATGAAGCGCGCCGCCAGCGGGCAGGGCGTGGCGCAAGCCGCGCACCGGGCCTTCATCGCCTGGCGGAGCGCCTCGCGGGCACGGTGCACGCGCACGCCCGCATTGTTGGCGGTGATCGCCAGGTCGGCGGCGATCGCCTTAAGGGGCGTTTCCTGCAGCTCGGCGCGGCGCAGCAATGCGGCCGTCTCGGGCTTCAGGCCGTCGATGGCGCGGCTCAGGCAGTCCAGCGGCCGGTCGAGCGCCTCCGGTTCCTCAGGCGCACAGATCGGCTCAGCTCGCACGCTCTCCTGCAGCCGGGCGCGACCGGCGTTGCGGCGATAGCGATCGAAGAGGGCGTTGCGCAGCGTGATGGCGAGCCAGGCCTCGACCTTGCTGAGGTCGGTGAGCCGACCCGCCCCCTGGATGGCTTTCAGCGCAAATTCCTGCAGCACATCTTCGGCGTCCTCCCGCGAGCGCAGGCGGCTCCGCAGGAAGCGCAGATGGCCCGGCCGGCCCGCCCGCAGACGCATTTCCACGAGGCGCAGCACCTCTTCCGGCCGCGCGACGCCTGAGACGAGGTGAACGCCCCGATCATCTGCCGGAACGGCGGCGGTACAGGCGGTCGCTACAAGTGACATCGGCGGTCGTCCCTTCAGGATGGCCGCAAAGTGCCCCATGCTCGCCGAGCAAGCCTTGCGCTAGATCAATTGCCTTAAGCAGTGAAAAAGAACTCGCGTACACGGTATAAGTACCTACCAAGTATTCCAATCATGGGAAGGTCGCGAAGGTCAGCTTCACATCGTTGGAAGGTTGGCCTCGACCCGGGCGACCTAGTAGAGGCCGACCTCGCCGGACACGAAGGCCTCCACGCGGGCGCCTAGGCCGCCCAGCGTTTCGGCGGCGATCGCCCGGGCGGCGTCGTGAACTTCGACCCGAATATCGCGCGCGGGATGGTCGATCCGCACCTCGACGACGGCCGGCTCGGTGATCGGCGCGCCGATCTGACTCACGAGAAGACATTCGGCTCGGGCGGCGCCCGGGATCGTCTCCACGATCCGACGGGCGATGTCGCGCGCCGCCACGTTGTAGATCTTGCCGACGTGGCTGACGGGGTTCTTGCCGGCCGCCGCCTCGAGGCTCATCGGCCGCCCCGGGGTGATGAGGCCATTGATGCGATTGCCGCGGCCCACCTGGCCGTCGTCGCCCGCCTCGGCCGACGTCCCGGTCACCGTGAGGTAGACCTCGCCGGCCTCGGGCCTGTCGCCGGCGTTGACGGTCACCTCGCAGGACTCGAAGGGGAAGGCGCCGGCGGTCTCGACCGCGAGACGCTCGATGGCGGCCGTCTCGGCGAGATAGGCGTCGAGGTCGGCGAGATGGCGTCCGATCAGGGCGCAGGAGATGGTCAGGCGCACGTGCGCCCCGATCCGGACCCCCATGACCTTGGTGTCTTCGCCCCAGGCGGGCCTGCCATTGGCATGCGCCCGCGCGGCGATGGCCGCGTCCACGGCGAGGACCAGCTGCTCGAGCGGGCTCAGGGGGGCGTAGCCGACGCCGATCGAGGTGTCGTTGGCGCGCGGCACATCGGCGGCTCCGCGGTTGAAGAGGCCCTGCAGATCCGCCGAGCCGGGATGGATCACCGGGTGGATGCGCGCGTGTCGATCCACATCCAGGGCATGGAGATGCTCCCCCAGCCACCGCCGCGCGCCCTCGATGGCGATGTCCGCGACCGGGACGTCCTTGCCGCCGGCCGTCGTTGTGGCGCGGCCGGCGAGATAGATCTCGAGCGGGCGCTCGACGCGCCCGCCGCCGAACGCCGGGGCTGAGCGTCCGGCGCTCAGCAGGGCCTTGTCGACGTTGTGGTGGAGGATGGTCCCGAACCGTTCGCGATAGGCGCGGCAGAGGTCGCGCGAGAGCTGCTCGGCGAGCGCGTCGCAGATGGTGTCAGGATGGCCCGCGCCCTTGCGCTCGACCACCTCGACGACGCTCGCGCTCGACGCGAGCGGTGTCAGGACGAAGTCTCGCATGACGGGGGCAGATGACAGGTGGCGTCGGTACGGCCGGAGCGGCCGCCGCCTTAGCCGCGCTGTCCGGCGAAGGTGTTGTAGAGCAGGCCGCAGAACACGGCGACGTACCAGCCGCAAGCGAACGCCCAGGCCGCGCCGGCGACGATCAGCGCCGGGCTCGTCCAGTCCAGGCTCGGATAGAGCGCCCCGAGGAAGTGGAGGTTCTCCAGGCCTGGCAGGAACCCGCCGAGCGCGCAGAGCAGGAAGGTCACGGCCAGGAAGATGGATAGCGAAAGTCCCAGCGGGACGATCGCCACGCCGCCGCGATGCGCGGCGCCGGTCTGGCGGGACTGATCGAGGGTGGTCGACATGGTGTCTCCTCCGATGGCTCGACCGTTCTGAGCGGCCGCACGGAAGGACGCGCGCCGCCGCCAAACCTTACGGCGGGGCTAGGCGCGCGCCCGGCTGGGGTCGCCCCGCGCCGCCCGTCTTCGCGCCGAGCCGGGTGCGCTTCAGCAGGAGGGCGTTGACCGCCACCAGGGCCGAGCTGCCGGACATCGCCAGGGCGGCGACCTCGGGGCTCAGGGTGATCGGATAGAGCGCGCCCGCGGCCAGCGGGAAGGCGATGACGTTGTAACCCACCGCCCACCAGAGATTCTGGTGCATCTTGCGCAGGGTGGCCCGCGAGAGCTCGATCGCCTTGACCACGTCGGCCGGATCGCTGCGCATCAGCACCACGTCGGCGCTCTCGATGGCGACGTCGGTGCCGGCGCCGATGGCGAAGCCGACGTCCGCCTGGGTCAGGGCGGGGGCGTCGTTGACGCCGTCCCCGACGAATCCTACCCGGTGCTTCTGGGCCTGCAGTTCCTTGACCTTGGCGGCCTTCTCGCCCGGCAGCACTTCGGCCAGCACGATGTCGATGCCGAGCTCGGCGGCGACCCGACTGGCCGTGCCCTTGTTGTCGCCGGTGATCATCGCGACCTTCACGCCGAGATCCTGCAGCCGCTGGATTGTGGCTTTCGCCGTGGGCCGCGGCGCATCGGCCACGGCGATGATGCCGATGACCCGCCCGTCCCGGACGATGTGCACGACGGTGCGGCCGGCTCCCTGGAGGCGCTCGGACTCCGCCGCCAGCTCGCCCAGCTCGACGCCGTTGTCGGCCAGCAGCATCTGGTTGCCGGACAGGACCTGGCGGCCGTCGACCTCGCCCTTGAGGCCCTTGCCGCCGAAAGACTCGAAATTGCGCGCGGTCTTGACCGGCAGCCCTTCGGCGCGGGCGAGGACAGCTTTGGCGATGTGGTGCTCGGAACCCTGTTCCAGGGCCGCCGCGGTCGAGAGGAGGTCGGCCTCGTCGATCCCGGCCGCCGGCGTGAGCTGCACGACCTTGGGCTCCCCCGTCGTCAGGGTGCCCGTCTTGTCGAACACCACCACGTCGAGCTTCACGGCCTCCTCGAGGGCGGCGGCGTCCTTGATCAGGATGCCGTTTGCCGCGCCCAGGCCGGTGCCGACCATGATCGCCATGGGCGTGGCCAGACCCAGCGCATCCGGACAGGCGATGACGAAGACCGTGATGGTGAGGGTTAGGGCGAAGAGCAGCGTCTGGCCGATCACCCAGAACCAGACGACGAAGGTCGCGAGCCCAACAACAATGGCCGTCAGCACCAGCCATTGCGAGGCGCGGTCGGCGAGCAGCTGCGCCGGCGCCTTGGAGTTCTGGGCCTCCTGCACCAGCTTGACGATCTGGGCCAGGGCCGTGTCGGCGCCGACCTTGGTGGCGCGATAACGGAAGGCGCCGGTCTTGTTGATGGAGCCCCCGATCACGGTGTCGCCGACCCCCTTCGAGACGGGGAGCGATTCTCCGGTCAGCATCGACTCGTCGATCTCGGACGATCCGTCTTCGATCGCGCCGTCCACGGGGATTTTGCCGCCCGGCCGCACCATGACCACGTCGCCGACCACAACTTCCGACGTGGGCACCTCGCGTTCCATGCCGTCGCGCAGGACCTTGGCGGTGGGCGGCGCGAGGTCCATCAGCCGGCGGATCGCCTCGGAGGCGCCGGCGCGGGCGCGCATCTCCAGCCAGTGGCCCAGCAGGATGAAGACCAACAGCAGGGCCGAGGCCTCGTAGAACTGCTCCCCCTCGAAGAAGAAGGTCGCCCCGACGCTGAACAGATAGCCGGTGCCGACGCTCAGGAGGACCAGCACGGCCATGTTGAAGACGCGCTTGCGCAGGGCGCGCACCGCGGCGACGAAGAACGTCCAGCCGGGGTAGAGGATGGCCGCGCTCGCCAGGACGAACAGCGTCGGCTTCAGCGGCCACCCGAACGGCGGCGCCACCCGCAGCGCCTCCATGCCCATCGGGGCCAGGAAGAAGATCGGGATCGTGAAGACCAGCGCGACGAGGAACCGGTTGCGCATGTCGCGGGCCATGGCGGCCATGTCCATGCCCGCGCCGTGACCCATGTCGGCCATGTCGGCCATGTCGTCGTGATCGGCGTGGCCGCCGGCCGCGCCGGGCGTGGCCGCGTGCCGGTGCGCGTGGGCCGGCGCCGGGTGCGAGACCGCCCCGCCCGTTGTCGCGCAGACGTGCTGCGGGACCAGTTCGCCGCGGCAGTGGAAGCCGCAGTCGCGCACCGCCTGCTCCAGTTCCCCGGCGCTGACCGCCGCCTCGTCATAGTCGATGCTGGCCGAGGCGGAGGCGAAGTTGGCGGTGGCGCTGCGGACCCCTTTGAGGGCGCGCAGGTGCTTCTCGATGACGAGCGGATCGAGCGGGGTCCGGAAACCCGACACATCGACGGTGATGGTGCGCATGGAACTCGGTCGGGCTGGAGGGGCGGGACGACGTCAGGAACGTCCGAGGGCCGGGCCCGACGATCGGTCCCGACGCCCGAGCCGCGGGAAGAAGGCCGGCGTCGCACGCTTGTAGGCGGCGTACTGCTCGCCGAAGGTCGCCAGGGCCTCCTTTTCCTCGTTCATCGCGAGGCGCCAGTACATGAACACCAGGAACGGGAACATCGCGACGGTGAGGATCGTCGGCCACTCCAAGAGGAAGCCGAACATCACCAGGATGAAGCCGTCGTACTGCGGGTGGCGGATCCTGCTGTAGAGGCCGGTGGTGGCCAGCTTGCCCTCCCGCTGAGCGCGGTAGAGCACGCTCCAGCCGGCTGAGATCAGCCAGAAGCCGCCGCCGATGAACAGCGCGCTGATGATGTGGAACGGGCCGAAGTGTGGGTTCGCTTTCCAACCGAACATCATCTCCAGCAGATGCCCGGCGTCGTGGCTGAACCAGTTCACGTTCGGATAGCGGCTCTGCAGCCAGCCCGAGAGCACGTAAATGGTCAGCGGGAAGCCGTACATCTCGGTGAAGAGCGCGATGAGGAAGGCGCTGAACGCGCCGAAGGAGCGCCAGTCCCGGCCCGTCTTTGGCTTGAAGAAGGTGAACGCGAAGAAGATGAACACCACCGAGTTCAGGATGACGAGCGACCAGAGGCCGTAGGCTTGTGGCTCCTGCATGGGAAGCTCCTCAGGACTGGTGCTGATGGGTGGGTTGCGTCGGGGGCGCGTCCGTCTGGGACGGGCCGGCCTTGTCGCCAGGGCCGTGACCGCCAGAGCCGCCGTGACCGCCATGGGCGCCGTGGCCGCCATGCATGGTCATGTGCAGAAGCGGGCAGGCGAGCAGGAAGAGGAACGGCAAATAGCCCAGGAGATGCACCCGGTGTTCCCCGAAGAAGAGATAGGCCATGGCCGCGCCGAGCGCGGCGATCATGAGACCGCGCAGGAGGCGTCTTGAGTTGGGTTGGTCGGGCACGGTCTTTGTTCCTTTGGACTAGGCAGGCCGGTCCAGAATGAAGCGGGCTTTCACCGGCTGATGCTTGCCGGACGGCGTGACGCGGAATTCGAACTCGTAGGAACCCGGTTCCGGCAGCACGACGTAATGGCCGTAGCTCGCCTGGCCGTTCACCATCATGGCTTCCATGGGCGCGATGTTCGTTCCGGGGTGCCCGGGGCCGGAAAGGCCCATGGCCACGTTCGAAGCGTCGATCTTCTGGCCGGTCTTGGCGTCGGCCACGCTCAAGACCACGTGGTAGCTGTTCGGCTGAGCGGGCGGGCCGCCATGCATCGATGCGTCGGGATGGCTCGCGGGCGGGGCGCCGGCGGCCGGTTCGGCCACCAGGCCGTAGTCGAACTTCAACCCGTCGACGACCTGCGACTGGCCCTTGACCGCCCGCGGCGCACAAGCGGCGAGCGCGATCGTCAGCACCGCGATCGCGGCAAAGGTGCGGCTGGAGCCGGCGCGCGCCAGTTGCATGTCCATCTCCCATGCTGCGGCCGACGCGGGGAAGAGTCCCGGCGGCCGAAGTCGTGATGGGTTAGACGCAAGGTCCGGCGGACCATTACACCGCGCGCTGCAGCGCCGCCGATGCGTCAGTCGCCGAGCATCCCAAGCAGCGCCTGGTCCCACCGGTAGGCGTCGGGGCGGAACTGCATCTGTCCGTCGTCGTCGACGAACGCCGTCCAATAGAAGACGTAGGCCATCACCCGCGTCATGGGCGCGCGCTGGGTGAACCCGGCCTTCAGCGCCGCGTCGATCTTGCCGCCGGTCCAGTCGGGATCGTTGCGCAGCAGGCGCCGGGCGAGATCGTAGGGCCGTTCCAGCCGCATGCAGCCATGGCTTAGGAACCGATATTCCCGGGCGAATAGGCTGCGCGCCGGCGTGTCGTGGAAATAGACCGCATAGGGGTCGTCCAGCTCGAACTTCATGAGGCCGAGCGAGTTCTTGGGGCCTGGCGCCTGCTGCAGGCGACCGCCGGGCAGGACGCGGATGCCCTGGCTGGCCAGGTATCCGGGTTGGCGCCGCTCCTTGGGCCAGAGCTCGTTCTGCGCGATTCGGGCCGGCACGTTCCAGGGGGGATAGAACACCACCGCGTGGATGTGGTCCATGAAGCTGGGGGTCTGGTCCTGCGGCCGGCCGACGACGGCGCGCATGCTGAGTACGCGGTCGCCGCCCTCGTACTCGTCGAACCAGGCGCCGGCGATGTTGAGCTCGACGCGGTCGCCGGGCAGCGTCCGCGGCGCCCAGCGCCAGCGCTCGAGGTTCGCGCGGATCTGCGCGAGCCGCGCGGCGACCGGCACGTTGAGCGCCGCGAGCGTGCTGGGCCCGGCCACGCCGTCGACATTGAGGCCGTAGCGCGCCTGGGCGCGGGACACGGCTGCCGAGAGGGTGGCGTCGTACCGCTCGCCCTGGACCACCACGGTTCCGTCCTCCACTGCCAGCCGCCGGCGCAAGGCCGCGACCTCCGGGCCGACGGCGCCCGGCTTGGCGGTCTTGCTGGGCAGAGCAGGCCAGCCGCCGGCGACCCCGATCGCGCGATAGCGGGCGTATGCCCTCACGAGCGCCGCATACCGCGGCTCCTGCGGCGGCAGGCCGGCCAGCCAGGCCGCCAGGGTCGAGGTGGCCAGCGCCTTGGCGAGTTCCGCTTCGGCGTCATAGGGCGGCGGACGGATGGCCCAGTTGTTCAGGAAGCGGGAGGTCGGCACCCGCAGGCCGCGCTGGGCGCGGGCGTAAGCGATGACGGCGACGCGAAGTTCGGCCTCGGCCTGGACACGTTGCGCCGGATCGGCGGCGGCCAAGTCGCGCTCGATGGCCTTCAGCCGGGCTTCGCTCGCCGGCAGCCCGTGCTCGGGCGCGGCCCTGAGGGTCGCGAGCAGGAGCGACCGGTCGGCGGCCGAGAGGGGGCTCGCGGGCTGTGCGTTGGCACGGGCCCCACCGAGAACGAGCAGCAGGCCCGCGGCGAGGATAAGGATCAAGCGCGCCACGGGCGGCCTCCACGCTGACGCCCAGTCTTCACCGGATCGTGTGGCATCGCACCTCGTTCGCAGAACTCCCGGTCGCGGGGCGATGGCTGACGACGTTCTCCGATCGGGGCGCTTGAGCTGGGCGGACAGCGCCTGACACCACAAGACGCGGCGGCCCGGTCGACATTACCGCCGCCGCCACTCTGTCCGCGTAAGGATCGCCGAGCGGCCGCGTCAGTTGAATCATCCTGAGGGCCCGCGGCGGCCTCGCCGTCGCCCCGGCCACCGTCCTGCTTGTCGAGTTGACGCCATGACCCAGCCCGCCGCTCTGATCCTGCCATTCGAGAGGGTCGATCGCGCGTCGGTCGCCCAGGTGGGCGGGAAGAACGCCTCGCTGGGGGAGATGGTCCGCAATCTCGGCGACCGCGGCGTGCGCGTGCCGCCCGGTTTTGCGACCACCGCCGAGGCCTACTGGCGTTTCCTCGACGGGAGCGGCCTGCGTCCCGTCATCGCGGCCGCCATCGGTGACTGGACGGCCGGCAAGGCGTCCCTCGCCGACACCGGGACGCGGCTCCGTTCGGCCATCCTGGCCGCGCCGTGGCCCGAGGCGAACGCCGAGGCCATCCGCGCCGCCTACCGCGAGCTCTGCGAGCGCATCGGCAGGCCCGACGCCGACGTCGCGGTGCGCTCGAGCGCCACGGCCGAGGACCTCCCGGACGCCAGCTTCGCCGGCCAACAGGAGAGCTACCTCAATATCCGTGGCGAGGCCGCGCTGCTGGAGGCTTGCCGCCGCTGCTACGCGTCCCTCTTCACCGACCGGGCCATCAGCTACCGCCAGACCAAGGGCTTCGATCATCTGAAGGTCGCGCTGTCGATCGGCGTCCAGCAGATGGTCCGCTCGGACCTGGCCGGCGCGGGCGTCATGTTCTCGATCGACACCGAGACCGGATTCGACAAGGTCGTGCTGATCAACGGCGCCTGGGGCCTGGGCGAGAACGTCGTGCAGGGCGCCGTCGACCCCGACGAATACCAGGTCTTCAAGCCCCTCTTGGACAAGCCGGGGATCGTCCCGATCCTGGAGAAGCGCCTCGGCGGCAAGGCGCAGAAGATGATCTATGCCGAAGGCGGTGAGCGCCCGACGCGGAATGTCCCCACCACGCCCGCCGAGCAGTCCGGCTTCGTGCTGAACGACGACGAGGTGCTGACGCTGGCGCGCTGGGCCGTCGCGATCGAGACCCACTACGGCCGCCCGATGGACATGGAGTGGGCGAAGGACGGTGAGAGCGGCGAGATCTTCATTGTCCAGGCGCGCCCGGAGACCGTCCAGTCGCGCATCGGCGCCGGCGCCCTGCACAGCTTCAGGATCACCTCCAAGGGCGCCCTGCTGGCGAAGGGCCTGGCCATCGGCGACGCCATCGTGGCCGGCCAGGTCTGCCGGATCGACAGCCCCCGGGACATCGACCGGTTCGTGGACGGGGCGATCCTGGTGACCACCGCCACGGATCCCGACTGGGTGCCGATCATGAAGCGGGCCGCGGCGATCGTGACGGACCACGGCGGCCGCACGTCCCACGCCGCCATTGTCAGCCGCGAGCTCGGACTGCCCGCCATCGTGGGTGCGGAGACGGCCACCCGGGTGCTCAAGGCAGGGCAGGAGATCACCGTCTCCTGCGCCGAAGGCGACGAGGGTTTCGTCTACGAGGGCCGCGCGGATTTCGAGGCGCAGGAGCTCGACGCCAGCGCGATCCCGGCGACCACGACCCAGGTCATGCTCAACCTCGCCAACCCCGCCGCGGCGTTCCGCTGGTGGCGCTTGCCGGCCGACGGCGTGGGCCTGGCGCGCATGGAGTTCGTGGTGAGCAACCACGTGAAGGTCCATCCCATGGCGCTCGTCCACTACGACGCGGTCGAGGATCCGGCGGCGCGGGCCGCGATCGACGGACTGACGGCCGGCTATGCCGATCGAACCGAATATTTCGTGGACCGGCTCTCGCGCGGCCTCTCGCGGATCGCCGTCGCCTTCCATCCGAAGCCGGTGATCATCCGGATGAGCGACTTCAAGACCAACGAGTACGCCAACCTCATTGGCGGCGCGGGTTTTGAATCCAAGGAAGAGAACCCCATGCTCGGGTTCCGGGGAGCCTCCCGCTACTACTCGCCGCGCTACCGCGAAGGCTTCGCTCTGGAGTGCCGCGCGATCCACCGTCTGCGCGAGGCCATCGGTTTGCGCAACGTCATCGTCATGATCCCCTTCTGCCGGACCATCGGCGAAGGGCGCCGGGTGCTGGAGGTGATGGCCGAGAACGGCCTGGTTCGCGGAGAGGACGGCCTCCAAGTCTACGTCATGTGCGAGATCCCCTCCAACGTGATCCTGGCGAGCCAGTTCGCCGAGCTGTTCGACGGCTTCTCGATCGGCAGCAACGACCTCACCCAGCTGACCCTCGGCGTCGATCGCGACTCCGCCGAGCTGGCCCCACTGTTCGACGAGCAGGACGCGGCGGTGCAATGGATGATCCAGCACGTGATCCTTTCGGCGCACGGGGCGGGCGCCAAGGTGGGGCTCTGCGGGGAAGCGCCGAGCAACCACCCGGAGTTCGCACAGTTTCTGGTGCAGCTCAGCATCGACTCCATCTCGGTCAACCCGGACAGCTTCATGGCCGTTAAGACGGCTGTCGCGGCGGCCGAGACGTCGATGCACCGCAGCCCCGACCGGACATTGGCGACCGCCTGAACCAAGCGGGCGGGGACGGCCATGACCCAATACTTTCTCGCCGTGAACACGGGCTCCTCGACGACCAAGCTCGGCGCCTTCGATGTGGACGGCCCTGAGGCGCAGCCCATCCTTCGCGCGCGCCTGCGCCACGGATCCGCCGACTCCGAGATCCGGGTTTGGGACGCCGAGGGCCGATCGCTGCCGGCGCCGCCCCCTGTGCGGAGCGGGCGGCGCGGCGACGCGGTCGTCGACGTGCTGACCTGGCTCGAGGGCAAGCTTGAGACGCCGGCGCGGGCGGTGGGCCACCGCGTCGTCCATGGCGGTCCGCATTTCCGAGAGCCGGTGATCCTGACGCCGGAGATCGGCCGCGCCTTGCGGGCCCTCGCGCCGCTGGCGCCGCTCCACCAGCTTCCGGCGCTCGACCTGGCCGCCAAGATCGGCAAGGCCCGTCCGAACCTGCCTCAGGCGCTCGCCTTCGACACGGCGTTCCATCATGGACACGATCCGGTGGTGGACCGGCTCGGCCTGCCGCGGTCCTATGAGGCGCACGGACTCCGCCGGTTCGGCTTCCATGGCCTGTCCTACGAGTACCTCGCGGGCCGCCTGCGCCAATTGGACCCTTCCGTCGCCCGCGGGCGGGTGGTCGCCGCCCATCTCGGCTCGGGCGCGAGCCTCTGCGCCTTGCTGGACGGGCGCAGCGTCGACACCACCATGGGCGCGACCCCGCTCGATGGCCTGTTGATGGCGACGCGCTGCGGATCCATCGATCCGGGCGTGATCCTCTATCTGCAGCAGACGCTAGGCCTGGACGGGGCGCGGCTCAGCGACCTGCTTTACGAGCATTCCGGTCTGTTGGGCGTCTCCGGCCTGAGCGGCGACATGCGGGTGCTGCTCCAGAGCGACGCGGCGCCGGCGCGGGACGCCGTCGAGCTCTTCGTGTTCCGGGTGGCGCGGGAGGCGGCGGCGTTGGCCGGAACCCTCGGCGGCCTGGATGGGGTCATCTTCACCGCGGGCATTGGCGAGAATTGTCCGGAAGTCCGCGCTGCGATCTGCGAGCGTCTGGCGTGGCTTGGCGTGCAACTCGACTCCGCGGCCAATAGACGTGGAGACACCCAGATCAGCACCCCGGGGAGCGGCGTCGCAGTCTGGGTCCTTCCGACGGACGAGGAACAGATGATCGCCCTCCACACGCGCCAGGCGATCGCCCTCGTGGAATCCGCCGGCCAACCTTTTGCTGAGAGGCTCGCATGAGCTGTGGCTGCGAAGACAACTCGTCCGAGGCCTCCACGATGGCCGGGCGGCTCAACGCGGGCTGCTTCTGCCGCACGCTCGATGAAGCCGCGCTCTCCGCTGCGCTCCGCGAGACGCTCGGTGATCTCGCCGCCCCGATACTGGAGGCGCGACCGCATCTGTTCTCCCACACGCCGGTCTTCCTGTCGGCCGGCGAGGTCGTGGAACTCCGGGCCGTCGTCGCGGCGATCGAGGAAGTGGTCCGCAACCCATCCTACCAGCGCGCTGCGCTCGCCTGGGCGCCGGAGATCGCCCGGCGCGACCTCGGCCCGCGCGGGGCCTTCATGGGCTACGACTTCCATCTGACGGCCGAGGGACCCCGGCTGATCGAGGTGAACACCAACGCGGGCGGCGCCTTCCTGAACGCGCTCGCCGGACAGGCGCAGCGCGTCTGCTGCGGCGACGCCGGCATCGGCCTGGCGCCGGGCGAGGCCGGGGCGTTCGCCACGGCGGCGCGCGAGATGTTCGCGCGCGAATGGTCCCTCCAGGGCCGCACCGGACCGCTCGGGCGCATCGCGATCGTCGACGACTCGCCCGGCGAGCAGCACCTCTATCCCGAATTCCTGATCGCCCAGCGGATGCTGGCGGTCGGCGCCGTCGAGGTGCTGGTCCTCGACCCCACCGATCTGGCCCACCGCGACGGGGTGCTGTCCGCCGCCGGCGCACCGATCGATCTCGTCTACAATCGCCTGGTCGATTTCGCCTTCGAGGAGCCGCGCCACGCGGCGCTGCGGAGCGCCTACCTGGACGGCGCCGTGGTGGTCACCCCCAACCCGCATCTGCATGCGCTCTATGCCGACAAGCGCGACCTCATCCTGTTCTCGGACCTCACGACGCTCGCCGCATGGGGCGTGAGCGACCCGGCGCTACACGCGCTGAAGGCCGTGCCGCGCACGATCCGCGTGACGCCGGACAATGCCGATGAGCTCTGGCGGGAGCGCAAGCGGTGGTTCTTCAAGCCCACGCGCGGTCACGCCAGCAAGGGCGTCTATCGCGGCGAGAAGCTGACCACCCGCGTGTGGGCCGAGATCCTCGCCGCCGACTATGTCGCCCAGGCCTATTCGCCGCCGAGCGAACGCCAGATCGCCATCGACGGACGGCCGGAGACGCGGAAGCTGGACGTCCGGCTCTACACCTACGATGGCGACGTCCTGCTATCCGCCGCGCGTCTTTACCAGGGGCAGGCGACCAACTTCCGCACCCCGGGCGGCGGGTTCGCCCCGCTGTTCGTCGTCTAGGCTCCGCGCATGGGTGCAGCACCTCGGGCGACCACGGCCGGCCTACGGTCGCGGGTCGTGGTGGCGCTGATCGCCGCCACCTTCGTGATCTCAGCGAGCTTCGGCTTGAACATGCCGCTGTTGCCGTCGCTCATCGCCGCGGTGTCGCCAAGCGGAGCCGCCAGGGTTCCGCTGCACGCTGGTCTCCTGGGCGCCGTGTTCACGCTGGCCCTCGGCGCCGCCGCGCCGGCCTGGGGCGCGCTTTCGGACCGCACCGGACGGCGGGCGGTGCTGGTCCTCGGGATGGCCGGGTTCGCGATCACCTTGGCGGTGTTCGCCAGTCCGCCAGGCCTGACGGCGGTCTATAGCGAACAGTTCCTGAGCGGCGTCTGGGCCGCGGCGGTGATGCCGGTGTCCTCGGCGCTCGTGGCCGACCTTGCGCCGGACGACCACTGGCGGGCGAGCCGCCTGGCCTGGCTCAACATGGCGCTGGTGGCCGGCTTCATCCTGGGACCGGTCGCCGGCTCGGCCGCCGACCGGCTGCTGCTGCGTGACATCACGCCCGGCGTACTGGTCACCCCATTCCTGGCGACCGCGGTGCTGGCCGTGCCCGTCGTGCTGATGCTGTGGGCGTGGACGCCTCGGGGCCGGCCGGCGCCGAGCGCCCGGCCGGCGCCCCGCGCCAAGGGAAGGGCGCTGCGGCCGCTGCTCGTCCTGACCTTTGTGGTCTCCCTGGCCATCGGTGTCTTCGAGGTGGCCATCGCCATCCGGGGCGGCCGGGCCCTCGGCCTCTCCGCCGTGCAGACGGGGAGGCTGTTCACCGGCTGCAGCGTGGTGATGTTCGCCGCACAGGCGGCGGTCTTCTCCCGCTGGGTGAAGCCCGCGAGGACCGCGGCGGTCCTTGCGCCCGCCTTCGCCGCCATCGCGGGCGCCATGGCGTTGGCTGGCTGGGCGCCCTCGTTCGCCGTTTACGCGCTGGCGGTCGGTCTCTTTGCGGCGAGCGGCGGCGTGCTGGCGCCGGTGCTGGCCTACTGGGTCTCCCGTGAAGCCGGACCCGCGCAGGGAGCCCAGCTGGGACGCCAGACCGCTGCGGCGGGCCTTGGCCAGGCCGTGGGGTCGGCTTTCGCCGGCATCGCGTTCGATGTCTTCGGACCCACGGGAGCGGCCCTCTGGAGTGGCGCGGCCGCGCCCCTGGCGGCGGCCGTGCTGGCCGCGGCCGTGCACGCGCGGCTCACGACCGCCGAGCCTGCGAATGCGCTGGGGTAGCCGGTGACCGTCTTCCCCCAATCTCACGACACCTGGGTCCGCGTCCGGTGACCGTCCTCACCTCGCGCGAAGGCGCAGTGAGGTCGGGCCTTGGCGCTGCAACCTTCGCATATCTCACGGGATTGTCGCCGCGCCGCAGGCGAAGGGCGGGCGGCCTTTGCGGACGAACGGTTCGGATATGCGATCACAGGGCTGCGAGAGGGCGGCGCCTCAGGCGCCGCAGGCGCCTGAGGCGCCGCTCCATCCGCCACCGAGCGCCTTATAGAGCGCCACGAGGCGGATGGGGACGGCCACCGTGCTGTCAGCCAGTAGCAGCTCGTCCTGATGCAAGGTCCGCTCGGCGTCGAGCACACCCAGGATGCTGTCCACGCCGTTCTGGTAGCGAAGGCGTGTCAGCCGGACGGCGGTCCGGTCCTGGCTCACCGCCTGTTGCAGGGCGGCCTGGCGCGCCTGTTCGTCGCCAAAGGCCGTGAGCGCGCCGTCCGCCTCATGCAAGGCGCCGAGCACGACCCGGGCATATCCGACGGCGGCTTCCTGGGCGCGATAAGCCTCGACCCGGACGCGGGCGCGCCGCCGGCCGGCGTCAAAGATCGGCAATTGAACCTGCGGTCCGACCACACCGAACCGGCTCGCCCAGTTGAGCAGGTTGCCGACGTCCTGCGCCTGGTAGCCTCCGGACGCCGTCAGGGTCAGGCGGGGGTACTGGTCGGCGACCGCAACACCCTGGCGGGCGACCGCGGCGTGGAGGCGCTGTTCAGCGCTGCGGACGTCGGGCCGTCGGCAGACAAGCTCGGCGGGCAGGCCGACCGCGATTTCCGGCGGCGCCGCTGGGACCGGCCTGACACCCTCGAGCTCGGACCTGAGCGCGCCCGGCTCGCGGTCGATCAGTAGGCTGAGCGCATTGATGTCGGCGGTGATCTGACGGTCGATCAGCGGCAGCTGCGCCTCGATCAGGCTCGCCTGGGCGGCGGCGCGGGAGATGTCGATCTCGGTCGAAAGCCCCAGGCTGCGCCGTTCGCGCGCGATGCGCAGAAGATCCCGCGCGGCGGCCAGGCTCTCGGTGGCGACCCCGCGCTTGAGCTGGGCGCCCCGCAGGTCGAGGTAGGTCCTCGCAACCTCGCCGGACAGGGCGACCTCGAGGCCGCGCCGGTCTTCGACCGCCCCGGCCGTTTCGGCCTCGGCCGCCTCGGCGCTTCGGCGCACCCGACCGAAGAGATCGGGCTCCCATGCGGCGTCGAAGCCCATCTGGTACAGGCCATAAGGATTGGACATCGCCGTGCCAGGGAGATTGGAGAGGCCAGGGATATCGCCGAGGAGGCTGAAGAGCCGGCCGGTGGGGGTGTTCTCGCTCAGGCGCTGGCCCTCCCACGCGCCGCTGGCGTTGACCGCGGGCCATGCCGACGCGCCCACGACCGCGCGCTGCGCCCGCGCCGCAGAGATGCGCAGGGCGGCGGCCCGCAGGTCCAGGTTCGCCGCCGCCGCCCGCCCGATCAGCGATGTCAGGGTGGGATCCCCAAAGGTCGTCCACCAATCGGCGTCGCGAAGCGGTTTCCCGATGGCGCGGCTCGGCGCCGCGGGACTGACCGCCGCCGACCAGCCGGAGGGCAGGCTCGGCTTTGGGCGTTGGAAGTCAGGTCCGACGGTCGTGCAACCGCTCAAGGCGAGCGCCGCGAGGACGCCGAGCCCGGCTCCCCGGGCGCTGGCGCCCACCCAAGGGCCAAGCCGCCCAGACCGCCGCGCCCATGCCGCTACCCGCTGCTTCACGTCCCGGTCTCCACAAGCTCCAGAGCGGCGAACGGTCAAGCTCTCGACCTCGAGCTGATTCGACTCAACCGCCCTCCGCAGTGGGGACGAAGACGTGCGTCGGCGGGAAACCTTACACGGCGAGCATGCGCGCCGGGGCCGTAAGGACGAGTCGCGCGGTGCGTCTATGGATCTGCGGTCGGGTTGCCCAGGGCGTTGCCGGCTGTGATTTGACGGGCAGATCAGGAGACAGCCGTGGCGGTGCGGGCCAGACAAGCGACCTACGCGGTGGCGTTGGGATTGATCGTCATCGTCGCCGGGTCGGCCGCGCTCTATTGGAAGCTGAAGCCACAGCCTCAGGCGGAGCAGGTGATCTACGCCAGCGGCCGCATCGAGGCCGACGAGGTGCGCCTCGGCGTCGAGATTCCAGGGCGTGTGCTGGAGAACGCGGCCGTCGAAGGCCAGACCCTGAGCGCCGGTCAACTGGTCGCGCGGCTCGATCCGGGCGACTATGCGATTCAGGCCAACCGGGCGGAGGCGCAGCGCGCGGCGGCCCTCCGGGCGGTCGCCCAGATCGCGCCGCAGCTCGAGGTCGCCAGGCACCACGCGCAGACCGCCCGCACCAACCTGCAGCGATATGAGACGCTGGTGCGCGACGGCGCCGTCTCGGCGCAGGAAGTGGACGTCCAGCGAAACGCCAACCAGGCCGCCCTGGACCAGGTGCGCACCCTTGAGGCGCAGCAAGCTGAGGCGGCCGCCCAGGCCGAGGCCGCCGCGAGCAGTCTGGCGCTGGCGCGTTCGCAGATCGACAAGACCCGGGTCGCCGCGCCGATCTCGGGCGCCGTGCTGCAGCGGCTGGTCGAGCCTGGCGAGGTGATGGCGCCCGGCCAGGCGGTGGCGGTCCTGGCCAACCTCTCGCGGGTGAAGCTTAAGGTGTTCGTCAGCGAGCGCGACCTGGGTCGCATCCGTCTGGGCGCGCCGGTCCGGTTGCGCGTCGACGCCTTCCCCGGGCGAGACTTTCCGGCGCGGGTCGCCAGGATCGACGCCCAGGCGCAGTTCACCCCGCGCGATGTGCACATGGCCGACGAGCGCAGCCGCACAGTCTACGGCGTGACCGTCGAGGCCGCCAATCCCGAGGGCCTGCTCAAGCCCGGCATGCCCGCGGACGCCTGGGTGCTGTGGGACGCGAAGGCCGGATGGCCCGTGCGCCTGAAGGCGCCGGAGTAGCCGCTATGACCGCTTCCTTCGTCGTCGAGGCGGACGGGCTTGGCCGCCGCTTCGGCGGCCGCACGGTCCTGCAGGACGTCAGCCTTCAGGTCCGGCAGGGCGAGGTCTTCGGGGTCGTCGGTCCCGACGGCGCCGGCAAGAGCACGCTGCTGGAGATGTTGGCGGCGATTCTGCGGCCCAGCCTCGGCAGCTGCCGGGTGCTCGGCGAGGACGTGCGCAAGCACGCCGCTCGCGTGCAGGCTCAGATCGGCTACATGTCGCAGGGGTTCTCGCTCTACGACCGGCTGACCGTGGCCGAGAACATCGCCTTCGCCGCGGCGATCCGCGACGTGCCCAAGGCTGCGTTCGCGGCCCGCAAGGCCGAGCTCCTGGCGATGGCCGGACTGGAGCGGTTCCAGGACCGGCGCGAGGGCGCGCTCTCCGGCGGCATGCGCAAGAAGCTGGCGCTCTGCGCCAACCTCATCCACGAGCCGCCGCTGCTGATCCTCGACGAGCCGAGCCTGGGCGTCGACCCGCTGTCGCGCCGCGAGCTGTGGCGCATCTTGGACGCCGCCAAGGCCGAGGGTCGCTCCATCGTCTTCGCCACCTCCTACATGGATGAAGCGGACGCCAGCGACCGGGTGCTGCTGCTCCGGGACGGACGGCCGCTGGCGATCGGATCGCCGAGCGAGCTTCGCGAGGCCGCCCGCGGGCGCGTGTACGCCGTGCGCACGGCCGATCCGGCCGCCGCCGAAGCGGCGCTGCTCAAGATTCCCCATGTGCTCAGCTTCCAGCGACGATCCGGCGAGGAGGTCCGCGTCCAGCTCAGCCAGGCGGACGCGCCGCCGGACCTCGGCCTGCACTGCCGCGAGCTCAAGGCCGTGGAGCCCACCATGGAGGACGTGTTCACCGTCGTCTCGTCGCAGGGCGCGCCGGCCGAAGCGCTGCAGGCGGCGCCGGACCGGCGCCCGGACGCCGAGGTTCGGGTGGCCGCCGACCACGTGACCCGGCGATTCGGCGACTTCGTCGCGGTGAGCGACGCGACGATCGAGGTCAGGAGCGGCGAGATCTTGGGCCTGCTCGGCCCGAATGGCGCTGGCAAGACCACGCTGATCCGCATGCTGTGCGGCCTGCTGGCCCCCTCGGAGGGCGAGGCCCGGGTCGCCGGCTTCGACGTGGCGCGCCAGAGCGAGCAGGTCCGGACGAGCATCGGCTATGTCTCGCAGAAGGTCTCGCTGTTCACCGACCTGACCTCGAGGGAGAACCTGGGCTTCTTCGCCCGATCCTACGGCGTGCCGCGCCGCGACCTGAAGGCCCGCATCGCCTGGGCCTGCACGCGGGCGGGCTTCCCGCCCGGCGACGACAGCCTGGTGCGCAACCTCTCCAGCGCGGTGCGCCAGCGCCTGGCGCTCGCCTGCGCGATCGTCCACCGGCCGAAGGTGCTGTTCCTCGACGAACCCACCTCCGGCGTCGATCCCCTCTCGCGGTTCCGCTTCTGGCGGCTGATCTCGCTGCTGGCCGCCGAAGGCGTGGCCGTGATCGTCTCGACGCACTACCTTGAGGAGGCGACCTACTGCGACCGCCTGGGCTTGATGATGGACGGGCGGATGATCGCCCTGGGGACCCTCTCGGCGCTGAAGACGGAGCTGGGCCTCGAGGTGGCCCGGGTCGAGGACGTCTTCCTGGGGTTCATCGAGCGCGAACGCAAGGCGGCGAGGGCGGCATGAGGCTTTCGCGCATCCTGGCTTTCGCCCGCAAGGAGGTGCTCGAGATCGTCCGCGATCCGATCACCGTCTGGATCTCCCTCTTCATGCCGCTGGTGATGCTGTTCCTGTTCGGGGTGGCGCTGTCGTTCGACGTGAAGGATTCGCCGCTGGTCGTCGTCGACCACGACAAGAGCGCCGCGAGCCGCGCGCTGGCGGACCAGTTCCTCAACACGACTTATTTCCGGCTGGCCGGCGCGCCCGAGGACGAGCGGATGGCGGAACACATGCTGATGAAGGGCCAGGCGCGCGCGGTGCTGTCGATCCCGCCGGGCTTCGCCCGTCGGCTGGCGCAGGGCGAACCCGCTCCCGTCGAGTTCGTGGTCGACGGCACCTATGCCTCGACGGCCGCCATCGTCTCCGCCTACGGGCGGGCGATCATCTACGCCTTCCCCGCCGGCTCGCTGCGTCTGCCGATCCAGCCGGAGGTGCGGGTCTGGTACAACCCGCAGCTCAGGAGCCGCGACTTCATCGTGCCGGGTCTGTTCGCGGTGATCCTGATGGCCTTCCCGCCGCTGCTGACGGCGCTGGCCGTCACGCGCGAGAAGGAGCTGGGCACCATCGCCCAGATCTATGCCTCGCCGCTCAGCAAGAGCGAGTTCGTGGTCGGCAAGCTGCTGCCCTACGCCGCCATCGCCTTCCTGCAGCTGGCGATCGTGCTGGCCGGAGGCTTCCTCCTGTTCAAGGTTCCCATGCACGGCAGCCTCGCGCTGCTCGTCGGGTTGGGCGCGATCTACGTCCTCACCACGGTCTCGATCGGACTGCTTGTGTCGACCCTGGTGCGCACGCAAGTCGCCGCCATGCTGGTGACCCTCGTCCTGACGCTGATGCCCTCGTTCCTGTTCTCGGGATTCATCTATCCCATCTTCACCATGCCGAAGTTCTTCCAGGGCTATTCGGCGCGGATTCCGACCATGTACTTCGTGAACATCTCCCGCGGGATCGTCATGCGCGGGGCCGGGCTGGCTGAGCTGTGGCCCAACGTCGCCGTCCTGGTCGTCTACACGGCCGTCGTCCTGGTCCTCGCCACCTTCCTCCTCAAGAAGCGGATCGCCTGACCATGTGGGGACGGCTCTACGGCCTCATCGGCAAGGAGTTCGCGCAGATGCTGCGCGACCCGGTCATGCTGTTCCTGATCTTCTGGTTGACCACCTCGGAGGTCGCCATGTGCACCATGGCGGTGGGCATGGACGTCAAGAACCTGAAGCTCGGCCTGATCGACAATGACCGCACCGAGACAAGCCGCGCCTTCAGTCGCGAGCTGACCTCCGCGGACACCTTCATCGAGGCCGGCGCCTTCGCCTCTGAACGCCAGGCGGAAGCCGGTCTGCGCAAAGGCGCGTTGGACGCGGTCGTGGAGATCCCGCCGGATTTTGGCGCGCGGGTCGCCGCGGGGCGGCCGACGTCGATCGGCGTGGTGGTCGACGGCTCCAACGCCGACGTGGCCTCGCGCGCGCGGGCCTACATCATCGAGATGACGTCCCGGTTCGCCGGCGAACGGGTCATGGGGTCGATGCCGATGCGCGCCGGCGTGCAGCCGGCGGTGCGCGTCTGGTACAATCCGAATCTGACCAACACCAACTTCATCGCCCTGGCCATGATCGCCCAGGCCGGCTTCATGCTCGCCGTCGTCCTGCCCGCCGCCGGCATGGTGCGCGAAAAGCAGAACGGCACGCTAGAGCAGATCCGGGTGACCCCCATCCGGGCCCATGAGATGTTTATCGGCAAGATCCTGCCGCCCGTCACCATCAGCACGGGGGCGATGTTCCCCTCGCTGCTGGTCGCCCGGTTGCTGAATGTGCCGGTGGGCGACGGCGCCCTGACCTTCCTGGCCCTCAACCTGGTGTTCCTGCTGAGCGCCGTGTCGATCGGCGTGTTCGTGGCGACCGTGACCAACACGCTGCAGCAGGCGCTCCTGACGAGTTTCTTCAGCCTGTTCCCATTGCTGTTCCTGTCCGGCAGCGTCACGCCCATCGAAAGCATGCCCGGATGGCTGCAGATCGCCTCCCAGGCGAGCCCTTTGCGCCACGGCATCGCCATCGTCACCGGCCTATTCCTGAAGGGTGCGGGGATGGGCGAGCTCTGGCCGCACGCCGCGGCGCTCGGGCTGATCGGCGCGCCCCTGTTCGCGGGCAGCTGGCTGCTCTTCCGGCGGCAATGGTGAGCCGGCGAGCGACGTGGTCCGGCGAGACGGACGTCTTACTCCGTCGTCGTTGATGTGAAGCGCGCCAGGTTGGGCGGCGGCAGGGCCTCCGGCGTGCGCGCCCTGGACTGACGGCGGGAGCGTAACGCTCGGACGCGAGCCGCGTCCAATGGTTACGCGGCCGTGCGCTGCGAACATTCAGGAGCGGTCGCGATGACGGAGATGAGGGACGACTCGACCAACCAGCTCCGGCGCCGCTCGGGCGTCCCGGTCGAGGTCTGCGGCGCAGCGATGGTGCTTCTAGGCGGCCTGGCCTTTGTGGCGCCGCTCCTGGCGCCGGCGCTTGCCGCCATCGCCTTCGCCGGCATCCTCTTGGCCGCGGGCGCCGTTGGCGCGCTGGCCCTGACCTCGGCGCGCCAGACAGAGTTCGTCTGGCGCGCGCTTTGGGTCGCTGTCTCCAGTCTGGCTGGCTTGGCCGTGCTCTATCATCATTGGACCGGCCGCCTGTCGCTGCCGTGGGTCGTCGGGATCGGGTCGCTTGCCCTGGCGGCTGTGGCTGCGGCCCAGGTTCAGCTGCGGGGCCTTCACCGTCGCTTGGCCTGGGACTGGCTGGTCGTCAGCGCGATCTTCACCCTCGGCCTGGGCATGCTTCTCCTCCGCGCCAGCTCGCACGCGGGGGTGATGGTCCTGGCCCTGTTCGTCGCCGCCAACCTGATCGTCTTCGGCCTCGCCTTGATCACGACCGGTCTGATCGATCGCGCCGGCGCGTCCCTTCTCTAGCCAACGATCCCGCAGATTGGCCTCGGGCGCACTGGACGCCCAGCAGCTCGCCAGCAGGAGCCCCCGCTCGAGGGCGGCCTCGAAGTCCTGGGCGAGCAACTCAGGGTCCAGGCTGCGGCGCAACCCGTCGGCCCAATGGAACTCGCTGAACGGCACGTCGATCTTGTCGAACCCGCCGCGCCGTCTCAGCGCGCTCGCCAGGCTGCGGAAAGGATCGTCCTGCAGCGCCGAGAGCGACTGTGGCATGTCCTCGTGGCTCCGCCGACGGCCCTCGGCGTCGTAGAGCCGACACCAGCCGCGATCCTGCAGCGTCCGCCAAAATCGATCCGGACCCGAGGCGCTGAGGTCGCCGACGGTAAAGGTCGGCGCCGACGCGACCCCCTCCGCCTGCAGAGCGCAGAGCCAGTGGTGTCGGTCGAGTACAAACGTGCGCCCGCCGGGCCCGCGCACGACCGGGACGGCCCGGCCGCTGATCAAGGCAGCCCGTTCGGCGGGGCTGGCTTGCCGATAGCGCCAACGCTTGTGCGCGACCTCGCGAAAGCCGACCGCGAATTGGGTCGGATACAGGTCGGCGATCAAGACATCGCGGAGCAACGCCGGGCCCTCGGCAGAGGCCACCCGCGTGTCCCGGCGAACTGGCCAGGAGCGCCGGGCGTCATCCGACGGCCGATCGCAGCTTTCGCGAGGGCGGGCGCAGGTCAAGAGGTGGCGTCCGGACGGGCTTGGGCGTCCCGCCGCCGGGACAGGCGCGGGATGACTGCCGGCGTCGAACGCATATAGGCCCGATAGCCGTCCCCGAAGGCGGCCAGCGAATCCCGCTCCTCAGCCTTGCCGAGCCGCCAGTACATGAACACCAGGATGGGGAAGAGCGCCAAGGTGATCAGCGTCGGCCACTGCAACAGGAAGCCGAACATGATCACCACGAAGGCCACGTATTGTGGGTGACGGATCCTGGCGTAGGGGCCGGTGTCCGCCAGCCGATGTTCCTTCTGCGCCCGATAGAGCGGCGGCCACGATGCCGCCAACAGCCAGAATCCGCCGCCGATGAGGATGTCGCTCAGGATGTGAAACGGCCCGAAGTGGGGGTTGGCGCGCCAGCCGATCATCTCTTCGAGCAGGTGGCCGGAATCGTGGGTGAGCCAGTTGACCCCCGGAAAGTAGCGCTGCAGCCAGGGCAGCGTCAGATAGATGGTCAGCGGAAAGCCGTACATCTCGGTGAACAGCGCCACCAGGAAGCCGCTGAAGGCGCCGAAGGAGCGCCAATCCCGCTGGCTCTGCGGCTTGAAGAAGCTGAGCGCGAAGAAGATGAACAGCACCGAGTTCAGGATCACCAGCGACCAGAGGCCGTAGGCGGACGATGACGAGTGGGACATGCGATCCTCGCGCGTGTTTCGAAGAGATTCGAAGAGAGACGCGGGACTGACGCTCCGCGATCGGGCGAACCGCATCGAACCGGCCCGATCCCCTCATGACGCGCCCATCGCGCCGACATTACGCCAGTGGGGCCGCCGGCCCCTCGATCGACGGTTCATCTCAATGGCTGAACAGCACCGCTGTCGAGGCCCGCGCCAACAGCGCCCAGGCAAAGCCTCTAGCCCCCATTCCTGCAAGCGGGTGTGGCCATAGCCGGCGGCCACGGTCAGGTCCGCCTCTTGCCGCCCGGCGATGTCCAGCAGGCGATCAGCCGCCGCGGCGGCCTTCGCCTCGACCGCGACACTCGTCCGGCGCGTGACGCGGCGCCGACGCCGGTCAGGCGGGCGTCGAACGGGTTGGCGAGGTCCACGGCCAGCGCCAGGCGGGCGTCCGCCGCTTCATCCGCCTCGACGTGCACGAGAAGGGTCGCATAGGTCACGGAAGAGCCCCTTGATCCATCGCTCGGCGGTTGCCGACCCGAAGACTCCCCGGTGTGGTCCTGGCCACGCCCTCAAACGGGGGGCTCGGAGCGCCGAGCTTGCCCTAACGATGCGCCCCCGCGCGGATGATGACGGGGCCTCCCGGTCCGGGCTTTGCGGCCGGCGGCCCTGGCGCATGAGGCCGCGTCCTGTCAGCGGGCCACGACCGCGTTCGGAAGACTGGCCGCGCCTGTAATCGGAGGTCGCGGCCTGCGTCCGTAGGAATGTGGATATCCGGGCCCGAAACGACGACCTCACACCGCGGCCGCGCCTGGTCGCGGAGCCGCGCCCGGATACAGGCGGCGGGCTGCGGCGGTTGCTCCGAGGCGGACTTCGGTGGGGGCCCGCCAGGTGGCGGCCTCCGTGGGACAGCGGCGAGCCGATTCGGGCGGAGCTGTTCAGCGTCGAACGTCTGGAAGCTCATGCGAAAAGCCTTGCGGCGGCTCAGGCGACCACCCCCCGGCGGATCGTGGGCCACGGCTTCGCCGCGCGCCTGGCCGACAACGAACGTGAGCTGCTCGACGCCTATCGCACCACCCTGCGGGCGGCCCAGGCGGGTGCAGCCATACCGCCGGCGGCCGAGTGGCTGCTGGACAACTTCCACTTGGTGGAGCGGCAGGTACGGGAGATTCGCACGGACCTGCCGCCGGGGTTCTACCGCGAGCTGCCCAAGCTGGCGTCCGGGCCGCTCGAGGGCTACCCGCGCATCTTCGGGGCCGCCTGGGCCTACGTCGCCCACACCGACAGCCGCTTCGACGCCGAGATGCTGCGCCGGTACCTGCGCGCCTACCAGGAGGTCCAGCCGCTGACCATCGGCGAGCTCTGGGCGGTCCCGATCACCTTGCGCATCCTGCTGATCGAAAACCTGCGCCGCCTCGCCGAGGCCATTGAAAGGAGCCAGGACGCCCGCCGTCAGGCCGACCAACTCGCCGACCGCCTTCTCGGCGTGAGCGAGACGGCCGCGGAACCGCCCGAGACGGTGCTGGCGACCTGGCAGGGCCGGCCGCTGGCGCGCGCCTTCGTGGCGCAGCTGGTCCATCGGCTGCGCGACCAGGACTCCTGCATCGCGCCGGCGCTGACCTGGCTCGACGAATGCCTGGCGACGCAAGGCGACACGGCGCACGCCATCGTCCAGGCGGAACAGGAGAGCCAGGTCGCCGCGACCGCGACGGTGCGCAACGTCATCACCAGCGTGCGGCTGATCTCGGACGTCGACTGGATAGACCTGTTCGAACAGGTCAGCCCGGTCGATGCGCTGCTGAATGCAGGCAGCAGCTTCCGGGACCTGGATTTTGCGACGCGCAATCTCTACCGCAGCGCCATCGAGGAACTGGCTCGGCAATCCGGCCGCACGGAGCTCGACATCGGCAGGCGCGCGCTCGCCCTCGCCGAGGCGGGAAACCGGGCCCACGGCCCCGAGGACGGACGGGCCGATCCCGGGTACTATCTTCTGTCCTCCGGCCGGCCGGCATTTGAGGCGGACATTGGCTACCGACCCGCCTTGCCGGCGTGGCCCGAGCGCCTGGGGCGGGCCTTGGGGCTTCGCGGCTACGGCGCCGGCATCGTCGGCGCGGCGGCCGGCTTCCTCGCACTTCCGCTCCTCGGCCTTGCGGCCCTGGGCGTTGGCGACGCCTGGCTCGGCCTGCTCGCGGTCTTGGGGGCGATCCCGGCGCTGGACGCGGCGGTCGCCCTGGCGAACTGCGCGGTCACGCACAGCTGCCGCCCGACCCCGTTGCCCGCGCTGGAGCTACAGGGCGGCGTGCCGTCGTCGCTGCAGACCATGGTGGCCGTGCCCATGCTCCTGACCAGCCACGAGGCGATCGCCGAGCAAATCGAGGGCCTGGAGATCCACTCCCTGGCCAGCCCGGAGGGAGAGATCTACTTCGCGCTCCTATCGGACTGGGCCGACGCGGCGACCGAACGGGTCGAGGGCGACGACGCGCTGCTGGCCGCCGCCGTCGCCGGAATTGCGGCGCTGAACGGCAAGTACGGGCCAGGCCCCGCGGGCGCCCGGTTCCGGCTGCTGCATCGGCGGCGGGTTTGGACGGAGAGCGAAGGGCGCTGGATCGGCTGGGAGCGCAAGCGCGGCAAGCTGCAGGAGCTCAACCGGCTGCTGCGCGGGGACGGCGACACGACCTTCGAGGCCTTGGGCGGTCACCCGCCCGCCGTCCCCACCGACGTCCGCTATGTCGTCACGCTGGATGCGGACACCAAGCTGCCGCGCGAGACGGTGCGGCGGCTGATCGGCAAGATGGCCCATCCGCTGAACCGGCCGCGCTTCGACCCCGCCTGCAGCCGGGTGGTCGAGGGGTTCGGCGTGCTGCAGCCCCGCGTCACGCCGTCGCTGGCCACGTCGGACGCGGGGACCCGCTTCCAGCGCATCTTTTCCGGCCCGGGGCGGCATCGATCCCTACGCCGCCGCCGTCTCCGACGTCTATCAGGACCTGCTCGGCGAAGGCTCCTACGCCGGCAAGGGCATCTATCACGTCGATGCGTTCGAGGCGGCGCTGGCCGGCCGCGTGCCGGAGTCGGCCCTCCTGAGCCACGACTTGTTCGAAGGGGTGTTCGCCCGCGCCGGGCTCGTCTCCGACGTCGAGGTCGTGGAAGAGTATCCGGCCCGCTACGACGTCGCGGCCCTGCGCCACCATCGCTGGGCTCGAGGCGACTGGCAGCTGCTGCCGTGGATTCTCGGCCGATCCGGCGTGGCCGCGCGCGTGCCGACGGCCGGCCGGTGGAAGATGCTGGACAACCTGCGCCGCACCCTGAACGCGCCGGCCGGGGTGTTCGCGCTCTTGGCCGGCTGGACTCTGCCCCTCGGCGCAGCCTCGGTGTGGACAGGGTTTGTCATCGTCGCGCTCGCCGCGCCGTCCATCATCCCGGTGATCGGCCAATTTCCGTTCCGGCGCGGCGGACCCCGGCCGCGCGGCCGGCTCGCGGCTTGGGGCGCGGACCTGCGCCTGGCGCTTCTCCGATCCGCGCTGACGGTGGTGTTCCTGGCGCACCAGGCCTGGCTGATGGGCGATGCGGTGGTCCGCACCCTGTGGCGGCTGCTGGTCAGCCGGCGCAACCTGCTCCAGTGGACCCCGGCGGCGCAGTTGGCCGACGGCCGCCACCTTGAGCTACCGAGCTTCTATCGGCGGATGGCCGGCGCGCTGGTCCTCGCCGCGGCGGCGCTCGCCTGGACCATCTGGCGGAGCACTTGGCCGCTCGCCGGGCTGGTCTCCGGTCTCTGGATCGCCTCGCCGGCCGGCGCCCTGTGGCTGAGCCTGCCCCGTCCGGTCCGCGCCCGCGCGGCGGTCGCCGATGCGGACACCCAGGCCTTGCGCCGGATCGCCCGGCGCACCTGGCGCTACTTCGAGGTCCACGTAACGCCTCAGGACCATATGCTGCCGCCGGACAACTTCCAGGAGGATCCTGCTCCGGCGCTGGCGCACCGGACGTCACCGACAAATCTCGGCCTCTACCTGCTCTCGGTGGTGAGCGCCCGCGACTTCGGCTGGATCGGGACCCTGGAGGCGGTCGAACGGCTCGAGGCGACGCTGGCGACCATGGGCCGGCTCGCCCGCTTCCGAGGCCATTTTTACAACTGGTACGACACGACCGATCTGCGCCCGCTCGATCCGCAGTATGTCTCCTCGGTCGACAGCGGCAATCTCGCCGGCCACCTTATCGCGCTGGCGAATGCATGCCGGGAATGGGGCGCCGGCTTGCGACCGAGCCCGCGCGCGCGGCTCTGCGGCGTGGAGGACGTCCTGACGCTGGCGCAGGAGACGGCCGAGGCGTTGCAGGGCGACGGGGGCGTTCCAGCCGAGCCTTGGCGGCAGATCGAGGAGACGTTGGCGAAGCTCATGGCGAGCGTCCGGGCGCCGGCCGCAGCAGCCGACCTCGACGCCCGGCAGATCGCCGACGTTGCGGCGCTGGCCGACGCCCTGGCGGCTCATCTCCAAGGCCTCGCGGTCGAACCGCGCGACGCGGCGCGCGCGGAGCTGCTCTACTGGGTCGGGGCGGCGCGCGATTCGCTGGCCAGCCACCATCGGGACCTCGACGCCCGCATCGAGGGGCCGATCGCGAAGCGGCTCGCCGCCTTGGAGGCGGCGGCCCGCGCGATGGCCTTGGAGATGGATTTCAGCTTCCTGCTCGACCCGGACCGCAAGCTGCTGTCCATCGGCTATCGTCCGGCCGAAAGCGAGCGGGACGAGAACTGCTACGACCTGCTCGCCTCCGAAGCCCGGCTGGCCAGTTTCGTGGCGATCGCCAAGGGGGACGTCCCGGCCCGCCACTGGTTCCACCTCGGTCATGCGGTCACCGCCTTGCCAAACGGCGCGGCGCTGATCTCCTGGTCGGGCTCGATGTTCGAGTACCTGATGCCCGAGTTGGTGATGCGCACGCCGCCCGGGAGCCTGCTGGACCGCACCAACCACGCCGTGGTCCGGCGCCAGATCGCCTACGGCGCGGGCCTGGGCGCACCCTGGGGCGTCTCGGAATCGGCGTTCAACGCCCGCGACCTGGAGCTGACCTATCAATACTCCAACTTCGGCGTGCCGGGCCTGGGGCTCAAGCGCGGCCTCGGCGACAATGCGGTCATCGCCCCCTACGCCACGGCGCTGGCGGCGATGCTGGAGCCCAAAGCCGCCGTCCGCAACTTCGCCCGGCTCGCCGGGCTCGGCGCCCAGGGCCGCTACGGCTACTACGAGGCCTTGGACTACACGCCGGCGCGGGTTCCCGACGGCAAGGCGCCGGCGATCGTGCGCGCCTTCATGGCCCACCACCAGGGCATGACGATCGTCGCTCTCGCCGACACGGTGCTGGACGGCCTCATGCGCGCGCGGTTCCACGCCGAGCCCATGGTGCAGGCCACCGAGCTCCTGCTGCAGGAGCGCATGCCGCGCGAGGTCGCCGCCCCGCCACAATGGAGCGCCGATGGAACGGCCCCGGTCCGCCTTCACCAGATCGCCCCGCCGGTCGGGCGGCGGCTCGCCAGCCCACACGGGCCGACGCCGGCGACGCATCTCCTGTCCAACTGCCGATACACGGCGATGCTGACGGTGGCCGGCGCGGGCTTCAGCCGCTGGCAGGGCCAGGCGGTCACGCGCTGGCGCGAGGACGCCACCTGCGACGATGCCGGCGTCTTCGTCTATCTCAGGGATGTCCGGAGCGGGGCGGTCTGGTCTGCCGGCCTGCAGCCGACCAGGGCGGAGGCCGAGGCCTACGAGGTCGTGCTGAACGAGGACCGCGCCGAGATTACGCGCCGCGACGGTGATCTGACGACCGTGTTGGACGTGTTGGTCTCGGCCGAGGACGACGCCGAGGTGCGGCGCGTGTCTATCACCAACGCCGGCGAGGCGGCCCGGGAGATCGAGATCACCTCCTACGTGGAGCTCGCGCTCGCGCCGGCCGCGGCGGATCTGGCCCATCCGGCCTTTTCCAAGCTCTTCGTCGAGACCGAGTTCGTCGCCGGGACGAACGCCTTGCTGGCCCATCGCCGCCGCCGCGCGCCCGACGAGCCGCAGGTCTGGGCCGCTCACCCGGCGGTGCTCGAGGGCGAAGGCATGGGCAAGCTGGAGCTTGAGACGGATCGGATGCGGTTCGTCGGCCGCGGCCGCGACCTCAGCGCGCCCGCCGCCGTGGTCGAGGGCCGGCCGCTGACGGGATCGACCGGCGCGGTGCTCGATCCGATCTTCGCCCTACGCCGGCGGGTCAGGATCGCGCCCGGGGCGACGGTGCGCATCGCCTTCTGGACGATGGTCGCGGCGTCCCGCGAAGCCGTCCTGGATCTCGTCGACAAGCACCACGACGTGGCCGCCTACGATCGCGCCGCGGCGCTGGCCTGGACCCAGGCGCAGGTGCAACTTCGCCATCTCGGGCTCAGTGCTGGCGAGGCGGGCCAGTTCCAGCGCCTGGCGGGCTACCTGATCTATGCGGCTCCGACGCTGCGGCCGCCGTCCGAGGTGATCGCGGCCGGGGCCGGCGCCCAGGCGGGCCTCTGGTCGCTCGGGATCTCCGGGGACCTGCCGATCGCCCTGCTGCGGATCAGCGATCCGGAACGCCTGGACGTCGCCCGCGACCTTCTGCGGGCCGCCGAGCTCTGGCGGTTGAAGGGGCTGGCCGTCGACGTCGTCGTCCTGAACGAGCGGTCGTCGTCCTACGTCCAGGACCTCCAGGCCGCCCTGGAAGACCTGGTGCGGACCAGCCGCCAGGAGCTTCCCGGCGAGGCGCCGCCCGGCGGGGTCTTCATCGTCCGCGCCGATCTCACGCCCGAGGCGACGCGGGCGCTCCTGATGTCGGTGGCGCGCGTCGTGCTCGTCGCCGAGCGCGGCGGGCTGATCGAGCAGCTCGATCGGATCCCGGAGGGACGCGGCGACGAGGGGGTCGCGCCCTGGAGAGTGGCCGACCGCGCCGCACCGTTTCCGCCCCCGAGGCCGCCGGCCCTCGAATTCTTCAACGGCCTCGGCGGCTTCGCCGAGGGCGGGCGGGAATATGTGACGGTGCTTGGGCCGGGCCAGACGACGCCGGCCCCTTGGATCAATGTGGTCGCCAATCCCCGGTTCGGGTTCCAGGTTTCCGCCGAGGGCTCCGGCTATGTCTGGTCGGGATCGAGCCGCGAACATCAGCTGACGCCCTGGTCCAACGACCCGGTGACGGACCGCCCCGGCCACGCGCTCTATCTGCGCGACGAGGACACCGGCGAGGTCTTCAGCCCGACCGCCACACCGATCCGGGACGAGGGGGCTACCTACCTGGCGCGGCACGGCTTCGGCTATAGCCGCTTCGAGGCCTCGCTCCGCGGGCTCGACCTGAGCCTTCTGGAATACGCGCCGCTGGCCGATCCGGTGAAGATTTCGCGCCTTCGGATCCACAACACATCGCCTCATCGCCGACGGCTTTCGGCGACGGCCTATGTGGAGTGGGTGCTCGGTCCGTCCCGTGCGCGGGCTGCGCCGTTCACGGTGACCGAGATGGACGCCCATACGGGCGCCTTGTTCGCCCGCAACCGATGGGCGGCCGATTTCGCCGCGCGCGTCGCCTTCCTCGACCTGGGGGGGCGGCAGACCGCCTGGACCGGCGACCGGCGCGAATTCCTCGGCCGCAACGGAACGCTCGCTCAGCCGGAGGCGCTTTTCGCGACTACGCCCCTCTCCGCGCGCGTGGGCGCTGGGCTCGATCCCTGCGGCGTGCTGCAGAGCACGATCGAGCTCGAGCCGGGCGAGACCGCGGACGTGGTGGTTGTGCTCGGCGAGGCCGAGAACGAGGTGGAGGCCCGCCGCCTGGTCGC
Source organism: Phenylobacterium soli (assembly GCF_003254475.1). Lineage (NCBI taxonomy): Bacteria > Pseudomonadati > Pseudomonadota > Alphaproteobacteria > Caulobacterales > Caulobacteraceae > Phenylobacterium > Phenylobacterium soli. The sequence goes on from NZ_QFYQ01000001.1 coordinate 1,226,117, forward strand.
GCGATACCGCGCCGCCGACCTCGATGCGGTCCTGGAGGAGGTCCGAGGGTTCTGGGCGGACCTGCTCGGCAAGGTCCAGATCGAGACGCCGGACCGCGCCCTCGACGTGATGGCCAACGGCTGGCTGCTCTATCAGACCCTGGCCTGCCGGCTGTGGGCGCGCTCGGCGTTCTATCAGGCCAGCGGCGCCTATGGGTTCCGCGACCAACTGCAGGACGCCATGGCGCTGGCGTCGGTGTGGCCTGCGCTGACGCGCGAGCATCTGCTGCGGGCGGCGGGCCGGCAGTTCCCGGAGGGCGACGTCCAGCACTGGTGGCTGCCGCACACTGGCCAAGGGGTCCGCACCCGGATCTCCGACGACCGGCTGTGGCTCGCCCATTGCGCTGCGCACTATGTGCGCGTCACGGCCGACGACGCCGTGCTCGACGAGGCCGTTCCCTTTCTGGAAGGGCCGAGCCTGGCCGAGCAAGAGCACGAGGCCTTCTTCCAGCCCAGGACAGCAGATGAGGCTGCCAGCCTCTACGAACATTGCGCCCGGGCGCTGGACGCCAGCCTGACGCTCGGCCGGCATGGCCTGCCGCTGATCGGCGCCGGCGACTGGAACGACGGCATGAACCGGGTCGGTCGGGGCGGCCAGGGCGAGAGTGTCTGGCTGGGCTGGTTCCTGCATGCGACGCTCTCGGCTTTCGTTCCGTTGGCGAAGGTCCGCGGCGACCGCACGAGGGCCCAGTCCTGGGCGGCCGCCCTGAGCGTGCTCGGCGAGTCGCTCGAGCGCGAGGCCTGGGACGGGGACTGGTATCGGCGCGCCTGGTTCGACGACGGAACGCCGCTGGGATCGGCGAGCAACGATGAGTGTCGGATCGACTCCGTCGCCCAGTCCTGGGCGGTGCTTTCCGGAGCCGCGGACCCCGCGCGCGCCGCGCGCGCCATGGCCGCTGTGGAACGGGAGCTGATCTCGCCCGAAACCGGGCTCGCCCTGCTGTTCGCCCCGCCCTTCGACCAGACTGCCCGCGATCCCGGCTACATCAAGGGCTACCCGCCGGGTGTCCGCGAGAATGGCGGTCAGTACACCCATGCCGCGCTCTGGGCGGCGATCGCCTTCGCCAAGTTGGGCGAGGGCGACAAGGCCGCCGATCTGCTCGCCCTGCTCAATCCGATCAATCACGCGCGCACCCGCGCGGAAGCGCATCGCTACAAGGTCGAGCCCTATGTGGTCGCCGCGGACGTCTATTCGCTGCCGCCGCACGTGGGGCGGGGCGGCTGGACCTGGTATACAGGCGCCGCCGGTTGGATGCAGCGGGCGATCCTGGAGCATCTCCTAGGCCTCAGGCGCGAGGGCGAGGGCTTGCTGATCGATCCCTGCATTCCCAAGGCGTGGCCGGGCTTCAAGGCCGTCTTCCATCACGGGACGACGCGCTACGAGATCGCCGTCGAGAACCCCGACGGCGTCTGCCGTGGCGTGGCGCACGCTGACTGCGACGGCGTCCCGATCGAGGGTCGACCGGTGCGGCTGCACCTGCTGCAGGATGGCCAAGGTCATCATGTTGCTGTTCGCCTCGGCCCCGCGCCGGCGCGGCAGATCGCCTAGAGGCGAGCGCAATGGCGGCGAACATCGATCCCAACGCCGGCCGCCCGGCCGGCCCGGAGAGCCTGGTGGATGTCCCGGGGCTGCTCAGCGCCTACCGGACCGGCGTCCCCGATCCGGGCGAGCCGTCGCAGCGGGTAGCGTTCGGCACCTCCGGCCACCGCGGCTCGGCCTTGCGGGGTTCGTTCAACGAAGACCACATCCTAGCGATCGTCCAGGCCATCTGCCTGCATCGGCGCCGGTCGGGCATCGACGGGCCGCTGTTCCTCGGCCGGGACACCCACGCCCTCTCGGCGCCGGCGATGGCCACGGCGCTCGAGGTCCTGGCGGCCAGCCACGTCACGGTGATGATCGACGCGCGGGAGGGGTACACGCCCACTCCGGCGATCTCGCACGCCATCCTGGGCTACAATCGGGGCCGGGAGCGGGGGCTCGCGGACGGCCTCATCCTGACGCCCTCGCACAATCCGCCGGCCGACGGCGGTATCAAGTACAACCCACCCCACGGCGGGCCGGCCGATCCAGCCACGACCGGGTGGATCGAGAGGACCGCCAACCTTCTGCTGTCGATGGGTCTGAGGGACGTTCGCCGCATCCCTTACGAGCGGGCGCGAAACTCGTCCGACCTGCGCCGGCACGACTTCCGGTCGGCGTTTGTCGCCGACCTCCCGAACGTCGTCGACCTGGAGGCGATCAGGCGTTCGGGCGTGCGGCTCGGCATTGATCCCCTGGGCGGTGCGAGCCTCGACTACTGGGCGGCGATCATCGACCGCTACGGGATCGCCGCGAAGATCGTCGACGAGTCCGTCGATCCCACCTTCGGCTTCATGACCCGGGACTGGGACGGCCAGATCCGGATGGATTGCTCCTCGCCCTACGCCATGGCGCGGCTCGTCGGCCTGCGCGACACCTTCGACGTGGCGGTCGGCAACGATCCGGATGCGGACCGCCATGGGATCGTCACCCGCTCGGATGGGCTGATGAACCCCAACCACTTCCTGGTCGCCGCCATCGCCTTCCTGTTCACCCATCGCCCCGGCTGGGGTCCAAGCAGCGCCATTGGCAAGACGATGGTGTCCAGCGCCGTGATCGACCGGGTGGCGGCCAAGCTCGGCCGCCGGCTCATCGAGACGCCGGTGGGCTTCCGGTGGTTCGTGGAGGGACTGCTCGGCGCATCCCTGGGATTCGCCGGCGAGGAGAGCGCCGGCGCGGCCTTCCTGCGGTTCGACGGCTCGGTCTGGACGACCGAGAAGGACGGGATTTCCCTCGGCCTGCTCGCCGCCGAGATCACCGCCAAGACCGGCCGCGACCCGGGCGGCCTCTTCCGCGAGCTGGCGTCCGATCTCGGCGCCTCCGTCTACGAGCGCCTCGACGCGCCGGCGACGGCGGCCGACAAGGCGCGCCTTGCGATCCTCGCGGCCCGTCCGCCGGCGATCGTCGAGCTGGCGGGCGAGCCGGTGCTGGCGGTGGACGCCGTCGCACCGGGCAACGGCGCGCCGCTCGGCGGCCTTCGGGTGCGGGCGAAGAACGGCTGGTTTGCGGTCCGCCCTTCCGGCACCGAACCCCTCTACAAGATCTACGCGGAGAGCTTTCAGGGCCCTGAGCACCTGCGGCGCGTCCAGGCCGAGGCGCAGGCCCTGGTCGCCGGTTTTGATCCACCGCAAGGCGCACCCCGGTGATTTTGTTGTCGGTAAGATTTACGAGCGCGTGGCGTCTCTAAGGCAAGACGCGCCCGCGAGGCGCCGCACAGGCCCCAGCCGGATGGAGGGCTGAGTCATGACGAACATCGAATGCGCGCCAGCCTGTTCCGCCCCGACCGAAGGCGTGATCACCTTTCAGGTGGTGAAGGAGCCCTACGGCTGGGCGATCCGCCAGGGCCGCCAGATGATGCGGCCGGCCTGGTGCAAGGCCTTCGCCGTTGAGGAGGCGCAGCGCATGGCGGACGCCCTGCGCCGGCACGGTGAACTGGCTGAGGTTTGGATCGAGGAATAAGACAAGGATGCGTCACCCGCCTGACGCGCAACGCGCGGCCGGACAGCGCACCCTCGAACGATGACCGGCGATGTGCATGTGAGCCGTTGGGTGCTGGCTGTTGGGCTACGGTTGAGGTTTGGATCAACATCGTCGGCGAACCGGTCGGACGGCCCCGCGGACGATGACTTGCATGAATTTGTGCGGCTTCGCCGACGCTGGCGCCGCAACGCCATCGCCCACGAGGGCTCGGCACGTGCTGTGCGGCGTCGACGCCTCGGCGGCGTGAGCGGCTCGCCGCTCGGCCGCATCGCAACGCCCCCTTTCTCGCGGCCGTGTTCACCGAACCTTACGGCGGCTAAGATCGCTGGCGCAGCTGAAGCGGTTGCCGCGGATGATTCGGTCGCAGGGGAACAGCGAGGCGCCTTGCGACGCGACGCCCCGCCAGACCTCGTCGCATCGCGGTATTGAGGCTTCAAGGTGCAGTGCCCGCCTCGTTGCGTCAGGGTGGTTCGGCAAACCGTTCTTGGCCTCTGGCCGTAGCTGTCGCCTCGAGGCTGCGCGGCGGCGTCGCGCACGTCGGCCCGCAAGTTCGCCTCAGTGGCTGAGCAGGACGGCCCGCGACCTCTGGGCCAGCAGCGCCTTGGTGAAGCCGCCGAACACCCACTCCTGCAGTCGCGCATGGCCGTAGGCGCCGGCGACGATAAGGTCTGGCCGTACGTCCTCGGCCAGTGCCAGTAGCTGGTCGGCCGCGCTGACGTCTTTCTCCTCGACGCTGATCTTGCTCGCCGCGCGGACGCCGTGGCGCTGGAGATAGGCCGTGACCCGAGCCAGCCGCGCCTCCGTCGCCCGTTCCTCGTCGTGCGGGCAAACCTCCGCCACGACCACGGCGTCGGCGACCTTCAGGATGGGTAGCGCATCGACTACGGCCCGACGGGCTTCGCGAACGTCTTTCCAGGCGACGAGGACCGTCTGCAGCTTGAGGTTCGTCATCTCCGGGGGCGCGATGAGCACGGGACGGCCCGCCGCCAGCACCAGGGCGGCGGGAACGACTGTCGACATGGACGAGCCGTCGTCGTGGACCCGGTGATTCATGACGATGAGATCCGCGCAGCAGGCCTCGGCGGCCGCCGCGGTCAAGGGAGGCTGCATCGCCTGGCGCCACTCTGAGCCCGCCTTGACGGCGCTCGTGGCGGCTTTGAACTTCGCCTCAGCCTGGCTCAGACGGGCCTCGATCTGGGCCTGTTCGAGCCCGATCACGACCCCCGTCGCGTAGCCCCCATCAAGAGGGTCTGTCATGACCGGAACTCGCCACATCTCCGCGGCGACCCCGATGAGCGACGCGTCAAAGCGATTGGCAAGCGCGGTCGCCAGGGCAAGTCGCGCATCTGTGGCGGGGCGCGTGTCGACTGGCACGAGCAGGGTGACGTAACTCATCGATTCCCTCATCCGGCGCTTGCGCATCGCGTGCGGACGCGCCCGGCTACGCTCGGCTGAAACAGACGCGGCTCGCTCAAAGGCCTTACAATCGGCTAGGTGGCTTGCGGCGCCACCCAAGCGCCCGCCGCGATGAAACAGGGGACGCCGCGGCCAGCCGACAAGAACCCGATCGACGCCCCGAAGACCGCAGAGCGGTGCAGCCCGCAACTCTCCGCGATATGGAGATAGATGGCCCGCACGGCCTTGGTAGCGGCTTTCTTTAGCGGCTTGCTCAGCCTTCTTCGCTTCGTCCCGGCATTAGCTCTCGGGCGCGCCCTTTTCCTCGCCCAGGCCGGGGCGATCACCCGTGTTCCATCGCATGCGCCCGGTCGAAGTCTCCGGCTGGATCCGCGCCGCAGGCGACCTTCCCGACGACCCCGGCGGCGAAGCAAGGATCCGCTCGCGACGCGCACCTCAGACCGCGACGCGCGCCGAGAGGCCGAGGTGGTCAGAGAACGTCGCAGGCTCGCACCGGTAGTGCGTCACCGACAGTTCACCACCGATCACGATATGATCGTAATCCCGGCGGGGGCGCCAGGCGGGGAACGTCATCGGTGCGGCGCCCGAGAGCTGACCTCCCGTAGTCCGGCAGAAGGCCTCCAGCGGCGTGCTGCGCGCCCCGCAGTTGAAATCGCCCATGGCCGCCCAGGCGCGTGCGCCCCGCAAGGCCTGCGCCACATGGGCCAGCTGAAGCATCTGATCTGAGGCGCCGAGGCTGAGATGCAGGCAAGCGATCGTCAGCGAGCGCTCGCCCTCGACGTCGGCGACAAGGCAGCCCCGTCCGGCGAACCGCCCGGGAAGCTTCAAGTCCCGGACATGGGCCAGCGGCCAGTGGCTGAGAATGGCGTTGCCGTGCCGGGATATGCCCGGAATGGTCCGGTTCTCCTGGACGGCGACGTGCGCGTGTCTCGACTGCTGGGCGATCTCGTCCACCTGCGAACGATAGCCCGCCCGTCTTCCGCCGAGATCCACCTCCTGCAGACAGACGACGTCGTAGGGTGCAATCTCCCTGGCGATGTTCTGCAAGGTGGCCATCTTCGACGGCGCGTGAAACATCTGCAGGTGCGCGCGGAGGAGGTAGTCGCGGTACCGGCTTGTTCCGATGCCCGCCTGGATGTTCCAAGTCAGCAGATTCACGAGCTTAAGCTTTCCGGGCTCGGCCGATCGTGCAGTAGCGCCGAGGCTAGGGCCCTTACATTCGTACAGGATTCGAATTGATCTCTCACGGTTCGATCCCGCTCCTCGCGCACATTGTCCTGGCAGGCGGGCTCACTCTCCGGATTCTGTATCGCAAGCTTGAGGTCAATACCGCGCTCGCCTGGATCGTCATGCTCGTCGCCATGCCGATCGCAGGGCCGGTCCTCTACCTCCTCTTCGGCGATCGCAGTCTCGGCGGACGACGACTGAAGCTTGGGCGCCGTATCAGGACCTTCTACCAGAACGCCTACGGGGTTGGAGGCGCCGACGAAGCGCCCCTCCAATCCATTCCCGAGCCCTTTGCATCGCTGGCCAGATCCATGACCGTCGAGAGCGGGTTTCCGGTGCTTGCCCGCAACGGCTACGCGATCCTGACCGATCCAGGCGAGATCCTCGACAGGATGCGGCGGGACATCGACGCGGCGCAGACCTCGTGCCGCCTGGAGTTCTATATCGTCGAGCCGAGCGGGCGCGTCGAGGCCGTCCTCGAGGCGGTACGGAAGGCGGCCGCGCGCGGCGTGTCCTGCCAAATCCTGGCCGATGACTACGGAAGCAAGCGGTTCTTCCGGAGCCCGTGGCCGAGGCGTCTCAGCGCCGCGGGCGTCTCGATCGTACGGTCGCTCCCGGTCGGCGTGCTCAAGTCGGTCTCGAAACGATCTGACCTGCGCAATCATCGCAAGCTGCTGATCTGCGACCGGACGGTGGCCTACGCCGGCAGCTTCAACCTGGTTGATCCGGCGCTGTTCAAGTCGGATCGACATGTCGGATCGTGGATCGATGTCATGATGCGCATCGAAGGCGAGATGGTGGATGCGCTCACCTGCGTCTTCAATGCAGATTTCCTGTTCGAACAGAAGGGGGCGGACCTTGGCGGCGCCCTCCTGCGTCCGCTTCCTCTTGAGGCGCAGAAGGGCCGCCGTCCTCGCGGAAGCGCCTTGATGCAGCTTCTGCCATCCGGTCCGGAAATGCCGCACCCGACCATCCACGGCTTCATTGTCGCCGCGATCTTCAACGCGCGTCGCCGGGTCCGCGTTGTCACGCCCTACTTCATTCCCGATCAGGCGGTGCTGCTCGCCCTGACGTCAGCGGCAAGACGTGGCGTGAGGGTTCAGATCATCGTTCCTGAGCGGCTCGACACGCGGATCGGCCAGTATGCGAGCCAAGCTTCATACGATGACTTGCTTGCGGCGGGTGTGGACATCCGGCGTTTCACCGGTGGGCTGCTACACACGAAGGCCGTGCTGGTCGACGACGACATCACGATCTTCGGCACCGTCAACATGGATCTGCGGAGCTTCTATCTGAACCTGGAGCTGAGCCTCATTATGTATGACCCGCGGATCAACAACGCCTTAGGCGCCGTCCTAGACGCCTATGTCGGCCGCAGCGACGTCATCGATCCTGACGCATGGGCCGCGCGCGGGTCGACACAGCGCTTCCTCGAAAACCTCATGCGGCTCGCCGCCCCCCTTCTCTAGACGTGCGATCCCGGAATGAGCGGGTGCGGGTCGGCGAGGCGCCGTCAGCGCCGGACTGACGCGCTCAAGAGCATCGCGATCCTCGAGGCGGCGGCCGGGGGCCCAGCCGCTCCGCTCCGAAGTCCGCTTGGCCCAGAGCCTGCCGAAAGGGCTGGGGCTGAGGACCACGATCGCCGGCCGCCGCGGTCCGGGGCCAGCGCCCGGGCGGCGGCGGGGTCGTTGCGATCGCGTGGACGAGCGGGGCGAAATGCGCACGCCGGCGCGCCACACTCTCGGCGGAGGCGGGGTCCAGAGCGATCCGCGCGTCTGCGGCGGCGCGGGCGCGGCGAGGGAGCATGCCCAGCGGGTGCTCGGCGGCGAAGGTTTCGTTGGCAGTCAGCCCGCAGCGCCGGCTCATTTCAACGCGTTCTCGTTGGCGAAGCCCAATGCGGGCTCCGACAGGGTCCAGCGAAGGTTCGCCCAAGGGTCAGGCCGAGCTGCTGTGCGATCGCAACCGGTCCCGAAGCTCGCGGCCGCGCTCGGCCTCCTCACACCGGCAGTCCAGGAAGCCATGCACCGGGCAGGTCAGGCAGATCTCCTCCAGCCGGCGACGAAGGGCCTGGCGGCCGCGGTGCAGCCGCACGTTGATGGTGTTGAGCGTCAGTCCCAGGCTCGCGGCGACGCGGTCCCTGGGCTCGTCGAGCAGGTCGATGCGCCAGATCACCTCCGCGTAGGCGGGCTTCAATGTCGGCAGGAGCCGGTAAAGGCAGGCGCAGACCTGGCTGTCGAGCTCCTCATCGGGCTCGACGAGAAGTTGTTCCAGGTCGGCCGGGTCCATCGCCGTCTCCCGCCCGCCGCGGCGGGCCGTCCGGCGCTGGTGGTCGGCCAGGGTGCTGGCGAGGATGCGGCTGAGCCATCCCCGCACGGAACGGATCTCCCGCAAGTCGTCGGACCGATCGAGGGCGCGGGCGACGAAGGTCTGCAGTACGTCCTCGGCGTCCTGTCGGTTGCGGAGCCGCCGCTGCAGGAACCAGAGCATGTCCCGATGACACTCGACGAGCACGCGGCGCACCGCGGCGTCGGCAGGCTTCACCGCCGAGTCCCCATCCTTGGGCGGGGGCGGGCCGCCCGCCGGGGGCGTCGCGCCGCCGCGTTTGGGCCGGCTCATCGATGTGACCGTCCGCGCGGCGCTGTCACGGGGGCCGGTTCGTCAAGATTTCGCCGCGGCGGAGCCCCGCACCTGGGCGGCCGCCCCGGTGCGGTCCGACGGCCTTGGCCGGATCAGTTCGCCGACACCCAGGCTCGCGTCGGTCTTGGCGATCGAAGCGGCGGCGTCGACGCGCCCCGACAAGGCCCGGACGGCGTCGAGGGTCTCGGGAATGACGATGGCCTGGTTGTCGACCATATAGGCGTAGAACAGCTCATCGCCCTGCACCTTCAGCATGTCGGTCCAAAGGGCCACCTCGTAGAGGTTGTCGTGCGGCCGGCCGAGATCGGCCATCATCTCCTTCACCGTGTTGAGCGCCACGAGCCCATCGCTCGTCTGGATCGGCGCGATCCGCGACGAGGCCAGGAAGGCGGCGATCACCTCGTCCTTTGACGCGGCGCGGGTCATCTGCACCGACCAGTAGTGCAGGTGGGCGATCGTCTCCGGGACCTTGACCGCCATGGTGACCACGTCCAGCGCCGGATCGACGCTCTGCGCATCGGGGCCTTGGTGGCTCGGGATCTCCGGTTCGGGCACCAGGGTGTTCATGATGCCGCTGTGATCGCTCTCCCAGGGATCGGTCGCGCGGCGGAGCAAGGTTCCGCGGGCCCGGCGCAGCAGTCCCGCCCGCTTCAGGGCCGTCAAGGTGCGCACGATCGAGGTGGTGTTGCAGGAGACCACCCGGGTCGCCGGCCGCCCCACGGCGCCCGCGTAGCTGGACTCGGCGACAAAGGAATGGCCGGTCACCGCATGCTTTTCGCCACCCTGGACGATGAACGGCTTGCCCGTCCGCCGATAGAGTTCGGCGTTGGCGGCGCCGACATGCTTGGGCGTGCAGTCGACGACGACGTCGGCCGCGCCGACCAGGGCGTCGAGGCCGCCCGCCACCGGCAGGCCGGCCCGGTCCATGGCCTCGGCCGCCTCGGCGGTCGCCCCATAAAGGGCGACGCCCTTTCGGATCGCGGCGTGCAGCCGCCAGTCGGTGGCGACGTCCGCCACCCCGACCAGGGTCATGTCGTCCTGCAAGGCGACGCCGGCGGCCACGCGCTTGCCGATGACGCCATAGCCGACGACGGCGACGCGGATGTTGTCAGCCTGAGGCATGGATCTGTTCCGTTGAGGCCCTTGGGCGCGCCGGTCGAGCGGGATCAGCGACCGCGACATCGGATGCGGACGCACGCGATGCCGGCTGGCGTTCGTCGTCGACCATGTAGTCCCGGCTTAAGGGCAGCGCTCGGATATCCCGAGCGAGCTGGATCTGGAACACCATCAGGCCCCCGACCCGGAAGGCGGCTTCGCAGACGGCGAGATAGTATTCCCACATCCGGCAGAACCGCTCGTCGTAGAGCGCCGCCGCCTTCGCGCGGCTCGCCTGAAACCGCTCGGACCAGCGCTGCAGCGTCTCGGCGTAGTGCAGGCGCAGGATCTCCACGTCGGCGACCCAGAGCCCGGACTTTTCGACCGCGGCGAAGACTTCCGACAGCGAGGGGCAGTAGCCGCCCGGGAAGACGTACTTGTCGATCCAGGGATCGGCTGCGGCCGGCGGCTCCTTGCGACCGATGGCGTGGATCACAGCGACGCCGTCGGGCGCAAGCAGTCGGCTCACCGTGTCGAAGAATTCTATAAAGTGTGGGGCGCCGACATGCTCGAACATGCCGACGGAGACGATGCGGTCGTAGGAGTCCGCCTCCTGCCGATAGTCCCGCAGATGGAAGCGGACGCGATCCTGCAGCCCTTCCTCAGCCGCACGCGCCTGGGCCACTTTCAGCTGTTCCTGCGAAAGGGTCACCCCGTCGACTTCGACGCCGTGGCGCCGGGCGAGCTCAAGGGCCAGCCCGCCCCAGCCCGAGCCGATGTCGAGCACGCGCGCGCCGGGGCGGAGCCGCAGCTTGGCGGCGAGGTGGCGCTTCTTCTTGGCCTGAGCCTGCTCCAACGACTCGTCGCCGTCCGGGAAGTAGGCGCAGGAGTATTGCAGGTCCTCGTCCAGGAATGTCCGGTAGAGCGCTTCGGAAAGATCGTAGTGGTGGGCGACGTTGGCTCGCGCCCGGGCGATGGAATTGAGCCTTGTGATCCGCCTGATCGGTGCGGCGAGGTCGCGCACGGCCTGGGCGTCCTTGGCCACCTCTCCGCCGGCGGCGACCGCTATCAGGAGGAAGTCGCGTAGCGTGCCCTCTTCGATGATGAGGCCCTCGTCCATGTAGGCCTCGCCGACGCGCAGGCTCGGATTGGCCAAGAGCCGCGCCGGCTCGCGCGGGTCGGCGATGCGCACGGTGGCGAAAGGGGCCTCGCCCGTGCCGAAGGCGTGCCGCTCGTCCCAGGGATCGATGACGACCAGAGATCCATAATGGATGGTTCGCCGCAGCAGCGCGGCGAGGAGCCCGAAGGCCGTCCGGCTCGGCAGGACCACGCCGAGCGCTTCCTTCACGTCCTGCATCATGATCGTGCCTTTCAGATGCGCATGGGCGGCTGGGCGCCGGGTCATCCGAATGGACGTCCAAGCCCGGGCTCCATTACAGACGCGCCGAGGCTTTCGAAGGCGCCCGGCTGGGCACGGCGCTAGACAGTCGCGGCGCAGCCAGCGCGCCCACCAGCGCCGCCGTCAGGGCCACCGCCGCGGCGATCAGGAAGGGATCGGCCAGCCTGGAGCCGAGCAGGACGCCGCCCGTCGCCGAGCCCAGGGCCTGGCCCAGGCTTGCGAGCGCCGTCTGGTCGCCGAGACCGGAGCCTTGGCGGCGACCCGAGACGATCGACTGCCAGTAGGCCAGAACCGGGCTGGTCGCCCCCGCGCTGGCCGCGAGCAGCCCGACGACCGCCAAGGCGGGAGCGAAGCCGCTGACGCGGGGGGCCAGGACCAGAGCGATCGCGATCAGAAGGAAACCGGGGCCGAGCAGCTTCGATGTCCGTTCCGCTCTTGTGAGCGGCGAAAACACCGCCGCCTGGGCCCCGAACATAACCAGGCTGCAGACTGAGAACATCACCGCGAGCTCGCGGGCGTTCGCCTCGGTCGAACGCGCCGCGAGGCCCACTTCGAATGTGCCGACCGCGAAGGCGACTGCGAAGCTCAGCCCCAGCAGAACGACGGCCGAGCTCGCGCTGGCGGAGCGGCCGAGCTGAGTGGCGCCGGCCGGGGCGCTGGGCGCGGTGCTGATGCGGGCGAGCAGGGCGGCCGCGCCCAGGGCCAGCGCGCCCGTGGCGACGAGGGGCGCCGCCAGCGGCGACGTGATCTTGCCCGCGGCCGCTACGGCGGCGCTGAATATCGGACCCAGGACGAAGCCGGCGATGGCCGCCATGTTGAGCCGTGCGAGACGATGTGCGCGCCATTGGTCGGTGGGCGCAAGGTCGGCGACGTAGGCGGCGGCGACGGGGGCGACGGCGGCGGCGAACAGGCCGCTCAGCATGCGCTCGAGGTAGAGCTGGGCCAGGGTTCGCGCGGCGGCGAACATCAACATGCTCAGGGCGAAGCCGACCAGGCCCGCGAGCAGCACCGGCTTTCGACCGATCCGGTCGCTCAGCCGGCCCCATAAGGGCGCGAAGACGGCGACCGCCAACATGTAGAGGCCGGTGAGCCCCCCAGCATGGAACGCGACGTCGTCGATGTGGCCTCCAGGCGCGCCGCGAACGAGGCTCGGGATTTGCGGCAGCACCAGCCCGTAGCCGGCCGAGACCGTGAATACGGCGACAAGCAGGGCGGGAAAGACGAAGCGGCGGGGCCCGAAGGGCGGTGCGGCCGAGGGCGTCACGGGTCTCTCACGTCTCGGTCCCATCTCGTGTTCTGCGACGGACGACGCTCGCCCTCGCCGGTCTGCAGTCCCGCCTAAGTGAGGTCGCCCAACTCAGGCCGCGCCGAGTGTCTTCGGCTTCGGCCCGGCCGGCTTCAGGGTTTTAGGATGACCTGGGTCGGCGGCAACTCATGGCGATAATCCTCCCTGGCTTCGAGATGGACTGATGATCGTGGGATCAGATCAGCATCCGCGCCGCCGCCGGCGTGGGTCGCTGGTCTGGCCGCTCTCCGCCGGAACCGCCGCATGGCCGGCATGACCGTCGGCGCCGCCGCCTTTTTCCTGACCTTGCGCCCGTCGGTTACCGACATGACGGTGGCCATGGCCGAAGAGGTGCACGGCGACGAACCCGCCTATGAGCAGGATCCAGATCCAGTTGTTCGAAAGCCATCCCATGTCCCGCTCCTTGTACGAGCGTCCGCCGCTTGTCATCGCGACCGGCGTGGACGTCGATGCGGTTGATCTGTGGCTAAGGACGCAGGTGGCGCCTTGGGATTACGAGGGTTGCGGGAATCTCTGTGACATCCGCATCAATCTCATCGGGCGAGCTTCCGGCCTCGGAAGAAGGCTCGGTGAAGCCAAGCTAGCCTCCTTCGGGCAGAGGGACGACGGTGGTCAGTGGGCGTGAGCAGAGTGGTCTTCGGGCATGGCCATGCCGGGCATGTCGCGCATCATCGTGTCGTGGTCTTCCGGGGCGCTCTTGACGGCCGCCTGATATTGGGCGGGGGAGAGGGATGGGAGCGTCCGCACGAAGGCGACCATGTCCCAGATCAGGTCGTCGCTGTGGGTGCGGCCCCAGGCCGGCATGGCCGTCATCTTCACACCGTGCTTGATGATCCAAAACTGTTGCTGCGGCGCGCGCGGGAGGCGGCCACTGAGCTCGGGCGCCGCCGGATAGAGGCCCTGGCTGATCTCCGTCCTCTCCATACCCGGCGCCAGGTGGCAGCCGCTGCACATCTCGGCGTAGAGCCCGGCGCCCTTGCCGATACGACCCGGGTCGTTCAAATCTCGCGGAAGGGCGATTGCGCGGGCCCTCACCGCGATGGATCGGTCGCGCAGCGTCTGCATCGCCCAATAGACGGGCTTGGTGTGCGGCGCGTCTGCGCCGATGTTGTAGGCGCCTGTAAAGACGAAGGCGCCGATGAACCCACCGACCACCAGGACAATGAGGATCACGAAGGCGGTGCTCGGCAGATGTCGCCGAAGGTCAAACGGCTCTCTGGACAACGGCTCTCTGGACATGGTGGCTCCCCGGCGCGCAGGTTTCGGCGTCTTTGAACGACGCCCTCCTATCGAGGATACGCGCCACCCGGCGGCCGGCCCTCACGCCAGACTGGCGGCGACGACGCAACGCGCCTCGAATGTCCTTCCCTAAGGACCGCCGCTGCGGCCGATGCCGCGTACAAGCTTGAGCGTGAACCAGAGGGCCAGGCCGTAGCCGAGGGCGGCGAGCAGCGGCAGGTCGCCGAGAATCCGCGGGCCGATGCTGTGCTGCATCAGCAGCGAGGCGGCGACATAGAGGCCGAGGGTCACCAGGGCCAGGGCGATCCGATCGGCCCCCAGGCTCATCCGGCGTACGGCGTCGGGGACCTCGGGCAGGCGGATCGGCACCGCCAGGCCCGCTTGATCCTGCACGCGGTGAAGCGCCTTCGCCGCCAGGCTGGGCGCGGCCCGCGCCGCCGCGGCGACTTCCCACTTCAGCCGCACCAGACCGCTGTCGTCGGTCAAGGCCGCGCCGGCCTTGCCGACGAACAATTCTTCGCCGCTCGCCGTCAGCGCCTGCACCACGTCAAGGGTCGGGTCGAGGAGGCGCAGCGAGCCTTCAGCGGTGAACACCGTGCGCACCAGCGCCGCGAGATGCGGCGGCAGGGCCACGGCGCCGCCGCCGCCCAGGCGCGCCACGGCGAGCATGACCGCGGCGATCGACCACTCCTCGAGCGGCGCGCCGGTGAGATCGGCCAGGATCGCCTCCACGCCTTGGGCGACGGCGGCCCGATCGGCCGACGCGGCGATCAGGCCGAGGTCGATCGCGGCCTGGGTCAGCCATTCGGGATCCTGGTGGATGAAGCCCTGGACGAAGCTCATCAGCGCTTGACGCGAGCGGCGGTCGAGCCAGCCGACCGCGCCGAAATCGTGGAAGCAGAGCCGGCCATCTTCCATCACGAAGATGTTGCCCGGGTGCGGATCGGCGTGGAACAGACCGACCCCGAAGAACTGCGCCATGTAGAAGTCGACAAAGCCCCGCGCGAGGCGGTCGGCTTGCGGCTTCAGGTCCGGATCCTCGAGGCGCCGCCCCTGGCTCATCGCCTGGACGAGCGCGTCGGCTGAGGAGAGGCCGTCGACGACGTCGGGAATGAAGACGGTCGGCGATCCTGCGAACGCGCGGGCGAAGCGGCGGATGTTGCGGGCTTCCTCCTTGAGGTCGGTCTCCTTGCGTAGGTTGCGCCAGAGCTCGTGCACGAGCTCGACCGTCCGCCGCTCGCGCAGGCGAGGAACCAGCGTCGTGGCCAGGCCGGCGAGGCTGAGCAGGACGCGCATGTCCTGGTCGATCTGGGCCCGAACGTGGGGGCGGAGGACCTTGACCACGACATCGCGGCCGTCCCGCAGCTGCGCCCGGTGCACCTGGGCGACCGACGCCGCCGCGAGAGGCTGGACCTCGAAGCGCGCAAACATGTCGTCGATCGGCCGGCCGAGCGCGCGTTCCACCAGGCGCCTGGCCTCCTCGCCCGGAAACGGGGCGGCCGCGTCCTGCAAGCGGCTCAGCTCGACGATCCAGGCGGCGGGCAGAAGGTCGCGGCGCTGGCCGAGCGCCTGGCCGAGCTTGACGAAGGTGGGGCCCAGCCCCTCCAGGGCCCGCCGGAGCGCGACCGGCAGAGCGGGCGCGGTCGCGTCTCGCCGGAAGCGGTCCTCCATCGCCGTGACGGCGAGACGCACAGCGGCCCGGCCGATCTGAAGTGTTCGTAGAATGAGCAACGGATCGCTCCCTTGGGCGGCCAGCGCGGCGCCAGGGGTTTGGACGCAGCACCAAGGCCATGATTTCAGCTACGGCGTTGGGATCTTCCGGACGTGAGCCAAGCCGCGGAAGGTCCCGCGGCCGTAAGAGCCGCCCGCAGTCCGCGTCTTGAGGTGCGGAGCGGCCGGCGAGGCCGCTCCGCAATGCGGTCAGCTCAGAGTGATCGACGTGAAGACGAGCAAACACATCCGTAAGCGCGCTTGCTCAGGTGACGCCGGCCCGCAAGGCGAAACACGCGACGGATTCCGGGCAACAGCTTCGGTCCAATCCATTCTCAGCGTCTTCAGCATAGAGGTTTGCATCGCATTTGCAGAAGCTGCCGAGCGCCAGCGCGAGAGCTTAGCCAACTCGGAGGTTCGGTTGGCCGAGCTGGCGCGGCGGTCACGGACGGCGGTCGAACCCGCCGCCTTCCGCATCCTGAAGACCGAGATCATCCAGTGCGTCGCGGACGCCGCCGCCGGAAACGCGAAGGTCTGGTCCGATCTGGTGACGCGTATCCAGACGGACTGTGTCCGCTTCGACGCCGCGGCGGACCCAGATGGTCAGGTTGGATGCGATGGGAGGCCGGCGGGCCCGAG
Source organism: Phenylobacterium soli (assembly GCF_003254475.1). NCBI lineage: Bacteria > Pseudomonadati > Pseudomonadota > Alphaproteobacteria > Caulobacterales > Caulobacteraceae > Phenylobacterium > Phenylobacterium soli. Next base: position 1,242,383 of record NZ_QFYQ01000001.1, read on the forward strand.
GGCTGAGCGGTCGTGACCGAGGCCCCAAAGGGGCGGGGGCGTCAAATCGGCGAACGGATCACCGTCGCCGGCCGCGGCGACGGCGCGTTCAGGCGCCTGCGCGCGGTCCAAGGGCGCGTCCGGGTTTGGCCGCGCGTGTGGGAACAGGGAGGGTGACGATGGACCTGGTCGCGCTCAACGCCGTCGCCGAGCAGTTGGTGAGGCCCGGAAGGGGCCTGCTTGCCGCCGACGAAACCCCGGGCACGATCAAGAAGCGCTTTGACGCGATCGGCGTGGAGTCGACGGAAGCGAGCCGGCGTGACTACCGTGAGCTGCTCTTCCGGTCGGCTGGCGCGATGTCCGACTATATTTCCGGCGTGATCCTGCATGACGAGACCGTGTGGCAGGCCGCCGCTGACGCCAGGCCCCTGGTCGAACTGATCACCGCCGCCGGAGTCTTGTTCGGGGTCAAGGTCGATAAGGGGGTCAAGCCCCTGCCCCTGTTCCCAGGCGAAACCGTCACCGAGGGTCTCGATGGCCTGGAGGAGCGGCTGAGGGGCTATCGCGAGCGCGGCGCACGCTTCGCCAAATGGCGGGCGGTGATCGATATCTCGGCCGGTGTTCCCACCGCCGCGGCCGTGAAGGCCAACGCCCACGCGCTGGCCCGCTACGCCGCCCTCTGCCAAGCCTGCGAAACCGTGCCGATCGTCGAACCCGAAGTTCTGATGGAAGGCGGGCACGACATCGCCCGCTGCGACGAGGTCACCCGCTTCACACTGCACACCGTGTTCCAGGAGCTATTCGAGCAGCGCGTTGCGCTCGAAGGCATGGTGCTGAAGCCCAACATGATCACCTCGGGCAAGCAGTTCGGCCGCGAGGACGCCGTCGAGGACGTGGCCGAGCGGACGCTGGCGACCCTCAAGGCCACCGTCCCATCGGCCGTGCCCGGCGTCGCCTTCCTGTCCGGCGGCCAGTCCGACACGGCGGCCACGGCGCATTTGGACGCCTTGAACCGGCTGGGTGGCGCGCCTTGGAGGATGACCTTCTCCTACGGCCGGGCGCTGCAGGTTGCGCCGCAGAAGGCGTGGTCCGGCAAACAGGAAAACGCGGCCGCAGCCCAGCGGGCGTTCGCGCATCGGGCGCGGATGAACAGTCTCGCCAGCCTCGGCCGATGGGACGGTTCGCTCGAGGACGCCATGTGAATGGCGAGGTGGAGGTTTCCTCCCCTACGGCGCGCCTGGGGCGGCGCGCGCCACGATCGCCGTGGAATCGACGGTCGGCGTCAGGAGGCCAAAGGCGCCGCCGTCGCCCATCAGGCGACTGGCGATGAACGCGTCCGCCACGAACGGCGGCGCATGCCGTGCGAGCAGCGCCGCCTGGGTCGTGACCACCAGCTGACGGCAGAGGCGCCGCAGGTCCGCTTCCGCTGGACCGCGGCGGGCGTTCGCGAGGACCTGGTCGATCTCGACGTCGAGGCGGGCGTCTGCGCCGCGCGCCGGCGTCAGCTCGCCTTCCAGCGCCTCCAGGCATTCGGGGGTCCGTTGCAGCGCCCGCCATACGTCGAGGCACATCACGTTGCCGGAGCCCTCCCAGATCGAATAGACGGGCAGCTCGCGGTAGAGCCGCGGCATTCCGCTCTCCTCCACATAGCCGTTGCCGCCCAGGACCTCGAGCGCCTCGGCGGCGAGGGCCGGCCCGCGTTTGCAGATCCAGAACTTGGCGGCCGGCGTGAGCAGTCGCCGGAACAGCGTCGCGGCTTCGTCGTCCTGGGCGTCGAAGGCGCGCGCCAGCCGGAACGCCAGGGCGGTGGCCGCCTCCACCTCGAGCGCGAGATCAGCCAGTACGCCCGTCATCAGTGGCTGGTCGACGAGCCGTCTCTGGAACGCGGTTCGATGGGCGGCGTGATGGATGGCCTGGGCGAGCGCCTGACGCTGCACGCCGGCCGAGGCCACGACATTGTCGAGCCGGGTGTAGGTCGCCATCTCGACGATGATGGGCACGCCGCGGCCCTCGTCCCCGATCAGCCAGGCCAGCGCGCCCTCGAATTCCACCTCGCCGGAGGCGTTCGAGCGATTGCCGAGCTTGTCCTTCAGCCGCTGGAATCGCAGCGCGTTCAGCTCGCCGTCGGGGGCCCACCTCGGCATGAAGAAGCAGGACAGCCCGCCAGGCGCCTGGGCCAGCACCAGGAAGGCGTCGCACATCGGCGCGGACAGGAACCACTTGTGGCCAACCAGACGGTAGGCTTCGCCCGGGCCTCTCCTGGCGAGAGGCTCGGCCCGGGTGGCGTTGGTCCGCAGGTCGCTGCCGCCCTGCTTTTCGGTCATGCCCGTGCCGACGAGGGCGCCCGCCTTTTCCGAGACGGGCCGGTGCGCCGGGTCGTAGCTGCGGGAAACCAGCTTGGGCAGCCAGTCATCCTGGATTTGTCGCGAGGCGCGGCGCAGCACCGGGATGGCGGCATAGGTCATGGAGATCGGACAGCTCGTGCCCGCCTCCACCTGTCCGCTCATGTAGAGGCCTGCGGCGCGGTGGACGTGGGCGCCCGGGCGCGCCTCGGACCAGGGCGAGGCCTGAAGACCTTGCGCCACCTGCAGGCCCATGAGCGCGTGATAGGCCGGATGGAACTCGATCCAGTCCTGGCGGTGTCCGTAGCGGTCGACGACGTGCAGCTGCGGAGGATGCTGGTTGGCCGCCGCGCCGAGCGCCAGTGTCTCCGGCGCGCCGAGCCTCGCGCCATAGGCGGTCAGGTCCGTCAGCGCCCAGGCGGCCCCCTCGCGGGTCGCCGCTTCGCCGAGGGCCAGATCCGACGTGAAGACGTTGTAGCCCGCCAGCGGGGGCGGCTGGTTGCACACCTCATGGGTCGCGAATGCGGCGGGCTGGCCAAGCGTATCCATGTCACGGCTCCCTCGGACGGGCCAGTATAGCCCTGCGGCGCATCCCGTCAGCCCGACCCTCTTCCGGTCGCGCGGTCGAGGCGACAATTCCCGGAGGGCGCGCCCGCGATCCAGAGGGACGCGAGCTGGGAGCTCGTCTCAGCCGCGCCCTGTAATGCGGCGGGACGGGGGCCGTCTAAGTCTATGACGCCGCGCGGGCGCGGCGCATCCATAGCGAAGGACCGGGCGTGCGCGTCTTGCGGCCATTAGCCTTCAACGTCCTGTGGGCGGGGTGGACGGCGATCTTCGGAGTCGCCATCCCGCTGCTTTGGCTGGGCGGCTCGCCACCCAGGATGATCCGCAAGCTATCCCGGGCGTGGGCGCGCGGCGTTCTCGCCCTGCTCGCCGCCATTGTGGGCCTTCGCTACGTAGTCCGCGGCGCAGACAATCGACCGCCCCAGCCTTGCCTGATCGTCGTCAACCATCAATCCACCTGGGAGACCCTGGCCGCTCTGGTGCTGTTTCCCGATGTGGCGATCGTCGCCAAGCGGCAACTGCTGCGCATTCCCGTCATGGGCTGGTATCTCAAGCACTCGCCAATGATCATCATCGATCGGGAGCAAGGAACCAAGGCGCTGCGCCAGATGACGCACGCGAGCCGCGTCGCGCTGGCAGAAGGCCGTTCGGTGCTGATCTTCCCGCAAGGGACCCGGACGCCGGTCGGGATCCCGGTCAGGTTCAAGCGCGGCGTGGAGTTGCTCTACCGCTCGCTAGCGATCCCCGTCCTTCCGGTCGCGTTGGACGCCGGTCGGTTCTGGGGCCCGGGGGCCTGGGCGAAGGCGCCGGGGACGGTTACGGTTTCGATGCTGACGCCGATCGAGCCCGGCATGAGCGCGGCGCAGTTCGTCCGCATGGCGGAGGCAGCGATTGAAGCCGAGACGGCGGTGATGGCGATTGGCTCGAGCATCGAGTCGTAGGATCGCGCGCGCGGCGAGCGCGAGGGCCGAGACCACAAGCCGCATCCGAACTTCCTATCCGCAGGGACGCCGTGCAGGAATGACGCAGCACAGGAGCGAGGCTCGCGGGGCCGGACCTCGCGCGGCTCATGTGCGAAGAGCGCGCGCCATAGCCGTGAAGTCAGCCGGCGACCGCCGCGGCCAGGGCCAGCTCCGACGCGCACGCCGCGGCCAAGTCCGCGGGTGCAACGTCGAGGAGGGCGCGGATCGCTTCACCCGACAGGGTCTCGTGTTCGAGCAGAGCTTCCGCCAGGCGACGGAGCTGGTCCGCATGCTCTGCAAGCACGCTGCGCGCCCTGGCCTCGCCGTCCTCGACGAGGCGCCGGGTCTCCTCATCGATGATCCTGGCGGTGGCTTCGGAGACATTGCCGCGGCCAGAGCTCCCATGGCCGAGGAACCCGTGCTGGTCGCCCTCGCCATAGCTCAGCGGGCCCAGCCGGTCGCTGAACCCGAACTCGGTGACCATCCGCCGCGCGAGGGCGGTGGCCTGGCGAATGTCGTCGCTGGCCCCGGTGGTGATCCGCTCCTTGCCGAAGATCAGCTCCTCGGCGACGCGGCCGCCGAACATCATGGCGATCTTGGCCTCGAGTTCGATGCGGGCAAGCCCGTAGCGATCCCGCTCCGGCAGGGACATGGTGACGCCGAGGGCGCGCCCACGCGGCACGATGCTGACCTTGTGCAGCGGGTCGCAGCCTGGCGTATGGAGCGCGACCAGGGCATGGCCGCTCTCATGGTAGGCCGTGGTGAGCCTCTCGCCGGCCGTCATGACCAGCGAGCGGCGCTCGGCGCCCATGAGCACCTTGTCGCGCGCGTCTTCCAGGTCGGCTGGCGATAGGCGCTCGGCGTCATGCCGCGCCGCCAGGAGCGCCGCCTCGTTGACCAGGTTGGCGAGGTCCGCCCCGGAGAAGCCGGGCGTCGCCCGGGCGATGAGCTTAGGGTCCACTTCCGGCGCCAGGGGAACGCCGCGCAGGTGCACGCGCAGGATCTTCTCGCGGCCGGCGACGTCGGGTGCGGACACCGCCACTTGACGGTCGAAGCGGCCGGGCCTGAGCAGCGCCGGATCGAGCACGTCCGGCCGGTTGGTCGCTGCGACCACGATGACGCCTTGGTTCGCGTCGAAGCCGTCCATCTCGACCAGCAGTTGGTTGAGCGTCTGATCACGCTCGTCGTTGCCGCCGCCCAGGCTCGTGGCGCGGTGGCGGCCGACGGCGTCGATCTCGTCGATGAAGATGATGCAGGGCGCGTTCTTCTTGGCCTGCTCGAACATGTCGCGCACGCGGCTCGCGCCCACGCCGACGAACATCTCCACGAAGGCCGACCCGGAGATCGAGAAGAAGGGCACGCCCGCCTCGCCGGCCATCGCCCGCGCCAGCAGCGTCTTGCCGGTCCCCGGCGGACCCGCCAGCAGGCAGCCCTTGGGGATCTTGCCGCCAAGCCGGCGGAATTTCTCCGGCCCCTTCAGGAATTCCACGATTTCGCGCAGCTCGACCTCGGCGTCCTCGATCCCGGCCACGTCCTGGAAGGTGACGCGCTGTGCGTCGGCGGCGGCCTGTTTCGCCGGAGACCGCCCAATGCCGAGGACGCGGCCGCCGCCCTTGGCCTGGCGCTTCGACGACCACATGGCGTAGCCCACCATGCCGACCAGCATCAGCAGCGAAAGGCCCGGCGTGAGCCATCCGATCCAGGTTGAGGCTTGGCCGGGCTGGGCGACGGTGATCCGCACGCGGTGGTCGAGCAGCCGCGCGATCAGGCCGGGGTCCTCCGGCGCGGTCGTGCGGAATGCCGATCCGTTGGCCAGCTTGCCGTCCACGGTCCGATCCGCGATCGTGACCTCGCGAATCTCGTCCCGGTCGATGCGGCCGATGAAGTCCGAATAGGCGATCTCGGCGATGGGCGCACTCGTTGGGGCTGGCGAGCCGACCCGATAACCGCCCGCGGCGGCCGGCCCGGCGTCGCTCACCGCGGCTTGGGCGCGCGCCGCCGGCGCGAACTCGGCGACCGTGACGGCGAGGGCGAGGGCGGCGGTTGCGCCCATAATGGACTGTCTCGACATGATGGTTGCTCCCGAGCCGGCATCGGCGCGAGCCGGCGAAGGCCGGGCCTCACCGATCCATTGATGACGCGCGGGAACATCGTTGCTTACGGATCGCCGCCAGGGCGATCGCGCGCGGGTCACGGCGCCAGCAGGCTGCGCTTCAGCGATCGCTCGCCGTAGGGGAAGACAACCTCCTCGTCGGGCCGCGCGGCGTGCTCGTCCTTGTCGGGGCACTCGACACGGGACATGAGGTGGCGGATCAGGTTCAGGCGTGCGCTCTTCTTGTCGTCGGCGCGCACCACGTACCAGGGCGCGATCTCGTTGTGGGTGCGTTCCAGCATCTCGTCGCGAGCGGCGCTGTAGGCGTCCCAATGCTTGAGCGCGACACGGTCGATCGGGCTCACCTTCCATTGCTTCAGCGGATCTCGGCGGCGATCCTTCAGGCGCCGGCGCTGTTCGTCCTTGGAGATGTCAAGGTAGTATTTGAGGATCTGGATGCCGGATTTGACGAGCATGTGCTCGAAAGGGGGCGTCATCGCCATGAAGTCTTCGTACTCTTCGGGCGTGCAGAACCCCATGACCCGCTCGACACCGGCGCGGTTGTACCAGCTGCGGTTCATCAGAACCATTTCCTGGCTCGACGGCAAGTGCGGGACATAGCGCTGGAAATACCAGGACTGGGTATCGCGGTCGGAGGGCTTGCCGAGGGCACCACGCGGGTCTCGCGCGGGCTCAGGTGCTGCACGATCCGCTTGATCACCCCATCCTTGCCCGCGGCGTCGCGCCCTTCGAGGATCACGAGCAGGCGGTGGTCGAACTTGATCAAGTGCCGCTGCAGCTTGACCAGCTCGACCTGCAGCGCGTGCAGGCCGGCGCGGTAGTCGCCGTCATCGTTCGGATGGCGCTTTCCGGGCATAGGTCTTTCCTGGTCGAGGGGCGCTTCTGGAAGGACGCGGCAGCGTCGCGAGTCTTACGCCTCGACGCGCCGCGAGGGCCATGGCGTCATCGGCCTGGAGGTCGCGGGCGATCTCGTCGCGGCGGAGAGAAGGCGCTCCGCGACGTTCGCCGATCGGCGGCGGCTGTACAGGGCTGTAATGCGCGGCGCCGATGCGCGTCTCTGACATCGACGGCCAAACCACGGGAGAGAGACGTGACCACCTTCATGCGACGCTTCACGCGCCTTGGCGCGCTCCTCCTGTTCCCGGTCCTGCTCGCCGGATGCGGCATCAACGCCATTCCCACCAAGCAGGAGGCGGCCAAGGCGGCCTGGGCGAACGTGCAGGCCCAGTACCAGCGCCGGACCGACCTGATCCCTAATCTGGTCGAGACGGTGAAAGGCTATGCCGCGCAGGAGCGGACGGTCCTCACCCAAGTCACCCAGGCCCGCGCCTCGGCCACCCAGATCAAGGTCGATGCGTCGACCATCACCGACCCGGCTGCTTTCCAGCGCTACCAGGCGGCGCAGAACCAGCTCACCGGGGTGCTCGGGCGGCTCCTGGCCATCAGCGAGAACTACCCGGACCTGAAGTCCAACCAGAACTTCCTGGCGCTTCAGTCGCAGCTGGAAGGCACCGAGAACAGCATCGCCGCCACCCGCCGCGACTACAATGACGCCGTGCGCGACTACAACACCACCCTGCGCACCTTCCCCACCATCTTCTGGGCCAAGACCGCCTATTCGTCGGCCAAGCCGATGCAGCTGTTCGAGGCGACCGCGACCGCGCAGACCGCGCCCACGGTGAGATTTGCGCCTCCGGCGCCCGCCGGCCCCGCCGGACAGGCGCCGCCGAACGCGCCCACCAAATGACCGCCTGGGCGCGTGCGATCCTCGCGTCGGCGCTGGCGCTCTTCGCCGGCCTCGTCCTGGCGGCGAGCGCCGGCGCGGCGCCAAGCTTCCCGGCGCTCACCGGCCGGGTGGTCGATGACGCCAGCGCCCTGTCGCCGCAGACGCGCGCGTCTCTCGACGTGAAGCTGGCGGCGCTGGAGACCAAGACCTCGCGTCAGCTGGTGGTCGTCACCGTGCCCTCCTTGCAGGGCTATTCGATCGAGGACTATGGCTACCAGCTCGGACGCGCCTGGGGCATCGGCGAAAAAGGCCGGAACAACGGCGTGCTGCTGATCGTCGCGCCGAACGAACGCCGGGTTCGCGTGGAGGTGGGCTATGGCCTGGAGGGCGTCCTGACCGACGCCCTGTCGAGCGTGCTCTTGCAGGAGCGCGTCCTGCCCAAGTTCCGTTCCGGGGACGTCGAGGGCGGCGTCGTCGCTGGCGCGGACGCCCTGATCGACCAGCTCTCCTTGCCGGACGATCAGGCGAGGGCTCGGGTCGCCGCCGCGGCTCAGCCCGAGCCCAAGGGCGGCGCCACCTCGGTCCCCATCATTGTCCTTGTGCTGCTTGGTCTTTGGGTCGTGCTGGGCCTGTTCGGGACGATCACCGGTCGCCCGGGGCACCGGATGGATCTCTGGCTGCTGCCGCTCCTGCTGCTCATGAGCGGCGGCGGCCACGGACGGCGCGGTCGTGGCGGTGGCGGGGGCTTTCGCGGCGGCGGCGGCTCGTTCGGCGGCGGCGGCGCCTCAGGGAGCTGGTAGGATGTTGCTGAGCCCGGAAGATCATCTGCGGATCGAGCGCGCCATCGCGGCCGCCGAGGCGACCACCCGCGGCGAGATCGTCTGCGCCGTAACCGAGGAAGCGGCGACTTACGCGGAGGTCCCGCTGGCCTGGGCGGCCATCGTCGCGCTCGTCCTGCCACTGCTGCCGCTCGCCGCCCTGGGCGCGCTGCGACACGCCGGCCTGCCGGCGCCCGGCTGGGCCCGGCCGCTCATCGGCGTCCACCTCGACGTGGTCACCGCCGTCACCGGCTTCGTGTTCGTCCAGTGCACGCTGTTCATCGCGGCCTTCGCCATCGCCTCGATCCCGGCGATCCGGCGGGTTCTCACGCCGAGGGCGATCAAGCAGGCGCAGGTCCGGGCGCGCGCCTTGGAGCAGTTCGTCGCGCGCGGCCTCGGCCGGACCGCCGAACGGGCCGGGGTATTGATCTTTGCGTCGCTGAAGGATCGCCAGGTGGAGATCCTGGCTGACACCGGGATCGACGCGCGCGCTGACGTCGGGGCCTGGACGGAGGTCGTCTCCGACCTCACCGCCGGCGTTCGCGCCGGCCGGCCGGCGGACGGGTTCATCGCGGCGATCGAGCGCGCCGGGCGGCTGCTCAGCCGGCACTTTCCGGCGCGGGGCGACAACCCGAACGAGCTCCCCGATGGGCTCGTCGAGCTTCCGGCAAGCTGAGCGGCTCATGGCGGGTGTCCGACAAGCGCCAGGGCGGCAGGGATCGCGCAAGCCGCGCTCCGGGCTGGCCGGGCCGGCCTTTGCCTGTCGGCCCGGTCTGGAGGCCTTGATCGCGACGCCCCACGCGCGCGGCCTGAGGACCAACAACCCATTTGAGATCGGCGCGGGCTGGCGGGCCAACCTGACCCACGGTCGGCTGTTCTACGAATTTGGCGAAGGCGCGACCTCGGCGGCGGCGCTGAGGGTGGCCGTGGAACGCGCCCGCGCGGAACGGCGTCCATGACGTTTGACGCCGACGCCAGGGGCACGGCGCGAACGGCGCCCGAGGTCTCAGCGCCGCCCGGGACGAGCGCCGGAGCGCCTTCAGCCTCTTCGGGGCGGGAAGCGCGCGGCCTGCTCGCATCCCTTGGCCCAGGCCTCATCACCGGGGCGGCGGACGACGACCCGAGCGGCATCGCCACCTATAGCCAGGCCGGAGCCCAATTCGGGCTCAACATGCTCTGGACCATGGCCTTCACCCTGCCGCTGATGGCGGCGGTCCAGATGATCAGCGCCAGGATCGGCCGGGTGACCGGGCGCGGGCTGGCCGCCAACCTGGCCCGCGTGTTCCCCCGATGGACCGTGACCGCCCTGGTGGGCCTGCTGTTCGTCGCCAACACGATCAATATCGGCGCGGACCTCGCGGCCATGGGCGCCGCGGGCCGGCTCGTGCTGGGCTGGGGACAGCACACGTTCACCCTGCTCTTCGGCGCGGCTTCGCTGCTTCTGCAGGTGTTTGTGCCCTATCATCGCTACGTCCGCTTCCTGAAGTGGCTGACGCTCGCGCTGTTCGCCTATGTCGGGGTCGTGTTCGCCGTCCACATCGACTGGATCGAGGTGGCCCGTCGCACCTTGCTGCCGCAGGTGTCCCTGGACAGGGGGCTGATGACCGTCGTGGTCGCGGTGTTCGGCACCACCATCAGCCCCTACCTCTTCTTCTGGCAGAGCTCCCAGGAAGTCGAGGATCTCGAAGCCGATGCGACGGCCGCCCCGCTTATCGAGAAGCCCGCGCAGGCCCCGGCGGCGCTCAGGCGCATTCGGTGGGACACCCTGGTCGGCATGGCGTTCTCCAACCTGATCGCCTTCTTCATCATCCTGACGACGGCCGTGACGCTCCACCACGCCGGCCGGACCGACATCCAGACCTCGGAACAGGCCGCGGCCGCCCTTCGGCCGATCGCGGGCGACCTGGCCTTCATGCTGTTCAGCCTGGGCATCATCGGCACAGGGCTGCTCGCGATCCCGGTCCTGGCGGGCTCGGCGGCCTACGCCGTCGCCGAGGCGCGCGGCTGGAAGACGGGCCTGGAACATAAGCCCAAGGCGGCGGCCGGCTTCTACGCGGTGATCGGACTCGCCACGGCGCTCGGCTTCGCCTTGCATGACTCGCCGCTCGATCCGATCAAGGCGCTGTTCTGGAGCGCGGTCCTCAACGGGCTGATCGCCGTCCCGATCCTCGTCGCCCTGATGATCGTCGCAAGCCGCCGCGCGGTCATGGGCGACTTCACCGCCAGCCTTCCTCAGCGAATCCTGGGATGGGCCGCCACCCTGGTGATGGGTGCGGTGGCGATCGGCATGTTCGTGGCCGGCTAGTGTTCGGCTCGGCGCCTCTCGGACGGTCACCGTCCGCCGGGCGCTGTTCGGACGCCGGAACGGGGCGCCTGTTGCGCTAGGTCAATTCGCAGGCCCGCGGTTTGCGCGAGGGTCTTGCACACACAGAGGGGCGAGCCATGAGCGCCAGCGACGATCCGATGCAGACCAGCCGCACGCCGTCGGACGGCGGTTCGCCGCCGCCCAAGCGCACGCCCACGCCGGAAAAGCCGCAGGGTCCGTATTTCGGCCGAAGGCTGGCGATCGACATCGCCTATTTCCTTCTCGCGGGCCTCGCCGTCATCTCGATGCAGCGGTTCTTCGGCGGCGGGGAGAGCCATGAAAAGGTCGTCCCCTACAGCGAGTACCGGCAGCTGGTCGCCAAGGGCGCCGTCACCAACCTGGTGGTCGGGCCGACCCGGATCACCGGTGAGTTCGCCAAGACGAATCCCAAGGCCGCGACCCAGCACTTCACCACGATCCGGGTGGACCCGCAGGTCGCCCAGGAGCTGAGCGCCAAGAACCTGAAGTTCTCCGGACAGCCGGAGCCGGGCCCGCTGCAAACCCTCATCTCGTGGCTGATGCCGATGGCGGGCTTCGTGCTCCTCTGGCTTTTCGTCATGCGGCCGATGATGACCCGCGGCGCCGGCATGATGGGCGTCGGCAAGAGCCACGCGAAGGTCTACGCCGAGACCGCGGTGAAGGTGACCTTCGCCGACGTGGCCGGCGTCGATGAAGCCAAGCAGGAGTTGACGGAGATCGTCGGCTTCCTGAAGGACCCGCAGACCTACGGCCGACTGGGCGCCCGCATCCCCAAGGGCATCCTGCTGGTGGGTCCGCCCGGCACGGGCAAGACCTTGCTGGCCCGCGCCGTCGCCGGGGAAGCCGGCGTGAAGTTCTTCTCGATCACCGGCTCGGAGTTCGTCGAGATGTTCGTGGGCGTCGGCGCCGCGCGCGTCCGCGACCTCTTCGAGCAGGCCCGCGCCCAGGCCCCTTCGATCATCTTCATCGACGAGCTGGATGCGCTGGGTCGCGCCCGCGGTATCGACGCGATCGGCGGCGGCGGGCACGACGAGAAGGAGCAGACGCTGAACCAGCTCCTCGCGGAGATGGACGGGTTTGATCCTACCGGCGGCACCGTGGTCCTGGCGGCGACCAACCGGCCGGAAATCCTGGATCCGGCCCTGCTGCGCGCCGGACGTTTCGACCGCCAGGTGTTGGTGGATCGGCCCGACAAGAAAGGCCGCTCGGATATCCTGGCCGTCCACCTCAAGAAGATCCGCACGGCGGCGGATCTGGACCGTGACACCATCGCGGCCCTGACCCCCGGCTTCACCGGCGCAGACCTCGCCACCTTGGTGAACGAGGGCGCGCTGGTCGCCACCCGGCGCGGCGGCGAGACCACCACGCTCGAGGATTTCAACCAGGCCATCGAACGCGTGGTCGCCGGGCTGGAGAAGAAGAGCCGGATCCTGAGCCCTCACGAGCGGGAGATCGTGGCCCACCACGAGCTCGGCCACGCCTTCGTGGCCATGGCGCTGCCGGGCATGGACCCGGTCCACAAGGTCTCAATCATTCCCCGCGGCGTCGGCGCCCTGGGCTATACGATCCAGCGGCCGACGGAGGACCGCTTCCTGATCAGCCGCTCCGAGCTCTTGTCGCGCATGTCGGTGCTGCTGGGCGGTCGGGCGGCCGAGCGCCTGTTCTTCGAGGATGTCTCGACCGGCGCGTCCGACGACCTGGCGCGGGCGACCGACATCGCCCGGGACATGGTCGCGCGCTTTGGGATGACGGCGGAACTCGGCCAGGTCGCCTATGAGCCGGAGCAGACCACATTCCTGAATCCGCAGACGCCGACGTGGCGGCCAAGGAACTACGGTGACGGCACGGCCGAGGCCATCGACCATGCTGTGAAGGCGCTGGTCGACCAGGCCTTCGACCGGTCGATGAAGGTCCTGGCGGCGAACCGCAAGCCGCTCGAGATCGCCGCCCAGCAGCTGCTCGCACGCGAGACGCTGGGCAAGGACGACATCGAGGCGATCCGCAAGACGGTCACGCCGGAGCCCTCGGCGGCCGCGCTGAAGGCGATCCCCGGCGGCCGCGCTGGGCGCCAGCGGGAGGATCATCCCGCATGATCGATGTCGATACCCCGTTGCGCCTGCTCGCCGGCGTGGGCGTGACCTTCCTCATGGGTTTGGAACGGTCGCGCCGGATCCCGTCCGTGGGGGCCCGCACCTTCGGTATGATCGGCTTGGCGGGTGCGACGGCGGCGCTCACCTCGGTTCACTACGGCGGCGCAGATCCCGCCCTGCTCGGACGCGTGCTGCAGGGCGTGCTGATGGGCGTCGGCTTTGTGGGCGCCGGCGTAATCATGCACCGAGCCTGCCGGCAATCGCTACACGGCGTGACCACCGCCGCGGCGATCTGGGTCGCCGCCCTGGTCGGGTTCGCCGCCGGCCTTGCGGACTGGCCGCTCCTCGTCGGCGCGGCGGTCCTGTCGATCCTTCTCCTGATGCTTCCGGAGCCCCTGCAGGCGGGCGGGCGATCCAAGGCCGCGCCGAGGGCTGACCAGGGTGGCTGACCGGAGGGCGTTGCGCTTGATCAAGGCCTCGCCGATTGGCGGGGACGATGCTGAAATCCTATCGGAGGCGATCATGGCCCATACCCGCCCAGATGAGTCCACGGCAGGCGGCTGCTCGCGCGCCAAGTGCGATCCCGTGGCCGAAGCCGGCGTCGAGTCCTTTCCGGCCAGCGATCCGCCGGCCTGGACCGAGGGCCGGCGGCCGGACCCGGCCGAGGCCGCGGCCGGTTGCTGCTGCGATCGCCCGCCCGCGAAGACCTGAGAGGCGGGCGATGAAGCTCGTCGTCTTCGAAGCCGCCGAGTGGGAACGCGACGCCTGCCTGCGCCTTGAGCCGAACCACCAGGTCCGCTGCACGGCGGAGCGGTTGACGCCGACGCTCGCGCGCCAGTACGCCGACGCCGAGGTGGTGACCACCTTCATCAAGTCCGAACTCACCGCCGCGGTGATCGCAGCGCTCCCCGACCTCAAGCTCATCGCCACCCGCTCCACCGGCTACGACCACATCGACCTGGGCGCCTGCGCCCGGCGCCGCGTCGCCGTCTGCAACGTGCCGGACTATGGCGACCCCACCGTGGCCGAGCACGCCTTCGCCCTGCTCCTGGCCGTCTCGCGGCGGATCGTCGAGGCGGCGACCCGGACTCGGGCCGGCGACTTCGGGATGGAGGGGCTCCGCGGGTTCGACCTCGCGGGCCGGACGATCGGGGTTGTCGGCGCGGGCCGCATCGGCCGCCGGGTGATCCAGATCGGGCGAGGCTTTGGGATGACGGCTGTGGCGGTGGACGCCACGCCTGACGCGAAGGCCGCCGCGCGCCTGGGCTTCGAATACGTCAGCCTTCCCGAACTCCTTCGCCGGTCCGACGTGGTCAGCCTGCATGTCCCCGGCGGCTCCGCAACCCGTGACCTGATCTCGGACGCCGAGTTTGCACAGATGAAGCCCGGTTCGGTGCTGATCAACACGGCGCGCGGCGGCGTGGTGAACGCGTCCGCCCTGTTGCGCGCCCTCAAGGGTGGACGCCTGGCCGGCGCGGGCCTCGATGTGCTGTCCGAGGAGCCCCTGCTGCGCGAGGAGGCGGAGATTTTCCGCCTGGATGCGCCCTTGTCGCCGGGCCAACTGCGCGAGCTCGTGGCGGCGAACGTGCTGATCCGGCAGCCGCACGTCGTCGTCACCCCGCACATCGCCTACGACACGCAAGAGGCGCTACACCGCATCCTGGCGACCACGCTTAGCAACATCGAAGCTTTCGCCCACGGCGCCCCGACCAACCTTGTGCGATTGCCCAGCGCCGCACCTTGAAGGAGGAGATCGGACGATGACGCGCCACAAGGAAGCGATCGCCCAGGTGCGGGCGCCGCCTGCCGCCGTCTTCGCGCGGCTGGACGACCAGACGCGGCTCGGGGGCCACATGGAGAAGCCCTCGCTGATGATGGGCGGCGGGCGCATGACCTATGCGTTCGACGCGGAGAAGGGTAAGGCGGTCGGATCGCACATCCGCATGGGCGGCAGCGCGTTCGGGCTGAAGCTCTCCCTGGACGAAATGGTGACTGAGCGGGCGCCGCCGCAGCGCAAGGTCTGGCGCACGGAAGGGCAGCCGAGGCTGGTCATCATCGGCCCCTACGAGATGGGGTTCGAGGTGCGCCCGGTGGCCGGTGGGGCCGCGCTGAAGGTCTGGATCGACTACGATCTCCCGCCCAGGGGAATCGGTCGGTTCCTGCCCAGCCTCGGCGACGGCTACGCGCAGTGGTGCGTGGGCCAGATGGTCGCCGACGCCGTTACCGCCTTCGGGCGTCTCGACCCAACGGCCGCCCCCTCAGAGGCGAACGCCCCGCAGCCTGAGCGCGTTGCTGACCACCGAGACGCTGGAGAGCGCCATGGCGGCGGCCGCGATGGCGGGCGAGAGCAGCCAGCCGAAGACCGGATAGAGCACGCCAGCAGCGATCGGCACGCCCGCCACATTGTAGAAGAAGGCGAAGAACAGGTTCTGGCGGATGTTGCGCATCACGCCGCGCGACAGCCGCCGGGCCTTGACGATGCCCTGCAGGTCGCCGCTCAGCAGGGTGACGCCGGCGCTTTCGATGGCGACGTCGGCCCCGGCGCCCATGGCCACGCCCACCTCGGCGGCCGCCAGCGCCGGGGCGTCGTTCACTCCGTCCCCCGCCATCGCCACCTTGCGCCCCTCGCGGCGGAGTTTCTCGACCACGGAGGCCTTGTCCTGCGGCAGGACCTCGGCTTCGACCTCGTCGATGCCGAGCTTGCGCGCGACCGCCAGCGCGGTGGTGCGGTTGTCGCCGGTCATCATCACCAGGCGCACGCCCTCGGCCTTGAGCGCTCGCACCGCGTCCGGTGTGGTCGCCTTGATCGGATCGGCGATCGCGAACACGCCGGCCACCTTGCCATCCACGGCGCCGAAGATGGCCGTGGCCCCCTCGCCCCGCAGGGCCTCGGCGTCCGCCTCTAGGGCCGCGGTATCGATCTCCTGCTCCTTGAAGAACTTGCCCGAGCCCAGCACGAGCCGGTGGCCATCGACGACGCCGAGCACGCCTTTGCCGATAGGGGAGTCGAAGTCACTTGGCTCCGAAAGCGTGAGCTTCCGGTCCGCAGCGGCGCGCACGATCGCGTCGGCGAGGGGGTGCTCGCTGCCGCGCTCCAAGCTGGCCGCGAGCCGCAAAAGCTCAGTCTCCTCGAACCCCGGAGCCAGGCGGATCGCGGTGACGGCCGGACGGCCTTCCGTGAGGGTGCCCGTCTTGTCGATGACGATGGTGTCGATCTTCTCGAAGCGCTCCAGGGCCTCGGCGTTCTTGATCAAGACACCGGCCTGAGCGCCACGGCCCACGCCCACCATGATCGACAGCGGCGTGGCCAGGCCGAGGGCGCACGGACAGGCGATGATCAGCACCGACACCGCGGCGACCAGGCCGAAGGCGAATCGCGGTTCGGGCCCGACCATCGCCCAGACCGCGAAGGCGACCGCGGCCACCAGGATGACGGCCGGCACGAACCAGCCGGAGACCAGGTCGGCCATCCGCTGGATAGGGGCGCGGCTGCGCTGCGCCTGGGCGACCATCTGTACGATCTGCGAGAGCAGGGTGTCGGCGCCGATCTTGTCCGCGCGCATCACGAACGAGCCGGTCTTGTTGATCGAGCCGCCGATGACCTTGGCGCCGGCCTCCTTGGTGACGGGCATGGACTCGCCGGTCACCATCGACTCGTCGATCGCCACCCGCCCATCCAGGATCTCGCCATCCACCGGCACCTTCTCGCCGGGTCGGACGCGCAGCCGGTCGCCGACCAGGATCGTGTCGAGGGTCACTTCCTCGTCGGACCCGTCGGCTGTGACCCGGCGCGCGGTCTTCGGCGCGAGGTCCAGCAGCGCCTTGATCGCGCCGGAGGTCTGTTCTCGGGCCCGCAGCTCGAGAACCTGGCCCAGCAGGACCAGGACCGTGATGACCGCTGCGGCCTCGAAATAGATGGGTACGCTGCCGTCCGCCCGGCGGAAGGCCGGCGGGAACAGGTGCGGCGCGAGCGTGGCGACCACGCTGTAGGTCCACGCCACGCCGACACCCATCGCGATCAGGGTGAACATGTTCAGATGGCGGGTGACGAGCGACTTGGCGCCGCGCTCGAAGAACGGCCAACCGGACCAGAGCACGACGGGCGTGGCGAGCGCGAACTGGATCCAGGCGGAGGTCTGGCCGCTCAGGCGCATCATCAGGCCGGTCAGGTGCCCGCCCATTTCGAGGGCGAGCACTGGCGCCGCCAGGACGAGACCGACCCAGAACCTTCGCGTGAAGTCGGTCAGCTCCGGGTTTGGCGTGTGCTCCGCCGTCACCAGCTCGGGCTCGAGGGCCATGCCGCAGATCGGGCACGACCCCGGTCCGACCTGGCGGACCTGGGGGTGCATGGGACAGGTGTAGATGGTCCCGGCCGGGGCAGGCGCCGCGGGTGCCTTGTCCTTGGCGAGATACTTCGCGGGCTCGGCCACGAACTTCGTGCGGCAGCCGGCGGAACAGAAGAAGTAGGGTGCGCCGCCGAACTCGGCGCGGTGTGGCGTCGTTCCCGGGTCCACCGTCATGCCGCAAACCGGGTCGAGGACCTTGCCAGTCTGAGGGGCGTGGTCGTCGGCCGCAGGATGATGGTGGCCGTGGCCATGAGCGGGGTGCGAGGAAGGGGTGTTCGGCATGGCCGCAGGTGCTCCGCAACGAGTGGCGTCAGGTATACCCCCTCAGGGCATATTGTCAAATACCCGGAGGAGGGTATAATCCCGCCCACGAGGGAGGCCGCGCTTGGACCACAACGATAAGCCGAAGCTGCTCAATCGCCTCAGCCGCATTGAAGGGCAGGTGCGGGGCGTCGCCCGCATGGTCGACGAGGACCGCTACTGCATCGACGTGCTCACCCAGCTTCAGGCCGTCCGCGCCGCGCTGCGGCGGGTGGAGGCCGAAGTCCTCAAGGACCACCTGGACCACTGCGTGACCGGCGCGCTGGTGGATGGCGACGAGGCAGAGCGCCGAGCCAAGGCCGCAGAGCTCATCGCCGTGCTGGACCGGGCGCTGACCTAGCCGCAGGCGGTGATGGAGCGGGACTTTGTCGTCTCGCCGTAATGTTGTCGGGCGCGCGCGTCATTCCTTCTGCACCATCACTTTTCTCTTGGAGATCTGGATATGCGCCCTACTGTTTTCGTCGCCCTGGCCGCCGCCGCGGCCCTTGTCGCCGGCCCGGGCTTCGCCCAGCCAGACCATGACGCCCACCACCCCGCCACGGACGCGAAGCCCGCCGCGGCAGCGCCCGCTCCGGGCGGCGGCATGGCGGGCATGAGCCAGGCCGACATGCACAAGATGTGCATGGGCATGATGGGCAAGGACATGGCGCCTAAGGCGGTCCACGAGCACAGCGGTGAAAAGAGCGGCATGGCCATGGGGCCGAACGGCAAGCCGCTGTCGAAGGATGAAATGGCTGCGATGCATGAGAAGTGCGCGGCCATGATGTCAGACGAGCACGCGGCCGCGCCGCCCAAGTAGGCCGATCGGGAGCGCGGGGCCTCCAGGCCCTCGCGCGGGGGTTCAGCGATTGTCGGCCTGGCGCGAGAGTTGTTCGGCCAGGCGCCTGCGCGCCCGATAGACGCGGGTTTCGATGCTTTTGGCCGACAGGCCCAGAACATCGGCGGCTTCCTTGTGCGACAGGCCCTCGATCACGGTGAGCAGCAGCGGTTCCTTCAGGCTCCGCGGGAGCTGCGCGATCGCCTGGTCGAGGATCGCCAGCGTTTCCCGTTCGATGAGCGCGTCGTCGGAGAGCGGCGCCGGGTCGCGCCAGGTCGGCTCGGCCGCCTGCTCCTGCAGGGATTCCCCGAACAGCCGCCGCCGCAGCGCGATCCGGCGTCCGCGGTCCCGCGCCTTGTTGATGGCGATCGTGCGCAGCCAGGCGCCGAACGGTCGCTCGGGATCATATCGGCGCAGCGCGCCCCAGGCGGCCACAAAGGCCTCGTGCGCGGCCTCCTGCGCCTCGTCGGCGCTGCCCAGGTAGCGCCGCAACAGCCGAAACAGCGGTTCCTGGTGGCGCCGCACCAGTTCTGCGAACGCACGATCGTCGCCGTCCGCCGCCAGCCGCGCGAGCTCGGGATCCGTACGGTCGCCCGCCGGCTTCACGACGGGTCTTCGGTCAGCGCCCTTGACACGGTGTCGTCGAACACCGCCGCCTGCGTCGGCGTCAGCACCTGCCGCATGGCGAGCACGTGCAGGATGCTCTCCTTCTGCAGCTCGCCCATGGCGTAGTGAAAGCGGTCGATCGCCCGCTGAACGTCAGGCGAATAAGCGTGACTCTGCTGGATGGCGCGCGCCAGATCGGCGTTCGCGGCCCGCATCTCGGCCTCCAGCGCCTTTCGCCGCACGGCGTAGGTCTGTTCAAGCCCGGAGATGCGCTGCTTCTGCTCGGCCGTGAGGTCGAGCTTGTCGTGGATCAGCTGGTGCAGGGGCGGCGCGGGGTGCATCCGCGCCGTCACGTACTTGGCCGCCCCGAATGCGCCGGCCCCGGCGGCGAGGGCGGAGAGGACGATCGTGAGGACGAGGCTGCGGGCGAGGCTCACCCGCGCCCCTCGAGCAGCGTCGATGGGGCAAGATGCGGGGCGGCGGAGAAGGTGCTGAACTGGCGCGGCTCCGCAGCGGCGGTCACGGCCGCCATGCCGCCGGCGGTGAGGCCGATGGCCACCGCAAAGCTCACGGAGGCGAGGCGGACCGGCGCCAAGGTTCTGGACCGGCGACTTTCCTCGCGCTGGGTCGCAATCCCTGCGAGCACCGTCCGAGCGAAGCCCGGAGGTATGGAGACCTCAGCCGCTGATAGCCGTCCAAGCAGATGGTCCAGGTCGTCCGACATCGCGTTCCTCGCGCCTTGCCTCTTGCTTATACGCGGCGCGCGGAGAATTCCCGCAACTGCGACGGCGAGCCGCTAGCCGCCGTGTTGTCGCAACCAGTCGCGCAAGTCCTGGATACCCTTCGTGTTCTCCTCGATGGTCTTCTGAGCCATCTGCTTGGCCTGGGCGTCGGCTCCATGCTGCAGCACCGTTCTCGCCATCTCGATGGCGCCCTCATGGTGGGCGATCATCTTCTTGGCGAAGGTCGCGTCGACGCTCCCCCCTTGGCGCTCATCATCTCCGTGTTCATCTTCTGCATCGACGCCATGAAGTCCTTGTCGGCCATCGCCATGGGCGAGCCGCCCATGCCCTTCATGGCGTGCGCGCCGCTCATCCTGCTGTGATCCATCGGCGGCTGCGCGGACGCCGCTCCGACGCCTGCGCACAGCGCCGAGGCCATGCCGAGTGCAGTCAAAGTCGGCCTCATCTTCTGAAATCCTCAACTGGTTGAGCAGGACCCGCCGGAGGCGGCCCAGGTGTGTTCTTAAGCGTTGAGCCCGTTGATAGTTGCGGAACAGCTCCGGAAAATCGACTGCCTTCCAGCCGCCGGAGTGTTGCCTGCCCTGTCGGCAGACAGGCCCGACGCAACAAGTTGAGGGAAGAGCGCCACCTCGTCCGTATTGCCAGGAGGAGACGGGGACAGGATCGGATGAATATCGGCCGGGCGGCCGCCGCCTCAGGCGTCACCGCCAAGTTGATCCGCTATTACGAGGAGATCGGCCTCGTGCGGCCGGCCGGACGCACGCCCGCGAACTATCGCGACTTCGACGAACGCAGCATCCACGAGCTTCGGTTCATCCGCGTCGCGCGCAGCCTGGGCTTCAGCGTGCCGGAAATCGCCGAACTCCTGTCCCTGTGGCGCGATCCGAGCCGCGACGCCGAGGCGGTGCGCACGATGGCCGATGCGCGGGTCCAGCAGCTCGAGGAGCGCGCCGCCGGGATGACGCAGATGGCCGAGGCGCTGCGCGCCCTGGCCGCCTCCTGCGCCCAGGGCGAGCGGCCGCAACACCCGGTGCTCGGGCCGTCGCCGCCCCGGCCACCGGCTACTTGATCGCCAGGACCTGATCCCCGGCCGCGTTCAGCGTGAAGGTCACGGTGGCGCCCTTCTTCACGTCCTTCAGCAGGTCCGGCGTCGCCTTGAACGTCATGGTCATGGCGGGCCACTTCAGGGCGGCGATCGGGCCATGATGGATAGTGACGGTTCCGGCCTTGGCGTCTACGGCCTGGACGACGCCGGTCCCTTGCGGGCCGGCCGGAGCCGCGGCGGCGGCCTCTGCGCCGTGGTCATGATCGGCATGCTGCGCCAGCGCCGGCGTCGCCAATGAGAGCGCAGTCAGCAGGGAGACAAGGAGTTTCATGGGGCCTCGGGTCGCGAGCGCGCCAAGCTGGCGCGGGTCAAATGGTATACGCCGCAGACGCGGAAATCCCTCGGAAGGGCGGCCCGCCCAAACGACCGTCTCAGCCGCTGGTGGTCGGGCGTCGCCCAAGCACACGGCGGACGTCGTGCGAGAGCCGGATCCACAGCAGGACGACGCCCGTGAGGACGATCACGAGCGTCAGGCCGGCCGCGATCACGATCACCGGGTGATTGTAGGTCCGCGAGTCGCCGAAGTTCATGATGTGGATCTGGTAGAAGAAGTCGTAGAGGCCCCAGAGCGACGAGCGCCGGCTCAGCACCTCGCCCGTGAAGGCGTCGAGGTAGAGGCGGGTGTGTTCCGTATCCGAGAAGCTCGCCTGCCATAGAGGCCCGCTGACCTGCGCCTCCTTCGGGGCGGTCTCCTTGTAGACGACCGCCTGCAGCCGGCCGGCCCCGCGGTAGGCCTGCTGGGCGTATGTCTGGGCCTCGGCCTTGGTGATCTCGTCGATGTTCTCGCCGGTGTAGGCGTTCCACCAGCCCTCGCTGCCGGCCGCCGACTTCAGCACCCAGATCGGGCCGCGGGGCGTGTTCTTCAGCGTCGCGCTCCCCACGTCGGTCATGTCCGCGGTCGCCAGCTCCTTCTCCAGAGGCACGAGGCGCTTGAGGTCGATGGGCGGCAGGACCGGCGCGGCGAGGTGGTTGTCCCCGTGCACCCGCTCGATCGGGATGGCCGTCATGATCAGACCGCCGAGGACCCAGCCGAGGACCTGGATGCCCACGACCAGGGCGATCCACTTGTGGAATTGCAGCGCCACCCGAAGCATGTGCTTCCCCCCTTGTATTGTCTGGTGTCCGCCGCGCCTTACAGCGCCGCGACGGGCTCGAGCATTCCGAGGATCGCGACCAGGATCAAGACGGCCATGCCTAGCACCGTCTCGAGCGCCACGCTGATGCGCAGCGCCTGCAATGAGGGCTGGGCCGCCTCGGCCGTCAGGGCGCGTCCGAGGACGGGCGTGTGCGCGAACCGATTGCGCGCGGCGAGGAGAACCATGCCGCCGAAGGCGGCGAGCTTCGCCAACAGCAGAAGTCCATAGGCGGTGCTGAAGAGGCCCGCCAGGTGCGTGGGCCCGACCAGGAACCAAGTGTTGACGAGGCCGGTCGCCACGATGACGGTGACCACCGCCGAGCCCACTCCGGAGAAGCCTTCCAGCGCCTCGTGCAGAGCCTTCGCTCCCGGCCCCTCCAGCTGGGCAGGCCTCGCCAGCAGGACGGCAAAGGCGACCAGGGCGCCGATCCAGACGCCGGCCGCGAGCAGGTGAAGGAGGTCGGCAAAGAGATGGATCCATCCGCCCGCTCCCTCGGTGGCGGCCCCATGGCCGTTCCACGCGAAGCTCAGCAGGACGACGGCGCCCAGGCCGCTCAGCAGGAGCCAGAGCGGCCGGCCAGGCTTCAGCACCGCTGCGGTGACGAGCGCCAGGACCGCCGCCGCCAGTCGCGCGAGGACCGCGAAGCCCATGGCGCTGTCCGTGAGAACCCCCGTCAGCATCTCCGGATCGGTCGCAGCGGCCGCATCGCCCGCCATCATGGCGGTTTGGGCGCATAGATAGAGGCCCGATCCGAGCAGCACCACGAAGGCGGCGCCGCCGGCCAGGGGACGCGCCCACGACAGGCCGGCGCCCTGCGCCGTCGCGCTCGAGGAGCGTGCGTAGGTCAGGAAGAGCGGCGTCCCAAACAGCGTCGCGGCCGCGATATACTGCGCGACGCGCGTCAGGATGATCGCCGTTTCCATCCCGGTCAGCGGACGGTGAAGTTGACCTTGCCTTCCATCTTGTGCGTGTCGGCGGCCACCGCCTGCCAGTGGACGGTATAGGCGCCGGTCGACAGGGCTCCCTTGGGAGTCACGATCATGGTGACGCCGTCCTTGGCGACGGTCGCCTTCACCGGCATGGCCATGTTGTTCATGGCGGGCATCATTAGGTGCGCGGTCGAGAACTTCGGCTGCAGCTTCTCGCTGAATTTCAGGACGATCTGCTTGGGCGCAGCGACGGTGGCGCCGTCAGCGGGTATCGCGCTCACCAGCTTGGCGTGAGCCTGGGCCTGCGCCGCCGTCAGGAGGGCGATCGCCGCCGTCGCGGCCGCAAGGTGGAATTTCGTCATCGTCGGGCTCCTCGGCCTCACGCCGAGGCCACGATGCCTATACGCCCAGGTCGGGCAATTCCCTCACGAACACGCGAACCGCCGAAAAGTGCGCCCGATGGGCCTACAATGTGAGGGACAGTCCAGCCCTCGCGCGTATTGATCGCACAACGCTTCGAACGCTCGCCTCCCGGGTCGTCCTCATGTCGCAATTCGATCGCCGGCAGTTGCTCCGCGGCGCCAGCGTCCTCACCGCCTCAGCGGCCATGTCCAGCCTGGCCCCGACGCTCGCCTGGGGCGCCACCGGCCCGCAAAGCGTCCTGCCGGAACTGACCGGATCGGACATCAAGCTGGTCATCGCGCGGTCGCACATCCTCATCGACGGCAAGGCTGGCCATGCGGTCACCGTCAACGGCAGCCTGCCGGCCCCGCTGCTACGTCTCAAGGAGGGCGAGCGGGTCCGCATCTCGGTCACCAACCAGCTGGACGAACCGACCTCGATCCACTGGCACGGGGTCCTGGTGCCACCGGCCATGGACGGCGTGCCGGGGGTCAGCTTCCCGGGCATCAAGCCCGGCGAGACGTTCGTCTACGAGTTCCCGCTGATCCAGAGCGGCACCTTCTGGTACCACAGCCACTCCGGCTTCCAGGAGTTCGAGGGGCTCTACGGCCCGATCATCATCGAACCCAAGGCGCCGGATCCCGTGGCGTTCGACCGTGAGCACACGGTCATGTTCTCCGACTACAGCTTCATCCACCCGCACGTGGTGTTCGACAAGCTGAAGCAGCAGAGCGGCTACTGGAACTTCCAGAAACAGACGTTGGCGGGGCTGCTGGCGGGCCGGGACCAGACGCTCCGCGAACGGATCGCCTGGGCGAAGATGCTCATGGATCCGACCGACATCTCTGACGTCACGGGGGCCGCCTCGACCTTCCTCGTGAACGGGCACGGGCCGGGCGACAACTGGACCGGCCTGTTCAAGCCGGGCGAGCGGGTGCGGTTGCGGCTCATCAACGCCGCCGGCCAGATGGTCTTCAACGTCCGCATCCCGGGCCTGAAGCTGACGGTGGTCTCGGCCGACGGCCAGAATGTCCGGCCCGTCGAAGTGGACGAAATCCAGATGGGCAATGCCGAGACCTACGACCTGATCGTGACGCCGCAGGATCAAGCCTACACCCTGGTGGCCGAGGCGGTGGACCGGTCTGGGCTCGGCCGCGGCACCTTGGCCCCGCGACCCGGGATGAGCGCGCCCGTGCCGCCGCTGCGGCCACGGCCGCTCGCCACGATGAAGGACATGGGCATGGACATGGCGGCCATGGGCCATGGCGGCGGCGCCTCGATGCCTGGCATGGACATGTCGTCGGCGCCGGGGATGGCGGCCCCCAAGCCGCGCGGCTCCGATGCTATGGGGGATATGGGCGGCATGCAGATGTCCATGCTGGACCCCTTGAATGCGCCGCAGGTGAAGCTCGGGCCGGGGGTGCAGATGATCGCGCCGATGCCGCAGGACCGCACCGGCGACCCAGGCCAGGGCCTCGAGAGCGTCGGCCACCGGGTGCTGGTCTACAAGGACCTCGTGGCGCTCGAGCCCAACCCCGATCCGCGGACGCCGTCGCGCGCCCTGGAGATCCGGCTCACCGGCAACATGGAGCGCTTCATGTGGGGTTTCGACGGCCGGAAGTACTCGGAGACGACGCAGCCCTACAGCTTCCGCAAGGGCGAGCGGGTGCGGGTGACGTTGGTCAACGACACCATGATGGCCCACCCCATCCACCTGCACGGCCACTTCTTCGAGCTGGCGTCGGGACCGAAGGGCCACCGCCCGCGCAAGCACACGGTGATCGTTCTGCCGGGCGGGAAGGTGGCGTGGGACTTCACCGCCGAGCCCGGCGACTGGGCTTTCCACTGCCACATGCTCTACCACATGCACGCCGGCATGTTTCAGGTGTTCGCCGTGCGGCCGCTCGAGGGAGCCGCCGCATGATCCGGCCCGTCTTGCTCGCCCTCGTATCCTCGTTCGTCCTCGCCTCCGTCGCGAACGCCCAGCCGATGGATCCCAACATGCCGGGCATGGCGATGCCGAAGACGCCGGCGAAGGCCAAGCCGGCCGCGAAGCGGAAGGCGCCCGCAACGCCGGCCAATCCCCACGCCGGCCACGACATGTCGACCATGCCGCCGGCTCAGCCGGCGATGCCGAAGGCGGGTGGCGAGACCGCCGATCCTCATGCCGGTCACACGATGTCGACGCCGGCGGCGCTGGGCGCCGCGGCGGAGAGCCCGCACGCCGGAGACGAGATGCCGGCCGAGGCTGCGCCGGCCGAGGAGGCCATCCCCCAGACCCCGCCGCCCCCGCCGCCGACGGACCATGCGGCGGATCGCGACTACGACCCCGCAGCCATGGCCGCGGCTCGAACGCTGCTGCAGCATGAGCATGGCGACGTCCGCTACTCCAAGGTCATCGCCAAGCTCGCCGAATATCAGTCGCGCTCTGGACCGGACGGCTACCGCTGGGACGGTCAGGCGTCCTTCGGCGGCGACGTGAACCGCCTGGTCTTCAAGTCCGAGGGCGAGGGCACGCGCGGCGAAGGCGTCGAGGCGGCCGAGCTGCAGGCGCTCTATTCGCGGGCGATCACGCCCTTCTGGAACCTGCAGGCCGGGGTGCGCCAGGACTTCAAGCCGCACGACCGCACCTACGCCACCGTCGGCGTGGAAGGCCTCGCGCCCTACTGGCTGGACGTCGAGGGCGCGCTCTTCGTCTCGACCCAGGGCGAGGTGCTGGCCCGCGCCGAGGGGACCTACGACCTGCGCCTGACCCAGCGGTGGATCCTGCAGCCCCGCGCCGAGCTCAACTTCGCCGGCCAGGACACCCGCGCCACGCGGACCGGCTCGGGCCTCTCCAACGCCGAGCTGGGGCTGCGCCTGCGCTACGAGATCCGCCGTGAGTTCGCGCCCTACATCGGCGTCTCCTACGACCGTCGCTTCGGCAAGACCGCCGACTACGCGCGCGCGGCCGGCGAGGATCCGGAGGCGACGAGTTTCGTGGTCGGCCTGCGGGCGTGGTTTTGAGGCGATTGCAGTCTGCGGATAGCGGGACCCATTTCCGATCCCTCGTCGCTTAGTTCTCGGTTGCGCCAGTGGCGCCAGCCGAGGACCGACTCATGCACGACAGGCCCTACGTCCGCTTGGCGGCCATGGCCGCGCTGCACTTCGCAGCTATGTTCGCGCTGATGTACGCGATGGTGGACCGCGTCGCGAACGTCCTGCCGAATCTGAATCAAGCCTACATGGCGGCGATGATGACCGCGCCGATGCTGATCTTCGAGCTCCTGCTGATGGGCTCGATGTACCCGCAGAGGCGGCTGAACCTCGGCCTCGGGGGAGCTGGACTCGCGATCCTCGTCGGGGCCTTTGCCGCGACCCCCGCCCAGTCAGCCATCGGCGACGCGCAGTTCCTGCGCTCAATGATCCCGCACCATGCGGGGGCGCTCCTGATGTGTAAGCAGGCGCGCCTGCGCGACCGGGATATCCGCGCCCTCTGCGCGACGATCACCCGCGGCCAGCAGGCCGAGATCGACTGGATGAAAGCCAAGCTCCTCGCCACGCAGGGCGGCCGTCCAGCACCGCCGCCGCCGAAGGTCTGAGCCTGCGGCTCACGGCGTCGAGATGCGGGCCGATCCTTACGCAGTCTCTTACACAGAAGGCTCGACGCATGAAGAAATCGCTGTATAATCAATCCGCTCACCCAGACATGTGTGACTCAAAATCTGCTTTCCGCGAGGGAGTGCTGGTTCGAGTCCGGCCTGGGGCACCAATCTTCCAACTCGAGGCGCCGCTGCGTCAGCCCGGCTTGCCCGATCCCTTGCATGACGCCCCGTCGACAATTCACTTCCAGCGGCATGACCCGATCCGCCGTCGACTTCGCCCGCATGCCCACCCTGGGCGACATCGCCCGCTATCACGCCGAGCAGCGGCCGGACGCCCTCGCCCTGGTGTTCGAGGGCCGCGAGACCACCTTCGCCGACTTCCACCGCGGCTCCGATCGCGCCGCCAGCGCCCTCGCCGCCGAGGGCCTGAAGAAGGGCCAGCGGATCGCCTATTTCGGCAAGAACAGCGACCACTACTTCGAGCTCCTGTTCGGCGCCGCCAAGCTCGGCGTGGTCATGACGCCGATCGGCTGGCGCCTGTCGCCGGCCGAGGTCGCCTACATCGTCCAGGACGCCGAGGCGCCCCTGCTGTTCGTCGGTCCGGAGGTCATCGGCCAGGTCCCCGCCGTTCTCGGCGAGCTGACCGCCAAGCCTAAGGTCGTCGCCCCAGGAATCATAGCGATGGAGCCGGGCGAGGGCGGCTATCCCACCTACGAGGCCTGGCGCGACGCCGCGCCCGCCGATTTCGCCCCGCCGGCCATCACGCCCGAGGACGTCGCCGTCCAGCTCTACACCTCCGGCACCACCGGCCGGCCCAAGGGCGCCATGCTCACCCACAAGAACATCCTCGGCGGGCGCCAGGCGGCGGCCGAGGCGGGGCTCGAGTGGAACACCTGGGGCCCCGACGACATCAGTCTCGTCGCCATGCCCGTCGCCCATATCGGCGGCACCGGCTGGGGCATCGTCGGCCTGATGAACGGCGCCAAGGGCGTCGTCGCCCGCGAGTTCGATCCGATGAAGGTGCTCGACTACATCGAGCACGACCGGGTCTCGAAGATGTTCATGGTGCCGGCGGCGCTGCAGATCGTCGTGCGTCAGCCGCGCGCCCAGACCGTCGACTTCAGCCGCCTGAAGTACATCCTCTACGGCGCCTCGCCGATCCCGCTCGACCTGCTGCGCGAGTGCATGACCGTCTTCGGCTGCGGCTTCGTCCAGCAGTACGGCATGACCGAGACCTGCGGCACCATCGTCTACCTGCCGCCGGAGGACCACGACCCGGCCGGCAATCCGCGGATGCGCGCCGCCGGCGTGCCCATGCCGGGCGTCGAGATCAAGATCATCGACGAGGCCGGCAAGGCCGTGCCGCCCGGCGTCGTCGGCGAGGTCGCCACCCGCTCGGTGGCCAACATGCCCGGCTACTGGAAGCTGCCCGACGCCACCGCCTCGACCATCGACGCCGAGGGCTGGCTGCGCACCGGCGACGCCGGCTACCTCGACCAGGACGGCTATCTCTTCATCCACGACCGGGTGAAGGACATGATCATCTCCGGCGCCGAGAACATCTATCCGGCCGAGGTGGAGAGCGCGGTCTACGGCCATCCGGCCGTGGCCGAGGTCGCCGTCATCGGCGTGCCGGACGAGAAGTGGGGCGAGGCGGTCAAGGCCGTGGTCGCCCTCAAGCCCGGCGTCGAGGCCGACGCCGAGGACATCATCGCCTTCGCCCGCACGCGCATCGCCGGCTTCAAGGCGCCCAAGAGCGTCGACTTCATCGAGGCCCTGCCGCGCAACGCCTCGGGCAAGATCCTGCGGCGCGAGCTGCGCGAGCCTTACTGGGCCGGCCGCGAGCGGCGGGTCAACTGACCCCCGCCCGCGCCCTGCGCGCCTAGCCCTTCAGCGCCGAGGCCAGGTACTTCTTCACGCCCTCGCCATAGGGCGGGCGCAGCGCCTTCATCGGCCCCAGGTCCTTCTTGAGCTGGGTGTAGATCGCCTTCTTGTGGCTGAATTCCTTGAAGCCGTCGTGGCCGTGGTAGCTGCCCATGCCCGACGGGCCGACCCCGCCGAACGGCAGGTCCTCCTGGGCGACGTGGAAGATCACGTCGTTGACCGTCACCCCGCCCGAGGTCGTGCGTTCGACGACGCGCTCCTGCTCGGCCGCGTCGGCGCCGAAGTAGTAGAGCCCCAGCGGCCGGTCGTGGGCGTTCACATAGTCCACCGCCTCGTCCACCGAGCGGTAGGTGATCACCGGCAGGACGGGCCCGAAGATCTCCTCCTGCATCACCTTCATCTCGTCGGTGGGGTTGATGATCAGGGTCGGCGGGATCTTGCGGTGCTCCTGCTGGCGGAAGTCCTCGTCCGCCGGGTTGATCTCCACCACCTCGGCGCCCTTGGCCCGCGCGTCGTCCACATAGCCCTTGATCCGCTCGAAGTGCCGGTCGGCGATCACCGCGGTGTAGTCGGGGTTGTCACGGATGGTTGGGAACATCTGGTGGACCGCCTTCTTGGCCTCGCCCACGAAGGCGTCCAGCTTGTCGGCCGGGGCCAGGACGTAGTCGGGCGCCAGGCAGATCTGGCCGGCGTTCAGCGTCTTGCCGGCCATGATCCGCGCCGCCGCGGTGGCGTAGTCGGCGCTGCGCGAGACGATCACCGGGCTCTTGCCGCCGAGCTCCAGGGTCAGGGGCACCAGGTTCTTGGCCGCCGCCGCCATCACGTGGCGGGCGATCGAGGTGGCGCCGGTGAAGATCAGGTGGTCGAAGGCCAGCTCCGAGAACGCCTGGCCGACGTCCGGCCCGCCGGGGAAGCAGGCGATCTCCTCCTCGGTGAAGCCCTCGGCGAACATCTTGGCCATCACCTCGGAGGTCACCGGGGTGTACTCCGACGGCTTGACCATGGCTCGGTTGCCCGCCGCCAGGATGCCGGCCAGCGGGGCGAAGGTCAGGTTGACCGGGAAGTTCCAGGGGCTGATCACGCCGACCACGCCCTTGGGCTGGTAGCGCACCTCGGCCTTGGCGCCGAAGAGGCCCAGCAGGGCCGGCGTCGTCTTGCGCTTCTCGGCCTTCATCCAGCCCTTCAGGTGGGCCTTGGCGTGCTTCAAGGGCCCGATCGAGCCGGCGATGTCGGTGATGCCGCTCACCGCCTCCGCGCGGTTGCCGAAGTCGGCGTTCAGCGCCCGGGCGATCTCGCCCTCGTACTTGATGAGCAGGTTGATGCAGCGGTCGATCCGGTCGATGCGCTGCTCGGCGCTGGGCGCCCCGTCACGGATGTGCGCCGCCTTCTGGAGCCGCAGCACCTCGTTCATCCGCGCCAGTTCCCCCGGCGTCTTCGCCTGGTTGGCCTTGTGCGCCACGCTCATGGTCCGTCCTCCCGCCGGCAATCCGGCCGGGCTGGACAGTGAACCCCCGCCGCCGCGTAAAGCAACGGGGGTATCCGAAACGCCTCACCCCTCGGACCACACCGCCAGCTCGTTGCCGCTCGGGTCCTTGAAGTGGAAGCGGCGCCCGCCGGGGAAGTCGAAGATCGGGCGGGTCACCACCCCGCCGGCGGCGCGCACCTTGGCCTCCATGGCCTCGAGGTCGTGGGCGTAGAGGATCACCAGCGGAGCGCCGGCCTGGTCGGCGGCGTCGCCGTTGAAGCCGCCGTCCAGCCCCTCGGCCATCGCCGCATACGTCGGGCCGTAGTCGGTGAAGGTCCAGCCAAACGCCGCCTCGTAGAACCGCTTCAGCGGGATCAGGTCGCCGGCCGGGAACTCCACATAGTCGATCTTGCCGTCCTCGCGCATGGCCGCCTCCTTCGTGTTCATCGTTTGTTCTAGTGCCGAGATCTTCCGGAGTCGAGTCCCTCTCCCCCCGCGCAGTGAGAGGAGAGCGGGAGAGGGGACTTGAGCTTCGGAGCCCGGCGGGCCGCCCGGCGTTTGGGTCTGCGACCCGCTCCACAGGAGACCGCTCCATGAAGCCTGCGCTGAACCCGATCGTTCCCGCCGCCTGCCTGCTCGTGGCCTTCGGCCTGACCGCCTGCAGCCGCAGGGACGCCGCCCCGACGCCCGCCCACAGCGAGGTCGCCGCCTCCATGCCTGACGCGGCGACGACGCCGGGCGCGCAGGGTCCGGCCACCGCCGCCCCGCACGCCCCGCCGCCGGCGACCAACACCCTCTCCGATCGCCATCCCGAGCCCGGCGCGCCCGCCGCCAACGCCACCAACACCCAGTAACCCTCTCCCCCGCGCAGCGAGAGGGAGAGGGCCTACGCCCAGCCCTCCGTCACCGCGTGCAGGCGGGCGTAATGGCCGCCGCTGGCCACCAGCTCCTTGTGCGCGCCTTCCTCCACCACCCGGCCATCGTCGAACACCAGGATCCGGTCCGAGCCGCGGATGGTGGAGAGCCGGTGGGCGATGACGATGGTGGTCCGCCCGACCATCAGCTCCTCCATCGCCGCCTGCACCTGGCGCTCGGTCTCGACGTCGAGCGAGGAGGTCGCCTCGTCCAGCACCAGCACCGGCGCGTCGGCCAGGAAGGCGCGGGCGATGGCCACCCGCTGGCGCTCGCCGCCGGAGAGCTTCACGCCGCGCTCGCCGACCAGGGTGTCGTAGCCCTTGGGCAGGCGGGTGATGAACTCGTGGGCGCGGGCGCGCCGGGCCGCCTCGAAGATGTCCTCCTGCGTGGCGCCGGGCCGGCCGTAGGCGATGTTCTCGGCGAGCGT